>NZ_BAAHYD010000001.1:0-1081118 GCF_054657735.1 Dysgonomonas termitidis | reverse complement strand
ATCCAGTGGTAGCCTTTACGGGTTGCACCGGGCTTGTCCCTGTCCACTACCGGTATGAAGGTTTCATCCATCTGGATGTAATCCGATGCCAGCACCTGTTTCCTGAGTTCGAGGTATAAGAGTTCCAGCAGGCAGGCTGAACCGGCATTCCAGCCGTTAACGGTAGAAGCGGCCAGTTTTATGCCTTGCCGGCTGAAGATGTCGATCTGACGGTAATAGGGAAGGTGATCCTGGTATTTGCTTACCTGCAGGTGTGCCAGCAGCGACGCTCCTGCGTTACTCTTTGGCAGCGGCAGGGACGGAAGTTCCGCTATAACCACGCCCTGATGGCCGGCCAAGGCATATTTCTTGCGGATAATCCTGCGCACATACAATGTTCCCGGTGTATATTCCAGTATCTCTGTCACTTCCTGACCGATGCAGGTACTTCCTGCGGGTATCGGATCGGGTTCTATGATTTCTTCTTTACGTTCCAATCCGGCTGGCAGTTCCTGGCGTACCGGTTTAGAGGAATTTTCCTTTCTGGCCTCACGTTCGTAAGTAATGGTTTGACGCAACTCTTCAACCAGCGCCTTTTCTTCTTCCGGCAGGCTGTCAACACCCTCGAAGGCCAGGCTCAGCTGGTTGGGATCTTCCTTTACATAGCGTTCAGACGAACGTCCGAACATGGCCCGGCGAAGATAAAGGAGTTCGTCGGTAAGTTTGCTTAGTTTGGATTCCAGGGAAATGTTCCTCGACTCCAACTCCTGTATAACAAGCTTGGATTCGGCTAATAATTCTTCCAGTTCCCGTATCTTTTCCATGTATGAAAGATACACATTTTTTACCGGATATACAAGCGTTAATCCTTTTATTTATAAGGTTTCGACGGGTTTTTCGTATCTTTTTTTGTACACTACTTTTTCCAGGCTGATACCGTCGGTCATCATCACCAGTTCAACCCACTTTAAGCGGTAACAACCTGTCTTTTCATCATAATGAGGGCGGCTGAACTGTCCTTTCTCCAGCCTCTTGTGATAGATAACGTAACCCCCGCTTTCCCAATGTAGCAATTTCAGCGTTCGCCGGCTGCGACTAAGAAAGATAAAAACTTCGCCGCTGGCCGGGTCATGCCGCATAACAGAGGCGACGATTCCCGACAGCGTGTCAAAGCCTTTGCGCATGTCGCAGGCACTCGAATATAAGTAATACTTATCCGTTTCTCCCAGGCTGAACATCAGACTTTGAGTTTTAGCAGTTCGGCCAGCTGGCCCATTCCGATGCCCGGCTCAGCCGGAAGGGCCAGTACCACCCCGTTCGGGTAGCGCACCTCTATACCCCGGACAACTTCGCCGGAGGGCGTATCTACTATCCTGACAGGGACCAGGCGGCAGGGCTCCGGTTCTGCTGCCGGCTCCGACGGTGCTCCCTCTGCGTGAATGGCGTCGTAGCGGTGCTTCCACTTATAGAATGTGTGCTTGGACATGCCCAAGCCTCTATACCACGCTTCGGCTCCCCGTCTACTTGTATAAAAACTTTCTATCAAGGCAAAGCCTTCGGCTTCGCTCAACGCCACTCCTCGCACATAATCGTTCGTTTCCATAGGTTTTTTCCTCAAAGGTAAGAACTCGCGTACGGCTTTGCAAGACGCGGTTACCCGAACTATTACCATCAGACTATATCCAGGTTGACGAAACGACCCTTCCGGTTATAGACCATACAAAGCACAAGGCAGCAAGGGAATACATCTGGATGGCACGGGCGCCCATGCTGAAACTCGTCTTCTTCCATTATGACAACGGTTCACGGTCGAGGGACGTAGTGACAAAGCTGCTCAAACCCTTTAAAGGATACCTCCAAAGCGATGGGTATGCAGCTTACGATGCGTTTGAAAACAAGGAGGGAGTATGCCTTGCCAGCTGCCTCGCGCACATAAGGCGCCACATCGAGGCTTGCATGGTAATAGTTCGGGGAATTGCGTCCATAGATCCAGGTGCCAGCAGCCTCGGGCTTATCCATACAAAATAGACAGAGCCGTCCGGTCACATGACCGTCCGGCTCTACTTTATTCGTGTGGCAGACGGCGAACATCGCCGCCCTTGAGGGATTTATATTAATGTTGGCCCGTCGGCAGCCAGGCTCCGGGCAGCAACAGATGCAGGTCTTCCGTTTTGGTATCAGGTAACCGGTTCAGGACATCCGTAAGCCAGGCTTCGGGATTCACGCCATGCAGCCTGCATGTACCCAGCAGGGAGTAAATGATAGCGGCATGGTAAGCAGCCTGATGGCTGCCGCAGAACATATAGTTTTTCCTGCCTACGGCCAGGCCTCTAAGGCCATTCTCGGCACCGATATTGGATATCTGATATCTTCCGTCGATGACATAGCGCACCAGGCGGGGATAAATATTGTAGGTATAAGCGATTGCCTTTCCAATGAGGGACTGCGGCAATACCTTCGGATACTCATCCAGCAGCCAGCGCTCGAAAGCCTTGAGGATGGGATAGGCTTTGGCCTTACGCTCCACAGCAATTTGATCGGGAACATGACAGGTTTCCCTGAACTGCCTCTCCAACCGGTAAAGCAACTGTATTTGATCCATGGCAAAGGATGACCGGGCGGGGTCATTTTTGAGGGCTTGCTCAAATCGTCTGCGGGCATGGTCCCAGCAGCCCAGCAACAAGACATCCTTCTTGTTCTCATATATCCCGTAGGCGGCGTATGCGTCGCTTTGGACGGCTCCCTTAAAGTTTTTCAGCAGTTCTATCACCACTTTCTGCCCTCTCGAGCCGTGGTCGTAATGGAAGAAAAGCTTCCGCTCTTCCGGCGCCTTGACGATCCAGTGGTAGCCTTTACGGGTTGCACCGGGCTTGTCCCTGTCCACTACCGGTATGAAGGTTTCATCCATCTGGATGTAATCCGATGCCAGCACCTGTTTCCTGAGTTCGAGGTATAAGAGTTCCAGCAGGCAGGCTGAACCGGCATTCCAGCCGTTAACGGTAGAAGCGGCCAGTTTTATGCCTTGCCGGCTGAAGATGTCGATCTGACGGTAATAGGGAAGGTGATCCTGGTATTTGCTTACCTGCAGGTGTGCCAGCAGCGACGCTCCTGCGTTACTCTTTGGCAGCGGCAGGGACGGAAGTTCCGCTATAACCACGCCCTGATGGCCGGCCAAGGCATATTTCTTGCGGATAATCCTGCGCACATACAATGTTCCCGGTGTATATTCCAGTATCTCTGTCACTTCCTGACCGATGCAGGTACTTCCTGCGGGTATCGGATCGGGTTCTATGATTTCTTCTTTACGTTCCAATCCGGCTGGCAGTTCCTGGCGTACCGGTTTAGAGGAATTTTCCTTTCTGGCCTCACGTTCGTAAGTAATGGTTTGACGCAACTCTTCAACCAGCGCCTTTTCTTCTTCCGGCAGGCTGTCAACACCCTCGAAGGCCAGGCTCAGCTGGTTGGGATCTTCCTTTACATAGCGTTCAGACGAACGTCCGAACATGGCCCGGCGAAGATAAAGGAGTTCGTCGGTAAGTTTGCTTAGTTTGGATTCCAGGGAAATGTTCCTCGACTCCAACTCCTGTATAACAAGCTTGGATTCGGCTAATAATTCTTCCAGTTCCCGTATCTTTTCCATGTATGAAAGATACACATTTTTTACCGGATATACAAGCGTTAATCCTTTTATTTATAAGGTTTCGACGGGTTTTTCGTATCTTTTTTTGTACACTACTTTTTCCAGGCTGATACCGTCGGTCATCATCACCAGTTCAACCCACTTTAAGCGGTAACAACCTGTCTTTTCATCATAATGAGGGCGGCTGAACTGTCCTTTCTCCAGCCTCTTGTGATAGATAACGTAACCCCCGCTTTCCCAATGTAGCAATTTCAGCGTTCGCCGGCTGCGACTAAGAAAGATAAAAACTTCGCCGCTGGCCGGGTCATGCCGCATAACAGAGGCGACGATTCCCGACAGCGTGTCAAAGCCTTTGCGCATGTCGCAGGCACTCGAATATAAGTAATACTTATCCGTTTCTCCCAGGCTGAACATCAGACTTTGAGTTTTAGCAGTTCGGCCAGCTGGCCCATTCCGATGCCCGGCTCAGCCGGAAGGGCCAGTACCACCCCGTTCGGGTAGCGCACCTCTATACCCCGGACAACTTCGCCGGAGGGCGTATCTACTATCCTGACAGGGACCAGGCGGCAGGGCTCCGGTTCTGCTGCCGGCTCCGACGGTGCTCCCTCTGCGTGAATGGCGTCGTAGCGGTGCTTCCACTTATAGAATGTGTGCTTGGACATGCCCAAGCCTCTATACCACGCTTCGGCTCCCCGTCTACTTGTATAAAAACTTTCTATCAAGGCAAAGCCTTCGGCTTCGCTCAACGCCACTCCTCGCACATAATCGTTCGTTTCCATAGGTTTTTTCCTCAAAGGTAAGAACTCGCGTACGGCTTTGCAAGACGCGGTTACCCGAACTATTACCTTGCATGGAGGAAGACAGGGAGCATGCCATGCAGGGGCTTAAGCTGATACAGGACCTGTACAATGTGGAACACATGGCCGGTGAACAGGAGCTCACATACGAAAAATGTGCCGAACTGCGCCAGCGCCTGGCAAAACCTATACTCGACAGCTTCGAACTCTGGCTCAAAACCACTTATCCCAAGGTGCTCAAACGCAGTCTTATGGGAAAAGCGATTGCTTACGCTTATCCATTGGTGCCAAGAATGAGGCCCTACCTCTATGACGGGAGAATCATGATCGATAATAACCGGTGTGAAAATGCACTGCGTCCCATGGTTTTGACCAGAAAAAATATGCTGTTCTGCGGGAATCAGGAAGCCGCCGAAAGCACGGCCATTATCTGCTCCCTGCTCGGCTCCTGCAAAGAACATGGTATCAACCCCCGCGAATGGCTCAATGACGTCATCGCCAAACTGCCTTATTACCTTGCCCCAAAATCGGGGGAAAATCTGGAGCAGCTACTTCCCGGCCAGTGGAGAGGATGCAGGCAAAGTTCAGACAATCTGCCGGCAATCCCGGGAATGTCCCCGGACTTTCCATAGACAGTCCCGAGACTGGCCCGACAAATCAGACACCATTCAGCAGTTCTATAAAAATCCGGTATAAACCAATGGGATGGAACCCTTCGGTATATACCGGATTGATACTTTGTAATTTTGCTCACTAAAATAACGTGGTTGAGCGGTCGCTTACCATCCATCAGGGCGCGTTCGATCAATAGCCGTAACAAGTCCTTATCCTGCCAGGTAAAGTCGTTGCACAAACGGTCGTTGACAATGGAAATGAATCCGGTAACCATATTCTTCCCTTTGACGGAAATATACCAAAGGTGGTCTTCCGTGTTTTTGAAAGGGTAGCCTCCGTTCAGGCGGATAACTTCCGGGTTCATCACAAAAGGAGCGATCAGTTCATACAGGCGTTTATCCGTGCCCCAGACTTTTTCTATTCGGCAGGTTTGTATATCGATTTCTGTCAGGTTATTCATCGGTTTGCTTTTCAGGTGACACTTACGGTTCTTCCATGTTCCTTACAGGCAGTACATCGGGCCGGATAGTACAACCGGACGTGACTGTTTTATTTACGTATTTCATCATTTTCAGTGCAGGCTGAAAGCCAGGTTTTATTTTCATTTTATTCCTGTTTGGTTATTGTTATAAAAAAGTGGGTTGTCCGGACTTCTCACAAGCGTGGACAACCCGTCATGAAGACAAATAATATATCCCTCCGGTTTTAAGGAGGGAAAGACAACTAATCGTATCGTTTCATTATTATGGATATCCTGCTTCTTGTTTTATCCGGTCTTCCGTTTTCCCTGCGCTATCTTTATCCTGTTGCCGGTACCGTAACGCGCTTATCCGCTACGGTAGGGCCATCCTTTTAACCGTCCGGCGCCACGCGGTCCTTTGCGGGTCATCACGCGCTGACCCTCAAAGCGTGCGCCGTCCTCGATCTCCAGTTCTGCGGTCTCCAGGTCGCCGAGCAAAATCCCGCCTTTGCGCAGGAAGGTATGCCCGGTGATACCGGCATTGCCGTCCAGTAAACCGTATATATCCAGGAAGGCAGCCGAGATATTCCCGCGCACCTCTCCGCCGGGGCCGATGACCACGGCCTTTGTGCTGCAGATATCCCCGAGGACGGCCCCGTCGATGCGCAGGTCTTCACTGAGTTTTACCTCACCGGTGAAAACAGTACCGTTAGCCACTATGCTCGGAGCCTGAGCCTGCGGCCCGGTCCTCACATTCCTTCCCCTGTTCTTTATCTTTTTCACAACTGTTCCCATCTTTTATTCCGTTTTTTAGTTTTTTTATTTACTCAGTTACAGCTTACATGTATATATTTCATTTTCATTTCTTCCGCGTCAGCGTTACCGGCATATCCTCTTCTCCAGCCATATGCAGGGTGCCTCTTAAGAGGTTTCCCTTGATATACATTCCGCCTATCTCAAGGATCAGCGGCGGACGGAGGTCGTAAATCAATGTCAGCGTCCCGTTTTTGATCGTCCACTGGAAAGTCAGGTTACAGGCGGGTTTAGCATTTGAAGCGGAACCGGCATAATATTGCTTGTCGGAGCCTGTACCGTTGTCTATGAAATACAGTTCGCTGGTCACGGGCCGGTCGTCGAAACTGAAGCCCAGATCTCCCACCCATTCACTGCCCATCAATTCGTCATAGATCTCTTCGTCTTTCTGACAGGAAGACAAACCAACGGTTAACACACACAATGCAACTAATTGCATAAAATGTTTCATCATTTTCATTTCACTATTTTTCATTTTACTATTTTTTAATAATCATATAAAGCTACCTTCTCCGCCAGCAAATCCCGGAAGGCTGACCGCTTCACGGTCAGGGGGCATGACCTCTATACTCCTCCAGCCCGGATACTGCGCTGCCGCCCGCCGCAAGGCAGCCATATAGCAGTCGTTAGGCGTGCTGCCTTCCACGGTTATATCCGCGGTACGGCCCTGCGGCAGGTGCAGCCGGAAGGATTTGCAGACGATGCTGTCTTTCGTTTTTTCTTTTTCCATCCCTTTTTCCATCTCCTTACATTTCACGTTCTTTTATGTCCTTATTTACCGTTCCGTCATCTTATATGTTAAGACACTCCGGCTTCCATCCGTACCCCGGGCACGTAATTCCAGTGTAGCCGGCAGCCCGGAGGGTAATACCCGGACCGATATGCCATAGAGGTATCCGCGTACCGGCAGCGGGAAATTCGGGCCTGCGACATATTCCCTGTCGGTTCCGTCTATCGAGGTCAGTATCCGCAGACGCGGGGGCTGTGCGGATTCATAGACATAGGTGATGCCCTGGTAGGTTCCTGCCGTCACAGGGTCCAAGGCTGCCTGCGGATAAGCGATCAGCTCCGGAGTACCGAATGTTAAAGGGTTGCCCGGTGCGTAGAGCGTACAGGGCGCGGTATTTTCCACAATAAAGGCATTGTCCGCGCCGGCTGCCGGATTCTCCAGGGTGATGCGCAGCTTGGCGCAGGCCCGTGTCAGGGTGATACCGGCCGGGCTGGCGGCGGATGTACCGCCCAGGTTGATATTTGCCGCCTGCCCGTACATGGGCAGCCCGGAGCTGAGCATCACAGCAGTGGTCAGCGGCCCCTGCGGGGTGGCCAGCGCCTTTATATCATTTACAGAAAGTATCGCGTTCAAAGAGGCTATATCATTGCAGTTGGCCACCACATAGATATCCCGGAACGCAACCGTAGCGGGATCCAGCGGCAGGCTGACCAGCGTGCAGTCAGCGCCGGAAGGCGTGAATCCCGTATGGATAAAGCGGTTTAACACGGTGTTACCCCCGGGGGCCGCCAGGAAGACGCTCAGGTCTTTTACCGCGTATTCCGCAGGCAGGTCGTCCGGGTCGGCCGCCGCCTTCAGGCCCGGCGCAGGCCTCAGTACAAGGGAGGCCTCCCGGGGAGTTTCCTGAAAGGGCTCCCCGTCGTTGTGGCAGGCGGTCAGCAGGAAAAGCGCCAGGGTGAATGCCATGTATATGTTACCGGTTTTCATTGTTCTTGGTTTTGTTATTCTACATTTCTGACACAGCGCGAGACGGTCGATGAGAAGCTATAGCGCTCGAAGCGCTGGTAGAGCACCTTATCATAATTGGCCGGATCGGCGTAATCCAGGTAACCGCTATACCAGTAGCCTTTGACCTGGTGTACCACTTCCATCGGGTACCAGTCTTCGATGCCCTGGAACGGCGGCGCCGGATAAGGCCATCCGCCCGGAAACTGCCGGCGTGTAACGACAATGTCGCCGGGGGTGAAAAAGTCATCGATGATCCCCAGCTTTTCGCTTCCGAAACTATCCCCTCCCTGCGTAGCGGTCAACACGTATTTGGACATATCCGTCCCGGTTAATTTTCCCAGCAGGTCCTGTGCCTGCCTGCGCAAAGGCACGGAATAAAAGGGCAGGCCGGAATTAATGCCGAGCCAGGTATTGGATTGCCATATCCTGTAAGTCTGGTCGAACAGCGCAAGGAACGACATCATCTCGCAGGAATTGATCAGCCGCCAGCCGGGGCCGTATTTTTTCTCACAGTAATACGCAGGCTGCCCCCTGATGATATTCGGGCCCTGTACATTGGGGTCCCACCAGTTGACCTGGTCGCCGTAAGCGCCCATTAATCCCTGTTGCAGGAATTCATTGGCCGAGCGTATCTCTATCTTCCCGCAGGAGGTAGGCACGATCACACTCGAATCGGTCGGTATCACCGGCGGGATGGCGATGCCCTGCCCGTCCTGGAAGATATACACGTAATCGTCTTTCTTCCACGGCTCCACACAGGTCTTTAAGGTGATGCTTCCCCCGGGGCTGATATAGGCGTTTATCCGGTAGTGGTAATTGCGTATGACACAGCTGTCCGACAGGGAAGGCACGGTACGCCGCTGGGCGGCCAGCCCGGCCCTGGCCTTGTCCGTGAGGATGGGAAAGGCCCGGTTGTTGATATGCAGCCCGGTGAAGCCGGCATTCCCGCTTTTGTTCAGCAGCTCGGGGATATAGAAAGGCCCCACAGCCCCGATCGAGTCCCCGGTATAATCCAGGCCTGCCAGGTCCCCGGCAGGGGAAGTCCCCGCCTGCCCGCTGTAATACGTGTCTGCCGCGGGAACCGAAAAAGCCAGCGCCACGTTTTGCAATTGTACCGAGGAGATCCTGCTGGCAGCCGGCAGGTCGCTGCCCGGCTCTTTCTTATAGAATACGACCTCCACTTTGGCTAAAGACCGTACCAGCTCTACTTCAGGTGTCGGTAAGGCCAGGGGTTCGGGGGAAGCTTCGCTACCGCCCTGCAATACGCTGACCGCTTTGTAATATGCCGACATCAGGAAGCGTCCCGGGGCGGAAGAATTGTCCGGCTTAAAACCCGGATCATAGGTCAACCGGCTGAAACGCGGATCACGCTGCAACTGCGACACACTGGTCACCGAGGCCAGCGCCTGGCTGAAGCCTGCATAGGCCGATTCGTTGGCAAAGAAATAAAAATCGTAGGTTCCCGGCCTGAACTTTATCCCGCGGCTCCGGCTTGCGAAACCGGCGGGAAAATCCGGCAGGCCATTGTAAACGGTATTGCCGCCTGCATCGAAAACCATCATCCGTACTTCGCTCACCCGGTCTTCCCCGCCCGCGTCTTCATTGATGCTCCCCGAAGAGGCTTTTACCGACAGGTAGATATAAGACTGGCCCGCATCGGGGTTCTGCGGGTCTTCTTCACGGCAGCCCGTTAGCAGCAGTAGCCATACGCAAAGCCGGATATATAGGAGCGTCCTGGATTCCATCGTTTTCATAAGTCGGTCGTATAGCTGTGTACCAGCCAGTTATTCACCCAAATTTCCGTAATCATATAGGTCCCGCACCGGCACTGGTCTTTGGCCGTGAAACGGATCGTGAAATCATGGTCGCAGGCCAGGTTCACTTCCGGGTTTTTCAGCAGCAGCGTTCCCAGCAGGTCGCCGCGGTACAGTTCGCTGTTATCCGCCCTGTTGCGTATGACCAGCGAAGTGTTGCAGCCTGTGGCCAGTTTCAGTATGGTCAGCCGTGCTTCCAGCAGGCTGCCGGTAAAGGCCGCCTGTGAACCGTAGGTTATCAGGTCATCGGGGGCTATGCTGCCGTCGGTATGCATCGCCCCGTTGGCCGATTCTATAAATACTTCATAATCGCCGGTAGGAGGAAGGCCTTCGGCCTGTACGGTCAGCCGGTTGGTGATTTCCTGCATATTGATTGCTACGGATTCAAAGACAGACCCGTATTCAGCCGGGTCGGGCAGGAAGACCACGGGGCTTTCCCCGTAATAGATGCGTTTGCCCTCCAGGCTGGCGGCCAGCCCGCCGGAACGCTTGAGGCGGAACAGCAGGCCGCTTTTTTCATCCGCCGGGCTGCGTTCGAATGCATCCGCGTCGAGCCCGGCCCAGGCCGTCACGCTGTACAGCCCGTTTTCCGCCTCCAGCCTGACGGTATAGTCTGCCGTCAGGACGCTATCGCCCCTCTGGCGGTCTGATACCGGCTTGCCCTGGCGGTCGAAGACGCGTAATTCCAGAGAGGATAAGCGCGGATATACCGTATCGGTATGGCACGGGGTTTTGCTGTACAGCCGCACATCGATCCCCTGCGGGCAGTCGTCCGTCTGCTCATAAACACAACCGCTGATACCGGACAGTATAAAGGCGCCCAGCAGGAGGTATCTTCGTTTCCTCCTGCCTGCCGACCCTTGCTTTGCCATCGTTTTGCGCATGCCTTTGCTGTTTGTATGGTTAATTACAGGTCTACGTCATAGGTATGTATCGTCCACATCAGCACCCTGATATCGACGGACATATAGGTGTCGGTCGAACTGAGCGGCTCGGTCGGGTCGACCGGGTTTTCCGGTTCCGGGCCGGTCGGTTTCGGATCCGGGTTATACGGGACATCCGGTCCGGACGGGATCAGCGGGTTCCAGTTCACACCGATGCGTTTGAACGAATTGATATTGACATGGTAGATATTATTCCTTATCACAGGCGAGTTGACCGGACGGGTGATGTTATCCGGGTTCAGCCAGATGTAATACAGCACTTTTCCGCCCGTATAGGTGGAAACAGGCTGGTTCTGTATGCCGGTCGTGTAATCCTGCGCTTTTTGGATGCTGGAATAAATCCGTCCGTCGGAGCCGCCAACATAGAAGGTGCCGCCTGTCAGTGCGCCTCCATCCCTGATCTGGGACGGGTCGGGCGTAAAGGTAGCCCGCACCAGTATATAGGCCGTATTGCCTTTCCGGTACTGGCTGCTCGATTCGTCGGTGCCGCGCTGATGGGTATTCTCCAGCAGGAACTTGCCCGGGAAGGTGATATGGCTACCGTCCGCCGGCTTTACAGGTACGATATCCGTCAGGTTCTGCAGGTCGGTGTAATCGTAGTAATTGGCCGCGGTGGACGTATAATCGACTCCCACCCCGGGCATATAATCAGATCCCCATGTCCTGGTGCTGCCGTCGGCATTGGCCTGCGGGAACAGGTAGACCGCTTTGGCCCCCTGGGCAACCGAATAGGTGATATTGGATACCGTACCGAGTTTGATCCCGTCCGTATTTATGACATCCGCTGACGCCGATGTGGTAATAATCGCACGCGATGGGATGCGGGTAACGTCCAGGGCGATCATATTTTTGCCGCTGGCGGTAACCTCCTCCGCGCTGATGCCGTCCTGTATGGTAAAGGTATTACTTTTTCCGCTCAGGGTCAGCAGGTCGGCATAGATGGTCAGCCCTTCGGGGGTGGTCACACTGGTACTCCGGTCTATCCGCGCCAGGGAAGACAGCGGCAGGCCGGATGACAGTGTATAGAGGTAATCGTCACCGGGGATTGCCGTCAGCAGGGGCCCGGGACTGTTCAGGATAACAACCAGACGCTTATCGCCGGGAATCGTCTTAAAAGGTGTGGTAAGCTTTATCGCGTCACTCCCGTCGGCATTGCCTCCGAACAGGAAGTCACTTTGCCCGAAACGCCGCGCATCCAGCAGCGTGGCCCCGTCGGAAGAGATCAGGTACAGGTCCAGCGTGGCGAGCTCCGTTACTCCGGAATACTGCCCTACGGCATTGTAGTCCGGGTCATCGGCCGCCTTGGTCGACCGGCTCTGCGGCAGCGACAACGACAGACCCATATAGGTCGTACCGCGGGGGACGGTTTCTTCTTTTGTGCTTTCTTCATCCGAACTGCAGGCCGTGAATCCTGTCAGCAGGAACAGCGCTGTTAAAAAACTCCATAGCTTCCGTTTCATAATTTTAAGGGTTAATTGTTCGTATATATATTATTTATCTCTGCTTATCTCTTTGCTTTATCCCCTGCCACCGCAGGCACCGTATAGCTGATCCGGTACGCACACACGCGCAGGGACGGGTAAACCTCCCGCAGCAGGTAAGCGTAGGGCTTGCCACCGTTATAGGCTTTCAGCCGGGCTTTACGGGCGGATATGTCCGTAAGGTCGAGTATCTGCAGGACACCGGCTTTCTCTTCTTCGCCCAGGGCGTCGCTGTCTGTTACCGCGGCGCGCAGCCCTTCCCAGTTCTCTCCTTTCGAGCGCACGCTGAAGCAGCCGGCATCGAAGCCATAGGCCGCAACCATATAGTCACGCAGGGCTGCCGCGCGTTGTTCGGACAAGCTTATGTTATGGTTTAACGCTCCCTCGGGGGAGGCATAGGCCTCCAGGGTGATGCTTTCTATCCTGGAGCCCGGTATGTCCAGGACGGTCCCGACCGAACGCGCTATTTTGGCCAGCTCCTGCCGGTTATCCCCGTATTCCGGATAGACCACATAGCGGTCGAGGGGAAACAGGATGCAGGCGCTGCCGATTTCATGCCGGTACTCGATTTCGGGGCATGGAACGGTTACGGTATCGTACTGTATGACAGGAGGGTTTATTATTGGGGGTACAGCCGGAACAGGGTATGTCTCAGGCGTACCGTGCCGCCTGGTTGTACTGCCCAGGGTGTAGGAAACCGACAGGCCGGCCCTGGTCGGGCCCCGGTAATGCTTCTGACCGGATTCCAGTTTCTGTCCGCAGGTGCGGCAACCCTCCGGGCCTGTTCCACCGGCGGTGTATTTTGTATAGTCCACATACGCGTATCCGGCGCCGAGGGTAGCCTCCAGCGCCCAACGCCGGGAGAGGTTCCAACGGTACCCGACAGAGAGGCCTGCTCCGGTAAGCCAGCCCTGGTAACGGTAATCGTCGATGATCCCGGCGGTATTGAACTGGGCGCCATGAACGTGCAGGCCGGCAAAGAAGCCCCGGAACGACTCTTTCGTCCAGTAGCGTAATTCAGGCTGGAAGAGCAGCAGCTTCAACTTTTTACCGCCTGTAAAAGTCCAGGGATTGTAGGTCAGGGGAAGATCCAGGGTTAGTTTCCTGTCCAGGCGGAACTCGCCGGCGAGGTTCAGGCTGCCGGTAGCGTCGTACAGCAGGTTCGTCTTAAGGACAGCCGACGGTACACGGACGGTATCCGGTATGTCCTGGGCCTGTACGGTACCTGTGGCCGGGATGCAAAGCAGGATAGGCAGCACCGCCGCAAATATTTTGTCCTTATAATTTCTTTTGTTCTGCATATATCCGTTATTTGTTTACCAGTGCATTTTCTTTTTCTTTACGCGGGCAGTCCGGCAGTGAAACGGGAGGGTGACGCATACTCAATTTACAGGCGGACTCGCCGTTCAGGTCAATAAATTTTGATCCCTGTAAACCACCGGGCTGCATTCCAGCCCGCTGCCCATCCGGCACTGGCCCTCGAAGCGGGCGCCGGGTTCGATCTCCACAGATCCCGCTATCAGGTCGCCCTTCAGCATACAGCCTTTGCGCAGGCAGGCGCTCCCGCCGGCCGTGACAGTACCCAGCACGCAGCCATGGATATCCACTGTCGCGGCGATGATATTGCCGTCTACATTCCCCCCGGGGCCCACCGTAACAGCCTTCTCACTGTAAATGCTGCCTTCCACACGCCCGTCGATGTGCAGGTCTTCACTCAGGTGCAGGTCGCCGCTGAGAACAGCCCCCGACGACAGCAGGCTCGGGTCGCCGGCTACCGGCTGCTCCCGTTTTTTTTTCTTTCCGTACAGTTCCATCGCTTTATTCCATTTTTGTGTTTCTTCATCCTGGCCGGGTGAACCGCTACGCAGGCCGCGCAACAGCTCCAGATAACGGCTGTCCTTATCCAGGGGGTTCAGGCTGCGCAGCAGCAGGTCATATCCCCCGCACACGATACCCGTCTCCAGCGATATCTCATTCGCGCCGACACCGGACAGCTTCAGACCCGCTTTACGCAGGCCCTCCACATCGCTCACTACGCAGGCAAGGTAATCGGCATAGCCCTCCTCGCTGACGCGGAAAGCCGTCTCCATATTACACAGGCTCAGCACGATGCAGGCCGAGCGCTCAAAGCACATCAACGTACCGCCCAGGCGGTACAGGTAAACCATGCCTGTGTTTCCGGCTTCACGGGCAAGTATCGCTTCCAGGCCGGGTACGGACGATTCGTCCGCCATATCCTTTTTTAATCGTAGTGCATACATCGTTGTCCTTCTTTTAGTGTGTGTAATGAACCGGAGGCCGGAGCCTGAACCCGGCTGTTACCGGCTCCGGGGCGGCAACTGCGGCGCCAGGTACTGCTCGACGGCCTGCGCCGAGGCATCCTTGAGCAGTACATGCTTAAAGGCATCCAGCAGGTAGAGGGCCGGCAGGGCTTTCAGGTCGTATAGCTTCTTGCCGAACAGGGCCTGCCCCTTGTCATAGCTAATAATCCACGAGGGAGGCATCTCCCCGGCGTGCTTCTTCCATAAGTCCAGGTCGGAATCGGGATAGACGGCCAGTATGTCCAGCCGCCCGGATAGCAGCAGGCTGTTGATGACCTCCGACGAGGCCAGCGAAGCGGTCGTCTCCTTACAGGCGGGGCAATCCGGGTTGTAGAAAAACAGGAGCGTGTACTCTTTAGGCAGGCTGTACAGCCTGCCCGTTTGCCCACCCGCAAGGGTATAGGTGATATCCGTTGCCTTGTCGCCGACACGGTTCTTGAGCAGCATCTCCAGCTCGAAGGCCGCCCGCTGCCTGTCCGCTTCCGTGCTAAGGCTGTCGGCCAGGATATAACGGATAACCGGTATATAGGAGTCCTCATTGCGCACCGGGGAATTCGGGTCATACAGGTAATTTTTGTACAGTTTCAGGAAATGGCGGTACACCGTGCCGGTAGTATCCTCTTTGACCGTCCTGTCCAGCATGGCCGGGACCGATGCCTCCACCGCCGCCCGGTCCGCATGGGAAAAGACGTCCAGGTAATCGGCAAAGGCCTGTTCGGTGATCGCCGGCAAATGCACATACGCCGTATCGCTGAAATCAAAGTTATCCCAGTAATGGGCAATGAGGTAGCCGGCACGCTCCGCAGGGCGGGTAAGCTCCACGGGTATAACAGGCGGGACGAACCGCCGGGGTGCATCCCCCCGGACGGCCTCCGGAGCCTCCTGCCTGCCTGCGGAGGGCTTTTCACCTCCCCCGCAGGTCAGCAGGCAGAAGATCATAATCCCTATAACCAGCACGGGGTAGATGATATAAATCGTGATCCTTGTGAATTTAAGCATACTTTTTCTTTTTTAGGTTTCTGTTTTTGTTTATAAAGACGGCGCTAACGGTTGGCCGTGATGATCGCGTACATAATCAGCCCAACGAGCAGCAGCGTACAGATTTAGGGCAGTAAAGCCCGGAGGGCTTCTATCTTTAATTCCCGGTTCCGGTTCAGAGTCAAACAGTCAATTAGCAAATGAGCATATTAGCAAAGGTTATGGTTGTCGGCTCATGGCGCTTAGTCGTATAGGGCTGCCAAGGGTTAAAAGCTTATGGCTAAAGGCGTCATTGGCCGATAAGCAAGTTGACGCGTATTAAGGGGGGGCCGGCTTTCGTTGAATAGCTTTAAAAAAGGCCGGTGGCCGGCCGCCCCGGGGTTCAGGCTGTAAGCTACGGGCTGTAACTCCCCCCCCGTCCGCTTCAATTCCAGATATTGTTTACATTGTTGTTAATCCGCGGACAGTCCGGAACAGGCCAGCCCGTAGCATACAGCTTCACGCGCCATCGCTTTATATCGTTACTTTTTTCATCATTCATCATTCATCATTCTTCATTTATCTTTTCGTCTTCAGGCTCCGGCTCTCCCGCGTCTAGGCTCATTCCCATTGAGTGTTACGCGTACTGATGTTTTGCCGGTCAGTACAGGCTGGTATGCTGATCCTCCTGGTTGGCTAATGAAGCCGGCAGCTTGTAGCGTTCAACCGGTAGCAACTCAAAGCCGGATGGATCTAACGGTACAAAACTACCGGCTATCAGCCCATTATGGCATCAAGTCGGCTAAGCAGGCCGGTAGCATTATGCTTCTAGCTGTTGTAGGACAGAAGCCGAAAGAACCACCATGCTTTAATCCACCTTATAGCGGCCATAATTTTTGCTATTATGCAAATCTGCGTATTTGCGGTTAGGCTTATTCGGATTTTAACAATTTTCCTCCCTGTACCGGCGGCCCTGGTCCAGGGTAGCGTAGGCCGCGTTTCTGTTGTGGGAACCTGTCCTGAGGAATATAGCGCATAGCGCCTGAAGGCCGCTCTAAGCCGGGCCCGTTATAACCTCGCATAAATTGCGCGGCGGAGGCCTTCCAAACCAGAGTTTAGCCAGCGGCGCGGAGGACTTGTCTCCTCCCCCGCAGGTCAGCAGGCAGAAGATCGTCAACCCCGGAACCAGTAAGGGGTAGATGATATAGATCAGTATCTTCATGTATTTAAACATATCGTTTAGATGGTTTTTGTATGGTTTTTAATACAGCTTTAACTTTTAGGATGTATAACGTCGGAGCACATATAGAACATCATAATAATCAGCAGCATGATGCCTATAGCTGCCAGTATTTCCCGCAGGAAGGCTTTCCATGCAGCCCTTTTCATCTTTAAAACGTATCAGCCTGATCCGTACCGCTTTCCGGCGCAGCCTCTTCAGGTGTGCCGGATTGCGGACCTTCTTCCGGCAACGCATCCGCATCTGCGGCGCCCAGGCGTCTGATCTGCGCATCCAGCCCGTATGCACGGACCAGTTCCGCGGTTTCACTATCCAGGCCGATCCTGTAAGCCTTACGCGGGTCGAGTTCCACCGCACGGACCAGGTGCCCGGCGGCATCGTCCCCCTTACCCATCCTGTACGACACGATGGCCAGCAGGTATTCGCTCCCGGCCGTGACCGGAAGCTGCACCAGTATATCGTAAGCCCGGCCGTTATAACCCAGGCAGGCCAGGCACAGGGCTGTATTATAGTCGGGGTAATCCTTGAGTATCTCCAGCGCCTGCCAGTATTCGCGCTGCTGCAAGAGGCGAAGCCCCTGCCCGTAGCCTTCCCGGACTTCATACTGCATCGAATCGGCGGAAACCATATGCGGGCGGCTCATATGGAAGGTGATGTCCATCCGCCGCAGTTTCGGGTAAACGGAGTCGTGGATGACCTTGTAATCCTGCCTGAACCTGGTTTTTATCTCCCGTTCCGTTTCATCGGGGTAGACGGCCCGGCCCAGCAGGCCCAGGATGGAATCCTTATGGGCGATACCGTCCCTTTGCCGCAGCTCTTTTACCAGGCCTTTCCAGTCTTCACCCACAGGGGAGGTCCTGATAAGGTCCCCCCGGAAGAAGGAAGGGTAAGCCGATACAAGGTAATCCTTCAGGGCTTCCGCGCGTTGTGCCGACAGCTCATGGTTCTTATCGTAGGATCCCTCCAGGGAGACGGATGACTGTATCTCCAGGCTGTCCAGCTGCAGACCCATTTCTCCAGTAAGCTTATTGTACGTGCTTATCAGCGTATCCGCCTGACGGCGGTTATCTGCGTAACGGTTATCGAAGCTGCCCTTAGCGGCCGCGAACTCCGGGTAGATGCTCAGCATGTTATACATATTACGGTACAGCTTCGTTGCGGTTACCATCAGCGAGGTATCTGCCAGCTGGGCCAGTGAGGAGATCATATAGGTAAGCGTATCGGAAGCGGCCAGGCTATAGGCGGAACGGTCTGTGGCTTCCACACGGCCGTCCATGACCACACGCAGGCGTCCCAGGCCGGGCGTTACGGGATAGTCCTGGCTATAATGATACCGCAGGCCGGCACCCGCAGCGACAAGGCTGTCCAGGCGCGCCCCACCCTGCCGGGGGAAGGGGATCATGCCATCTTCGGTGTCCCCCATGCGGCGCAGCTTGCTTTCGTTTTCGGCGATAGCTTCATAAAAATAACTGTGCCGGGCGATCCGCACGGAATCGGCTTCGGTTGTGACATGGTTGGGTATATTTTCCAGCCTTGTACCGTTCAGGTAGAAATCCCTGTATTTACGCGGGAGGTTCTTTTCATTAAACTCCCCGCGCGGTTTATATATCGGCAACAGGTTCGCCCGTTTTTCAAATTTCCGGATATAGCGCGCCATTATGCCGGTGGTATCGCTGCCTGCGGCCAGGCTGCGCAGTACCTCTTCTTCCCCCCGCAGCATGTAATCATGGTAAAGCGCGTTGCGCCGGCCTTTGCGAAGGGCATTATCCCTGTTGTAGCGCGCTTCCAGCTGCCTGCGCAGCTTCTCGTATTTATCGGCTTCCTTCCATTGCGAATAGTACATATCCCAGTAATACTCCTGTAGTTTGCGGATCTGCAGGCTGATCTTTTTCCGGTCCGGGAATATGCTGTCATAGGCTGAAGGATGGATAATCGAATTCTTATAGGCGTCATACTCCTTATAATCCTGCGCCTGCTTTTGCGCGAATACTTTTCCGTTCAGTACGAGCTTTTCCAGCGGTACGACCGAGTCGTTATGGAGGATCCGGGGAAAAAGGGTCACACGCCAGTTGTCGTCCAGCAGTTCTCCGGGGACATCCACGATAAAATCGACGCGGACACGGCCCTCGCGTTCGGGCGCGAATGTTTGCTTTAGCCGGGCCGTAACAACCACTTCATTCAGGTATTGCATCTGTTTCAGGCTGGTGGCCTGCTTCCTGAGGGAATCCTCCCGGCGGAGCGCCAGCGAGGTGTTGTCCGCATGCCGGTAGCTGACCCTTTCCTGCAGGGTGGCCTGTAAACCGGCCGCATCGCCGGGCAACCCGACATTGGCACGTTTGGACTGCATGAACAACGGCCGGACCACCGGCGCGCCGCCGCTCCTGCAGGAGAGGAAAATAAAGAGGGTTGCCGCAAACATGACCGGGACGTATATACGTGTTTTACGCAAAGCCCTCCCGCCGGTCATACCAAACAGTTTCGTTTTAACGAATAAAATAAGTTTATTGCCTGTTAATTTTATCATAGTCTTTTTCAAAATAAAAAACGATACTCACTGCCGCCTTACCGGGAACAATGCAGGTGCCTGGCGGCTCTCCGGCCTTCCTGCCGCAACGCCGGCAGGGGCGCCGCCCGCCCTGCTCCAGGCCAGGGTTTCATACGCCCGGTTCAGCAACGGGAACCGGTCCTGCGGGATGTAAGTGGTCAGCCCCGAATGATGCGCTATAACGAACCCGTTATAACCGGGCATAAATTCCGCAGTGGAGGCCTTCCAGACCACCGCGTTGCCCACCAGGCGGTGCAGCTCCTGCCGTTGTTGATCATCAGCCAGTAAGCCCCCGTAGTAATCCCCGAAATCAAAGAACAGCCTGTAAGACGGATACCGGTCGAAATGCTGTATGCCGCTGATGTCAACAGCCGCGCCCGGGGTGGCGTTCTCCCGTATAAAGCCGGCCAGCGCATCCAGCTCCGAGGTCTTTATCACCGAGAGGGTAGCCGACCGCAAATCCCCGACCCGCCCGTCAGAGTAGCCGTAGGCTTTGCCCGCAAAAGCCCGCAGGCCGGGTTCCCCTTCAAACAGGTCGTTTACCGCCTGCGGGTAGACATCCGTAAAGCCCGGGGAGACGATCTCCGCACTGGAGGCCAGGATATAGGCGGTCTTGTCCTTCAGCTGGTAAGCCACCTCGATGCCGGCCATAAAGCAGGCCTCGAAGACGATATAGTCGAAGGCGCCAACGGGGATGGCCGACGCGAAATCCGCCAGCGCCATCTGGTCGCTCCCGTCGCTGAGTACGGTCTTGGCCCCGGACTTCGGATCGGACAGGGCGCCCTCCGGCAGCCAGCCCGATGCATGGGAGAAGACCAGCAGCCCGTAGCCAGGGGACGGGTACTGCTTCTTCACCTCCGAGATAACCGAAGCGAATACCTCACCTCCGGCCGAGTTGTCCTCTTCATACCGGCGGATCACCTTGGTGTAGGGGTTGCCCTTGTCGCAGCGGCACAGTTCGAGCAGCTGCGGCGCCGCATCGGCCGCGTCGTGGTAGACCAGCAGCCTGCCCCCCGGACGGGCGTCCCAGCCCTTTTTCAGCGCTTCCAGCTTTGCGTAGCTTTCACCCGACAGGTTGTTGTCGCCGCCCAGGTAGACCAGCAGCACATGCTGGGTGGCCACGGGTCCGGCCATGTCTTTTGAGCAGCCGGATAGGAGCGTCGCACAAATCAGCAGGGATGGCGCGCACCGAAGCATGATCCTTTGGATAGAGCGGCTTTTAGTATTATTTAGTTCTTTCATTTCTTTCTTGTCATTCATATCTTATTTATCCTCCTTTGTCTTCCGTTTAAGTTAAACCTGCGCGAATTGTCACAACTCACGCAGGTTTGGATGTGTTTAAGTTAACAGAGGGCGAACAGCCCAAAAGTTTCCGGCGCGGCATGTGTTGATACCATGCCGGGCCAGCGCGATGATTGATCTTATTGCATTCATTGTTTACGTCTTTTCATTCCTGGTTTGGCCTCTCAGCAGTAGGGCTATGTATCCCTCTGGACCGGGTGCCTCTCAGTTGCCCCGGTCTGCCTCGCCGGTGGCGACATACAACTGCCGGGTCAGCCGCGAAAGGGCGCCACGGTAATTAAGCCAGTTCTGCCAGGCCTGCGTACAGAACCTTGCCAGGCAGGCATCGCCATACCTGAGGCCCGACGCCGGCAGGGGATAATCCAACGCATAGGCGATACAGCCCGTGACAGAATCCACATAGAAGCCGCCCCAGTCCAGCCGGCGGTTGATGGCCGACAGGCGGGCACGCACCATACGGGTATCTTCACCCGCCACGCTCATGGTGCTGATAAGGCGGCTCTCAAGGGTGGCCCCGCTGCAACTGAACAGGTTGCATACACAGCCGTTTTCATCCTCGTGGAAGAGGTAAACCAGGCCGCTGCCGGGATCGTACTGCCCTTCCATACTGTGGTCGCCCAGTATCCGCGGCAGTATGCCGGCATATATATCCATCGTGTCCTTTATTCTATGTTTGTTAATTATCATCGTATGTCTTTTTTAATCGTATTCCTTTTAAACAAACCACGCATATTATCACAACAGGCGTGGTTCCACAAACTTTACAAAACTACACAATCAGGCTACTTCACGGCCTGACGTCTTTTCTAACTTATACGGACCTTATGGGTCCGAAACTTTTTACCTGACAATTCATGGAGACTAATAAAAAGGGACCCTGACTGTCATCCCGACATGCAGGATCCCCACCTTAACACAAACTTTACAAAACTTTACAAAAACTACTTCCCAGCCTTTATTCCGGCTACGGAATTATGACCTTGACGCCCGCCGGCGGCCAAGGGTCCTTTTACATATATATTATTCAAATGTCATTGTTTCTTTTATTTTTATACTCATAGCTCGTTACATTGTTTATAACGGCCGGGTAAATGCAGGCTCCCCGGTGAAAGTCTGTCGTCGGCCAATCCGGCGACCTGGCTGTCGGCATTGGCGACCACCACCAGCCGGCTGTAATCGCCCGCAGGGAGGGACAGGGTCACCTTGATATTGACATTATCGCTGCCGCTGACCGTGATATCCGATGGTTGGGCCTCGACCTTCTGTTGAAGCTGTTCGGTGCCGCTGACAACTTTGTAGGCCAGCACGGTAAGCTGGCTTACCTGGTTTTCCTGACCCGCGGTCATGCCGTAGGGCGAAGGCGTGCGTACACCGGGTATGCGCACCTCGAGGGTCACATTCCTGGCACCGGTATGTGCGGGATCAGGGATTTCATTGCCGGAATCCTCCGATGTGCAGCCGGAAACGGCGGCCAGTATAGGCAGCAACAAAAGCAGCGGTATTATGTTATTCCAATGTTTCATTTTCGTCATGCTGAAGGGTTAATAGTCGCCGGGTCATCCTTTATCAATTCTTCCCGGATTCTTGTTTTTTATTTTTATATGTCTCGACCGGCCATTTTATCCGGCATATTTTTGATGTATGCCATCGCTATACATTTGTTTCGTTTCCTGAACCGTTGCATTTTCTTATAAGCATTATTTTTTCTCATCCTACTCTCTTTTACTTTTACTTTTTATCTTATTACAGTCGTTCAAGCTTCCGCTGTATCCGCTTCCTGATCGTCCCGGCAAATCGTATCCTGTTCATCCTGCTTCCGGGTGACGGAACATCCGTCAGTAGGCTTCTACTTCCACGATCTTTTTTAGCAGGTTCACCTGCTGTCGTTGCAGGGACAGCATCTCGGTCAGCTTGGTGTCGATCACAGAGGTCAGCTCCAATTGTTGGCGTTGTAGCCGGCTGTCGGCCGGTTGGACGTCGATGTCCGGTGTGGGCTGTTTCAGTTGTGCCCTGTCTTTGGGCGAGCGCTCACGTAATCGGCGGTAAGCCAGCTCGAAGCTGTGCAGCCCGAAGGTGTGCAAATCACTGTTCGAATAGCTGCGTCCCCGCCCTTCAGCGGCCAGCCAGCGGCGTACTTCCTGCCTTACAAAGCCGTCGAGCGACTCGAACTGCTTACCCACATCGCCATGCTTATAGTAGTTGGCAAAGCCGTCTACCTTCCTGTTGACACGCTTAAAAAACGCGTGCGGGGCGATACCCCTGCAGCGGTTTATTTCCGGTGTCAGCCGCTCCCGGAAAGAGGTGATCTTCGCGTCGGAGATACGGGCATAGCCCCCTGCAAAGCGCCAGCCGCAGAATTCGACGGCCTTGTCAGAAAAACGGCCCGATTGCGTCTTTTCCGTGTTCAGGTCCAGGTCGTAGCTGAAGGATAGCGTATTCTGCAGGAAGGCGTAGATATCCGCAGCCTGTTCCTGCGACTCCGTACAGATGAACACGTCGTCCATAAAAACGATAAAGGGAACCCTGAAGCGGCGCTGCACCTCGAGCCATACCGGCACCAGCATCACCGGGGCCAGGATGGCCGATACGGCGGCGCTGCCGATGGGTATACCACGCGTTACAGGCAGGGAGCCGCACCACTCGTTCAGGTTGGGCACATAGCGTTTCTTAAAGGCTTTGGGCACGTAGTCCAGGCCCAGCAGTTCGCGGTAGGCCACCTGGCAGCCGACGATCAGGTCGCGGTGCCGGATAGCCGGGTAAAACTTAGCGATATCCGTCCGGAAGAAATAAGGCCAGGCCTTCTTGTTCCTGCGGATAAAGCCCGTGATATAATCATGCGAAAACCCGCGGATGTGATGCCCTTTCAGCCGGCGCGCGATCTTGTCGCGGAACTCGCGGCGGAGGCAGGCGGCCAGCTCCTTCTCCCAGACCGTTGCGGTCTGCGAGTAATAAGGTACCGGGCGGATGTTCTGTTTTAGCATTGTTATCTTGTATTTTTATTTTATTTTTCTTCGCTTACTGTTTTTTTCTCCCTTGTCCTGTCGGCCGTCTTCACGGCGGCAGGGTCGCGGAAGGACTATGTGCTGCTAGCCAGCACGTTAGAGGTGCTCCTGAGCCGCTTTTGCGCCAATTTGACGCGGTTTTTATGGTTTTGTTGCATCGTATTTTATCGTTTAATGTATTCATATTCACCTTTTTAGCCCTTATCCCGAGTCCCCGACCTTTTTTTTAGTTTATATAGGGTAGCGTAGCGCTACCCTATAGGGTGGGGGTGGCAGTGAATAGACCATGATGCTGAAGGGCATCAGTAAGATTTGGTTTACTGGGGCCTTGAACGTTAATTATAAATGAGATCCAATATGCACTTACGATAAGCTTGGTATCCTAGGGTCGGATTGTTTAGAGCTGATCTGGCTATAGTGACTCCGAATTTCACGTATTGGAGCCCTGTTTCGGCATTATAGTGGTCATAATTTCCGTTATCAGCATTGCCATTGAAGAATTTCCAACCATACCAATTGCCCGATCCACCATTCTTGACGAGTGGACTAAACCAGGCGTCATGGGCTGCGCCTCCGTTTACAAAGTACATGTCATTGCTAGTGTTAGCGCCAGGATTGGTCATCCCGCCGGCGTTTTGACAACCTTCTGCATTATAAGTGCTTTCAGCTAACACGACGGTTATATGGTTCAAAGGACAGTAAGCTCGAACATTAACAGATCCGGTGCCAGTAAATACGAAAGACGCATCGTTAATGCATTTACCCGTTCCCGTAACGATTATCGTCTCGCCATCGTATGGGTAGTAAGGGCCCTCCTCACCGTTAAACAGTAAATGTCCGTCCCCGGTCCCCAATTTTGTACCCTGTTTGATGGTAGGTATTTCAATCCACCGTGCTTGGTATTCATGGTTGTAACCGTTGGTGAGACTGATTACCGGCTGTCTAGGATCCCCCGCGACCTTTTGTCCGGATGATGTATTGTACCACCCGTCCCATACGTATCCGTCGTTATCTGAAGTGGCCGGAAGTTGGACCTCCTCGTTGCTATTGTAAAGTCCCGATATGTCGTTGAACGAGCCCGCGGCGTCGATATTCTTAGAGAGCGTCAACGTCTCTTTCCGTAGCTGATTAACAGTAATTACTACTGTCATATTATCCGCCTTGAGATGGATAAAAGCGGAGCGGTTTACAAGCCCGGCCTCAAGAACGTCTATGGTCAAAGGCTGGGTCACGTTGGCTGCCCCGTTGTCGGGAGTGGCGGTGAGCCAATCGATGGTTTCTCCTGAGGGGCCCTCGATCTTATCGATTACCCACCCGTCCGGATGGTCTGTGAATACGTCAATGATGTCATTGCCGACGCTCGATGGGAAGGACAAAACGTTGGTGGAGACCTTCAGGTGGTTATTGCCGGCAGTCACCATGGCATGGCGGTCGTTCCACGCTTCCACGGTGGCTTTGATCATTGCGCGCCCGGTGTAGGCATCGGCCGGTTGGCCCGCGCCTTCAAAGTCTATCCCATCGAGAGTTACATTATATGTATAGTTGCGTTTAACATCGATGAAATTGTCGCCGCCGTAATCCTTCATTTCTACACGGTAATACGATGTTGTTCCTTTGTATAAGCCGCCTACGACCAGGCAGGTGGCGTCCAGCGGATCTGCTCCGGCCTTGGCGATGTTATCGGCCTCGAAGGTAAAGATCTTA
This sequence comes from Dysgonomonas termitidis, assembly GCF_054657735.1. NCBI lineage: Bacteria > Pseudomonadati > Bacteroidota > Bacteroidia > Bacteroidales > Dysgonomonadaceae > Dysgonomonas > Dysgonomonas termitidis. The sequence goes on along the minus strand of NZ_BAAHYD010000001.1, from coordinate 1,055,766 downwards.
TTCTCGATTTTGTTCGTTGCCGAAGTGGTGAAAGGCCCGAACGTTGTGCCGCGGGGCATCTCCGCGCCTGCTACGACAGTAGGTGCATTAACGATTTTCTGCACGCTGTTCCAGTTATCCGGGATCATGCTGCCTTTCTGGCGGGGGTTGTACAGGTAAGCCTCCTGCAGGACGAAGTCAGCTTCGGTATTGGTGATATTGATCCGGGCCAGCATACGCGTCAGGAAGACCTGCAGCCCTACGGGAGCATAGCTAGCCGTAACGTCCTGGTTGGTGATCTCGCCCCACATCGGGATGCCTGTCATGGTGGAGGCGTCGAAAGCGGTACTCTGCGACAGCACAAGGCTGCTGATAACACTCGCTTTGGTGTCACCCCTGGAGATCGTACTCAGCAGTGATTCGACCTGAGTGCGGCAATTGGCCAGCACGACGAGCGTCTGGTTTTCCGCCTGTTCGGCCAGGATAACGCTAAAGGTCGAAGCGCCTGCCGTATATCCTACGGTGGCACGGTAGAGGAAGGTTCCCCTGTCCACATCCGTCGGGTAGCCGGGGTCTGTCTGGAAGCACAGCACATCGACCGTATTGACCTTAGCCTCGTCAGCAGGCATGGCATAGGTCACAGGGCCGGCCGCCGCGGTGGCGCCCGGTACGGACATCGTGATGGTTACCTGTTTGCCCGCGCCGTTTATTTCCACGGACTCTTCGTTCCTGCACGAGGTGAAGGCCATGGCCAGCGTCAGCAGGCAGTATACCCCAAGACCCGACAGGGCCGATCCGGAGCGCTTATACAGTTTTTTTTGTATCATATCTTTGAGCTTTTTTTAATATTGCATTTTTTTGTCATATAATTGCGTACCGGCATGATTTTTACCCGTTTGATGCATCCTGTTATATCTTTTAATATGTTCGTATGCATTTATTTTTATCTATTTATCAATTCCCGGCCTTTTTTCTTTTACATCGGATACCTCGGCACTACCCTATAGGTAGGTAGTAGCGACAGTGAGCTGAGCCTGGTGCTGTTTGGTGTCTATCGACGGTGGCTACCTGATTTAAGGATTGGTTGACTGCGTAACCGTCACTACATGTGTAAAAGGCCCGGACTGTATTTTTATTTTACCTTCGCGCGCCGCTCCGGCATTTTCGCTAAGCAGAACCGTTACGGTTTCCATTGTGTTGGCGTCTCCTTCCGTGTCATCGACCGAAAGCCAGCCGCCGGCAGCAGGCGTTGTGCCGTCCGCTTCGAAACAGGATATCGTCCAGGCGGCAGTGGATTTAACGGTGATTTTGTTATCGGTGGCTGCTGCCGTCACTTCTTCATATCCGAAGTCAAAGTCCGGCGCATTGACCGCCAGGTAATTCGTTGCATTCCAATAGACATCGGTTAAGTTTTCATCGATGACGAAGAGCTGCGCTGTGATGTTGGTAATGACCTCCGTCGATGCCAGGGCGGCGGCAGCCGAAGCAAAACCCGGGCCGCTGACCTGTGAGACGGTGAATATGTATTTATGGTTGCGGACGATAGGCATGAAAGCGCCTTTGGTGGTACCGCTAACGGTACCGTCGTAGGTGAAGTCAACCGGATAGAAGTATTCATTACTATTGTATGTCCCTTTGATAATGATGCGCGGCGCGGTCTGGGCACTTATCGTTGCGCCTGTCGGGGCGGCCGCCTCGAAGGCATAGATCTCTCCGGCCATATTGGCCGACACCACAGCCCCGGTATAGATCATCGGGGAGGTGGCATTCATCACCGCTCCGGGCAGGTGAGGCTGTGCCGGGGAAGCCCCGTATTGCGTATCGTCGTTGACCAGCAGGCCGTTTTTCCTGAAGTTGTACAGACTCACTTCTGTGAGCGTGAAGGCCGTGGCGGTGTTGACGATATCCACACGCGCCAGCATGCGTACCAGCTTCAGGCCGCTGAAGGTCTTCGACTGGCCCTGCTGTATGGTGATACCGTTCCCCGCTCCGTTTGCATATTCGCCCGTCATCGGGACCGGGGTTGGGTTCGGGTTGGTTGCATTCCATTGTCCGGTGGCATGGGTATATTCGATGGCATTCAGTTCGCTAATGGGGCTGTTGCCGGCCAATCCGGCGACCTGGCTGTCGGCATTGGCGACCACCACCAGCCGGCTGTAATCGCCCGCAGGGAGGGACAGGGTCACCTTGATATTGACATTATCGCTGCCGCTGACCGTGATATCCGATGGTTGGGCCTCGACCTTCTGTTGAAGCTGTTCGGTGCCGCTGACAACTTTGTAGGCCAGCACGGTAAGCTCTTCCACCTGGTTTTCCTGACCCGCGGTCATGCCGTAGGTCGAGGGCGTGCGTACACCGGGTATGCGCACCTCGAGGGTCACATTCCTGTCACCGGTATGTGCGGGATCAGGGATTTCATTGCCGGAATCCTCCGATGTGCAGCCGGATAGCAGCGCCATGGTTAACAGCAATAAGGTTATCGTTATTGTTTTCATCGCCTCTTTCGTTTAGTTTTTATGAAGCATGGATCGAATCAGTAAATCATTATTCATCTTTTCTTCTTGCCTCCTGCTTCCTGTTTTCTTTGTATGCTTGTTTTTTTATATGTTTAGTCCGGCTTCCATCCTTCCAATGCTTGTTGAAGGCCCGGGCCGTTGCCTGTTTTTATCAGAACAGCGTGTTTACGGGGATGTTGCCCCAGTTCTCAAGCAGCGTGACGATAACCACTTTACCCTCGAATGAGATCTCGATCGGTATGGTGACCTCCTTACCGTCAGCGATGACGATATTGTTGTCGGCTATGAACTGCTTCAGGTTAACGGTATGGAGCACCGTATTGTCCGTGCTGTTGTCCAGCACGTCTATCGTGATCGGGTTATCCGCCCGGAAGCGCAGCACGTCGCAGGTGGCCTCGGCCTGTTTGTTGCCCGTGTCTACCGTTACCGGCGGATAGTATGTCGTAGGGTCACCGTGGGTAACCATATTATAGTCGTATGCAGGTACAAGGTTGTTCACCCTGATATAAGGATAGCCTGAAGGCGGTGCGCCGGCAGCGGTGCTCGGCAGGCCTTTGGCTTGTATGATGAGCCGGATATAAGCCGGTGTGAATGGCACTGTTTCGTTATTGGCCGTGCCGGGTTTGACCGTAAAGGTATGTTTGCCGTAATACAGGGCATCGTTGGTCGGTATACGCGCAGAATTGAAGTAACCGGGATGGGCCACTTCGTGCGCTGTAAGGCCGGCTCCATTGGACAGCCCGTTGATTTGGGTATTGTCGAAAGCGTTTCCCCAGCAGACAGCTGTATAATCACCTGCCGGCAGGTATAACCCGACTCCCCGGAAGGCATCCAGATCGTTCTTATCAACTTGCACCGTCTCCACCAGCTTTCCGCTCGGATCGTATATCGCGACTGTCACCCGGTCGATATGGTCCGGAAAGTCCAGGTAGGAAAATGCGAGCGTCAGATTCTCATCCGGTGGGCAATCAACCAGTTCATCACCGATACATCCGGTGAAAAATACGGACGCAACTAGCAGGATTAATGTCTTCAGCTGTTTCATATGTGAATAATTTATTTTTGTAAGGCAATCGCAGGCAATAACCGCGTTACCGCTTGCTTGTTTATTGGCTTTATTTTATGTTGTCGTATCGTTTATTATACCGTTTTACAGAGTCCGTTTCCGGTAAGTTACCGTGAACCGCTTTATGATAAACCCTCCCGGGAGAGGGGAGGCTCCGGTGCGTTATACCCGGAACCCTTCCCCGTCCCTTCTGAAGGTTTTTGATTGGTTTCACCGGAGCGGCCGGACAGTGTGTAAGCCCGGGCCTCTCCCGTGAGGGGTTCAATATTTGTTATTAGAATACAGGATCGACGTCAAAGCCTTCCCATGGCGTTACAGTAGCACTCACAACAACTTCCTCAGTAGCATTTGTTTCCGGATCCGGTGACAGATTTCCGCCTCCTATCAGAATAGGATCACCGGCTACACCGCCATTTAAGCTGTATACTTTTCCCGGTGCCAGTTCTGTTAAATCAGCTCCGCCTACTTTCAGGTTTTTAATAGTAATAAAATAAGGACCGGCAACATCCTGGTATGCGGCATCATCGTAATCTATATCCTCTATTTTAAAGACGATATGGGGAACCGCACCTTGTTGTACCGAGCTGATTTCAGTTCCATTTGCCGATGCTTTTACAGGCAATACAAAATAAGACCATTTGTCGGTGCCGGCCGGTTTAAAGCTGGTAGCGTCTGTAACCGATGCGTTGGCCCATTCATCTTTGAAACGTGCAGGGTAATTACCGTCTATCCATTTTGCATTAGCCTTGTCATAGTTTAGAATCTCTGTAGCCAGAGTCGGCTTAGTTACATAGTCAATACCGAGTTGTGTGTATGTATTGTTGATATAAATCCCTGTCAGTTTGAAACTCTTCAATTTAACAGCTGCGCCCGCATCTGCCTTTATCTCGCCAATCTCAATCCGGGAAATAGCAGGAACCAGCGTTACAGCGGCAACCTTTTTACCTGCATTTACACCGGCACCATCTGTTAGGGGAGCGCGGCCGAATAAGTTAACAGCTGTTTGCGCGTTGGTCTGGCTGGCCTGTAAGAACAGTGTCTCGTTCAGTTTCGATAACGGATCATTTCTCACTATTGTAGAAAGAGCAGGGGATGTTGCCACAGTTCCGCCATTGGCGACAATAATCACATCGGATACGGCACCCGGCACATCGGTAAATGTTTTACCTGCTGCTGCCTCAGCGGCATTCAGCGTACCAACTTCCAGTATAACGCCGCCACCGACGAAGAATACGTTCGTATTTCCGGTGATAGTAGGTGTCACTCCCACTGCTGTCGCTTCAGGGGCATAGGTCGACGGCACGAGGATACGCACGGACACGCTTTGTGTAGGAAGATCGTCCGCCGGAGCGTTCGCGTCGTCATTCGAACAGCTGCTGAATCCTAATAGCAGGGCTGTTGCTGCAATAATTGCATGTTTGAAATTTGTTTTCATTCTTTTTGTTTTAAAAATGTTAATAAAATAAATATTCGTCTGAAGTTTTAATTATGAATTATGAATTATGAATTATGAATTATGAATTATGAATTATGAATTATGAATTATGAATTTTCTTAATCGTTTTTTTGTTTTCTGACTGTTTTTCTTAATCGTTTTTTTCGAACTGTTTCTCTTAACTGTTTCTAGTTTCTCTTAATTATTTCTTCTTTCGCTTAGCTGTAACTGTTTCTTCCAGCTATGTTTAAATCGTTCCTTCCCTGATCTTTACGGCCCTCCTGTTTCCCTGTTTTGTTAATACGTGTTGATACTTTTGTCCGGGTTGTTTGTTTCATTTTCATTCCCTGGTATTATTATGAATAGCTTTTTATTGCGGTACCGGCCTGCAAACCGCTGCCTGCCGGCTTTCCCCCTGCCGGCGCGCCGTATGTCGACGCAGGCAGGTTTGCGGGGACGGTTTACCGGTTTTTATACCGTTCCATTTTCTGATTATCGGCCCGTTTGACCGCCACTTCCTCCAGGTTGCGGGCTGCTTCCTCACTGCCGGCTGTTTTCGCCCGGTTAAACAGGGCTTCGGCTTCATCCAGTTCCCCTGCCAGCAGGCGTATCACGCCCAGGTTGTTCAGTACGGCCGGATGGTTGCCGCCGGGGGCTGTGCCGGCTATCCTGTCCAGCAGGCGCCCGGCGCTATTCGGTTCCCCGTTTTCGATCAGCAGCGCCGCCGCGTTGACGTTTGCCGTTACATCACCGGGATAGTATCCTGGGATCGCCTCGAGCAATATATCCGTATACTCCTTCGTGCCTTTGCCGTAACTCCGGGCCAGGTTGTAAAGCTCCAGCTGGGACAGGTCTTCCGGTTTGCGGCTGAACAGCGACTTGCTTTCTTCGAGAGTGTAATCCCTGACCGTATAGTCGACCCGGTATTCCACCCTGCGGAGTTCGGGGAATATCTCCCGGAGCATCTGCCGGTAGGGCGCACCGTTCGCCAGGCGCATCAGGGCGACTTCGCGGCCGGCCGTTATTCCCGTGGTGGCAATAATTTCCAGTACCTTGTCCCTGTATTCCATACCGGAGGCCTGTACCTGTACGACCAGCCCGTCCCAGTCCTCGGCCACATGGCTTACCTTGAAAAGGCCCCCGTCGAATCCGAACTTCGTTTTCAGGTAATCCCTCAACGCCAGCGACCGTTCTTTCGATAAACGCTCGTTGGTGGCGTACAGCCCGTCGGGGGAAGCATAGCCTTCGATAAACAGGCCGGTGATCACCGCATCGGGGTTGTTTTTCACATCCGAGACGGCCTGGCTGATCCTGGCCAGCTTCGGGGCATTCCGGCTGAAACCGGGATCGATGTGCGAACTGTCTGCCTGGAAGTCCAGGAAGGCTTTGCCCCGGAGCTGGCGCGCCTTGGTTTCCCTGTCCGGTACAAGGAAGGATACCGCGGGGCTGGCCTGGTAGGGCACATACGCTTCCATTTCCACCTTATCGCTCAATGACAGCGCATACAGCCGTGATTCCTGCCTGTAACCCGTTACCTGCTGGTAGAGCACGAAACGGGCGGAACCCAACCAGGATTCATAGGGGATTTTCAGCTTATACAGAAGTGTCGTATCGGTGGACTGCCGGGTATTTACATGCATCTGCGGACGATGATAGGCGGACCGCTTATCTGCTCCCGCAAGGGCGAAAGAGCGTTCGTTCAGTTTCTGGCGTTCATCCCCGTCGATCAGTATATAGGGAAGGGTCAGGGTTTTGCTGTCCGTATTGTTTCCAGCCCTCAGTTCGGGAATCAGCAGCATCGATTGACTGCCGGTAACGGCCTGGCCCTGTATGTGTACCGAAAAGCTTAATAACAGGCTGTCACCTTCCTGTTTCAGCCCGGCGCTTTCGACCTGCAGTCGGCCTTTATAGAGGTCCTTGTTCTGTGCCGGCAGGCTGAGCGCCGCCAGCAGGAAAAATACAGCCGGTATATGGGAAATATGGAATCGTTTCATACGTTTCATTGTCTTATTTGATTATATAGATGATGGATATACCGGCCTTGGTAGGCCCGAAATAATGCTTGCTGCCGCTCTCCAGCAGCTTGCCGCAGGTTTTGCACTCATACCTGTCATAGTCCGAATAGGCAAACCCGAAGCCGAAAGTGGCTTCCAGGTTCCAGCGGGGGGAGAGCATCCAGTGGTAACCGTAGGAAATGCCCGCCCCGAAAAGGTTGCCCCGGTAACGGCTGGTCTCCAGGTCCGGATACAGGTCCAGCGGCAACTTGATGGCCCCCACATTGTAATTGGCATAGAGCGCATGCACACCGATGAAATGACTGAAAAACGGTTCGTAAACCCAGTAACGGAGCTCCGGCTGCACCAGTATATGTTTCAGCTTCCTGTTCCCGCTATAGGTGAAGGGGTTGTAATTAACCGGCAGGTCCAGCGTATAGCGGCTGTCCAGCTTAACCTCCACCCCCAGGTTGAAAGTGGTGGTAGCATCGTACAATAAATTGGTCTTGACTGCCAGGTGCGGCGAGGACAGCGGCAGGTTGCCAACTACGTCCTGCCCCCGTACGGATACCAGGGCAATCGCCAGAAGCAGAAATAGGATTACGGATTGTTTCATAAAATATATAGGTATTATTTAGTTGACTTCATGTTGTTCATTGTTTGCCGGTTCACTGCTGTATGACGGTTATTTCCGCCTTGTCCATCCACTGTTCGTAGTCCAGGGATATACGGTAAGGGTAATCGATGGCCGCCCGGCCGGTTGCCTGCAACAACTTTTTTATATGGTAAGAGCGCAGTATGTCCCCGCCAAGGCCCCATAAGGCAAGCCGCAACGACCGGTAGCGCGAACGCCCGGCTACCAGAACCATCGGTAACTCCCTGCGCCTGTCCCCGGCCGACAGTACGGGTATGAACTGGTGTGACTGGTCGGCCGTGGCCATATCCCCCACAAATTGCATGTCCAGGCCGATATAAAACCGTCCGCCCTGCCGCTCCATCGTTACCGGTAAATAGTGAACTCTGCACATCTTTTTGTATTGTTTTTGTTAAACGTTTCATCTGCCAGCCTTACCGCCTCCTGTATACTGTTTATACCGTTTTATCCCCTCCCGGATGAACCGGAGTAAGATTGCATGCCCCCCTGACGGAAAGGCATGCATCGAGATATATTTATCTGATTCCGGCATCTGACACTTAGCAAGTGTCGGATGGTATGTAGACTGGATTGCAATCGTCTGTATATTAACACATTAACAAGCAATAAATAAATACAGGGGATAACTTCTGACACGAACCGTTAAACAGGCGGACCCCCGACGGCAGGAAAACCGGAGGGCGACAGGCTTTTAATCTGTTGATAACCAATAGCCTTTCCGGGTACAAACCGGCCTGACACAGCAACAGCATCATTAAACATGGATTAAACAAACTCAAAACCAACTGAATATGGATTTATCATACCTTAACGAACACATGGCCTGCCGCACCTGCCTGAGTTGCGACAGGGACGCCAGACCGGCCATTGAAACCAAAGAGATCAGTACCGGCAGCAGCCATGAACAACAGGCCCTGCAGAGTAAGATCATCTTCCTGCTCAGGGGGGAGATCACCTATTCCTTCGGGATGTACAATAACCGCCGGATGCGCTGCGGGCAGGCGCTTTACCTGCCTGTAGGCTACAACTTCAGCTACAGGGCTGAATCCGGAGCCCTGCTCCTGTTCATACGCCCTTACTCCAAGCTGCAGTTCTGCGACTGCTACAGGCTGGAGGACCTGGTACACCGGACCCCGGATACGGGAACGGATTCCCCCTACCTGCTGGAAATGAAGGAACCCGTAAAGGGGTATACGGATATGCTGGCCTACTGTATACGCAAAGGGCTCTGTTGCGGATATTATAATGAACTGAAGATAAATGAACTGCTCTACCTGCTCGGGGAATTTTACTCGAAAGAGGAACTCGCGTTGTTTTTTCACGAAGCCCTGAGCGGCGACCCGGGTTTCTCCCTTTATGTGATGAACAATTACCACAACTACCACTCCCTTTCCGAGTTGGCCGCCGCGATGAATATGTCCCTCTCGGGCATAGAGAAACGCTTCAGGAAGGTATTTAATATATCCGGGTACAAGTGGATGAACCAGCACAGGGCAAAAAAGATATACCATGCCCTCTGCACGGGGGAGAAATCGCTAAACGAACTGCGCGCTGAATTCGGCTTTGCATCAAAAGCCTCATTCAGCCGCTACTGTAAGCAGCACCTGGGAGAAACCCCGGGCGGGATAAGGCAGCATAACCGGCTTGGGTGTGAAATAGGTAAAGAAAGTGTAAAAATGGATAACCGAATCTAACAACATTATTAAAAAATAACGCCTAACTTTGCAATTGTTTATATGCGTTAAACAAACTTATTCCGACACTTGCTAAGTGTCAGATGTTAAGATGAATAGATAAAATGAACGCAAAACGTTCGGTTTTGTGTTGTCCGGCTCAGAATATGCTCCTATTTTCCTCCTTTCAGTAAAAATATGCTTACAAATATAAAAATACTTTTTTATTTTCAGCCGGAAATAAAAGAAAATATGCCCTGCCATATAAAATAGCGGGTAAGCTGATCAAGAAATGTAAGCTATAGTTTTTGTTTGTAAAGGCATATAAACCGGTTTCAGCCCTACAGGCAGGCGAAGCCGGCGGTAGCGGATGGCGGGGAGACCAGGGCCAGGGCGATCTGCTCGTTGGCCCGGTCAAGGGTCGAGCGGTCGAAGGAGGCCAGGTAGGTATAGGTCATCTTTTCGGAGGAATGCCCCAGGCCCTCGCTGATAACCCACAGCGGCAGGTTCTGCTTCTTGCCGATGGTCGCCCAGCTGTGGCGCGAGACATGGGTCGTTAATTTCTCCCCAATGCCGGCCAGGGCGGATAATTTTTTCAGGCGCTTATTCTGGAGGCGCAGGCCGTTCTCGTATTGCAGGCGCGGGGATCTGTCCGCGTCCCGGATGACGGGGAAGAGGTAGGGGCTGTGGCGGACCTCGCCGCTGAAGCTGTCGATGATGCGCTGTAAAGTGGGCGTGACCGTCACCTCGATCTTCTGGCCCGTCTTCTTGCGGTAGTAGCTGATCACCCCCTGGCGGATATTCTCCTTGCGCAGGTAGGCCATATCCACAAAGCTCATTCCCCTTGCATGGAAGCAAAAGAAGAAATAGCGCCACGAAGTATAAAGGGCCCTGTCTGTAGTTTTATCCTCCCGCGGGGCTTCTTTAAGCTGCTTATGCGCATTTACAGGCGGCTGGGTTTGCCGTTCCAGTAAAGCCGAAAAATCAAGGCTGTTCAGCGCGCGGAGGCTTTCGATATCCAATGCCCGTTTACGGGTTTTCTGGAAGCCCGTGAAAACATGGTCAAAAGGATTCTCACGCCGGGCATCGATCAGTTTCTCCTTGACGGCCTTCCAATAGATGGCACGCAGCATACGCATATAGTAAGAGATCGTATTCATGGCCTTGCCCCGCTCCTTGAGGTAGGCCTCGAACTCTTTCATCATACAGGCGTTGATCTGGCTCAGGGGGATATCACGCCCCTTATTGAAGGTGATAAGCCCGCGGCTGACGGTGCGGTAAGCACGGGCGGTACGCTCCTGGCCGGCACGCAGCAGGTTGCGCTCCTGCAGCCCGGCAAAGCCGGAAAGGTTGGCCGGGTTATGCTCCCTATGGTAACTGCAAAGGATGTCATCAACGGTATAACGCCCCGATTTCTCCAGCCGCCCGGCCGCTTCTTCGAATTGTTCGCCGTAAGCGCAAAGGCTTTCGGTTACCTTGCACAGGTAAGGGTAGCGCGGGGAGCCCTCTTCAGGAAGATGTACCCTTTGCCCGGCCCCGTCCCATTCGTGGGGGTAAAGCCGGAAAGGGCTGGTGATGACTTTGACCTTGCGGCTGTGGATCAGGCGAAGGCACAGGCTGCCCTTGCAGCGCGCTCCGCTGACGGACTTGCGCAGGATAAACTTTAATGTGGCCATAATTTAATGCGTTATTGGTATCATATATTATTTGTGAACCTCTCTGTAATTTGTCCCTGAAGACCGGCGCACAGTCCGGGAATTCAATGAGCCCATTTGTGGCCCGCTTACCGGCGCCACTTACGTGCTTAAGCACAAAGGTAAGACAGACAAGCGGATTCAGGGCATTTTAGCCCGGATATTTATCGGGGAATAAGATTTATTCACCTTTACTGTTATTATCGCCCTTTTAGCACCATTATTTTAGAAGCGATGGACAGGGGCTGCATGCAGGAAGGATTTTCCTTGATATACAACAATAATATTTTATCAGGCAATATCCCGTAAAAAAATATTAAAATCATTATATTTACAGGTATAATTATGAACCAATTTTTCAAAATTATGTACAATACATCATCAAAAGCTGTATCTGCCCATGTAGCGGTTGCGGCATTTATCGGAAAAGTCTTTTCATTTAACAGCAGCCTGAAACTGCATCACTGGCATATTACAGGCCCAGGCAGCTATTCCGCCCACATTGCATTGGATCAGGCTATCGAAGACCTGCTGGATGTAACCGACCGCCTGGTAGAAACATCGTATGCTACAATAGGAGACCTGGATATCGTAATTCCTGAAACAAAGAATCCATCGGATATCGTAAAGCATGCGGAAGAGTTTGTCAAATACACGGAATCCCAGAGGGAACTGTTTACGGAAGCCTTCACCCAGGCTATTATCGATGACTATCAGGAAGCAATCCGGCAATTATTGTACCGCCTGAAACGCCTTCAATAACAGGTAGTAATCTTTTATCCAAATACCGGTATTTTCTTTATTCGCAATACCGGTGTTTGCCGTTTATTTATTCTTAAAGAAGGAGTTAATAAGCATGATTCCATGCCGGTACTTTTTAGCGGATCATTTTGAAACCTCGCACATCAATACCCCCTTTCCCGTCACATCCGCTTTGGCAATGGTAACGGCTTTTCCCGTATAGGTTTTAGCGACCGCCGTACCCGCCGCGTTCCAGAGTTTCCATGTATAAGTATATTCCGTACCTGCCGCGTCCAGCTCCTCTCCGCCGCGGTATAGCACTGCTTTAGCGTCCACATCGTTGGCGTCGTTCTTAATAATAAATCCCTTCTGGCTCACGATATCCACCATAACAGGGTCGGACATATCCGAGAAGGAGATAATATCACATACGATCTTATTGGCGGAAGCATTGCCTGCCGAAGTATCCGTGTCTTTAATCGCGCATTTGAAGGTTTCAAAATTCAGGACGGCATCGGCGGTGATGGTAATCTCATTGCTTGTCCACCCTGCCGTTACTCCGCGCGGGTTGGAAGAAGTCAGGCACGACCAGCCCGCTCCCAGCATGGCATTGTAATACGGGTTCCTGACCGTAGCCCCGGATGCGGCCTCCGCCGTCAACGCGGAAGTCAGGGTAACTGCTTTGGTCGAAGTATTGACCGTCGAGATCGTATGTGTAGCCGTACCGATAACAATCTTCCCCCCGGCCTCCATATTGGCTACCGAAGCGACGGTTACGGTAACGGCCCCGGTCGCGGCAGCAGCCGAAAGGGTCGTATTGGCAAAGACGGAAGAATCCTTGATACCCCAGCAATAGGTTACGTTGGTCGTATCGATTGCCGCCCCGCGCCACAGGTCGCAGTGCGCCTTTAACGAAGCGACCTCGCCGTTACGGAAAATGACCCCGTCCGGGGCATAGGCGATAGCGCAGATCGTGGCTCCCGCCGACTGGTGCCGGGTGAATTGTATCTCCGAGCGGAAAGCGATCTCCAGGCCGTTCGCATCAATATACACCGCTTCGAAGGTATACCGTACCTGCGGCGATGTAATGCTCATATGGTTCGTATTGACCGTCAGGGCATATTTGGATGCTGCTGCGGCTATAGTGCAACTGTCTTGTCCCGAGGTGACGGCTACTCCGTCCTTATACCACCTGGACGAGCCGGTCTTGATTCCGGGTGTCAGCGTAGCCGCGTTCCCTACTGAAGTAACCTGGTCGGCATCTCCCTTACCGCTGACGAACAGGGCAGGCGTCAGTACCAGATAAGGGGACGCCGTCCATGCCGGGGCATAGGCGTTGGTATCTTTCGTATAAATCTGTGTCAGCGGCTGGTTGGAGCCGATAAATGCCTGCAGGCTGACCGCGTCGTTCTGGTCGATAATGGTGACCTGTCCACGCGCTGCTTTTTGTGCCATGATCCTTGTTTTTTATATTGTCGATAATATTACTTCGCAGTCGAATACCGCTTTGCGGTAAACATCCTCTCCGGTTATCTCCAGTGTTTTCCCCGTATGATCCACGCTGTTCCATAGAGCATCGCCGGCAATATCCTTACTGCTCCTGATCCACCTGAAATTTGCAGCGGGTATTTTTCCGGTCACATCTTCACTGCCTTTATATACCCTTGCCGACAATAGCGTTGAGACAGCTCCGTTTCTAAATACGGAACCGTTGGAAGAGCTTATATAGATAGAATATGCGCTTTGCCCGTCAAATTGTTTATAAATGGAGAAAATACTATCGTATTCCTCTTCCTTGAAAGAAGCAATATACCTTACAGGCAATACATTGCGTCCTTCCCAGTAATGCCCGTCCGGCAGGATACGTATAAAATCCTGATTATATCCGGAAAGCTCTTTCCATACTGAACAAGAATCCAAATACAGCCATTTTCTGTTCGTCGCAATAAAATTATTTTCTGTAGCGTATATAATAATCTCTTGTGGTTCGCATTCCTCCTCCGGTTCATCCGGGTAATGGAAAATATTTGCGCCGCTAAGTGCTACGGATTTAGGTAAAAGGTTCTCCTGCATTTCGGAATCAAAGTCCTCCCATTTGATCGTTACGTCCTGCAGGCTTATCGTATCTTTTGTCCATTTAAAGCGTCCCGAGGCAAAGTGTCCCGTGCCGTCGGGATTGATGACGAATGAATTATCTCTTGAACTTATCGAACCATCATTGTTTAACCGTAACAAGGGGTTTTGTATCGTACCCCCGATACCACCTTTAGAAAACCAGGCCCCGTAATCCTCTACATAGGAAAGCGTCCCGTCTGTAGGCTGGTATTGAGACGGGGTGGAACCTGCCTCCAATTGCGGCGCTGTTATAAGCATTCCGCTGACAGGAGCTTCCAGCCGGATAAGGCAATCCGTCTCTTTTGAGTCCTTAAAGGTGAAAGGGACGGAATACCTCTTCCAATCTGTAGAATCCGCCTGTATATCCTGCAAATGGTATTCATCCTGGTATACTGCTATATTAGTGGCAATACCTGCTTTTATCCAAATGGAAAAACAATATTTTTTATTCCGATGGGATTCCCGCCATCCGGCTGATTGTACTTTCAGTTTTGTTGTGTTTCCGGTTATCCAGCATTTACCAATACCGACTGGGGAATGTTCTTCGAGGGGTGTAACAGGAGAGTCTGTAAACTCGCAGTCGATACTGTTTCTGATGACGTTCTTATGTATCTTTCCTACATAAAACGTAGAGCTGAACCCGTTCTCATCCCCGGCAGTCAGTGTCCCGGCAATATTGACGTTTTGGGTGGCATACATATTCCGGAAGTAAGCCCCGTAGCCATCAAGCACGCCAAAAACCGGGTCTGCGATCCCCTTTACTTTTCCGATCCGCACTTTTGCCGCGTTGGCGAAGGTGGATATATAGGATTGCAGGACAATATTCAGGTCCGCGATTTCAAACCAGTCTCCCGTCGCCTCCAGTTGCCGGGTAAGGTCAATATAGAGGCTGCGCTGATAATGCGATGGCAGGTCGATGGTTACCATAAACAGCCTATATTGCCATCCTGTATCGATACCGATGGTTTGTTCCCCATCCGCTTGCCCTGCGTCTTCCTTAAAACCTAAAGATACATTTACCCCGGTCATAGCTTTTGAAGCCCTGGCCTTAAACGAAACGATAAGACGCTGGGGATGGCTCAATTGTTTCTCTATCGTCTGCTTTATCCCTAAGAAGTCAGGTTGCCCCACCATTTCATTCCGTGTAATGCGGTATATACGGCCGGCATCCTGTTCCGATTGCTTATAGGCTGTATCCAGAAAAGGGCTTCCGCTACAACTATATTTATTCTTATCCGCATTATCAGGGTTTCCACCCGGTATATAGGGATAACATAATGAATGGTTATATGCCAGGCCGTCTATTACATCCAGATATGGAGCTTCACTGTCAGATGCCGTTAAGTATAAGGCGCCACTCCTGTCATTGTCATGCAGGTTGGTTACACGCACAAAATCCAATAGTTCACCACTCTGAGGTTCATCCCCTTCGATCAGCGCGCCTATGATATAGGAAGATTCTTTTTCGTCGATTATATCAACGCCTGTTTCAAGGACAATCATCAGGGAATAGATAAGGTTGGGATTGTCAAAATATTGCCTGCGGACAATATCCCCAACCCTTAAGCCTTGTGTCTTTTTCGACTCCGGGCTTATAATTATTTTATACCGTTCGTATTTGAATATAGCCATCTGATCCTATAATTTTTCTACCGTGTCCCCGGAGCAATTGTCGCTCACCCAGAGAGCGCCGTTGGTTGCGCTTATCTTTTGTACTTCCAGTTCATAAATGCGCATCTTCTTCCGGATTGTCAGTTCATCGAAAGTGGCGGCAATATTCCCTGATGTCTTATTCCGGATAACCGCCCATCCTGAACCGGCAAAGCCGGATGAAAAGAATCCGGAACTCAGGTTATCCATAAAATATGCGTTGCCATAATGTTTAATGCCATCCGTTGCCGACAACAGGTATTTTTCATTACTGAAGAATAGTCCCCCGTCTGTCAGCCGGGTGAAGGAATTATTGATGCCGATATGCCCCTGGGCTTCGAGCGGTTTGTTTACAAAGAAAAAATCCGCGTCGGTACGTATGAAGAATGAGTTGGACAAGCGGTCCATAGGAGCGTACCTGCTTACAGAAGGGTTATGCAAGAATATGGTCTTATGGGTAAATACCTGCCTTTGGTTGTCTTCTCCAACGTAGCGTACCAACGCAGAGGAGAAAGCGATCCCATCCGGGTCCCCGGTAAAGAAAGCCCCTCTGGAATCCGTAAACCGCAGGTTCTTGTGGATAATCATGCCTTCATCGTCCTTATCCACCCTGTAGCTGGAAAAGAGGATGTCCCCGTAGTTATGCCTTACGGTCAATGAATCCGGAAAATAAGCCGCCCCATACCTGCTGAGCAGGATATGATCCCCGTCAATATCGGAGATGCCGGAAAGCAGCCTTGTCTTATTGGTATTATCACTTCCCAGGAGTATATCTCCGCCAACGGCTCCCAGCTGTATATGCTGTTCATTACTGACCATCAGTACCGGAATCCCCTTCATTTTGATACCGAAGCCGGAAGCGAAGGACAGGAAGCTGTTAAAGCCTACCTGTTCTTGTTCTACAGAGACCAGGGTATTGCCATCATAGCCAAGACTTGCGCCATAACAGGCTTCCAGCATCCCGGATAATACAGCTTTCCCGGCAACGGAGAGGTTTTTCCCTATATACCCGTTCCCCATAGACCAGTCTACAGTCGCAAGGTTAGCATTCCCTGCATGATATACGTCTTTTCCGTTTATCTGCAGAGCAGCCGGGGAGAGGTAAATACCCTTCGTTTTATCCTCGCCTATGATCAGTTCCCCGGCCAATAATAGTTTGGAATCCAGGAAATTTATACAGGGGTTGTTGATACAGGCAACCTGCGACTCCCTGTCATACGATATAAACCGGCTGCCCCCGATTATCAGGTTGTTTCCGCCGATTTCGACATCCCCGGTAAAACTGGCTCCATATACATCTCCGTCTTTTACAAAGGTCCGGATAACAGGGGTATTTCCAATCCCGGCCTCAAAGCCGTAGTTGGCCCGCAGCATGCCGGACATATCGCCGCCGCTTTTCTTCAGGTATTCCAGTAATATGCCGCCTCCACTGTTTCCGGAACCTTCGCCGGCAACACCGCCTGCAATGGCGTCGGCAAAATTATAAGCCGTATTGCGGAGGCGGACGGATGTTTCATCGCCTTCTTTTATATATTGCTTGTCCTGCGCGTTAAAGAAGTTATGGTACAGTTGTATATAAATGCTGTAACACAAGCTGCCTGTATCCAGGTTCTCTATGGCGGGATGAATGGTTACGGTATTCATTTGGTATAAGCTGATTTGGAAAGGAATTGCTGTATTTTGGCTGTCAGGGCTGAAAAACTGGCAGCATTGACTGCCGGCATCGTTCCCATTAATGTCGGTGTCATGATTTTGCTGCATTCGGTCAGGAAGTCAAGCATCAGTTGCGCCAGTTGGTTGCCGAGTACCAAAGGTTCTGAAGCATCATCCGCCCCGATGGTTACTTTATCACCCGTAACTGTAACGGAAACATTTCCGACCTTTACCGTATAGTTGTCTGTAGTCTGGCAGGTTTCGGATTTATCAACCTTGTGGCGGATCTGCCCGGGAACCTGCTCTACTTCCGACTCTTTCCCCTGCTTATCCTTTACCCGGGTAACGGCTGTTGTTTTGGTATAGGTTGTATATGCTTCATTTCCTGTTTTCTCCAGTTCATCATAATCAGGGGAATCGTTGTCTTCCAGGTCCAGTTCTTCGGTTTCCGTTACCCCGATAACAACTTCGGTATGTGCATTGAGCTGTATGAAATCGGCATGGGAGAAATTCAGGACATAAGAATAACGGGTCGCGGCATCCGATATGATGGTAACATCCGAGAATAATGTAGGGATGATAAGGAAACCGCCGGAATTATCTTTCAGGCCTGAAAGCAATACTCCTTTATGGATGACCGGCTCGCTGCTGGCTGTTTCATCGGGGAATTCACCGACATCGATTGTCCCGGCATATTCTTCAAATTCATCATCGCTTTCATCATCGTGTACCTTAGCGACATAGCCATGAATCATCCTGGCTGTGCCGACTCCGCCGGTTCCGCCGGGCGACATATTTATGCGTTCGATACTCCGGCCCAGGGCAATCTTGCGGATCGCCTCCCTTATCATCAACTGGCTGTTGTTGCCGGTCTTTCTGTTATTTTGATCCATAATATTCATTTGTTCTGAAACTCTCTGTATAAAGAAGAATAGGTAGATGGGCTTTCAAAAAGTTACAAATAATCATTAAGGTTATTTCAACAGGACAATTTTATCATTTTCAGGTATTATTTTAAAGAACTATTCTTATATTTGTACCACAATGGTACATAAAAAAATTGAATTATGTTAGTTATCAGTAGCCGGGAATTCCGGGATAAGCAGGCCGAATATATGGACAGGGTAGATAATGGCGAGCAGATTATTATCCAACGGGGAAAGAACAGGGCTTATGCAATCACTCCTGTAAAGGATAAAGATGTATACATCAGTGATGCCGAATTAAGGGAATTCATATCAGGAGATGAATTGATTGAAAGATTGAAGCCCCGCATCAAATCCCTGTTCAATAAATAATGAGGGTTTTATATCATCAATCTGTAGAAGACAGCTTGTTCGAACTGGTAGAAATACTTTATAACGAAGAGTATTTTGGCTTCTATGAGTCCGCTTTAAATTATGTAATTGAATTAAGGGATGAAATAGAGGCTTCCATAGAAAACTTGCCGAAGAAAAAAGCTCCGGGATATTTTAATAAATACAAGGAGAATCTTTCATATATAACGATTAATAAGAATAAAAACACATCCTGGTATATATTTTTCCTCTCCGGTGACGCTGCCTGTTATATTTATCATATAGGTAATAATCATACATGCGCCCAATACCTGTAAATTGATACGGTAAAGGAATAATAACCGGTATTATGGGTTTTAGCCTTTACTGCCGTAAGTATTTGTTTCCTTTGAAATTTTATGCGGAAGGCTTAACTGTTGACGGTAACCATTTACCCCGAAAGTGGTCGTCACCTCTTCGACCAGGTACACCCCGTTCTTCGAGGGGTTCCTGTCATCGATCAGTTCGACCTGGACTGCCGTAGTCAGCCCGAAATCCCCGAAGATGGTAACGCTCCCGGTTATCCCGTTCAGGTTATAGTTTTTAAAATATTCAATTGTTTCCTCCACCAGCTTATCCGAATCGATTTTCATATTTGGGCTCATATAAGGGATTACCGTGTAGGTGCTCAGGTCGACCTTCGTTTTCGTATCTGCACCCTTAGCCGTTTTATTGCCCGTCTTCTTATGGGTTTTCTTCGATACCTGGGTTGCGTTTACCACCTGGAATTCCCTGCTGTCTTTTTTCTGCAGATCGTATTCCGGATTAAGCCGGACCGTGACCTCAAAGAATTTCCCGTCGGAACCCAGCGCCTTGCCTGTAACGGCCAGGAACTTAGGGTCTACTTTCAGTACCTTCAGGTCGCTTTCGGCCACATGCTTATGGTAGTAAACCTGATAAGGGCCTGTCTGGTCATCCGGAAAAACGGGCTGGCTTTTCGAAGACGAGTAGGGGCGGCCTACCGCTATGCGCGGCATTTCATCCGGGGATTCCGCGTCATATTTGAGGAAACAATAGATCTTATATTTGCTCCATTCGCCCAGGATATCGGCTACGGTAAAATTGTCTGTTATCTTTATTTTCCCAATCTGTATATCGAATTTTTTAGTATCGCTATGGATTCCGAAGCCCGTATCCTTCAGCAGGCCGTATTTCTCCCCGAGCACGTCGTTGACCTTTGTTCCGGTTGCAGGGGTCTCAAACTTGGGGGCTTGCTTCAGTTTCAGCTTGTAAGCCATATTTTCACAGCCTATTTCCACATGGCTGTCCGAATTATAGGATGTGATATAGCCGTCGAACATATTTTTCAGGTAGCCGTTGTATCCCAGCTTTATATTTATCCGCTGGCCTGTTTTAAATGTCGATTCTTCAATGACGTTCTGTGTTTTCCTTTTTTCGACGATTACCCCATCCTGCATAACCTCGGTGGTAATCCGCGTCGCGTCTTTTCCTTCCAGCGTTACGGTTCCCACGATGGTACTCCTGTATACGGTCCCTTTTGGAAAAGCCAGTTTCGCCGTACCGGTCAGCTCCTTATAAGATTCGGTGATTTCAATGGTTTCGACTTCGGTTATGACAACCTCATTTGTAATTACCATCGGGTTGCTGCTATCGGCGTCCCCGATGGCAATCCGGCAGCATAGCACATCCAGGGCGTTTATATCCATAGCTTCGAGATTTTCAACAGGGAAGAAGGATCTATAACCTCCGTGCCGAATTTGACCAGCTTAATCCATTTGTTGGAATGCCTGACCGCCACATCGGCCTGTTCCCCGGCAGCCAGCCTGAGTTCTATAGCCCCGGACGGCTCCACGGCAACGCATGTCAGGGAATAGGGTTGTA
The DNA here is from genome assembly GCF_054657735.1 of Dysgonomonas termitidis. Classification (NCBI taxonomy): domain Bacteria; kingdom Pseudomonadati; phylum Bacteroidota; class Bacteroidia; order Bacteroidales; family Dysgonomonadaceae; genus Dysgonomonas; species Dysgonomonas termitidis. The sequence goes on along the minus strand of NZ_BAAHYD010000001.1, from coordinate 1,035,416 downwards.
TATTCCGGCAATCGGCCTGCTGGAAATTATAACCTGTAATGATTACCTGGGAAATCCTGAACTGGCGCAGGATGGTATTTTCACAATTCAATACACCCTTATACTGCATCAGCTTCAGGAACTTTGCCACTTCCGCTTCGGGATAAACATCCGGGTATTTACTTGTTATCTTGCCGGTAATTGATATTTCATAATCGCCGCCGGAAACAAATTCCTTCCGGGTGTAGTCCCTTCCCTGGACAGTGGTCAGGATAATATTATTCCTGGTGGAAACCTGTACCTCCGGCTGCAGGTCTACGAATGTCACCAGGCCATAGGCCGTATTGCTTTCTACCTTCCTTGTCTTCGTATCGAAGTAACTGCCCCCGCTTCCGATAGCCAGTTCGAGGTAGTCCTGCACGATCCGCCCGACAATGCTATCTGTATAGTTTTTCTTTTCCGCAACTGCCTGTTGCTCCTTTATCAGCTGGTAATATTGTCCGGTTTTATTGGCTATGCTGGTCTGGGATTGTGTCTGCAGGTACTTGTCCCGCTCTTTCTGTTCCCAGTATTTCAGGAAACGGGGATATGAGCGTAGCGCCCCGTATGCCAGCTGGTGGGTCCGCTGTATCAGCGCCCGTTTCAGTATCCGGGTATCTTTCGAGAAATAATGCACCGAACCGTCCCCGAACTCCGAGAGTCCCATGCCAAGGGCACGCCTTGCCGAGTCACTGATATATCCGTTGACACTACCGTGGCTGATAATCCCCCCGGAAAGCAGCGTGGCTTTCGCTAATCCTTTTAACTGACCGTCAATCATCTGTTATCCTTTCCATGTTTATATTCAATCCTTATCATTTACTAATTTTGCATACGCTTCACTTTTATTGGACATTGTTTCAAATGGCCGCTTTGCGCAAATTGACATCACCTGATTTCCGGATATGCTAATTGGCACATTAGCATATTATTTACCCGTTCCAGCTTGCGTCAAAATCATGCACGACGTCGATCAGGGCCTGCGCTAACTGCTCCTTCAGGTTTTGTATTTCCACGGTTTGTCCTTCCTGCGTTTTCAACAGGTCTATCGTTTCGACGCTCAGCAGGCTGGCTATATTGACAATGACCTGTTTGGGGGCTGCGGAAGAGAGCTTGCCCGTACCCGAATAGTTTCCCCCGGCCATGCCGTCATCGGCATCTGTCCCGCCATGCCCGGAATTGGTAATGCCGTTGGCGTTGAATGGGGCCGGATCATTATAGTCGGGCTCATTCGAATACATCCAGCGAGGGAAGCCCGCGGCCTTCAGGATATTCTCCGCCGCTTCCGGGTTATTCCCCAGTACCGTGCGCATACTTGCCGCGAATTTCGTCAGCCTGTCATGGATTTCCATTTTATTGGCCAGCTGGTCCTCCCGCTGCTTATCCGTCGCATTTTTCTTTAGAACCTTCTCCGCCCATTCACCGTTAGCATCCTGGTAGAATCCTTTGAGCAGCAGGTTAGCGAAGTCGTACCCGCTTTTCCGCATAAACTCCCGGGCTCCCTTCCGGCTTTGGATAGCATCCAGGTATGTTTGCGCCGCGGTTTTTATGATGGGGATGATCGTATCGTTCTGGTACCTGGCGTAATGGTAAGTCCTGGCTGCGTCGGAAGCAGGCAGTTCGCCCATGCCTTTTTTATATGTGATAACCCCGTTGTGCTCCGTCCATAGGGATTTGTCCAGGGCGCTTTCCGGATGCCCGTATTTCGATTCGATGGTTTGTATAAAGGCTCCGACTTCCACCGGGGTCTTTAATTTGCCGATATCCCCCCAGGCGGCGTTCAGGCGGTTTTGCCCGTCCTTTTTGGCAATCGTTTCCAGGGCCGCCTTTGTATCATCGTTGCGTGCGTCGGCCTGGGTGTATGCATACTGGGAAGCATAGGGGTTATATCCCCTGTTGGCTCCCTGTCCCAGGGTATTGAGTACGGCTGTCCACCAATTGCCCGTAAAAGCGCCGATCTTCTGGCCGGAAACTTCTTCGATTGTCTTTCCCGCCGTTACGTCGTCTACGGCCTGCTTGGTGGAAATGGCCTGGTTATAGGTATCCCGCAGGGCTTTATGCAGGGTTTCTATGGAAGGGTAGTGGTATTTCCGGTTGGCATTGATCTCTTCCTGGACGGCGTCTTTCGCCTCTTTTACCTTCCATGTTTTGTAGGCCAGGTAACCCATGATCCCTACCAGCCCGGCAATCCCGGCGGTAGCGGCGACCGCTCCCGTGCCGATGGCGGCGATGGATGCTCCGGCGCCTACAAGGCCGTTCCCCATTGCCACCTGGTTGGCAAATAACCCTGCCGCCCCTCCGCGTGCAAGCAATGCGGAGGCGCCAAGCATGCCGGATTGGGCCAATGCGTGGGTCATCGCTCCCTTGCCGGAGATGCCTGCTGCACTCATGGCTGTTACCAAAGCTCGTTTATTGGCCATCGACATACCCCGTCCGATAGGACCGACCCCTAATCCTACCAATCCGCTGATAGCCTGCATAGAAGAAGAGGCAAGCGATTGTTTCCCGATAAAGCCCAGGGCGACCCCGACATTGGTCAGGGATCCGGCCAGCCTGAATAACCGTGTAGCGACAAGGCCGGAAAACAAGAGCGGCTCGATCCAGGTAAAGTTTTTGGTTATAAATGTGGCTATATTGCCGATAACGGACAGGATATCCATCAATGAGCGGCCAATAGAAGCCAATCCCCGGGCAAACTCTGGAGCATTGAATTTACTTAGAAAATCCCTTAACAGGCTTCTGATCTGGGGTTCGAGTATCTCGAACCCCTGCATAAAGCTTTCGGAAAAACCGGATGTGGCCTGGTACCATAATCCTTTGGTGGTGTCCTGCTTGACTTTAGCCAGTTCTTCCGATATGCCATGCGATGTTATATTCTGGGCTGTTAAAGCCCTTAGCTGATCACTGTTCTTCAGGAACATCATGGCCGCATTTCCCCCGATCTTCCCGAAAATGGCCTGCATGTCGGCCATGGTCGCGCCTTTTTGCTCCAGCTCCTGGAATATATCGGCTAGGGGACGGAGCTGTTCCACCTGTTTGCCGTAAATATCCTTATATCCGGTAAACTTAACCCCGAGCCTGTCCATTGTCTTTTGGGATTCTTTGGTCGGTTTGGCAAAGCGGGTAGCCATCGCCCTTAACGACGTCCCGGCCATCGTGCCTTTTACACCCATATTCCCTAGTATCCCGATGGCTGCGGCACTCTCCGAGAAGTCCACCCCGGCCATTTTCAGGTATCCCGCCGCCATCTTATAAGACTCGGCCATCTCTACGATATTCACATTGGAGCGGGAAACCGTAGAGGCGAGGATGTCGGCGACGGAATCCATACTCGAATTACGGATATCGTAACCTGCCATGATATTGGTGGCCAGGTCGGCAATCTGGGAGATATCATTATCCCCGATGAGCGCCAGGTTGGCGATAGGGCGTATGGATTTGTTGATAGTATCTATTCCCATCCCTGCCATGGAGAGGTATTTAACCGCCCCGGCGACTTCAATAGCCGTGAATTTCGTTTCGATCCCGATCTGCCTCACATACCGGGCCATGCTGTCGAAGCGGGTTTCGAATGTTCCCAGGTCTGTATCCGCAACCCGGAGGATGCTGTGCGCGGTCTGCATGATATTGGAATACTCGACGGCGTCGGCCAGTTCCCGGCGCATCATCCCATACATCATATAGCCGTTCAGCATATAGGCGAAGGGCATATTGCGCAATGTCGGGGCTTTGGAGTATTGCAGGCGGTTGATGGCAGCCCTGCGTTTGCCTCCATACAGGCTGTTTTCAATCCCAGCCTGGCGCTGCATATGGCGGAGGGCGTCGGCCGCATTCCTCCGCCTGTGTTTTTCAGTTTCTTTCTCTGCCTGTTGCTGGCGGATAAGGGCTTTTTTCCGCATCTCTTCCTGCTGCCGCAGCAAACTCGCCTGTTCCTTCTCTGCCCTTCGCGCATTCTCCTGCCGGGCTTTAGCCTGTGTTTTGGCTTCATCCTGCTGCTGTTGGAAAGCCATGCGCTGGTCATGCAGTTGCCGGCGGGCATACAATTTCTCCCGGAGCCGTGTATCGGCTTTATCCGATAGCCGGAAAGCTTCAGGTGCATATGGGACAATATTCCGTCCATGGTTTATACCCGGTACGGATAAGGCCATATTCATCGCAGATGCGCCCTTTATCTTGTCCATCAATGATAACAGTTGCTGCAATTTTGTTGTTGCCGCGTCTGTCTTTATCCTGACCTCCCGGCCTTTTTCCAGGGAGATCAGGGCCGCGTTTACTTTGCCTACAGCTTTTGTTATCTTCTGTTGGGTTTCAGTAATACTTTGGGCTGCTATCTTTGCATTTGGTGTGGAGGCCGGAGGTTGTTGAACAGGAGCTTTGACCTGGGACTTGATGGCTTTGGTATTGAGCGGCTTGTCTGTATTGACCGCAAGTGTTATGCCTTTGGCCAGTTCTTTTATTTCAAGGAGCTGTTCCTTAACCTTCGCCAGTTTCTTATCGGTATCGCCAGTTTTAATATCAAACCTGAAAGAATAGTCGCGCTTACGCCCTTTGGGACGGAAAGCCTTGTCTACGTCTTTCATGAACGTATTGATATTCTCCATCGCCGTAGCGAAGGAGGTTTTGGCCTGGTTAAGCTTGTTTACGCTTTCGGCGAAAGCCATAACCTGCTTCGTACCTTCCGAAGCTTCTACATTGATCGTATAATTGACCTGGTAATTTTGTTCCTGCGCCATATTCTTCCCTTATAGGAAAGAATAGCCGGAAACCGGCCGGAGTGATTAAAAGCCCGGCGGTTTATTTGCTTCCGCTTTTTTGTTATATTTGCATCGTCATCAGACTAAAACATACGAAAGAGCATTTGGTATTATTAGGCAGTGTAAATCTGGAAAATTGAATATAGCCCTATAACAATACTAAATGTCCGCGCTGCTATATAGCGTGGGCATTGACTATTGGGGCTAAGGCTTTTCCAGAGCCGTCACTGCAATACCGGTGCGCCACGCTTTCTCTATTTATATGCAGCATGAAAAGATTAAACTTTAAAACGAACCGCCCGGATGTGATCCCGGAGATTATACCTATCTTTGTCCCGTTAGAGAACATTTTTAAAATATACGTGCCTATTCAATATCCTGTACTGATAAAACCGCCAATTTTAAATAATCCACAGATATTGAATAGTGGTCTCGCTGCAAAGCGGGGGCGCTATTCGTATGTGGGTTGGGGGCTTGGCGGTTCCCTTTCAGTACTGCGGATACGCGCCCTTCGTGTTTTTAGAGGGTACTGTGCCGAAACCGGGTTGAAATAACCGGCAGGTTAAATAACGGATTGACAATCACGGCGCGAAGGCAGGGTAAAACCTGCGGGGGTGGAACGCTGTTAAATATAAAAGGGGTTGATATAGCTTTTGTTAAAATTCACAAAATCAATAAAGCTAAAACCCGTCCTTAATATCTGATACCGGTTAAACACTTTTACGGCGGAAAGCTGTCCTGAACTGAACGGGCAGCTTTCCATTATTTATAACAAACCCCGCACCATATTAATGGTGCAGGGACTGCAAGAATAGAAAATTCAAGGGTTTAGAAGCGGCATGGATGTCTTTGCAGCCATCATTTCCTGATGAAGCCACAATGCTTCTTCCGACAGCATGGCGAATTCCTCATCCGTTATTTTGTCTAAATCAACGCCGGGAAAGTAATGGCGGACATAAATCAGGCGTTGCCTGATGCGCTGGTCGGCCCTTACCGCCCAGCGATCTATAAATTTACAATAAGGCTTTGTCTTGTGGCTATTATTTCGGAAAGCTGCGCCATCAGGCCGAACAGGAACAGCGACTCATTGTCCACCAGCTCCTTGTCCCCGTCAAGGAAGCAATCCTTCGCCAGGGTTTTCATGGCCATCACTTCGTCTTTTTTGGAGGCGGCCATAAATTTACTGAACTGGGGAAAAGTCGGTTCGGACATATAGGCGATGTAATAATCTTTTTCTCCCGCGGACTTGTCCCCGAACACGATCATCGGGTAAACCTTCCTGAGTTTCTTTTCTTCCCTGAGTTTAAGGGCGAAGGCCCTGATTTCCGCTTCTTGTTTTAATGTCAGGCTTTGTTCTTCCATGCTTTTGATGTTTTTGGATTGTATCAAAGAATAGTGGGCTTGTTGAAGAATAGTTTTCCAGGGATGTTATTTTAACCGGATATACCTGAAAGAAGAAAATAACCTCCGGTCTTTCTTGCCGGAAGGCAATTTGCTGTTCCTGTACCGGATCAGCCTTACCAGCCATTCGGCAACATAAAACAGGTAAAAGAATAATAATTTTCACCGGCTGCCTGTTTATTGGAAAATCCCATGTAAGAATTGCCTTCCCTTCTCCGTCCAGACGGTAAATGTGCTCGTTCTGGGTATCTCTGTTTTCTTATCGGGGTACATGAATGTCCTTGTGCCCGTATATCCTTTGCCCGTATATCCGGAGCATAGCATCCACTGGTCCGACTGTTTGAAAAGGATGCCCCTTGCCTTTAATTCCAGATGAAGTTGTTTGGCGTGCCTGAGCCCCAACTCTTTCGCCATCTGCGTAGAGGTATAGGTATCCGGGCTGTTGAGTACATTTTCTGTATATTCGGCTTTAGGGCTAAGGCCGGCTATCCTTTCCTGCTGGCAGCCTATCAGTTTCTGATTGTCAAGCAGCTCTGCTTCCAGCTGCTTTATCTTTTTTTCGACAATCTGCACAAAGCGGTACTGGATATATTCATCCGAGTTCAGCATATCTTCCATCCGGTTGAATGCCCTGATAAAATCTTCCTTGAACCTGGCGGCTTTCGCTCCCCTGTATCCCATCGCTAAAAAACCAAATCCGTCTTTAGTCATTTCAAAATAGGGCGATTTTACTGCACCACCAAGAGGTAACTTCCTCATTTCAAATGTCTCCTTAAAGTTTAGGAGTCTGAATTCCTTCGAGCACTCCATCTCCCGGATATCCTTCAATACATTATCATGCCTTTTGCCGAATATTCCGGCCACGATCTTACTTGTGGTAATCAGTTTTCCTTCCTCGTTTTTTAATACTAAATTTTTATTCATGTCCATAATGCGGTAATTTGTATATAATTAAAAAATGATGATATTCTCTTTTATCTTAGCGGCTTTCGCTCCGGTATATCCCATTACCAGAAAATTGAACCCATCCTTAGTCATCTCATAACAGGTCGATTTGGATGCGCCACCTTGTGGTAACTCTTTCATTTCCACCAATAATTCAAAATTGGATGATTGGAATTCTTCCGAACATTCCAAATTACGGATATCCCTTAACACATTTGTATGCCTTTTGCCGAATATTCCAGCCACGATCTTACTTGTAGTAATCAGTTTTCCTTCCTCGTTTTTCGATACTAAATTTTTATTCATAGTTATAATAATTAAAAAAAGGAGTCCCGGTTAAAGGCATATCAGGGTGGAACTATACGCCTAAAACCGGAACCCCGTTTCTATTTCATTCTTCCCGTAAGTTCCACCATACGGAAAATCACTGCCTGTCCAGGGTGTTTATAAAGAGTAGTGGTCTCAGCCTGCATGTGGTTGCAAGCTCTGTGTTAAAATATATTTATAAAAATAAAAACCGCACCCAGATATATGCGGATGCAGTCAAACCAATTGATAACCAGACAAAAGACCTAAATAAAATCATTGCCAATGGAAATATCAAAAGGATTCAGATCGAATTCATGCGTAATATCCGTATCATCCTGCTTGCTTTCCATACCATCTTCGGAGAAGATACAGCCTTTTAAAGTAACGGTTGTAGTCGTCCAATCATCAGAAGCCATCGGATTGGCAAAAGATACGATCAGGTCGAACTCCCCGATATCCATCAATGAGCCGTAAGTTGAGCGAAGCATCTGCTGGGTAGCATAGTCCATCGTGACAGAGGCAGTATAAGTAATATTCCCGAAGCCTCGTGATATGGGTTTACCACCCATTCCATAGTTGCTTTCTATCTTACGTTTTTTATTCCACTTGATACCGGACACCCCTTCCAGCGTTGTGCTGCCTTCATCTATACCCAGGGCTGTAGATGAAAGCGTTATCATACTCCATGAGTATGCTACATTATTTATTATAGGCATAGTTTGTGTTATTTAGCGGTTAGTGATAAGCCTTCCTCTACATATATCTTCACGGCAACCCCGACAGGCACTATTACATATGATATTTTTAGCGTATCGTTAACCAAAACATTCTGGTTCGGATCAATATTGACCGCATAGCCCGATATTTCCTGGTCGGCCTGCATCTTTGCCAGTATGTCCCCGATAAGGGTTTTGAAGGCGGTAATTTTAGATGCGGCAAGGAACCCTGTGGCCGGATTAACCATCAGGGGAGAATTCACATAAGGCAATAAGGCTCCCCTGACTGCACGCCGCGATTTATTGATGGTCCTGTTCCTGGCGATTGTACGGAAATCCCCTGCCGAGCAGGTCTGGTCTTTCGAGATATAAATACCGTTTTCCCTTCCGGCATATTTTACCGGGAATATATATCCTTTGTCGTCCAGGTCGTCCAATAACACAGGAGACAAGGATTCGTATTGGTTTAAGCTGACGAATTCATCTTCCCCTGTCAGGTTTATATCCCCGAAACCCAGTTCGATATCCTGGAATGCATCATCGAACAAGTTGAATTGCTTAACCCAGGCTACGGATTCCTGCACATTAGCCCTTGCAATAGCCCCCATCACAGCCCCTAAGAATCCGACAGGGGAATTGTTCGTGTTGCGTTTCTGCATCATGGATACTTTATCAGTCCGGGCCTGCCCGAATATCACGCTGACACGGGAACTGTCGCAAATACAACCTGGTACTTTATTCAGGTTTATTTGCCTGCCTTCGGCCGTATTCGCCCCGGTATTGGATGTATTAGCGCATAAAATCAGTGAAAGGGGCTGGTTTTGCTCCGCAAGGGAAACCGCCTTGTCATTAAGCCCTTTCACCAGGTTCAGGTTATACTTCTCAGCCGCCCCGTTTAATTTCCAGACAGGCTGTTCAGTCCATATCCCAAGCTGGTTTATTATTCCCCCTGATGCCCTTTGCATGACTTCAACCGCATCCCAGTTAACCGAACAATCGGCAAACATCACATAGAGTTTTCCGTAACTGTCAACGCCTCCGGACATACGGAAGAATTCCCTGATATGGTAGGCCGGGATACCGTGCATGAAGTTTTGGTTGCCCTCTTCTTCCTCTTCAACAGCCACCCTTTCAATAATCCCGAAATCCTTAACAGCCGATTTGAAATTGGTTATATACAGGATATCGTTCACATTGAGTTTCCCCGCGTTGTTCAGCCCATAACCGGCGGTAAACAGCGCAGGTTGCAGGGAGATATCGAAGAGGATTCCCGTCACCTTTTCATTACCTGCGGAGGCCTGGCCCGGGATATTCCCGTCCACGTCTTTTATGAATACATTACCTAAAGCCATTGGTCGTTTGCGTTATTGTTTGTAGAAGGGGTTTTTATAGAGGATTGCATTGCCCCTGATATTGGCCGGGGTATCCCCGGTAAAGCAACCGCCGTAGGAGTCGATATACAGGGATTCGTATTTCGTATTCTTTTTCAATACTTCTTCGATATGTGCAGGTATTTCCTCGGTATTTTCCTCCGCTTTATTTTCGGTATTTTCTACCGTTTCTTTTTGCTCCTGGTCTTCCGGGTTAATTATTTTCTTAGCCATTGTCGGTTTGTCGTTTTAAGGGAAAAAGGGGAAACGGAGTATGAGACTTTCGCTTCCCCTTCCAAGGTCTGTTGTTTGTGATTAAGGCGCTTTTTTGTATGCTGTGTGGACGACTATCTCTGCCGGACGGACAATGTTTACGTCCATCTTCATCCGCATCTGGAAGAAGAAGAGCTCCGAGTTCGACTGCAGGCGGTCGATTTTCAATACCTCTGTATCGTTGGCATAGTCGATGCCCATCCAGAAGTTAGAATCCATAGAGTTGGAGAATTGTCCCAGAATGATGGTGTGCTCGGGTACCCCGACAAGTGGAATTACCTTCTTGCCTTTGAAGCGGTAGCGGTTCAGGTCTCCATTCTCCGCATACTTCACCGTTTTATTGGATACGTATTGGTCATACATGTCCCAGACATCCCATGAACAGAGGAATACCAGTTCGGTCTTCTTGCGGATCTGTTTAGGGCATTTCTTCCACATGGTATACATCGCGTCCTCTGTCTCTTGACCGGTAGTCAGTTCCGTATTACCCGAAATAATGACCTGCCCTCCTGCTATAGTCTCGGCGTCTGTAGCGTTTGCATTGTCGGTAACGCGCTTGATAAAGCCATCGAAATATTTTTCCTTTCCTCCCCCGATAGGCGTAGCTCCTCCGGGAACTGCGATACCCGATACGGCGTCCCCTCCCTTGCAGGAAGTCCAGATCGCGTTGCCGATATATTCGTTTTTCTTTTCGATAAGAAGCCTGAGCATGACAGCCTGTATCTTCGGGTCGAGCTCGCGGAAAACCAGGTTTCCCTCCGGCTGGGCGAACTTCCAGTATTTTTCATAATCCCTCGGATTGAATTCCAGGTACACCATGAAATCCTGCGGGATAAGGTGGCGGGCCGTAAGCTGGTATTCATTTTCCCCTTGCGGCCCTTTTGCCCCCAGGGCACTGGTCGGAACCGGGTTGTTATCCTGGATAATATCCCCCAGCTTTATCGCCGGAAGGGTATATTTATACTGGATACCGCTTTTGATATGGATCAGGCCTTCCCTGAAGGTGTCATTACCCTGGGCGGTATAGGTCAGCAGGTCTTCGAGGACTTCCCCGTTATAACCATTCTGTAAAAAAGTTACTGTATCTGACATTTCAAAAAGTGTGTGTTAAGGTTTATCTGAGTGTTTTGAACCGGAAGTTTTCGCCTATTACGGCGCTTACCTTTTCCGCGATTTTTTCTCCGGCTGTTTTAGCTGCGTCGGTGGCGGCCTGTATATTGGCCGGGTCTTTGGCGATCTCTTTGGTAATCTGCTCCCTGGCGGGAATCGAGGCCAGCGTACTTTCCGCAAGCTGGAAATTCGAAGCGGCCATTTCAACCCACTGGGCTTTTGCCGCTTTATCTATTTTCCCTTCGGTTACCGCGGTTTCGATCAGCACTTCGATTTTAGCGTTGACTTCTTCCGCTTCCTTGGCCTTGTAGCCGTCCAGGGCCGTACCGAGCTCGTCGTTTGTCTTCTGGAGGTTCCGGATAGCCGCCTCTTTTCCGGCAATTACGGTCTGCGCGTCGCTCAGCTCTTTCTTTGCTTCCGTCAGCCGCGCTTCGACGGACATCAGTTCGGAAATCCTGGCTACTACATCCCCTATCTCGAATTTGTCTTTCATCCCGAGTGAAGCTGTAACCGCCGTATATTCCGGTGATTTGTTATTTTCTTCAGTCATTGTATCGTTTTTATAAATTTGTATAAGACTAGGGGATATTTCCGGAGAGTGTTTATTTTTATCATCGATGGCCGGGGCTTCCATGCAGATCCGGCTCATCAGCAGTTGGATTTCTTCTGCTTTGGCGGGTTCCGGCAGTTCGTTTTTCACTTTATCGCAAAGCTGTTTGGAGGTATGGAGTACATTCCCGGCAGGGATAATCCCCGCCTTGACGGCGGCAGGCGAATCGAAGAAAGTGCCGTCCCTGCCGGCCTCCCCGTTCATGATCGCCTCGACATGCTCTTTTTTCAATCCGAAGCGCTTGCGGTATATCGTCGTGATTTGCTTGGTAAAGGCCTGCACCATGTCAGACATATCCTCCCCTTCTTCGGCGGGCAGGAACGGATTGTGTATCATCAGGATGGAATAGTCCCGCATGAAAGACTTATCCCCGGCAGCCCAGACCACGGAGCCCATCGATGCGGCCATCCCTTCGATAACGCATTCGGTGGGGACCGTGGAATTCCGGATCGTGGAATAAATACTCATCCCGTGGAGAACCGAGCCGCCTTCGGAATTGATCAGTACCCGGATTAACGATGGCCGGATGGCATTCTCTAAAAAATCGAACTCATTGTTGAACCGGCCCGCGGATTCTTCCGTGATCTTCCCGAAGAAACGGATGGCGGCAGTCTCGCCGGTATTGGCCTTGCCGACTACATGTTTTAAACTGTTTATATCCATCGAATACTGTTTCCAAAGAATAGTACCCTCGGGTATTTTTTGTTTTCAGCTATCCTGTCTTTCTTCTGCGGGAGGGGCGTTCCCTTCCACGGAAGGCGCATAGCCGGATGTTTCTTTATGTGCGGGGCACATATGGTCCCCATGTTTTTCATCATCATGCTGCGGGGCGTCCCCATGATTGGTAAAGGGCGGCATTACCAGGTAGCGTTCCACCCAGTCCCGGTACTTCCATGCCGATGCTTCCCTGAACCATACCTCATAATCTATCCAGTAAGCCTGGAGCATATTGGTGGTCTCGGGCATATCGAAGTAGAGCAGGTTGCAGCGCTCATTGAGGGCCGGTTCATAGCTTTTGGCATCCTGTATTGCCACATTGATCCGCTGGAAGATATAAAACGCATCGCATTCCCTGTCCGGGTCCTGGTTATTCAGGGTGTTCAGGATAAACCTCACGCGCATGGTAGCGCGTCCTTCCCCGATCCGTTGCTGCTGCACCAGGTAACGGACATTGACAAAATGAATGAAAACTGCCGGGAACATGATCTCCGTTTCAAGGTTCCCGCTGCGGACAATACGGGCGAATTGCCCCGTATCGATGGCGACGGTCTTAAAAAAAGGATCGCCGGCAGGGGCTTCCGGATTTTCTTTTATTGTCAGGATAGCCCTTTTAACAGCCAGGTATATTCCGGCGAAAGGGTTTAAGGAAACTTCTTCGGCGACGGCTATCCTTAGCGCATTATCCGTACCGCCTGCTTGTCCCTGCTCCGGTTGTCGGGGCCGTTTGTCCTTAAGCATGGGGGAATCCTTTAAAAATCATGTCTATATACCTGCTGACATCCTTATCCAGGGGTTCGCTGAACCCGATGAACTGCCTTTGCACCGGTTTTTTCCCCGAATACTGGTTTACCGTATAACCGGTCTTTCCGGGATCGGAGTTATGGATCGCGGCATAGCTCTTGTATTTGCCTTTCCTGCCGCGCTTTCCCTTTATGGGAAAGCTTTCTTCCGCGGTCCAGATATCGTATTTCGCGCCGCGCCTGAATATCTTCGAGCTGAATCCCCTGCGGCTCTGGTAATTGGTCGATTCAAACCTGCGGACCTCCCCTTTGACGGACTTGCCCAGCATGCCCGTATCGATCAGTACCGGATGCGTAAATTTCTTTCCCCATCGGGATTCCCGCGGGCGCCATCCCGACCCGCTCCTGAAAAAACCGCCGGTGTTAAAGGAAGCCTGGAAAAACATCCTGCTGCGGTTCCCCGCAATCGTCGTAAAGTCGAAAATGTTTTTTTCAAAGCGGCTGACAATGGTACGTTCCCTTTTGTCTTTTACCCATTGCCGGCAGAATATTTCTAAAGTGATTTTCATCGGACATACATTTTTTGTTTGATGCGTTTGATTACCGCGCTGGCCGTTTCATCGGGCAGGTTCATGAAATAGGGGTGCGCCGGCGAGAATATCCGGCCTCCGGTTGCCAGGCTTTCCCTGAAGACGGGATTTACGTTCCTGACGGGCTTGCCCTTGCCAAGTGATGCATGGACAGGACCAACCCCGCCTGAGACCAGGAAGCAGCGGCAGCCATATTCGATTGGGGGAATCAATTCCGGGGGAAAGTCCCGCTTTAAGAAGGTCAGCCCGTCATGGGAAAGGTGCCACGGCCTGACGCGTTCGTCGCCCTGCGTCATAAAAGTTATATAGTTATTCTCCGGGACGGTCATCCACCAGGCGGCGATTCCGGCGGCATAAAGCACGTCCATGTTTTCCCCGGCGGCATATGTTAAGTTATACTTTTCAAAAACAGCCTCATGGCTGCCCGTATGGTCCGCATACCGGGTACCGGGCAACTCTTTGAATACCTGAAGTTCCTGGGCGGCGGCAAAATCGACCAGGTTGTCAACCGCCGCGGCCAGCACCCCGCGCTCCTGCTTCCGCCTCCCTGTTGCGGAACCATGATGGTTCCGCAAAATATCCAGGGCCCTGTCCAAATCCATTCCCAGGCCGGAAATCACCCTCCCGACCAGGAATGAGGCCCTGAGGGTAATGATATCTTCGAATGCACCTTTCCGTTCAGCGCCGTTTTCATGTATATCCAGCAACCGCCGGAAAGCAGCCAATAAGAGCTGGTATTCCCTGCGAGACTGCTCCCTGTCGGGGTGGGTATCCTTTACTTCAACCTTTTTTGCAACCACATCTTTCAGGCCGGGGGACGGTAAATGGCTGCCTATTCCGTCCCCATCAGAAAATTTGAAACATCACTGCCTCTATTTCGCCCATAGCGTTTGTAGTATTCTTCGTCACTCATCACATGTCGGCCATTGGAACTTGTACCACCACCCATAGCGCCTCCACCTGGATCCATTACATTCAGCTGTTTACCGACGATTATCCCGAACTCTTTTTCTATCTCATCCGCAGCCACCTCGTACTTATCCGTGATCAGCCCGTATAACTGTATCCGGTCTTCATTATTCATCTCGATCCGGTTGGAATACTTGAACTCCAGCCCGGAGGATATATAGCCCATCGCTGCCAGGCGGGGTACGATCTCCTCATTCATGATATTCTCTATGTACCTGCGGTAAACTTCGATCCGTTCCCGGAAAATATCCTGGTGCGCCTTGGTCGAGCCGACATAGGACTGCATGCCCCCGGCCATCGATTCGGAGCCGAGTATCATATTGGAGACCTCGCTGTTTACAATCCCGATCAGGCTGGTGTATATCTTCTCCGAATTGGACATCGTAAAGGTCTTGATGTCTATCCCGTCATCCAGCCCGGTCACGATAACCTTGTTCTGGGCGGCGTTGGCGATATCCGCCGCCAGGCGCTTGCGGTCGTTATTACTCTCGCTGACCGTCTTCCCGTGTATGATCGGCTGGCCGTAGGTATGGGAAAAATTCACATAGTTGGCGATCGTAAACTTCTTGGCAAGGATAAGGGGCGTCGTCGCGGAGAACAGCCCCGTGTCCCCGGTATTTACCAGCACATAGTTTTTGCGGTAGGCTTCGCTGCATATATTCCAGTTCGGCAGCCAGATGCCCTGCCTCTTAACGACAGTATGCTGGTCCGGCAGGACGTTCCTGCGCTCGACGATATTCACTTCCGCCAGCTTTCCGGTCCTTGGATCGGTATGCGGCATTATCTCCAGCAGGGTATAGCCGTACAGTTTGGCCTCGACGATCCCTTTTATAATCTTATCGAACTGGGAACCCTGTACCTTCTGTGTCTCCCTGACATCCTTGACGTACTTCCCTTTTTCATTGATTTTAGCCAGCATATAGCGGTCGCCCAGTATCTGGCTCTCCAGGGTCTCTATGACAGCCCGGATATGGGCATCCTGCTGCAGGCACGCTTCATACAGGTCTATCAGCCGGGAACGGTCGTCCAGGACTACGCCGAGGGTGGCGTCCTGCCGCGCGGACTTATACCTGTTGTTGCGCTCGATTTCCCAGACATATTCCCGGATGGTTTTCTTGCTCGTCCGGAAAATACTCTCAAGCAACTCCCGGTTGAATGTCCCCGGCTGATTTTTTTCCTGCATCTTTATTTTTTTTTAAGAATAGGAAAACGGGGCAATTATAGTTGTAACCACCGTTTTAACATATACAGCGGGAAGTGTCGCAAACGTTAATAAATACAGGTATTTTTAGGTTTAAAAAATAGATACCTATTATATCGTTAAATGAATTTTAAATATGAATTAAATTACTATGTATCAATATTTAAAATAGAAATACCACATTAAAAATACCTTATTTCTTATTTTTATTACAAGTATTTTTATATACTTTTACCGCGAATTTTAACAAAAGCATATATCAAAAATGAAGTTAAAAAAGATGCCCCCCGGCCTGACTGTCAGGTACAGGGAATTCCCCGGTATATTATTCGGGGAATCGGATGGCAGGATCTATTTCGATGCCACCCTTTATATCCAAAAGAAAGAAGAAGCTGTAAACGTTTCCAATGTGGATATTATATCCGGTTTTGAATGCCACTTTGACTGGTGGATAAAAAACCTGTCGGAAACCTGTTCCATTCCTTTGGAAGATATGATCGCCGAAGACGCGGACACCGGGCACCTGTTGCTGGAAGAGTCTCTGGACCTGCTCTTTATCGCTTACCTGGAGCCCATATTCTCGGTCTATATGCTGGAGCGGATTTCGGAAATGCTGATCAATGGCGTAAGCCTGTCGGATACGGCCCTGGTCATGTCGGTCAAGGACCGGTTCGAGAAAGGAGACTTAATCAAATTCTACGAAGGGGATGAGGAAAAGCAAGTTTAAGGAACCCAAGAACGTACTGATCTTCAACGGGGCGAAGGTGCTGATAGGCATCACCAGGTCCCTCCACGCGGCCTCTTTGCTGACCGGGGGGAACCTGCAGGCCATATCCTTCTGCTGCCTGGGGAAATACATATCGACCGGAGGCTTTTATTACCGGCATATCCATCCCGACATAGAGATAGACCTGAGCGACCTGGACTCCCTGGGCCTGGAAGAATACGATAAAATGTGCGGACAGGAAAGGCGCTACCATACTGTCCGGGAAATGGCAAAAAAAAGGTACGCGCTGGAAGATAACCGGAAGAAAACAAATAAGGAAGGAGGCAAGATATGAAACCTGTAAACGAAACGATACCTTTTAAGGGAACAAGGATACATGTCATTTATGACGGTAGTAAAGCCGTGAAGTGGATAAGCCTGCATGACCTGTGCAGGATACTGTGCAGGCAGGAGATGATCGGGAACGGGCAGGCTGCCGGAATATGCAGGTCAGCTGCAAAATTCCCGGTATATAAAAACGGGAAGCTCTTCCCGTTTATTAAAATCTATGATATATATACGCTTACAAGGAGTATAGAAAAAGAAAATAAACAAATAGCGCGGATTTGCCGGGAGCTGGAGGAATGGGCGGGCAAACTGCCTGTAAACAGGGACCTTGATTCCGAACCAAAACCCAAACAGGAACCGGAGCCTAAGCCCGAACCGGAACCTGTCCCTTCCCCCGGAATAAGGGAAACGGCAACTGTCATACATGCTGCCGTTAATAAAGCGCCGGAGCAAAACAATACCCCTGTCATTTTCAGCTATCACGACCAGCCCATATCCTTCCAGGCTCCCAACGGCGTTATCTATGTCAACGCGACGGAGATGGCACGCAGCCAGGATAAGAACCCGAGGGAATGGCTGTTGCTGGCGGAAACGCAGCGGTTCCGCCAGTCGCTGGTCGACAACGGCATATCCCATAGCCTGGAAAGCCAGATCACAACCAAAAGGGGGAGCGTGGGGGCCACATGGATACAGGACAGCCTGGCCTTTAAGTTCGCCGAATGGCTCTCCCCCGACCTGTCCGTCTGGATGAACGAGCGGATAAAAGACTTGCTGAAGCAGGGATATGTCACGCTCGGACAAAGCAATATCAGATTTGAGACGGCTTACGGGGCACAGAGGCAGCTCCCTTCGAACTTCAGGGAAGCCTGCCGGATGCTGATCGAGCAGGAAGAGGTGATCGAGGCCAAGACCAGGCAGATCGAAACGGACAGGCCGAAAGTGCAGTTCTACCAAAAGATGGTCGGAGACAGGGAGTCTTTCAAGACATCCTTTATCGCCGAGGAACTGCAAATATCGACCATTGAACTGCACAGGTTCCTGATAGAGGAAAGGATATGCAAGTTCGAAAAAAGGCAGTATGTGGCATACCCTTCCCATGCCGCGCTCCAGTGCGACCATCCCTATTACTGGACAAACAAGAAGGGTAAGGCGTATGTATGCTCCGTAGGCAAGCGGTGGACAAAGGCGGGACGGGAATTTATACTTGACTTATACCGGGAAAAGGATCCGGGGAATAAATAAAAACACGACACACAAATGGATAATTCATTGCTTAAGATAGCGGGTAATACGGGCAGGAGGCCTGTCGAATGCGATTGCCCGGAATGCAGGGCCCAATGCAGGGTTCCCTGCCTGGGAACGCCGGATGATATATTGAAACTGATCCGGGCCGGGCATGCCGGTAAACTGAAGCTTACTTTCTGGTGCGTGGGCATGGCCCTGGGAAAATACCCCTGCCCGGTGCCGATGGTGCAGGCCGTAAAAACAGGAGCCGGCTGCGTATTCCTTAGCAACGGGCTGTGCGAACTGCATGATTCGGGTCTGAAACCCACCGAAGGAAAGCTCTCCCACCATGAACTGAGGCTGGATAATTTCATATTTGAGTTATCGCTTGCCTGGAATGTCGCCAAAGAGTGGATCGATAAGGATAATTTCCCAAAAGTGATAAAGGCTTTTGCCTTGATCGAACTTTATCAAAAGGGGATTATCGAGTAATAATCCTTCCTCCGGCTTTGGTCACAAACCTTTTGGACGCCCTGGTTCTATTATTAAGCAGTATCAATTAATCCAAAAGGTAAAAAAATGGAACTGAAGCAAAGGATGACATTCGATGAAATGTCAAGGCACATGAAAGAGCATTCGTTTAAGCTTCCCGGTAAAGTAACGGTAGGCAAATACGCCAGGGAGCTGGGGTATAAACCGTATAAGCCGATGGTAAAGGGGAAAATACATTTCTTCTATGTAAATGAGCGTGTCCCTGCAAAGGACTGACCAGGCCCGGTTATTATTTTCTGATGGGGAGACGCTTGTTCTCCCCTTTTTTTATCATTACAACTAAACAATAAAACAATATGGCGGCTTTTATAAAATACCATACATGCCTTTCTTATCTATTTTCCCCGGCGGAGTCCCGCTTTGTGTTGCATATGCTGGAAATAGAGTTTTTGAAGGGCAGGGGGTTCCATACAGACTGGAGCAGGGAAGAGTATATGAAAAGGATGGGGCTTAAGGAATACAGCTTCGATAAGTCCGTTAAACGGTTGATGAAGCTGGGATTATTGGCTAAGAAGAATAATCAATTGGGGAACAGGGTGTTTTATTCATTCAACGTTGACCGGTATGAAAAACTGGTTATGCTTTTGTCCAATATCGGGGATATTGACGGCCTGATCCGTTTCTGTGATATATATTTCAATACGGCGTCGCCCCGGTTGCCTGAAAGTATTACACGGGACGAAATACAACCTTTTGCAGGAGAACCCGGTCTGAAAATAAAAAAGTCCGGAAAACAACTTTGTGGAGAAACTGATCCGGAGCACGATCCTTCATTTGAAAAACTGAAGCCTTTATGTTCGGAAATCATAAAAATCGCACGGCAAATGGAAGAAATTACAGGATTTTAGCCAGTACCCCTGAAATCAGGCGAAGCTTTCATTTTTCAACTGGGAAGTTGGTATGAAAACCGGAAAACACTACCCCGAAATAAAGGATCTATAATAGATATAGTAGATAATATAGATAAAAAGTAGATTATTCTTTTCTTTATGTAAAGAAAAGAATCAAAAGAAACATACTTATAGTACGCCTGCGGCGTTTTTAAATAAAAAAGAATCCAGGTTTTCCGGTAGGGTGGATTGAATAATAAAGATTCGACAGGCAGGTATATTTTAAGCAAAATCGGCTTCCATACATGGCTATTTTATATGTTATCCATTTAAAATACTTAATATTCTGTGTTTTTTACACAAATATGTTCTGTATTTTTATCCTTAATTTGATTTCTGGAACAAGTTACAGGACTGATATAGGTAACTTCCGTGAGTTTAGTAGTGGCCTATATGTCATTTTAATATACTGTTGGAAGCCAAATGATAGGTAAATACAATATATCTGGATTTTATCTATATATTTGTAAAGTATATTAATAATTTGACAATGGAGTTGAACTGAATAAAAGTTGTACTTGTAGAGAAGAAAAAACAGAAAAATGACTTGCTGAAATACAGGGGAACATGAGTTGGCATTATCTTCGGCTCCAGTTCCGAATTGAGGGCTCTCGTCGAGGTATTTGCAAGTGTGGATGCCGGTGAAAAGTTTGTGAAGGATTTTTTAGCGGCATGGAACAAAGTGATGAATATCGACCGGTTTGATCTGGTTTGATCCGACAGAATAGTTTTTTTTTGCAGAAACACTGAAGATATGCGGTTCGGAGGAATATATGTTACCTGGATTTATATCGGTGCGATATATATTTGTCCGGCCGCTTTCTTTTTACTACAAATAGAAACCGTTCTTTGTGCCAGTTTTCACTCCGTTTACACGCCGAATAGATATTTGAACAAAAAGAATAAATATCTTTCCGTGAAAAACTTTGGTTGTTCTTTTGAAAATTTAGATATGTAACTTTCTTGTTTTTCAAATATTTAGTATTTTTATTAATGAAAGTTTAGCGAAAAAAATGAAAGATAAAAAACGCAATACAGACCATCCTGATATATTTTTGAATAAAAAAGATTCTGATGAAGAAACTTTCACTTCGCTCTTTTATGATTATAAAGATAAAATATATGGATTTTTTTTAGAGCTGACCCGGTCTCCGGTAAAAGCAGAAGATATGGTTCAGGAAATTTTCATGAAAATATGGCAAAAACGCGAAAAACTTATACGAGTTAGAAATATAAACGCTTATATCTATCATATCGCTCAAAATTATGCTATTGACCAACTCAGGAAAAAGAGCAATGATACCCTATTTTCTTTAGATGATTATAAAGGGAAAGAGGATACGGATACTTCAACTCAAACACCTCTCGAATCTTTAATAAACAAAGAACTGGGTAATGCCATCGCAGAAGCTATTGGGAAATTACCCTCCCAGCAAAGGAAAGTGTTTAACTTCCATTGTATAGATGGTTTTTCCCATGCTGAAATTGCGGGCAAAATGAACATCTCCGTTTCTACTGTCCAAAACCACATGAGACAGGCGCTCATCAATATACGCGTGTATGTATCGGATAATTATCCGATTTTGTTATTATGTGTCTATTTATATTTTGATTTATAGCCATAACAACATAATAACCTGACCGCAACAACCTTAAACCTTTACATTTTCACTTCCGTTTTTAATCAATGCATTTTTCTCATACCGATATTATTAACAATATTTATTTTTTCCATTTACTTTACAAAACGACAAAAAATCCTATTTAAGACAGCATTTATAAGCAATTTTATCTATATCCATGTCGTTATGATTCGTTAACAAAGCATTCAATATCAAAATTTCAAAAAAAATAACGACCGACTAGGTGTTTTTTTATATTTATTCGTCTTATATATTAAAATGTGGTAATTTTTATCAAAAGAATCCCATATAGCGATTAGGACTATATATCCACATTACAATATAAAAAGCTGTATATAAGCTATCTGTCACAAAAGTGTTATTTTCTATTGAAGAAGCATATTGTCATTAATTAACAATATATTGAATGATGAAAAAAAATATATTCAAAGATTTATTACGTAGTTACCTCAATGGGACGTATAGCAATGAAGATAAAGTTAAACTGGCCGATATGATCCGTTTCTTTACAGACAACCAACTGAGAAAAATCCTGTGGAATGTCTGGAACGAGTACGAGCCGACAGAACAACTGTCGGACAAACGGTCTAAAGAAATTTTGTCATCTATCCTTACTTCCGAACCGAAAGTTTCTACGATTATCCTACCTAAACGAAAAAGACTGTGGTTCCGTATAGCTTCTGCAGCTGTCCTGCTGATTATTTTAGCCGGATTAGGCAATTATATACTAAACCGGGATACACCTCCACAAGAGAATACTATTGTTTTGAAAGTCATGCATACGCCAATGGATGAACCGGTTTCATATGTCCGGAATATTATGTTGCCGGACGGTTCGCAAATCGTCTTGCAAGCCAACAGTACAGTTGAACTGGCTCCCGGTTTTGGAGCAGAAAGAAGAGAAATACGATTGGTGGGAGAGGCCTTTTTCGACATTAAATACAATGCAGGAAAACCTTTTATCATATATAGCGGAGAATTGAAAACAACCGTATTGGGCACATCTTTCAACATCAAGGCATGGCCTGACGATGACCGTATCCGGGTAACTGTAACACGGGGAAAAGTCAGGGTGGAAAATACAAAACAAGTGTTAGCTAATCTATCGTTAAACGAAGAAATAGAATACGATAAAACAAAATTGGCGGGAAAAAAATTTATAGTCGACGAACAAGGGACAAAAGACGCTGTGGATTGGACAAAACAAGAGATGGAATTCAATGGGATGAGTATAAAGGATATTGCTGTCGTATTGAGTAAACGATACAATGTAGACATAGAAATCCGGGGCAGTAAGCTGACCAATACATTAATCGTAGCCTCATTCAGGGGGACGGAATCTTTGGAAAGCATATTGGATATCCTGTGCGTCATCAATTCGGCGACAAACTACGTCATTGAAGACAATAAAGTAACTATATATCAAATAGAACAATAAAAGTAAAAACATCGAGATAAATCATAAAAAAACAGTAGCTATACTATGATACATATGAATTCATCTTAAATTCCGGTAATATAGGAATAACAACAAAAACCCTCCGATGATGGGGATTATACGAAGGGTTTTAGGATTACAACAAATTACTATTAGTTAATATTTTTCATTATAACCAATCACAAAGATATGAAAAGAAAACGACATTATATTCTTTGCATTGTGACGTTCATGCTATTGGTGTTATGCGGCTTTAATGCGTCTGCACAATCGTTGCAAACGAAAATAGTGCTTGAACTGAAAAACCAACCGCTGAAAGACGGTTTGGATCAGGTCGGGAAATTGTCAGGTTTCAGGATGAATTATTCACTGACCCTTATTTCCACATACAAGAACATTACCTTGCCAAAGTCAGAACGTACCGTTGATAATACATTGAAGGCATTACTGACAAACACGAACCTGACCTATAGTGTAAGCAGCGATAAGATTTTGATTATCGCCAAGCCGGAAACCAGGGAGGACACAAAAACAGTTCAGCCTGAGTCCCGGCAAGATCCGGAAACAAACAATGTTGTAATTACAGGTGTCATTACAGACATGGATAATAATCCGTTGCCAAGCGTATCCGTTCAGGTGAAGAACACAGGTCTGGCTGTACTTTCTAATGCTAACGGAGAATATTCCATTACAATACCCCAAGGCACAGAAAGTAATCCGGTATTGATTTTCTCCTTTATCGGAATGAAACCGCAAGAAGTAAGGTATACAGGCAAAAACCTGAACATCGTATTGGAAGATACGGTAAATGTATTGGAGGATGTTATTATAACAGGGATTTCGACAAAAAAGAAAAACAGTTATACCGGGGCAGTAAGTGTAATTACCAATGAAGAGCTGCAATTGTTTCGCGGACGAAATATTTTTACAACATTGAGCAACATCGACCCATCTTTTAATGTGATCGAAAACAATGTTTGGGGCGCTGACCCAAACCGTTTACCGGAAATACAAATCCGAGGAACAGGAAACCTTCCCTCAATCAATCAGTTACAGGAACAAACCTCCACTGCGCTTAATACGCCTCTGATTATATTAAACGGCTTTGAAACCAACTTACAGCGTATGATGGACCTCAACGACCAGGAGATTTCATCCATATCCATATTGAAAGACGGCGCAGCTACGGCATTATACGGTTCGCGGGGGGCAAACGGCATCATCGTTATTACGACCAAAGAACCGGAGATAGGAAAGCTGAGATTATCGTTAAGGAGCGAAATGTCCCTGAATTTACCCGATTTAAGCAGCTATCATTTACTGAATTCCCGCGATAAATTGAAACTTGAGGAGATGTCGGGTTATTATGAAAATGCACTGAGAACACCGGCTCAAAACATTGCTCTTCAGCAGTATTACAACGAAGTATTGGCAGAAGTAGCCAAAGGGGTCAATACCGATTGGCTGGCCAAACCCTTGCATAACAGTATTGACCAGAACCACTACCTGAAATTAGAAGGTGGCGATCGTTCTTTTCAATACGCAATTAAAGCACAATATAACGACCGGCAAGGTGTTATGAGAGAATCAGGAAGAAAAGTATTTAACGGGGGTATTGATTTGACCTATAAGCATCAGCGCCTGACTTTCCGAAACTCCCTGATGATCGGACATACAAACCAGGAGGAATCCCCCTATGGGTCATTCTCCCAGTATGCAGAATTAAACCCGTATTGGAAACCGTATGATAAACAAGGGCATCTGGTTCGCTTTTTTACTCCATACAGTGACGTCTACTGGGGGCAAACAGGCAATCCCCGTTATAACGGCGCATGGCCTAACCCGATGTACAATGCTACATTGAACACCTACGATAAGTCGGATTATACTGATATTACCAATAATTTTGCCATCGAATGGAAACCGTTGAGCGAATTATTCTTCAGGGGATCTATTGCCATCGGAAGCAATACAAGTAATCATGATGTTTTTAAACCGGCCGACCATTCCGATTTTGCCGGATATACTGATGAGGACCTGTTTAGAAAAGGAAGCTATTCATATTCCAATGGAAAAAACTTCAATTATCAGGTAAATTTCTCCGTCAACTTTTCCAGGGTTTACGCAGAGAAACATTCGCTTTACGCGATGGCAAATGTAGATGTAACTCAAAACCGGGGCCGGAGTTATAGTTTCCTTGCGGAAGGGTTCCCCGATGAATCGATAGACTTTTTGGGAATGGCTCTCCAGTACCAGAAAGACGGGAGTCCCGGCGGGTCAGAATCTACTACCCGCAGAATCGGTGTATTGGGAAATGCGAATTACATTTACGACAATCGTTACATGCTTGATTTTTCCTACCGTATGGATGGAGCTTCCCAATACGGAACCAACCGCCGTTTTGCACCGTTCTGGTCTGTTGGAGCAGGATGGAACCTCCACAACGAAGCCATTATCCGTGACAATTTGAAGTTTGTGAACCGCCTGAAAATACGTGGTTCTATCGGGACAACCGGCTCACAGGACTTTGCCGCTTATATGGCGCTGGCCACATACAGGTACTATACCGACCGTCGCTACAATATATGGACAGGAGCTTACCAGGTTGCCTTAGGCAATAAGGATTTGCAGTGGCAGGTACGAAAAAAATACAACCTTGGGCTGGAAACGGATATATTTAATAGCCGTCTGAGGCTGGAAGCTGATATCTATAAAGAAAAAACATCGAACCTGTTATCCGATCTGGAATTGCCATATTCCAACGGATTCAGTACTTACACCGAAAATGTGGGCAATCTGGAGAGCCGCGGTTTTGAATTATCCGCTACTGTTTTTCTGATACAGGATCTGAAACGTGGGATGTCGTGGTCCGTGAGAGGCATGGTTGCCCATGATAAGGACAAGATCGTGAAATTATCGGAAGCGATGAAGGCCGCTAATGAAAAGTTGGCTTTGCTTGGAGGTTCCAGCCCGAACAAGATACTTCGCGAAGGAGATTCGCCAAGTACCATTTATGTGGTACAATCTTTGGGTATAGACCCGAGTACGGGACGGGAACTGTATCTGACTAAAGAAGGTGAAGTGACTTATACATGGAATGCGCGCGACAGGATTGCCGTAGGAAACAGCCGGCCTAAATACAGGGGAAGTTTCAGTTCAATGTTCCGTTATAAAGACTTTACACTGAATGTTTCATTTGGCTACCAGTGGGGAGGCCAGTTATACAACCAGACATTACGGGATAAGGTGGAGGTTACCAACAAACTGATGAACGTGGACGAAAGGGTATTTACCGACCGGTGGAAACAGCCGGGCGACGAGGTTTTCTTCAGGGGTATAAACGATTATGACTATACCATGTCTGAGGCCACCTCCCGCTTTGTTCAGAATGAAAATACGTTGATTTGCCAGAACGCAACCCTTATGTATGAGATACGCGCAAAAAAATGGCTGGATATGCTGGGCGTACAAAATATGCAAGTGTCCGCCAGTACAGGCGAGTTATTCTATATATCTTCTGTTAAGCGGGAACGCGGCACGAATTATCCGTTTACCCGTCAATTGATAATGTCTCTATCCTTAATGTTCTAAACAATAAAACGTATGAAAAAATATATAGTTGTAATAATATGGCTGCTTGGCGGCCTGTTGTACACGGGATGCAACGATTGGCTGGACGTAACGCCGGTAGATCAAAATCCGAAAAATAAATTATTTACAACCCAGAAAGGTTTCCGGAGCGCGCTTACCGGTGCATATATCCGTCTGAACGAAGAACGTGTGTATGGAGGTGCGCTGATATGGAATGATGTCGAATATATGGCTTGTAATTGGTATAATACTTCGACAAACAATACCATACTGGCAGAATTATTAAATTGTAATTATAACAATGGTAATGTCAGGAGCAGGATGGACGGCATCTATGAAAATCTCTATAAGGTAATAGCCGATGTGAATAGTATCCTGGAGGAAATTGATGCGCAACAGGCAGTTTTCTCCGATGGCAATTACGAAATGATAAAAGGCGAAGCTCTTGCAATAAGGGCGTTCTGCCATTTCGATGTTCTACGCCTGTTTGGACCAATGCCGATGAACGTAGGTGAAGACGGGTTGCTGCCTTACGTAAAAACCGTTACCAAAGAGGTACACCCGGCGCTTACTTATAAGGATTATACGCAAGCTATCATAAGCGATTTGAACGAAGCGGAAATATTGCTGAAAAAAGTCGACCCGATCCTTACTTTTTCTATCGCCGATATGGCAATGAATGACCTGGATAAAGGTGATTTTACAACGGAGGATGATTATATCGCCGTTCGCCAGATACGGATGAATTACTATGCTGTACTGGCGACCAAAGCCCGCGTATATACGTGGTTATCCGCACAGGATGGATCCATGAAAGCCAATGGCGCCAGGTATGCGCAAATGGTAATCGACGCCAAGGATCATAACGGAACACCGACTTTCCGCCTGGGAACAGATGCTGACCGCGTAGCACAGGATTATACAATGTCGCCCGAACACATTATGGCATTGAGTGTCTATGACCTGGCGAACAAAGCCAACAACCTTTTTGGCGAAACCGGTTCGCTTGCCCGTTACGACTTCTCGGTACAAGATGGTTTTTATTATCTGAATAATTTGTTTCCGGTAGCTGAACGGGTATCCGATATCCGCTGGAACGGGATGTGGAGCTATAAAACTCTTTCAGGTAAAACAAGCGAAGTGATGTATAAGAAATACATTCAAAACGCAAACGAATATGTGCGGATTCTCCAGGTTCCTTTGCTGAGGTTAAGTGAAATGTATCTGATTCTTACCGAATGCGCCGAAACCAAAGCTGCTGCCGAAACATCTTATAAATACTATTGCGGACAGAAAGGGATTCCTTTTACCGCATTTTCCGATTTGGATTGGGAAACAGACCGGCGCAACAAGATGGTCAGGGAATATTGCCGCGAGTTTTACGCGGAAGGGCAATCGTTCTTTACTTATAAACGCTACAATGTAACTACCCTGCCGTCTGGCTGGACTTATACATATTTTTCGGGCAGCGCAGCAAAATATATTGTTCCCAAACCATTGCGTGAAATAGAATATCACAATAAATAACCTACTATTATGAAGAAACTTATATATATACCGGTCATCATTTTGCTGATAGCCACTGGATGCTCGGAAGCAGAGTACCTGTCGTATGCCGGGGATGACCGTGTGCAGATGGGTGACACCGTGACAACGAATTTCACGTTTGTGTACGAGCTGTCCTCCGTAACCGTTGATACCGTATACATCCGGGTGAATACTATCGGGAATGTGGCAAACCACGACCGCGAAGTAAAATTGATACAGGTACCGGAATACAGTATCACATATGAGAGAGACCCCGTAACAGGAGATATAACAGATACCATCGAAACCGAATTACCGAACAAGGCTGTTCCGGGTCAACACTATGTGGACTTTTCCGATGCTTCCCTAAAAAAAATATACGTAATAAAAGCCAATGAAGTAACGGCGTTGATTCCGGTCGTCCTGCTTCGCGACGCCAGCCTGAAGGATACCAGTTTCCGGCTGCGGGTACAATTGGACGAATCGGCCGAATTCGGATTAGGCGAGTTGAAAGCCCGTGCCAAAACAATCATATTCTCCGACCGGTTAGAACGTTTCTATTCGTGGCGGGTAGACAATTACCAAGCCGCGGCTTATGGTACATTGGGTAATTACAGTACCGTCAAGCACCAGTTTATGATAAATGTAACCGGCGAAGTGATCGATGAAGCCTGGTGGCAGGAGGTCAGCGCTGTCCAGGCTCAGGCTCATTACAGGAATCTACTCAAAGAAGCTCTGAATAAGTATAACAATGACCCTGTTAATATAGCAAACGGTACAGCGCCATTGCGTGAAACAAGCAATCCCGGCAGCGCCCTGGTTACGTTTCCTTAATGAAGTTTAAAGATGAATTCAGATTAATTACAGATATGAAAAAAACATATAACTTATTACTAATAATTGCCTTGTTTCCTATCATGTTACACTCGTGTTTTGAAGACAGGAGCGATGATGGAACGGACGATCTTTTACCGGTTTTAGTTTCCGGTCTGGATAATCAATACGAAGTATACTCCTATCGGGACATATTGAGGATCGACCCGACAGTGCAAAACGAGAATCGCTACGAATTTTGCTGGCTGGTTTATTCCACCAAATACAATCCGAACGAACCGGCATTACCGAAGGCAGATACCCTGTCTTTTACAAAGAATTTGGATTATGAAGTATTTCTTGAACCGGGGCAATACATTCTTATATTTAATGTCCAGGATAAAGAAACAAAGGTAACCACTAAAATTACATCCGATTTATTTGTTTCCACACTGAATATGAAGGGCTGGTATCTTCTTACTACAGAGAATAATAAAACAGATTTCGATTTTATATACAGCGGGGGCCGGATTGACAAGTGGATAAAGTCATACAACGGGGAAAGCCTTGACGGTAATGCCATAAAAGCGATTTTTTCGCCGCAGATGAAACCCACGCCTACATCTTCCAATACATATAATACGTTTTTTGTCATCTCCGATAAAGATGCAGGTATTTACCGGATAGACAACGGATTAAAAGAAATGGGATATAATGATATGTTTTTTACGGCGCCTGACAATAAAAAGCCGGAAACCATATTGCAACCGACTTCTACGATGTATTCCATTCTTATTAATGACGGTAAAATGTATATTTTAAATAAAGGGGGACGTTTCGCACATCCTCCGGTCTCTACGTATAAGTTATCGCCGGTTGCGGCTGTGGGTGCAATGCCCCTCCTGTTTGACGAAAATTCAAAGTCGATAGTTTTAGTCGACGGCGTTAATTTCCAGGCCATGCGTTCCCTAGGATCCGATTTGACTAATATGAATGCCGATATAGTCTGGATAGCCTCGTATATTAATGTTCGAAGCCAGGCTATAGCCTTGCTGCTTGTCAGGAAAGCCGATGGTTCGGGTACTGTATTCAAGTTTAATGTGCTTTTCCAATACTTGTACGCTTATGGTAGTGGCACGCCCATTATTGAAAGTACAAAAGATTTCAGTCCATCACATGGCCTTATGAACGCCGATAAAATAGCAGGCAACTGTGAATATGACTATATTTATTATGCTAAAAACAATAATATATACCAGACCGATATAAATTCAGCTCCTGAAAAACTGTTGTTTACACTACCTGCGGGGGAGACAATTACCTGTATGCAGCATGTAAGGTTTCCTGATTCGTCTGCTGCATCGACAATTAACTATTTTGTCATAGCAACTACTGCCAATGGAAAATACAAGGTAAGATTTTATGACATCAGCACCATTGGCGAACTGGCTCCGTCATCATCTATGTCTGATATCGAGGGAAATGGAAGTGTTACATGTGTCAATTACTTAGAACAAGGAAACGGTTCCAGGATATATTAAAAACAAGCGCCCAAAGTGCATGTTAAAAATGTTCTTGTTGTTGGGATATACTCCATATTCCCGGCATTAATATATTTAATAATGAAAATAATAGGTAAAATGAATAAACTTATACTGATTCTTGCATTAGTGTTCCTCTGGGTAACACGCATTTCGGCTTCAGAACCTGATTCGACAGTTTTGGCAAAACAGCAGTCCGAGTTGGCTGCCGCTTTGCAGGAAAGCGACAAAAAGTTGTCGGACTGCCAACAGGCTTATTACGATGCCCAAAAGAATAAGGTAAAATATGATACTGTCGGTTTGGCCCAATGGCGGTACGAAATGAAACGACTGAAGGATGAACGGAAAACGAAAGAGATAGCATTCATCAAATCGCATCCGGATTATTACGTCAGCATCAAAGCCCTCAATGATGTTATCGGGCATTTACCCGATGACATACGGGTTTGTGATCAATTATTCAACGGACTGGATAAATCCGTGAGGGAAAGCCCGGAGGGGTTTAAGACCCGGGAAGTGATAGATCGCTTCCTGCGGGTTGCCGTTGGCGCGCAAGCTCCTGAATTCACGGCGAATGATACCATTGGTAAACCTGTCAGTCTCAATGATTTCAGAGGGAAATACCTGTTGCTTGATTTTTGGGCAAGCTGGTGTGTCCCTTGCCGGGAGGAAAATCCTGTTATAGTAAAAGCGTATCATCAATTCAAAGACAAAAATTTCGAAATTCTTTCCGTGTCGCTCGATCAATCCGGCAAATACGATGCGTGGTTGAAGGCTATTCACGATGACAGGCTGGCATGGACACACGTTTCGGATTTGAAATACTGGGATAGCAAAGTAGCCCAAATGTATAGCATTCGCTCTATTCCGCAAAACTTCCTGTTAGACCCGCAAGGTAAAATCATCGCTATTAACATGCGTGGAACGGCGTTAATTAAAAAACTGGAAGAATTACTGAAATGAGCGGTTATTAATCCCGAATTTATAATTTCAGATTAACTATTTTATTGATAATTAAACTTATACACTTTAAATAATGATAAAATTGAAAATTCTGTTTATACTATTAATAAACGGACTATTCCTTTCTGCACAACAGCAAACGGTATTACCGGCAGATACGGTAAAAAAAGAAACCGTGGAAAAACCGGTAGAAACAAAGCCTAACAACCAACCGAAACCCTATAAAGAGGTCATTACGGACAAAGCGATAACGAAGCATGGCCTACTGGATGTACACCGGATAGATGACCGGTTCTTCATGGAAATACCGGACACATTGTTAGGCCGCGACATACTGGTAGTGAATCGCATAGCGAAAGCGGCTGCAGGAATTCGTCCGCAAATACATGTTTATGCAGGCGACCAGATAGGAGAAAACGTCATTCGCTTTGAACGCGGACCATCTAACAAAGTATTTATCCGTAGAATGATTTTTACCGAGAACTCGGCGGACAGCACAGCAAACGGAATGTACCGTTCGTTGGTCCGATCGAATATACAACCGATATCCGCATCTTTTGCCATTAAGGCTTTCGGTGGTGACAGCCTGAAAATCAAAACCTCTGTTATCGACGTTACCGACTTCCTGCAAACTGAAAATGAAGTTTTCTACTTTAATTCGACAGTTAAAAAAAGCCTTTCGATCGGAGCTGTCCAAAATGATATGTCTTATATAGACGATATTTGCCCCTACCCGGCTAATGTGGAAATACGTACGGTACGGTCGTACTTGAAAGTATCGACCGACCCTAACGCCGGCGTATCAACACTGCCTATTACCTATGAGTTGAACAGTTCGCTGTTATTGCTGCCCGAAACACCCATGAGGCCGCGGTATGCCGATGCCCGTGTAGGATTCTTTTCCAGAGGTTTTTATGATTTTGACAGCAATCCCCAAGGGGTAAAAGAGAAAGCATTCATTACCCGCTGGCGTCTGGAACCTAAGGCCGAAGACCGCGCCAAATATTTGCGTGGCGAACTGGTGGAGCCGAAAAATCCAATCGTCTATTACATCGATCCCGCCACACCAAAAAAATGGGTGCCTTATTTGATCGCCGGAGTGAACGACTGGCAGGAAGCATTTGAACAAGCCGGGTTCAAGAATGCCATAAAAGCATTGCCTGCACCCGGGAATGACTCGACATGGAGCATTGCCGATGCCCGTCACAACGTGATTGTTTATAAACCTTCGGCTATAGCTAACGCAAGCGGGCCGCATGTGCATGATCCCCGCAGCGGAGAAATTATGGAAACTCATATCAACTGGTACCATAATATCATGCAATTATTACGTAACTGGTATATGATACAAGCCGGGGCTATCGATTCACGGGCTAATACCATGCAGTTTGACGACGAATTGATGGGCCAGCTGATTCGTTTCGTATCTTCACACGAAGTGGGGCACACATTGGGCCTGAGGCATAATTACGGTTCAAGTTCAACTGTACCTGTTGAAAAGTTACGTGATAAAAACTGGGTGGAAAAACACGGGCATACACCTTCTATTATGGACTATGCACGCTTCAACTACGTAGCGCAACCTGAAGACAAGATAGGTGAAAAAGGAATATTCCCCCGTATTGGCGACTATGATAAATGGGCGATAGAATGGGGATACAGGTGGTTTCCTCAATTTAAAACACCAGAAGATGAAGAACCCTACCTAAACCAGTGGATTATTAAGCAGTTGAGGAGTGACAAGCGATATTTCTTCGGCGGTGAATACGAAAGTACCGATCCGCGTTCGCAAAGCGAAGACCTGGGAGACGACCCTATCCTTGCAAGTTCCTATGGATTGAAAAACCTGCAACGTATATTGCCCCGGCTCAAAGATTGGACACGCGAAGAAAACGAAGGTTATGAAAACTGGCAGGCAATGTACATCGAATTGCTTAAGCAATACAGGCTTTACATGGCGCATGTGCTTAAATTGATCGGTGGTAAATATGCCACATACAAAAGTATAGAACAGGATGGATCTATCTATGAACCGGTAGAATATGAGAAACAAAAAGCCGCAATGAAGTTCCTCGCTGAAAATCTTTTCGAAACGCCCCGTTGGTTGCTTAACGATACGATCGGTTCGTACATGGCTTTAAATCCGGCAGTATACATCGGCTCTGCCCAATATGCCGCATTAATGCGTTTACAGGGATCGGATATTCTGTTAGGGTTCACAAAAAACCAGGCCAAAGGAGATAAAGGGTATGGAATCTCTGAGTTTCTGAATGACCTTAAACAAGCAATATGGACAGAAATCTATACACATAAACCTATCGATATTTACCGGCGCGACCTGCAAAAGCTATACATCGACAATACATTCAAATCTTTTAAGTCTGTGAATGAAATTGTCGGGGCAAATAACGGAAATGGATTGATACTATACATAAATCCCGACCCTACCCGTTCAGATGTTTCCAGCATTATCCGTGCTCACCTGCTTTCTCTTTGCGACGATATAAATAAAGAAATTATACGAACGGACGATGAATTGACAAAATATCATTTACAGGACATCGTAAGCCGTATTAAGAAAGGATTAGATGTAGAAGAAAAGAAATAATAGCTGATAGAATAACCTGTAAATAATATAACTTAGCGGCCCTTGCTTGCGATAAGTAAGGGCTGTCTTTTAATCACAGATCCTCGAAATATTTACAATAAAAGTCGGTATGCCCTGCTTGCGGAAACTGCCTTCTGGCGCCCTATAGACCTATCCGGTAGCATGGCTTTTCTATTGCTAAGCATTATGCATTAGTGTCTTTTTTGCATCTAACGGAAGTCTCTCTTTTCAGGTATAAAATTTCTCATCCAAGCTTAATCCCGACCGGTAGAAGAGCTAGACCACATATATCGCTCCATATGTTTGTGTGTTTCGCATACGTTGCCATCCATACCATCCGTATTGATGTTAATACCGTTGCGGTCTACATATCCTGGAAAGCACCAGCAAAAAAAAGCTAAAACAGACGCTGACATCGGGATCTAGTGGCAGATTACTCAACTGACAATATATCGTCGCATCTTAAGAAGATATTCAAGGAAAATGAATCGGACTAAAATTCAGTTACCAAGGAATTTTCGGTAACTGGATTGTACACATAAATCCCTGCTTGTTTCATGGCTCTATCAAGTTAGCCCTGTCCATTGGTACAACACCAAGCTGCTTCCCGAACAATTTCAATACCTGGTTCACTTTATCCATTTTCAGGGTTTCTTTCCCTGTTCCAGTTCACGCAGGAAGCGAAGCCCTACACCTGCTTTCTGGGCGAACTCTTCCCGAGAGAATCCAAGCGCTTTGTGCTTAGTCTTCACATATTCGTTTAATGGTAGATTATTCATATCCGATACCTTTTTGGGTACAGGTATAAGGAACTTATTCAATAAATACCCGAAAGGGTGCTGGAATATAGAAAAATTACATAATGATACCCAAAAGGGTGTTGTATGGAAATAATATTTGCAAGAATTACGAAATGAATGCCGGCAGTATTTGGTAAATACCGGATCTGTTTTTTAGCTTTTCTTTTTTCTGGAGAGTTGTTTTAACCGGAGCTCCATGATAGCGTCGGCTATTTCCAGGGCTTCTTCCCTGTTCAAAAAATAGTTCAGTCCATAGGACCGTTGCTTGTCTTTAGGATATTTATGTACTCTGGACTGTACCTTCAGGGAATCATCCAGGAAATAATAGACCGAGCCTTTC
The DNA here is from genome assembly GCF_054657735.1 of Dysgonomonas termitidis. NCBI lineage: Bacteria > Pseudomonadati > Bacteroidota > Bacteroidia > Bacteroidales > Dysgonomonadaceae > Dysgonomonas > Dysgonomonas termitidis. The sequence continues at coordinate 1,000,706 of NZ_BAAHYD010000001.1, read as the reverse complement.
TCCTGCTTGTATTCCAAAGGCTCGATACGGCTCGAATAACCGCTCCATTGCTTGCCGGCTTCCTTCAGTTCTTCCCGCAAAAGTTTTTTTTCCTGGTTGCTGATCGCTTCAACCTGATAGGCTCCGGGAAGATTGTCCAGTATATCATACAGGGAGTAGCGGACTTCTTTACCTGTTTCCTTTACGCAATACATGACAATTTTCCCTTCAGGGTTATATTCACGGAAAACGCCGAATGCAATTTTATCCCCGAGTACGCTTACCCGGATATACTTATTGTTCTCCGGGATCATCCGGGGAGCCGCCTGTTTCTTTTTCCTGTTCCAGGACAGGCCTGCCCCGTTCAACGCCTTTTGAAGCCTGACCTTATCGTCGAAGGAGGCTTGTTTGAAATCCTGGTAATTAAAAGTAAAACCACCTGTCCCCAGCGTATTGTCTCCGGCCAGGGTAACGCCCGCGGTAATCCCTTTAAAGGTGACGTCCTTTACGATAATGAGGGTCCCGTCCCCGAAAACAATTATATCATTGATTTCAGGGCAGTCTTTCTCCATCCATTCCCTGAATTCTTCAAAGCTGATTTTTTCCTTATCCTTATCAATCCTGGGAACATTAGCCTTAATCTTGTGGTCCGCGCAATATTGGGTTATGGCAGACCGGTCCGCCTCGCTTACGGGGGAATACTTACTAATGTATAATAGTATCCGGTCTCGTGTTTTCATTGATACATGACATTGTTTACTGTTAAAATGATAATGACAAATATACAGTATTTAGGATAAAAATTAAAGAATGTTTTACGTTAATAACTCCAATATAAAAAAACACCAAAAAAGTAAGTAAAATATTAGCTCCTGGATTTATATAACCGGATCACCCGGTAAAAATACGGTTCCGGTATATATAGCCGCCAGATTATAGCCGGATGGATTAAATTACCTGTAAATAAACCGTTTATGATGAATTTTAGTATACCCAGGCATATACAGGGAAAGCAGTTCTGTTTTAAAGTATAAATACCCCATGTACAAGCCCTGTAAAGGGGGGGCTTTGTTCCGGAATTACCCATATCTCCGTGATTGATTTTTACTCATAAAAATGCTCTAAAACATCATTTTCAAAAACGGGACTTGAAGATTTGGCCCGGAGCACAGATATCGAATCCGCACCCGGAGGGATACCCACCCCTTTCTTTTTCAAAATTTTATAATGTTGATTATCAATAATATAAGACTTTAACTTTCCTTAAAAGTTAAACTAAAAAGCCGTTTTTTGTTCATTTTTGTAAAACTTACTGACATTTTGAAAGCATCTTATCATTTCAAGCAGGTTGTTATGAATTACACCTATTTGTAACTACCTGAATTAGAATGTTTTAACATTTTAAATACAAGCTATCATTTTGATATACACACATAACCGGTCTTTTTCTGTTTTTTATGAAAATAAAACTTTTTTACTTTTTAGAAAATGGATTTATAATCAATTGTTTTTCAGCTATATACCTTCGCGTGTACACGTGATTATTCCTTTTAAAAAATCTATCCTTCAAAAAATATTTTTCAAAAAAATTATTGAAAATATTTTGCAGTTTAAAAACTTGTTTCTATTATACCACCATAAGCAACCGACACAAAACAGGTCGGAAAACAAACAAAAAGAAACAGTAATTAAAAACTAAAACATTAAGAACTTCAAAAATCAAAAACCTCAATTAAGAGAGAAACAAAAAAGCCTTTTTGTGCGAAAGCAAGCCTTTTGAGCTTTGGAAAATCAAAAATTCGCCTGTTCGCTTCGGAGCGATTAAAGACGGTGTTAAATAACCACACCCCGCAGGACTACAAACCAATGTAGCAAATTGGAACGGTGAAAGTACGTGTACTTTGTAACCGGGTGCGAAAAACGTTAATATTTGGGAGTTTAAGCACTGAATTGGTAGTGTCGGAATAATGCCATAATTGCGCCCAGTGCGCACGGAGATAAAAGACACGATGCGATAAAAACACATCGCACGAGGGACGGAGATAAACGTATATGCCATTGCTATGCTCAATACTCTCCCCGGCTAACCGCCTGAATGCCACCGCCAAAAGTTAACTGCCCTATTGGAAAAGATAGGGGACGTGCTGAAGGTATGCCTTAATTGTCCCTAAACAGTTCGCATACTAACAACCCAGTGAAAGTCAAATTAAGTAGGCTGGGTTTGCATGAAATACATCAAAGTAATGCAAATATAGCACGTTTTAGTTACAAGGCAAAAACTATGAAAAAATTGCACGTTGTCCGGCGAAAAGGTAGCGTGCAATTTTTGTTTAGGGCTTACGGCATCACGGTAGCCGTCTTTCCCTCTTAGCCGAGCGAAATGCGGGGTTCGAATCCCCGGTGCCCGCAATATGCGATTTTGCATAGAATCCAAATAATTTATATCATTATGGCAACTACAAAATTAAATGCAGAGCAATATTCTGCGATGGATACGAAAACAGCAGGTATCTTATTAGTGTATGCAGGAAAAGAGGGTAAAGATACCGCCCAGCACTTTTTCGGTGACGACTTTGTACCCAAAAACAAGTCTGAGAACGAACTGTTCCGTGTATGGAAAAACGTTGTGAAAACCATGTGGGAAACAAAGCGTGAAGAGCTGAAATTACGTGAGGATAACGACGGTATCCGCTCGAAATTCCGTGCCAGTACTCCAACCCGTATCATTATCCGCAATGCCAAAGGCGAGCTTGTAAAAAGCTATGAGCTGGACGAATCGGTGTGGGCAAAAATCGGGCTTGTACCGACTAAAAAGGACATTGACAAACTTGTTTCTTCCCGTGATTATAACAAGGCAATCCACGCAGCTACAAAAGCCAGTTTCGATGCGCTGGGATTCCGTGTAGACCTAAATGTAAAACCTGTGAATACAGTAGAAGAAGCCCTTGACAATGCTGCAAAAGAAGTGGAAGCGGAACTCCAGCCTGCGCCTGTCGAAGCTGCTGCCTGAACAGGCTCTCTTTTTGCAATCAAATGCAGGTAGCCTTATGTCATTAATGGCTATCTGCATTTTTCTTTTTCTATAGATTATGTATGAAACGTGCATGCCTGAAAATATTTCCGGCGGGATTTAAGACGCCTGTTCTATCTAAAAAGGAAAAAACAAACTTCTTTCCTGTCATCTGTCTATTGTTTAGAAATATCTTCTTATAGCAGATCTTATGAAAAAGGTAAAATTCTCTGGTAGTGAAAGAATGTGGATTATAAAACATTCTGGAGGCCAAAAAGATGTGTTGGAATTTTTAAATAATGGCAAGAAGAAGTTATACAAAAAGAAAAAGCCCGCAAAATATTTAAAAGAGTTCAAATTCAAAGAAGATAATTTTGACTTGTCTGATTATGAAGGATGTGATTATGCTGATATTCTACGGAAAAGGCTTATATCGAAGTCGACTAAAGCCGAAAAAGAATTATATGATTTGCTCGGTTTGTTAAATATCAAATATGAAAAGCAATACCCTATAAAAACATCCGGTAAGTTATACTTTGCCGATGTTTATATTCCTGAAGCAAAGGCTGTCATAGAACTGGACGGGCTTTATCACAAATCAGAAAAAGTGGCTAATGCCGATAGAATCAGAAACGCACACATAAGAAAGGCAGGGTTTAGGATAATAAGGTTTGACAACGAGGATGTTTTTGACAGAATAATGATACTCGACAGAATAAACAAGTTGCTCAATTTAGGATTAAAAGTTTACCAATACATGTAACCTGTACTATCCGCTGCCTCAGTCACTTCCGGATTTTATATTAAAAATGCAGGAAAAAGACCTGTATCTCTGCACGGATTTCATTAATTTTGTCGCAATAATATAAAGCGTGAAAGTATAAAAATGAATAAGAGTGCGGATTCCCTGAAAACGGAAGAGTTGGTAAAAACGGTCTTCGAACTGCTAAAAGACTATTGCTGGCTGGCGGATTTTGAAATGAAGCGGGATGTTTCCATATGGGGATACAGCAATCCCATGGCAACGTCATTTCCCACGGCAACGGATGCAATCGCTTTCCTGAAGCAATTCGACGAGCTGGAGGAACTGGATATTCATCATAGCCGCTTTACGCACTTTGCCAATGCCACCATGTTCGAGGTTAATCTGAAAGTAAAGAAATAGTTATATTCATCGTACAATATACAATCAGGGCACGGAAGCTATATTCTGCGCCCTTTTTGCATCTATCAGGATGTTAACTCAATGTTACGAGGGGATTTCCCCTGCAAGAACTTCAATTTTACCAATATGTAACAAATGAAAGCGCATACCCGAAACGTGGGACGTAGGGAGATATGCCAATGAAACGGTGCTGTATATGGCCTGTAAGCACCTTAAATATTCAGGCTGTCCCCATGATATAATCCGAAGTGCAGGCAAACCACTCCTGCACTTTCTGTTTTCCAGGCGATAATATCGAAACTTCGCAGGGATTATACCCCTGATTGCCTACACCACAATTTAATTTCCCGATTACTGCAAGTACCGCGAGGTACATCATTCCCCCCGGAAACATTAACGGCGGAATCCTGTGCAGGAGGCCTGCTTAAATGGCACTTCACTGTGCCGGCAGGATTTTGCCGTTACACTGTGTTTATGGGAAAGTATTATACAGGAAATAATTGTAAATAAAATAAACTAATGCGACCTGACAGGCTCTATTCTTCGTCAGGTTGTGGAAGTATAATATCCAAACCATTAAACGTGAAGGCAACACGGTAAAAATGCGCACCTTGTTATGGAGAGATCTTGTATTACCAGTTATATCATCATTGGCAACATGTCAGATATCAGGTACCTGCACAATAGCTTGCTGAAATTAAGCCAAAGGAAGAAAACATCGCTGAAACATCTGGCGGAGATGTTTTACCCGGAGATAAAAAATTACGATATAGCCGGATATTTCTATGATCTGCAAAAGAACAACAGCAGGGAGATAAGATTCTCGGTAAAGACCGGTGCTATGCCTCATCCCGAAATATGGTTTCACATCTGCCGCAAATACCTTACTGCAAAAATCTACTATTTTGCCCAGGAACCCAATAGCGGCAATTACCGGACTAACGACTGCGCAGGCCATTACTTTCCGCAACGGTATATAGTGGAAGATGCCGGGGGAAATGTAAATGCGGTAGTAGCGCAGCAGCATCTCTACGAACAGGTAGCGGGGATAATACCTGTATCCGAGCCATATACGACACTCGAAGCCTTTGCTAAAGCTATAAAAGCGAAGCTCGCGGGCAACAGGATATTCGATATACTGGTAGTTGACAACCGTGGCAAATGCATCAGCCATGACAAGAACCTGATATGCCAATGGCTCTAATATATAACCATAAAAACGTGAGGGCAACACGACAAAACCGTGCAAAACAAATATGAAACTGGAACTTATCTATGCCGATGGCAAGCCTATCGGTTACAACCTTGTAGCGGAAGACAATACCGACAGTAAAATGCTGGAGACCGTGCAAAACCTGCACTTTCTGGAAAGCAACAAGCAGGAAAAAATACAGTATGCCGGGGTAACGCTCGGAAATAATGCAAAAACTTCCCGCGTCATGTTTATGCAGCGGAAATACGCTATCCTGCCGGACAACGATATAATCAAGCAGGAAATATATAAAGCGATCTTAAAGAAAGGAGTACCCGTATGAAAGAATTACCCGAAGGACTCGACATCAATCAACTCTGGGCGACAGGCAACTCATCCCAGATTAACATGCTGCTTATTAGGTTACTGGAGCAGTTCAGGAATAAGCAGTTCGCCGTATCCGACCTCGTTCATAACATGATAGCTGATCCTACATCCACCTTAAAGCTGTCATACCTCTCGACAGGCGGATTTCCCGAAGAAAAGTTCCAATGGATTACCAGCTCCATGCTCGATACCGCAGGGCTGAACATCCGTGTTATGAACGATGAGATTGCCTGCGGCTATAAGAAAGAATACCTCTTCAGGGATGGCAAATGGTGCTTTGAAAATCCGCCGGGTATTAATGCGCAAATCCATCAATTGACACAACAGGGATTAGATAAAATACGTGAATATTTAAAAGAAAACGGCCGCCTGTATACTCTCAATGAGGATGATTTTTGGATTGCCCTCTATGTAGATAACCACGGCGATGGAACATCCAGCCTTATAAGCAGTATAAAACTGGAGCACGATGAAAAAGTATCCCTCAACCTGGAGGATGGGTACAGCCTTTATGAAGAAGACCTTACAACAAATCATGTGCTTGATATACTAACCATAATTGAAGAAGGACATGGAACATACTCAAAATAATACCCCACTGATCTCCAGCCAGTTCCGCCGCAAGTACCACGACGGCTCATATACCCGTGGATATGGATTTTGGGAAGACATGGCTGAAAAAGATTCCTGGGGATTCGTCTGCCAGCTCTTGCCGGACTATGAAAGGCGTGACGATGTGATGGCCTCCGATGACCTTGCATGTGTTGCCGATGGCGAAAAGACACTTGAATGGCTTTATAAAAACTACCCGCAATGGGACGGATTAAGCATTGAAGAGTTGAAGAAAGTCCGGGCGCAATGGGATTATGAACTCTTTCAGGAAGCCGAAGGGTATTTAACTGCCGCAATCCAATCCGGTGAAATAGAAATACGGGAATTTGAAGTAAGTATCATATCCGCCCGTATTCAGGGTGAAGGCGATAACGACCGCGTTTGGCTGCAATGCGCCGATATGACCCGCAGTAACTACCGGGAAGAGCGTCGTATACCATCCTGTGATTTGCAGAATGTAAGATGTCGCTGGATTGATGAAGGAACAGACGGTGAGAGGTTTCAGATTCTCTATGAAAATCAGAACACCGGCGACTTTTATTGGTGTAATGCCCAAAGTATTGATTTTGAATAATAACTCATACCATCATGAAAGCCAATAAACTCAAACCCCTCTTTATCTTCGGGGATATTCCCTGGCCATTGTTTATTTCATACCCCGAAGACTGCGAATGCAATACCATTGATCTCATTTTCCGTTTTCTTACGAATGAGATTGGACGGGAATCTTTACCCCCGGAACTACGGGACATGACACTCGATGAATTGCAGGCAGAGTACAACAGGCATTTTCCAGCAATGGCAGAATTAGAAATTTTATCATAATCCTGCTATATGCCAAAAATAGAATTAGTAAACCAGATTAAGGAAGGTAAGCATCCGCAATTTGTATATAACAATGATAAACAAATGGTTACTTGTCGATGTGGACAAGATGCAGTTTGGATGCGCAATGGATATTTATGTCCTACCATAACAGCCTATCCGTGCGAATATAGCAAACCGCCTAAAATCCAATAAACCGATGAAAATAGAACTTGTAAAAATAGACAATAAGACAGCCGGCTACAACCTTGTACCCGAAAACGAAGAAGAAATGAAAGCCCTTGGCTCCATACGTGAAATATACTTCTGGGGCAGTGAAGAAGAAGCCATGAAATACGATGGTATCCATACGGACACGAAAGAAAAGTATGTTACCGGGATGATGTTCCTGCAACAAAAGTATCAGCCCGATTTTTCTCACGAACAAGTAGTTATCAATGAAAGAAAAGTCATTCAGCCAATCGTTCCGGTTCCCACACTCCGTTGTATCCTTTGTCATTCCACCGAAGTCAGGATGAAGATGTGGGACGACCCAAACAACCCCGGCAGTGCCTCCAGTCCTTCCGACGATGACAGGAAAAACTGCTACTGTAACCGCTGCGAAACACATGTTCCTTTAGAGCTGATACCCAAAGAGCAGAAGTCTATGATTCCTAAACCAGAATAATATGCAAGAAACTGAAAAGAAACAAAAGAATAAACGCTACAAAGTCTTTTTCGATATGAAATGGTCTGACGATGTATATGTTACCGCACCCAATGCAAGGGTAGCCAGAGCCAAAGCATTCGCAAAATTCATAAAGAAGCTCACTCAAAAGTGGTTTACAATCTATGTCGAAACAGACGACAAAAACAAGTAGCAATATGATTAAACGACAAGACATCAACATCGGCGACCACGTCATAGAGAATGATCCCGACAAGTATACCCCAAACCCATTCAAAGGAGAGGTAACTGCCATCATCGAAACAGGCAAGGGCGATTATGATTACTGTGCCACTGTCAGGCTCGATAATGAATCACTTGCCAACCCTTATTATAAAATGATTTCAGAAAAGGGACACATCAATGCCTTTGGTTTCGATATCGACCACATAAAAAATAAAATCCATGTCAAATAAAAAAGAAATCCACCAGATAGCCGGTGACCTTGCCAACGCGGGCTTTAACACATCCCGTGAAAAGTTCCTGGAACAGATGCGGAACCTGCATCCTACCTCACAGCAATTATTCGCCGGATTAGTATTGGCATGGATAAAAGACTATGCTGAAAATTACCGCATTGATGACCGGAACAGGCGGAGTATCGAAGAGTGCCGGAAAGTAATAAACTCATTCAACGCACTGAACGGTAATGAAGAACTGAAAACAAAGTTCCCCTGCATCTGAACAGAAAACAATTTCTTTTATCCATACATGGCGCAGGCAATATAGCTTACGCCTTTTTTATTTTCTAAAATTCCGCGTCACTTATAATCCTTTCATATCATTTCCTCCTATTCGTTACTAAGTGATTGCAATAAATACAATTTTTATGATCGAAAAAGCACGTCAGATTATCAAAAAACGCCTGTTCGCCACGACAAAAGACTATAACGCCCTTATAGACGGATTAGACTTTCTGGAACAGGCCGCAAAGGAAAACCGCGACAAGCTTACACCCCTTCAGCGTAAGGCAGCCATTGACAAGCTCACAGCCAAGCTGGAAAAAGCACAGCGGCGGACTCTCGACCGGATGCGCCTGGGCCGTTCCCGCGGCGGCACTGCCGGCGCGCTCAACCGCGATGTCCATAACCTCGGCTTTGCCTCCGATGAGATAAAGAGGCAGATAGAAACACTTAAAAACAACCAGTAATCACTTAACAAATCAACAGTATGCAACAGACCGCAACAATCACAAAAAACATACAGGATTTCGGGCAGAAGATAGGCGGCGCCAAAAAAGACCTCGCCCGTAATGCGATGGAGCAAATAAGCCTCATCACGAACGACGCGCTGGCAAGACAGCCTTTGTCCAAATCATTTCCGCGTCCCGACTTCGCCCGCATGTCCCGCGACGGGCTTATCACCGGGGAAACGGCTATAAAACTGCAATACCTGTATAACAATATTCCGGCAAAGCCACGCTACAGTTACAGCGTCAGAAGATGGGTTGAAAGGGTAATACCTGTTATCCAGATAATTAAAATAGGACTGGAAAATGAACAGGTACTCGGCGACCAGCCATTTGTACTGAAAGAAGGCTTTACCAACTTCCGGAAAGAAATGAATGCCGCCAACTGGCCGCATGAAGATTACAGCCCGTATCCATTCCGCATCGTACATCCACATCAGTTCAGTTCGGACAGATGCTTTGTTGTGGCCAAAGGCAATTATATCAGGCATAAAGCCAATACCATTGAAGAATGCATTGCATGGATAAAAGATAATGCCGGAACATCAAAGAAAGCCACGGTATTCCAATGCTCGGTATGGCGCAATCCTCAGGCGGATACTTATTATATCACCCCTGTAAATAAGAGTGGCATTGTCCTTAAAACATTTGCAACCAGGGAAGAAGCATTTGCTTTCCGCCAGGAGCATATGGACGAGCTTGAAAGAATCTACAGGGAGCTGCGTACAATCCCCGAAGAACGCCGTGACTGGAACCGTCCCCGCACAGGAACGAATTACCGTAACGGGATAGATAAGACCCCGGAGCAATTCTCGGCTGTCTTTCCATTCCGGGGTGTTGAATTCGGAAACTGGGTGACACAACTGGAGAGAGCCGCCAGCCTTAACGAGGCATACGACGCGCTCTATGATTTAGCCGGAATATTAGAAATAAGCCCGCAAGCGATAACCCTTGACAACCAGTTGGCTTTGGCTTTCGGGGCAAGGGGAAGCGGCAAGGCATTAGCCCATTATGAAACTTTGAAAAGGGTTATCAACCTGACCAAAAAGAAAGGCGCGGGTTCTCTGGCTCACGAATGGTTCCATGCACTGGATAATTATTTGTGCATCAAAGAAGGCCAAAGCCTGCTTTATGCAACCGAAAATCCAACGACAGTCGCATCCCTTTCCGGCGTCCTTTCCCAGCTAAGGACAAAAATCAAGCAAACGGATTTCTATTCCCGCTCCAAAAAGATAGATCAATACAAGTCAAAACCTTACTGGGCAACAATGGTGGAACTTACCGCCCGGGCATTCGAAAAGTACGTTATCACAAAGCTTGCGGAGAAAGGGCATATCAATGATTATCTGGCTAACGTAAAGACTGTATCTGAATTCCTCCGTCCCGATGTGTATCCTTACCCAACGGATGAAGAGATAAGGGAGATTGCCCCTTACTACGATCAATTGTTCGGACAGATATTCGGGGTATTAAAAGAAGAAATCAAACAAACAGCATAATGATAGAAAAAGGTCACGCCCTATTACTATATAGCTGTAATGCTTGGCATGAACACTCCAGTAAAGAATTGCTTGGAGTGTTCACCGACAATGACAGTTTTATCGATTATATCAGCGACATGAAATCCTCCGGGCAACTCTCAGAAGAAACTACTGAAGACTTGTTGCGAGACCGCCAGACACAGGGCCTTGAAGAAAACTATATGATCGAAGAAGAAATGTTGAATCCTGCATTATCTGTATAATCATTATGGAAAAGAGAGAAAGTCTACTTAGAATAAAAGAAAATATCCTGAAAAACAGAGGGGAATGGGACTTGACGGATGATAATGGAGAACCTGTCGTATATGATGACAATATGGATATTCCTATTCCCGATTTGGCTATTAATAAGGATGATACTCCATGTGCACTGGTTCCGTTAGGTTATTTCGATGAAGATACATTATGTAAAATTTTAGCAACCATGTAACCATGCAAATAGCTTACGATTATATCGGCTGTATAGACATTCCGGACAAGCTCGCCGAATGGACAGACCATCCCGGAGACTGCTATAAAGACTTAGCCAGGCTCATGCAGATAGACGAAGTCAGGGATGAGCTTGGAAAAATCGATGCGGAGAACCTGAAGCTGGAACTGAAGGAATATGGTGCCTGGACAGACGAAGAGTTAAACAACCACAACGATAACCTGGTACGCATACTCTGGATTACCTGTTGCAATATAAACGAAAGAAACGCGTAAAAACATGTATCGATGAAAACATACGGAAAAACAAGTAAAGGTGTAATCAGTGGGTATTATGTTGTTCCCTCTGCAAAATGGAACCTGAAAGGAAAGAGTGGTGTTGCCAAAAACATGCTTCGCAATTCCCGTAAAAAGCGGTTACTGAGAATCACCATGAAGAGGATCAGGAGGCAGGAACTTAAGAAAGACTTACAATTGAAGTTACAAGATTTATAAATAACGGACATGATAAAGACAATAGAAGATGTAAAGCGAATGGAGCCCCACGAACAAAGAGACTGGAAGTTCGGGCTTTGCATCCGCAATGTAATCCGCGTAAGTGAAGACCTGTTTACCATAGATGATACTTCCCATGGATGGATAACAGCAGAAGTTACACTGGAGCAATTTGAGCAATTGTTCAAAGGTGAATTATCAATCACATAACTGGACTGGAAATAAAAGGGAAAGATGAAGAATACTAATCTGAATACTGAACAGCGAAACCCTATCATTTTGGCGAAAGACCACGTTATCGTCCTGTTCTCCCGCCAGCATTTGCCTGTAATGAAAGAGAAACGGTTGGAAGGCATCTTCACATTAGACGAAGAACTGAACTATTACCTCGATGACAAAGTACAGTTTGGCAGGATGACCGAACAAGACCGCCAAGAATTACTGAACCTCAAAGCCACTATGGCTAACGGAACCTACTACTCCATAGAAATTATAATGTTGAATCCCATATCCTGATAGAATCATGATTAAAGACTACATACAGCTCGGCCCATATGCCTTTATCGAAATCCCAAGTAAAGAAAAAGCCGACAAATACATCACAGAGTTAGGTATTTGTAGCCACAAATGGAATGAGGATAACATCGAATATGGCTTCTCCCGCTATGGCATACAAAATCAGTTTATTATCAATTTCTATGTTGCTGTTGGATTAGGGTACCATATCTACAATATTTTCATTGATGCCATCGAAGCCGGTTGCTATGGCGTAACAAGGACTGACGGTGCATTCTGGGAGGAAAATATTCTTGGCAACAACTATCCCGATGAAGATAAGATCAAACCCGGAACAGAATATATCGTGGTTAAGATACTGCTTACTTTCCCTCTGAAGCATATTACTGAAATTATACAGTATCATGATAAAGAACGTACAAAACTATGTAAACATGGAGTTGTAACTACGTTCGGAGCATTAGGGCCTATTAATACTTACATGGGCAAAGAAATAGGAAGGGCAATGACAGATGAACAGATTAGCGACTTTATGACTAAAAAGTATAATTTCCATCTCTTGGAGTATTGTAACTGCACCAAATATTTAGAACATCTCACACCTCAAAACGAAAAAACAGATGAAAACCCGTAGATTCTGCCCCCATTGCGGACGTCCCGTTGTCAAATCGTGTGTCAAAGGTTATGCTTTCCAGTGCTACGGCTGCGATGAAGATTTCTACCCCTTCGAAGTCTATCGCAAAAAGCATCTCGATAAAGTAAAGGATATCCGCAAAAACACCCTCGCTTGGGAACTCGAAGCAAGAGTACACTGTCACAGTGTCCACAAACCATACCCCAAATTCCGGTAATTATGAAACAACTTACAAAAAATCAATTAAGAGTCGTCGAAGCCTTACGCGACAGATGCGACAATCTGGCTAAAGGCTTACTCAAGGACAAAGAACATGCCCACATCCACGACGAAGCTCAAAATCATGATGGCAATCCCGACGAAGACGTTGTAGGACTACTCTACGCTGCAAGTGCAAACCTCGATCAGATTATCGAAAGACAGGTTTAAAAATAAACAAATAAAATATAAGCATTGATTATGAAGACGTATAAAATGACAGTTCGGTAACTTAAGACAAAGTATGAATATACGATTTACGGTGACAACGATGAAGTTATTGATACGCGTAAAAGTAATCGTATTTATTGGGCTGCCACTGTTGCACGAATCGAACGCGATGGAAAAGTCTCTTACCGTGTAAATTATCATGGCAGGAAATCCGATGCCGGAAGTACCGGCGATGCAAGAAGATACCAGAATGCAGGCTATGATGTGGGTGTTGCTTATATCTAAGACGCACAAAAACCAAATAAGATGAACAACAAGGTAACATACTTTAATCACATTTGCTATAAAGTGGATGATAAATACCATTTTGGAGATATAATAACATTCTCCTGTAAAAATGGGATATTCCATTTCTGCCTGAAAACAAAGACTGCTAATCAATTATTCATCTCTCTGAAAGGAGAAAATATAATATACATAGTATGAAAAATATTGCTCCTATAGAGACTTTAGCTGAGTTCACTAATCTATTAGGTGAAGAGCTTGACAGATATGGTTTGGATGGTAATTATATTGGCTCGGTTGAATGTACGGAGGATAATCTGATTAACCTTTACAACAGCCAGTTTAACGACAAAACCACATACGGTACTGTATACAGATATATCATTTATAAAGAATAAAAAATACACCCCCGAACATGGACAAATATAAAAAAGAAATACATGTCAGATATTATTGCGATGCTAGATTCTGCGGCGAAATATGGCAGGCAAAACCTGAGAATGACAAAACCCGCTGGCTCCATCGAGATACTGAGTTGGGAGATTGGAGTTACCTCAGTTCAGGCCCCGAAGGGGATTGTGAACCTGAGCACTCTGTTCCAAGAAATATCGATATTGTTATCTGTAATTCCGATTGGATAGAATATTACCGCGATGGGAACGACAGGGAATTGTATCCCGATGGCTTCCCTACATTCGAACAGGCTTGCCAAAAGTACTGGAATGCTATCAAAGACCAGCACCTACCTACAGTGGGTACACCGGAACTTGCAGCATGGCTTGAAGAAGTAAAGCCGGATAACCTTTCCAACTTCGATAATCTCAATTGGAACTACCATCACTACAAGAATATTGATCCCGATCACTTTATGACCGATGGGTGCAAAGTTAGCCGTGAAGACAAGGGGGATTTCAAAACTACTTTTCTCCTCGACTTCGAATATATGGGAAAGCAATACCACATTGTGCGCTATGCCCAGCATCATAGCATGTGCAGCGCACGATGGTATATGTATTCTGTAGTTTCACTCATCGATGGCAAGATTAACGGGAATATATACTGGTTCGGTTATGGACTGATAAGTAATAAATAACAATGGAAAATATTCTCAATCCCTCACTGGAATGTACTGATCCCGACCAGCTACAGTTCTGCCTCCGTATTTCTGATAATGAGTTCTGGTATTGCGAGCCTAACTGGTACAACGATAAGCTGATGCCTGATGCCGCTACCCCGGAACGCAGGCTGCTACTGAAATATATGGGTGATCCGAAGAAGCTGCTCGAAGATGCCCAAACGGATAATGAGCTGAAGGCATTGCTGGCCAACCGGCAGTTATGGCTGCATGGTGGCAGTGAAACGGATGATTTTACCAAAGAGGAAAAACTTGAACTCTTAGACAGCTACGGCTATACTTGGGATTCATTTACAGACGATGCTGAACGTAACCAGATTATCTGCGAAATTTATTTTGAGCAAAACCCGGTGGAATTCAGGTACGATATATAAAACGAATGGCTTATGTAACCGGATGATTGCCGGCATATATTTTTTAACCCGCTTAAACGAATTCGGAAATAATAATGAATAATAAAATTATAACGCATGGCGAGGCCCATGCAATACAAATCCTGGTTGCAAGGGATTTAGATTTGAAGATCGGAATGGTTGACTTAGCAGAAAAGTATTTAAAGGAGAAAGATATGCAGCCTGTTTTAATCGGATCCTTTGCCAAGGAGGCGGCTAAGGCTGTCGGAATGATACAAGCTAAAGGATTGACAGATGAAGCGCAAAAGCTTGCAGGAAAGTATGTTGATCTATGTAAATAATAAATCTTGATCTTAACATGGGCAGACAGGCTTTTTATTTGTAACCCAGCAGCTACTTAACAAGTAACTGTTTTTTTTATTCCATCCGGTAAACATTCCCAATTCATTTTACTTAGTCTTAACCGGTAGTAATTAATAACCAGCATATGAAAATATATCCTCCTATAACCTATACCCCGTTAGTCCGGGTTGAAATCAAAGACCTGAAAACAAAAGAAATACGCTCGGTCAGCTTTTGCCAGGCCACACTCGATGAAGTTGTCGGCCATGTGGATAGAACGCTTAAAACCGGGATTGTCGGGATTAAAGCCAGGGTAAACATAAGGGCCAGTGACGAAGAAAAGCGCTGGGGAAAACAGAAGAACGCAACTGTATATATTAATAACCTGGACGATGCCCTCGCTCAAATCACAGATGGCATCGAAACTCTGGATTGGAAGGCAGTTAAAGGATAAAATAAAAGAGAACGAACAGTTTTTCCGGCAACACCTCTTATTGTCAATAAACAGAATATAAACTAAAAGACAAACCGTTATGATAAACCTGAATAAATTACCTCAAAATGTAGCCCTTTTCATGCCCTTGCATCAACAGGCAATCGTAAAAGACCCTGAATGTTGCGATGAACATAAAAGCACTATCGACATGCTCGATAAGGAAATCGAAGAGATACCCAAAGAATCCCAATCATTCACCGGTGAGCAAATCGCGGAGAGAGGCTCTTATTATGATTGCCTGGTCGTTTACGCTCACTTTTTCTATGCCGGCTGCGACTGGTTTATCCTCAACTGGGACAGGGAAAACGAAATCGTGTATTGCTATGCTATACTCAATGGTGATACGCAGATGAGCGAATTGGGCACGACATATCTCTCCGATCTCACAGGGCATGGCAGAATTGAGCTGGATTTTTACTGGAGCCAATGTTCTCTGGCTCAAGCCCTATATGACAAGTACCCGGAAGATTTTGCCGAACCCCATATCTCCAAACAAATACCAAAGAAAAAGAAAGACTGGAGAGCGAAAATTGTATTGAAATATCAACTAAATAACAAAAGAAAACATGGCAAAAGAACCACAAAAAGGCGATACCGCAACTCTAAATGACCCCTATCAGGGCTACCGGAATATCGAATTGATAAGGCAGGTCGGGAACAAATGGCTTGTCCGCATCTACGGGAGCGGCAAAGAAATAGAAGTATATGAGGACGAATTCGACCTCGATTAAAATGGTCAATTATGAGTAAATTAATAAAAGACCCTGAGTTTTCACCTCTGCCAAAAACTGATGCCGCGAATGTTATTGAAAACATTCGTCACTGGATAGATACAGATAATAAGAACAGCCTTCGCCGTTACTGTCGTCCCGATGATTCAGAGATTGGCTACCGGTTTGTACGGGATGAAGATTTCCTCGAAACCATAGAAATGGAGCAGACAATACTCAGGCGAAAAGTCAGAATTGTTTTTACCCGCTATGCTGAAACAAGGGATCATTTCTGCCCCTTATACTTTACCACCAGGAAAATAACGGTTGAAGTACACTACAAGGACAATGTTCATACCTATAAGAACGACAACAGGCTCCGGCAATTCCTAAAATCTTCGGATAAGTGAATAAAGAAAAAATGCCCATAGAAACAAGGCAAAAACACTTAAATAAATAGCCGGATGAAAATATATAAGAAAGAAAATGTCAATGGCAGGGAAATCCATTGTATAATGCACTGGGATTATGATATGCGTTCCATTCAGGTCGATGACCGGATGCTTATGTTTATACAGGCCGGCGGACTGGGTAATTGCTTCATCCATCCCGGTTGGCTGGAAATGATAAAAGGTATTGAAGCGCAATTCCTTTCCTTCCTCAACCATGAACCCTATTCCATGGAAGTTCCATCGGTTGACGATATTATTCCCTATATCAGTAAGCTTGTCGAGGCTGAAAAGTTAGAGTATAGTTCCTCCGGGTATTAACCAATTGCAATAAGTTAGAAAATCAAAGTAGTAACTGACCATCACACTCCGCCGACCAATGTAATTATGAGCAAGACCATGACATTCCAGCAAATCTATGATTTCTGTCTTTTAGACGCAGCCTACAATGCTTACTTCAATATCCCTGACCAGTTCAAGTGTAAATCCCGCAATCAATACAGATATTACTATAATAATCTGAGTAGTCGGGGACAAAGCAGAGCCGGAACATATATCTATAGTCAATCCATGAGGCAGTTAGAACGTTTTCTCAATAAACAGCAACAAGATTTTTATTTTCATATCAACGAGGAAACCTTTGAAGAAGTTGATTATCAAAAATTTGAAGGAAAGACCATTTATATAGTTGCACATATCAGAGGGAATGGAGTACAAATCGAGTACAACCACCCATACAAATGCAGCTACGAACAAGATAGAATCTGGTTTATTCCACGCTCTCACAACCGATTCGATAAACAAGGACTGATAAAGGAAGTGCAAAACCACATCAATACGAAGCTACTTTTTCCACCCGGAAGATACCGTGAGTTGCAAGAAGAATACCGCATCCCTAAAGAAAAGTTTGTAGACTGGTATCGCCACGAATATAAATGGTCGCAGGAGAGAAAGCACGAGCAGGAACACTGGGATATGATCGAAAAGTACACTCCCGACAATTCCGTATCATTCGAGGACAGCCTCGATCTGCTCCGGGCTTCAGGTATGTTCTATGATTTTGGCATTGATGACGAATATGAACAGGAAGAGATGGCCGACCAGTTCATGCGAATGTGTAACCGCTAAAATTATATATTTCCTAATGTCCAGTGGACGGAAAGAATATCTAATTATATAATTATTGATAAACAAGCAGAAGGTTAATAACTAAAACATTATGCAACAAATAGCAGAAACAGCAGAAATATTAAATAATGTCCATCCGGCAGCGGAATATCTTTTGAATAAAGACAACCCGCCATCGCTACGAATCAGGTACGGTAACGAGAACAGGACATTATTCAGGTCAAAATGCGGCAGGATCGGCATTATGGCAAAGGGAAAGAAAACGAAAGGTTATTATTTCTCTGACTGGGATAAAGTAAACAAGGTATATTTCCCAAAACCTCCAAAAGAAAAGCCACCCGGAGAAATCGAAAGGAGGCATGTCCTTAAATGCAAAAAAGAAGCTGCCAAAGCCACCTTTACAAACCCTTTTATCCGTAAATGCCTCGGAGCTGATGAAAATAAGTCCGCATATGATAACGGGATAAGCGGCGGCAGTATCAATTCCGGTAAGATCATTTCTTTAAGCTCTATCGCGAAACAACATCCGTGGGAAGCGAAAAAGTTCCGTGAAGCGCTTGCCAACAAGGCTGAATACAGGACATCCCGGATTCCATTCCGTGGTTATGAGATGACACTCAGCCTTGAATTGACCAATGAAGGGGATACTTATAACTTGCCGGGGGATATCCGGGGATATCTATCGCTCGAATACAAGGACACTCTGAATGGCTATTACTACTTGCTTATTAATGATGAAAATTTCATAGGATATGAAAAAGACTAAAAAAATAACAGATGAATTCTGGGATTTTATTGAAAAGTACCTTCCCGGATACTATAAGCGTGACGATATACTACGGCATGCAGACTTAAAGCTCTTTATAGATGGGCACGAATCAACTGTAACAGGACTGACGGTGGAAGAAGCCGCCGTTGAATTATCCGTTCTATCGCTGAAAATCACTAATGAAGCCATAGACGCCTACACAAAAGGCCTGGGAGTTGAGTGCGAACGCTGTAATTCCGGGAAAGGTAATTATTGTACTCACTGTGGCAAGTTATTGCCGCCTCAAAATCAGAAGCTTGAAGAGCTGCGTACTAAATACATTAAGGAAATAAAGGAGATTATAGACCAATATGGTAAGTTCTCGACCGCAAGTATTATGGCGGATTCCTCTCCTATAGTCAAAGATGATAGTTATACAACACAACTGGCCGAACAGTTCGGAGCCGATAAAGTAACCCTTATTACTTATTCAAAAGAGACAGACCAGGAAATGGGTGAAGAAGATGTACCATACGAAAAACTAAGTATGAAAGTGTTGGCCAAGATCCATTCACTTGCTATCGAATGGAAAGAAGATAACGAATAATTAACCACCCCGGACGCGACAATAAACTCAAATGACATGGATAGAAAAACATTCCCCGGATTTTCCCAAATGACAACATCTGAGGTATCTGTCTTTGCTAAAACGCTAATGAATGACGGCTATACCCTCGAAGAAGCGCTGGAGTTCATGGAAGGCATCGACCGCTGTCTGGTTATTCAGGCAAGCGCCTCTCTAATTAACCGTTTTGCAGGCAAAGCCAGATGGAACCGCAAAACCGCGAAACAGGTACTCTTCGATACAGCCATGCAGATTCCTATTCCCGAAAGATTCCTGAATAATAACGAAAATGAATAAAAGATGCGATTTATAGATACACTCGAAAAACTACGGCTATACCTCTCCGCTAAAGAAAAACTGGACATAAAGGAAAAAGCTTTACTTGGCCAGATACGGGAAGACCTCAATTATTTCCCCACGGGTACTATCCACCGGGATAGCCTGCTTGAATACGGATACGACGCACACCTGGCCGGTGATGATGTACTGGCTACACTGGCTAAGAAAATGGGAGAAGACTCGTGGGAACAACTCAGTTCAGTACAGATACCCATTATTGGTGACGCCTGTAAAGTTTCTATTTCAACATGTCCGTTATGTGCAGGCTGTGGTGCATTTGAAAATGGTAACTGGATATGCGAAGAGTCCGAATGCAGGCGTGAATGGTCCTGTATGAAATACGTCTGGATTAAGTACAGCGAAGAAACCGCATTCCTGTTTGGTTGTGATATTGGTTTTATATCCAATACCTCACGAAGCAGCAACGCATCCCTCTTCTTGCCTGTTGACCTGTTCAGGATGCACTTTGCAAAATCTCCTGATAAAGAGAATATCTATCAAATATTCAAAATTGAAGATACGGACGATATCAGTCAACTAAAAGAACAGGGATACACTGTCGAAAAGGTCACGGATACCAAAGGCCTGGAACGATTCGGACCAAAAGCCTATTGGATGTCAGTGTTTCCAAAATAATAATACAACAACATGAAGAAAATAATTTCCAACCAAATAAAAAGGCAATTAGGCATTAGCTATCTGGGTTCTTGCTCAACCTCTCCAAAACTTATCAAAAGTTTGAATCGTAATGTAATGACCTATGGCCTCTATCTGGCGCCGTACAATATCAGCGGTTATAATGTATGCCCCGAATCGTTTAATTGCAGTAAATATTGCCTGCATGGATCAGGCAGGAGTAAAATAGAATTTCTGGCCAGGAAAGAGGCCGGAACGATCCAAAACGCCCGCATCAAAAAGACAAGGCTCTTTTTCGAGGACAGGCCGGCATTTATGAGCTTGCTGGTACATGAGATCAGCCAGGCAACCAAAAAGGCAAAAGAAGCAGGTATGCAATTAGCTGTCCGCTTAAACTGCGCCTCAGACCTTAGCCCGGAGGAATTCACCCTCGACGGTAAAAATATCCTGCAGATCTTTCCCAACCTGCAATTCTACGATTATTCCAAGATTCCCGGACATATGCAATTGGTAAAAAAATACGCCAACTATGACCTGACTTTTTCCTACTCCGGTGAAAATTGGAATGATTGTGAAGCCTTTCTCAAACAAGGGTACCGCATGGCCGTGGTATTTGAAAGCGGACTGCCTGCCACATTCAAAGGGTATCCTGTTATCAATGCCAATGATGATGACATACGGTTTCTGGATAATGGCGGTATCATCTGCGGGCTTACATATAAAAAAGTGGCTAATGATTATGTCGATGGTAAATACCAGCGTCCTGACACGACCTTCATTACCCGCAAACAAGAAGGTTTATGCGCTTAATATTAACAAATAATGATAATGAAGAAAGGACGAAAATCAGAGGATGTTAACCCGGAGCTTATTGCCCGGTCGGATGACCTGATGCAAAAAGAAATCAAAAAGTGCAAATACTATTTCAGGAGCAAAGACCCGCGCAAGAAAAATATTCTGCAGCAGCGTATTAATATTGTAAAGGAAAGGAACAAAGGGTTGACAGCGTTCATTGATAAAGACTACTCCTGTAAGACATGCGGGAGTAAAGACGGAAGAAGCCATCCTGATACAAGCTATTGTTTCTGTTGTGATACTGATAACTGGAATCCGGTTCACGAAGATGTGGAAAGATAAATTATAAAGTAATCATGGAAGAACTTGAATTTAAAGCTATGAGGTATACCGGAGATAAAGCAAGGGAAGTATTAAGCTATCTTTTAACAGAGGTTCCATATAAGCCGGACCAGGATTGGCATATCAACCAAGAAGGGCAAAGGGAATATCATTCCCTCGAATATTACCTGGAGTATGGTTATCCTAAAAAACCGCGTTGGGAATTGGCAGACGGAGACTATGCAGTCAATAAATACGGTCTTTGTGACGGCCATTATAAGGACGGCAATGTATTCATTGCATTTGACAATAACTCAGGCAATTGCAATATTGAAGAGTTCGAATTCGAAGAGGATGCCGTTAAATGGCTGAATCATGAATATGAAGATCCTTCAGACTTTAAGGGAAAAACATCCACCTGTTAAATTATAATACATTCATTATGGCACAATGGACAAAAACAAACGACTACTACAACCGTGAAGTAGTCAAGGAAGACGTGTGGAGCAGGAAATGCCGCAGGGGTAAAATATATGTAATAGACAGGAAAAATTTTACCTACACTTTCAGTTGCGGTGCGGATAGTGATTATTCTTTCACAGGATGTTTTTTCGGTTGTTCAAAAATTACAACCGTCGAACAGGCCATGAATGTGGTTGATCAAATCGCAACTCTCTGGTTAAATGACAAAAGTTACAAACGCCTTATAGAAAAACACAACTAATTATGTGGAGAATTATAGATAATGCCGGGACACTTTATTCCGGTAAAGAAGATGATATTAAAATAATCTACGACCAGATTAGAAATGGAAAGATAAAACAAAAGTGGAAAGAAGATCTTCTCCTGGTCGAAGTACACGGTATTATCAGATAAAATTTCAGATAATGACTGATATAAAAATCATTTACCTCTATGCTTATAGTGGCGACCTTGTGCATTGTAACCAATGCGAAGTAAATATGTTGGTACCAACAGGGGCGGATAAATGTCCGCATTGCTATTTCGAAGGGGCTTTACAATGGATAAACGAAAGCCGGAAAGAAACAACAGTCGATGAATTGGATATCAATCCGGAATATGCGACTATAACAAAACCGGACCCTGAAACAACTGAATATCTCTCTGACGAAGTACTGAAAGATGAATTTGATATGGAACCCAATCCCAAACATAAATATAAAACAATGAATAAGCTACATAACAAACACCCCGAAAAACGACCAACCGGGCAATGTACCGTTCTGGAGTTAGCTAAGCGCCTGTTAGATTTGAATATTGGCGAGGAACTGAACTTTTCTGAAAATCAGGACGGCTCAGATTACTGGGGAGCAAAGTATATGGAAGTTTTCGAACAGCAGGTTATCCTGTTCGGATATTATGGCGGTCCAAGTCTTCAGTTATACGAAATAGAAAAAGATGTACTTGCCGATATGGTCAGGCATCTCGGTTACCACCTCAATAAAAAAGAGGAAGACACAATATTCACCTTCGATGTTATCAAACCGCAAAATGAAGAGGCTTACAAAGAAAACATAGTCTCAAGTTACTTTTTTTATATGTGGAATGCATGGTGCAAAGAAGAATGCGAAAAGATATTTAGTTGGGAATCACCTCATTTCTGGGAGAAATGGTGCAAGTTTGCAAAAGACACAGCTTGTGGTGCGGCAGAGAAATACTACGCAGACCTGAGTGATGGTTATAGAATAATGCTTGTGAAACGAGCCTGTGAAATATATGATGGTAATAGTCGAAAAAAACAGTAACTTCTCCGATGAAATAAAAATATTCAACAAAATACATTCAGAAAAATGAATAACGAAGAACAACCACTGCATATTAAGGAAGAGGAAGGAGATACGATTGAAATATGGCTTACAAAAGAAAAAACTCCGGCAGCCTATGAACGTAAGAAATATGAGTTAATCCATAAATCCGGCATGACAGAACAGGAAGCGGAAGAACACATAGCCCATATACCTATTGTCCTTGAAGTTTTCTATTCTGTCGACCAGGGATTATTCGGAGTGAAATCCGAAGCCATAGCCTCCTGTAAAATCTATAATCCTTATTCCGGCGAAGAAATTCCCAATGATAACCTGATATAAATCAGATTGTATTTTAAAACAGCCAAAGCAGATACTAAAGGTCTGCTTTTTTTATTTAATAAAGCCTATGTCACGTAAAGGATCAATAACAACAGCAGAGCCTCTCAGCTTTGAGGATTTCAACAGGTTAATCAACGCATTAGAGATGGAAAAAGAATACAGGTGGCAGCTATTCTGTATTGTGTCATTCTACTTTGCCCTTCGGATAACGGATGTCCGTAACCTGCGCTGGTCTGAGATATTGAACAAGAATGAAGTAATCCTGACGGAGCACAAAACCAGGAAGAAATGCAAGCCGAGGAGAATCCCCGTAAAACAGGATGTAAGGGACATGATTGCAGGAATCTATCAAAACATGGACAGCCCGGATATAAACCAGCTGTTACTGTATAACCCTAAAAACAGGGCAGCCTATTCCATTGCCCATATCAATGAATCGATGCGGAAATTCAGGGATAAGTACAGAATCCCCATCAGGAATTTCTCCAGCCACAGCTTCCGCAAAACATTCGGACGCTATGTCTACGAGATAAATAACCGATCTGCGGAATCGCTTATACTGCTCAACGCCATATTCCGTCATTCCAGCCTGGAAATCACAAAAGTGTATATCGGACTGCGGCAGGATGAAATAAACAGTGTATATGAATCGATAAAGTTCTAATAACCGGAAAAAATATGATTATTACCGTATCAGCAATTTTGTTGGTACGGTTTCTCTTTTTATGCCACTACAAACTTCAACCGGGATTACTCCCTAGTCTTTAATACTATTCAAAACCAATTAAATAAAAATAAACATGAGCCTCTTAATAGGAATGAAAAGCGAAAGCGGGAATATCCGCTATATATCCGTATCAACGGAATACAAACATAAGTTCGATAAAATTGTCGCAACACTCAGAAACTTCTACAAATCACCCGGAAAGGTAAATACTTTGATCGAGCTGGGCAACCTCCACTGGCTGGGCACATCACCCTATAAAAAATCGAAAGGGGAGGATGATCTGGTTAACTGTGAAGCTATTATCCGTGACAGGAAACTAAGCCCCGGAAAACACGGGACCCAGTTTGCGGATTCGGAAGAAGATTTTGTAAAGAAACTCGAACGGGACTGCCGTTCAGGCCTGAACTGTTGCTTCCTGTTCGATGATGGCCAGTGGTATATCCTTGTTGGTTCCCATAAAGAAAATATAAAGACTATCGATGCATCGGTACTGCAAAAAAGTACACGTATGGACGGACTAACTGTCTATACTTATGAGCCTGATTGCAGTTACCAGACACTATCGGAAAAGGAATTCCACACATGGGAAGAAGTCAGGGCAAGCTCCGGCAGGGATAATAAAACCTACTACATCTTCCGCGGGGAGAAATTACTGACGATCATTCATCCTGCCGTTAAAAAAGCTTCCTGAGAAATATGAAATACCCCATTATAGAAAATACCATTCCCCAAAACAAGCGGGCCGGGCTGAATGAGAAAATACTTATGTCCGTCTTACAGGGCAGGAAAGACTACACCAATGCGGAGATATACAATAATTACACCGGCATTGGCGGCCTCCATGGCCTTCACCGGGACGATTTCGATAACTACCATGAATACGCCGAAGCAAAAAGGGCCATTGAAAAAGGCCAGTTCTTCACGCCCCATGATGTTTGCCGCAAAATGGTAGAGCTGGCGGCGCCGGCAGCATCCGATACAGTGCTCGATATGTGCTGTGGAATAGGGAATTTTTACAACCACCTTCCCAATGAATATAATGCCTACGGCTTCGATATCGATGAAGATGCGGTAAAGGTGGCTAAACGCCTGTATCCGGACGCCAATATATCGGTAGACGACATGCGGTTCTATGACCCGAAGATGAAATTCGATATCATTTTAGGTAACCCGCCTTTTAACCTGACCATAGAAGACGTCCGTTCACAGCATTTTTATACACACAAAGCATACTGGCTGCTGAATCCGGGTGGGCTGATGCTGTTAGTCATGCCGTATTCATATCTCCAGAGCGCGTCAGCCGACAGGATGTATATCAATATGATGAATAGGGACTTTAGTTTGTAGGACAGGTAAAGCTCGACGCATCCACATTCAAGGCCGTAGGCGTACAGGACTATGAAACAAAGATCATGGCTTTCCTTTCCCGGTCGGAATATATGGAAATGAACCCTTATGATCCCGAAGGCTTTGTTTCAATGGATGAACTGCAAAAGCGGCTTACTTCCATTAATGAAGGGAAGAGAAGATTAAAGCTAAAGCTTCTCAGGGAACGGAATATGCTTTCCGAAGGAAGCCTCGAAAGCAGGCTGAAAAAATATAAGGAATCCAAAGACCCGAAACAGCAGGGAAAATCACTAAAGGTATCCCGGAAGGACGTTCAATTGAATACGTTATTCAAAAGCATGTCGTGCCATGAAGGAGTTAAATCCTTTGAACAGACGCTGGATAAATACCTCTATGAACTGAAGACCCATAAACATCTGGCCAGGCAGTATCCCAAAGCCGTTGCTTTCGTATCAAAATACCGCAACCAGCAATCCCCGGCAAACTGTACATCCGAACAGCGGGAAAAGTGGGAGAAATATGAGAAGATAAGCCCTGCGCAGGTACTCAACAGGCTGAGGCGCATTATAAAACGGCAGAACATAAAGCCGGAAAAGAAGCATGTACTCCGCCGAACCCAGTACGGCTATAAGCTGAAAAACCTGGCTAACCCGTTTTCGGAAAGGAATACGGACAAGTATGTTCCCCTGTATGACCTTGTCGCCAATGGAGCGGAACTCCCGGCCCCGGCAAAGATGACTCCTGAACTGCAACGGCAATACCGTATGGCAGGTAAAAATATAGCCAAGAGGAAGCGTGAATTCCTGCGGGAGAATACACAGTGGAAGGATATGCAGCGTGATCCTGTGTTGGATGCCTATATCGACAGCCTTACATTTACCGGGATGAAGCAAAGCCTGTGCCGTTTCAACGAACCGCAGAAATACGATATGGGACTGCTGTACCAGAAGCGGTACTCCCTGCTGAACTGGCAGCAAGGCTCGGGGAAAACCGCGGTATTGTACCATTTCGGTAAATACCAGATGGATAACAGGCGGGTAAAGAATGTCTTCGTTGTGGCCCCGTCCATTGCCATCCATATGACATGGGCGCATTTCCTCAGGTACAACAACGAGAAGTTTACAATCGTCTCCAGACCTGAGCACTTCGATAACCTGGAAGAAGGCAAATTTGTGATACTTTCGGTTTCCATGCTCGGCAGGATCGATGACGCCTTAAGGCTTTACCTGAAAAAGAAATCACAGAAGGCCTGCCTGCTTTTCGATGAGTCCGACGAACTGACCAGCGACCAGAGCCTGCGCACAAAACGTACGTTAAAATGTTTCCGCAGGGTAAAATATAAGATGCTGGGTACCGGTACAACCACGCGCAATTATATCAGCGAGCTTTTCTCCCAGTTCCAGTTGCTGTATAACAGTTCCATGAACTTTATGTGCTATTGCCCGGTATCGTATTATGAGGACGATAAGCGGGTGATAAAGGAACGCATGAATTCCTATTATCTGAAACCATTCCCACCGAGGGGTGGAGCCACCCTGTTCAAGTCCTGCTTCAACCCGGGCAAGGCTTCTGTATTCGGTATCGAAAAACAGAACCAGGATGTATACAACAAAAGCAGCCTGTGGGAAATCATCGGTAAAGCGATCATTACCCGTAAGTTCAGGGAATTTGCCGGGGACAAATATTCCATCCATACCCAAACAGTTAGGCCTGCCGAAGGGGAGCTTGGCGTTTATGAAAAGGTTATCAAAGAATTTTTCTCCGTTGTGGATATGTATTTCAACACAACGGGAGACCAGCGGAAGGATAATTCTTTGGCAATTGTGCGCCAGATACAACTGCTGATCAAGGCCTGTTCCGTCCCCGACCTGATGCCGGGGTACTGTAGCGGCTCCCTGCCGCAAAAGGTATTGCATATCGAAAATATGGTACATAATATCCGGGATAAGGTAGCTATCGGCTGTACCTCGCTCGAAGCGCTGGAGTATTACCAGGCGCACATGTCAAAAGTATTCCCGGAAAGGCCGTTGTTCGTAATCAAAGGGGAAATCTCATTCGGAAAACGGAAGAAGCTGCTACAGGAGTTCCAGTGCACGAAGGACGGTATCCTTATCTGTATGCAGCAAAGCCTCAAGAGCTCGGTAAATATCCCGGAATGCAACGAGGTGATCCTTGAATCCCTGCAATGGAATATCCCGCGCATGGAACAGTTCTACTTCCGCTTTATCCGCTTCGACTCCGAAGGGCATACGAACGTACATTTCGTCAATTACTCCGATTCGATAGAACAGAATATCATGGCGCTGATCCTTACCAAGGAACGCCTCAATGATTTTATACAGACAGGGGAAGTGACGGAGGAATCTGCCTTATTCGATGAGTTCGGTGTTTCTACATCCGTGATCGACAGCCTGTTTACCCGTGAACAAGACAAGGAAGGCAAGTTCCACATCCGATGGGGAGAACAAAAAATAGTAGCATAATTAATCAAGATAATAAATAAACAATGAGCAGTACAGATATATATGAAGCTATAAAAAAGCTTCCAAAAGAATTGGTTACTCCTGAAATATACCGGGCGGCCATAAACGAAGCCAACATTGCATTACTGAATATCCTTCCAAAAGAGTATATGACGGACGATAACATAAACCTTATACTTGACAATGCGAAAGGTTATAGTTTCGATACTTTCAGCCTTTCATCCATCCCGGAAATTGCCCGGACTCAAAAGGTATGCGATATGTCAGTCGGCAAATCACTGGAAAACTATTTTAAGGTACCGGAAGAAAAACGTTCGGTATATATGCTGGAGCAAATAATAGGCAGTGCCCACAAACATCTGCATTACCTTCCGCTTGTCCCGGAAAAAAACTGGGATGCTCAGATTGCATTGGACGGTGTCAAATCGATTTATTCTTCCGGGAGTTCATCGTCATCATACAGCTATGGCAGAAGAGGCGGTTACTCTAATAGCAGTTCCTCTGATAAAAAAGTTCAGATGAAACTTATCCAGATATTATTGGCGTATGTACCGGACGTAATCAAAGATAAATCTTTTTATTTCAGTTTATTCAATACGAGCATGGCTGTTGAATATATTGCTTTCCTGACGCCGGATAAGTATAAGAAGAACGACTATTATGCAGAGGTGGGAAAGAAAGATATTTTGTCCGTACCTCAGGATAAGCTGAATTATGATGTATTAAAAGCGGCATTGTTGTCAGGCAATAACCGTGTCCATGATTTTTTCGATGAAAAGAAAGGGCTCCGGCAGCCTTTACTTGATGTTATGGATGACGAAATGGCCGATATTATAGTCAAAGACAGTCCGGGCAGGTTATCCGACCTGCCTCAGAAATTCTGGAAAAAGAGCCGGCTGATTTTAGCGATAAACAGCGAAAAAGATTCATACAAAACCAAATACATCTATGACAAGTTCGATGCCAGTAAGTTCGACGATGAAATTTGCCGGGCTATTGTACTGAAACAAAACTATGAGAGTCCGGAGTTCGCCCCGCAAATCTGGACACAGGATTTTATAAATTTCTGTATGGAGAATTGTAAGGACTATTATTGGTTCAGAAGGCTTCCTGTTGAACTGCAAACGCAGGAGATGGTAAATACAATACTTGGAAAATATATTTCCAAAATACAGTATGCCCGTCAGGACCTGGTTACATACGATTTGGCTGTAGAGGCATACAAGG
Organism: Dysgonomonas termitidis; assembly: GCF_054657735.1. NCBI lineage: Bacteria > Pseudomonadati > Bacteroidota > Bacteroidia > Bacteroidales > Dysgonomonadaceae > Dysgonomonas > Dysgonomonas termitidis. The sequence continues at coordinate 971,343 of NZ_BAAHYD010000001.1, read as the reverse complement.
ATGTCGATACATGGAGTAAAAAACATAAACTCGAAGAATATATTCCTGCGCGGTACTTCCAGGATTTCACAATGGAAACAGGATTGCCAAAGGAATTCTTTGCAGGTAAATGTTCCTATGAGGAGGTCAGGGAGAAACACGGGAATTACACCTACTGCGAAATAGGAGAAGCATATATCGGGTTCTTTGCCGATAAAGACGGCCGTTTTGAATGCAACCGCCTGGTTATGACGCGCCGTAGCCCTATGTCAATCAAGCCGTCAATCGTCTTTAGCCGTACCGTAAGTACATTCCATAAGACATGGTTTGAGAAGCTGATCGCGGATAATGACCCGCAATTCGTTAAACCGGTTCCGGCAAAAGGATTGAAGGGCAAGCAGGTTAACCCTTATTTAGATGTAAGGCTCGTTGACACAGCGGACGGGACAAAAATATACGCACATTCGCTGATGAATGCCAATGTCCTTTATACTGCCGGTGACAATAATGAGTATGAAGCGGTTTCCCTTGATTTAATAAAAAGGAAACTGAAAAAAGAAACGGCAGAGTATGAAATAGCAAGTTGATTAATGCCATAATGACTTGACCGGGGGTTTATTTGCACTATAGCTGTAAACCCTTTCTCTTTTTTATTCCTATTACTTAATATCAAATAAGCCATAATAATGTCAGCAATAAGATTTACTGTTCTTGATAATACGAATCTGAGGATTGCCATAGATGACCATAATGATTTCCAGGATATACTATCCCGCCGGTATTGTGACGAAAGGCATTATCTGGCCGATATGATGGAAGATTCGGGATATATAGGAAACGATTGGGATTGCCTGTACAATATTGGATTAACGGAAGCCCCGGTAATCGGACAGGGAGCTATATATCCGGAAGACGGAGATAACAGCCATGACGGATACCCTGTTAATTATGAGAATTTATGGTATTTTGGAGATTATATGCTCCGGGATTACATCGAATTACTGCAGGAAGAAGGGTATGTTGATTTCACAAGACATACCCTATTTGATTACACTCACTAATAATATAAAATATGAATGAAGGATCAGACCAGTCAAGAAGAAGGATTGCCGAAATTAAGAACCTCAGGGAATTCCTGACGAAAGAAAGCGTGACCAAATGGATGATGCGCCCTTTTGAAAATAACCTGAACCCGGGTACCGCCGGAGCCATCGGAAAATGCATCGATACTTTGTTCCGTTCCATAGGCTCAAGGATATTGGATTTTGAAGGAATGTACAAAATATTCGGGGAACAACGCCAATCTATGTCCGGTAGCGAATACCTGACATTCATACATTCGTCAGAAGAGATTATCCGGGATTTCCTGAAGATCGAAGAACTGGAAAGTAAGGAGCGTTACTATAAACTGGAAACGGAATTTATACGCAAGCAAGGCTATGTGCTGAATGAAAGGTATGTTATCCGTTTTCCGGAGAATCCCGGCAGTCCGGACGAGGAATGGGTCGTCTCGGAATTCCGGACTGGCAGGGACAACAGGATAAGGCCTGTGCATGGCTTCAAAATAAAGAAGAACGGGGAACCATACGCCAGGGCGCAATATATTTATCTGGGGAGCGACGATAATTGTACATTAACAAGAATATAAAATTAATCTGACTTACAAATAAAATACCACTATGCAATACTTGAAATATAAAGAACTTGTCGATAAAAAATCCAAATTGCAGGAAGAAATAAAAGAAGCCATTATTTGTACACTTAAAGCAAATAACGGCAGGTTCAAATACATTTCGCCTGATATAGATGACGAAGACGCCGGCTTTGAAGACGGATATCCGGTTATCTCAACCCTGTGGGGCAAACATGGCACTTATAATGTGGCGATAACCGAAGTATATTTAGTTGAGCAGGAACATGGCTTGCCGGAGATTTATGTCGATGGGATAGAACAGGAGCTGGAGACAGAGCAAAAAGGCTTTATGGTTTATCCGCCGCAGTTTTCAGATATCATCCATTTCCTGATGACTTCGACTTATAACCGGATACATGATTATGCAACCCGTCTGGCGTTACATGGACTGGTAGGAAAGTATAATTTACTTCCGGATGCTTTTATCTATGAAGATGGAACCATCCTTAGCCGATATGATAGTGAGAACTATTCGCTGGTTCAAAAGTATGTTTCCGAAATCGAACGGCTGATGAAAGATTCTTCTGAAGCCATCGAAGGCGGAGACAGGGATAATGTACACTCCCGGATTATGAAAATGGCCGATGACCTTACAATCCTCAGCATGCTTGAAGAAAACATGATGGTTGAAGTAAACAATTGCTTCTACTTCAGGGAAAAATTCCAGGATAAGTTCAACGATATCAATGATGAAATAGAAGCGGATCTGAATGGATTTTTCAATTTAAAATACTAATCACATTATATCCTGTTACATATATGATAAAATCAACCATAATATTCGCTTCTCAGGCCGTTACCAATACCCTTATACGAAAAAATAATCAGTACTAAAACCTGAATGACAGGCTTCCCGATGAAGAGAGCAAGGATTCCGACAGACTGAAATTATCTATCAACGGGCAGAATATTTTCGATTGGTTCAAACAGAAATATCAGGAAGTTAGAAAATCAGCAAACCATTATACAAGATCCAACATCAAGTCTGAAATGAGTAAAAGTAAAGGTATTAAGCGATAAATATGGTTGATTCGTAGATATTTGCTAATTTTGCCCCTATGAAATCCCATTAATCTTGAAGTAGGATTTAGTTCTACTTCACATAAAGGATTTAAAAGGTCATTGAGATGAAAGCCGTACCTAACTAGTTTTTGAATATTAGAAGCTAGCAAACAAAAAATAAGTTTCAACAATGAATAAATATTCAGAAGGCGATTACAATTTAACTAAATATGTTGATGTAGGGGACGAACTACCCATTTGGTCAGCTCCATTTGGCTTAAAATTACTTGACTACATTGATTATAAACTTAATATTTCAGCTATCGATATTGGTTTTGGAACAGGTTTTCCACTTACAGAAATAGCGATGCGGCTAGGAAATAGTTCTATTGTCTATGGAATAGATCCATGGAAAGAAGCTATTAAGCGAACAAAGAAAAAATTGGAAATCTTTGGCATCAATAATGTCACAATTATTGATGGAATAGCAGAGTCAATACCACTGAAAAACAACTCTGTAGAGCTTATAACAAGTAATAATGGAACGAATAATGTGAATAACCTGGATCAGGTATTTCGTGAATGTGCCAGAATCATAAAGAAAAACGGTCAATTTGTTCAAACAATGAACTTAGACGCAAGCATGTTTGAGTTCTATGATACATTGAAAAGAACTCTCGCAGAACTAGGCTTACAAAAAGAAATAGAGTCTGTCAACCAGCACATTTCTCAAAAACGTCCTGATGTTAAGACTATAATATATAAACTACAAAAGAATGGATTTAGAATAAAAGATCTGGAATACGATCAATTTGATTATCGATTTCCAGATGGTACAACTATGTTGAATCATTATTTTATACGAATTGCATTTATGGGTTCATGGAGAAAACTTTTACCTGTTGACTCTGTCGATAGGATTTTTGATATTATTGAAGAAAAACTGAATGAACAAGCCAAATTATTGGGAAAACTTAAATTGAGTATTCCGTTTGTATTGATAAACGCAATAAAAGAATAAAGAAATTCCATTGAATTGAAAATAAACGCTTTTTATTTTTAATTGTTGTAGCAAAGGCCAATCAATCAACATGAATAGAAGTTTCAAATGAATATCTTAATAGTCTACAGCCATCCAAGCAAGGACTCATACACTTTTCAAATATTAGAGCAATTGAAAGCTTTGTTGGCAATCCAAAAATGGGATGTAAAGGTTTCCGACTTGTATGCAATGGATTTTCAAAGCAATATGACGGAAAAAGAATACCAACGGGAAAGTTTTGCAAAAATAGAGATGCCAATTCCAGACGACATAATTGCAGAACATGAGAAAATAGAAGAGGCTGATTGCATCATATTTCTTTACCCTGTTTGGTGGAGCGACTGTCCTGCAATACTGAAAGGCTGGTTCGATAGAGTCTATTCCGTTGGTTATGCATATGGCCATAAAACCTATTTTCCGAAAATGAAAATCGTAAAATATGGAATTGCAATTTGCACGGCAGGACATCCAAACGAATTCCTTCACGAGATTGGAATTTCACAAAGTATGAAAACAATTATGTTGAACGACAGGCTCGGAAAACGGTTCGAGCATAAAGAAATGCTCATTCTTGGCGGAACATTGGATATAGAACAAGTACGGGGAGATCACAAAAATAAAATAGAAGAATTAGTTCTAAGAATAAAAAGTACCTGTATTTAATAAGCGTTTTTTAGTATGGAAATGTTGAATATTGAATTTAAACGGACAAATTCCGAAAATGAAGATTTCCGAGAATTAGTAGTTGAATTGGAAAAGCATTTGACATGTGCTGACGAAAGAGCTCATTCCGAATGTAAACAATACAATAAGCTTGAATCTATAAAACACGTAGTTGTTGCATATATTGATAAGAAAGCCGTTGGCTGTGGAGCAATCAGAAAATATGATACTGATACGATTGAAGTGAAAAGAATGTTTGTATCCATCAACGCAAGAAAGCAAGGAGTTGGCTCTAAAATATTAGTGGAATTGGAAATATGGGCAAAACAATTAGGATTTCAGAAAAGTATTCTGGAGACTGGAAATATGTTACCCGAAGCCGTAAGACTATATAAAAAGAACAATTACATTCAAATTCCTAATTATGGGCAATATGAAAATATGGAAAAGAGTGTCTGTTTTTCAAAAAAACTTTATGAGGACACTATAATTTCAAATTTCAATGCTATTCAGATGTAATCCTTCTGAGGGACTTAGGTCAGTAATGATTCTGTATGATGAAGCTCCAATCAAGTTGATTGAATTTTCAAAAAATAAGAAATAAAGAATCGAAAAGCGGGACACTGAATAACTTTGACTGTAAGGTGAGAAGAATAAAACTATCAAGATTTTAACAAATACTTTTGAAAAGTATGCAAAATAAGAAAGTATTAGTGTTTCTGGCAAAAGCATTTGAAACCATGGAGTTTTGTGCTTTTATAGATATTCTTGGTTGGGCCAGAGTTGATTATGGACATAACCTGTTCGTTGACACTTGTGGTTTTACTGAAAAAGTTATAAGTACTTTCAATGTACCTGTAATAGTCGATAAAACCATTGGAGAAATAAACGTTGACGAATATGACGCCTTAGCAATACCTGGTGGATTTGGGGAATTTGGTTTTTATGAAGAAGCATACGATGAAAGATTCTTAAAATTAATAAGGGAATTTAATGCAAAAGGTAAAATTATTGCCACAGTATGTTCCGGAGCATTCCCTGTAGCAAAAAGTGAAGTTCTCAAGAATCGGAAAGCAACTACTTACCACCTAAAAAACGGTTATTGGCAAGAAAAACTGAAAGAATTTGGAGTGATTGTTGTGAACGAACCGATAGTAGTGGATGGTAATATTATTACGTCTTATTGTCCGGAGACAGCTCCAAATGTCGCATTTGAATTATTAAAAATGCTGACTTCAGAAGAAGAAATGACTGTAATAAAAAAAGTGATGGGATTTTAAGGAGAATGCTAATGAATGTATATATTTATCTGAACGCAAAGCTATATTCCAAGAATAAAAGGTCAAGGCTGAAATATTCTTTCCATAAATGAAGAGCGGTTGCCAAATCATTACCCAAATCCTCTTAAATTCCATCTAACATCCTGTTTGTATGGAGTCTACATCCAATTTATTCATATTAGAAGAAGTAAACTTAGACTACTTTTGTGTTTATGTATGAGGAATATATGAAATATGTTAAAGGATTTAGTAACTTTGCATACGCTTTAAAGTATGTGAATTCATGAAATATAAAATTATCAGTGTCGAATCAAGAAAAGGAGGAGTAGGTAAAACTACCGCTGCATTAAATTTATCTGCCCTATTAGTCGAAAGAGGCTACAAAACTCTGTTGTTAGATGTAGATATAACGGGTACAAGTATTGAAGGTTCGTACAACTCTGCCTTTTGGAAAGGAAAAATTAACTCCATTAAACAGAATAAAAAAGATATCAACCTATTAAAAATATTTCATGATGTTTTTCTGAAAGGAGAAGGCTTGCCTGAATTCTCATTTGAAAATGGGAGCAATAATGAAATTGGTGTATTCAATACTGAAAACAACAACAATTTTATTATCTCTCCCAATAAGATTAACATATTCAACTCCGAAATCTATAATGATGATTCAAGTTTGATTTGCGACCCAATTAAATCGGCATTTCAAATCCCACAAATTTCAAAATAGCGGAAACACGCATTAAAATTTGTTAAAACGTTATCTGTAAACGTATGTGGACATGTTTTTAACAAATCGAAAACATGTATAAATATCCAAAATAAAAAAACAAATCGTACAAATTCTGCTCTTAATCACTAGTTAAAATATCTTAATTTATTGCATATCCAAAACTAAATACCTTACTTTGCCCCTGTCTGATACATATTAATCTTGGGCAAAAGAAATCAACCGATTTTATTTAAACAAGATATAAGGGAACGCCCCTATGATGGCCGGAACGAAAGAACCGGCGACTATCCGCCCTGCGTATATGTGTCAGACACATCTACGGGGGCGTTCTTATTTTATCGCAATTCTTATAAAAATGTCTGACAATAAGAATTCAACAAAGGCTTACAAACTGCCTGAAATCAAAGTTTCGTACAACGCCGACCCATCGGACAAAATGAAAACAATAATCGATACGGAAGACGCCGCAAAAACATTCTTACCGGTATTCAACGGGTTTATGAGGCATCACGAGGAAGTATGGGTTATGTACCTGAACCACGGACTAAAGGTTATAGGCGTATCGCAGATAAGTAAGGGGGGTTATTCCGGGACGGTTATAGATATCCGTATAATCATTCAAATAGCGTTGCAATGTAACTCCTCGCGCATCATAATGGCGCATAACCACCCGTCGGGCAACCTGAAAGAAAGCGCCGAAGATATCGAGGCTATAAAATCCCTGAAGACAGCCTGCAACTATTTAAATATAGAACTAATAGATAGTATGATACTTACCGATATAGGCTACAATAGTATAATGCTGAACAGCATACATTTATTTAATCGATAAGCTAAACAAAAGGGCTTAACCGCGTGTTAAGCCCTTAATAAATACCTTAATAGTATGCAAGATAAGCAAAAAGCAATAGAAGCTATCAGCTACCAGGTGACGGACGGACTGACCGTATTTGTACACCCGGCGCCCGAACACGGATACCTGATGACTACCAGGCAGGTAGCCAACGGCTACGATGTAGACGAAAACAGTATAAGAAAACACCTGCAACGGAGGGCCGACGAATTTACAGAGGGCAAACACTACCTTAGAGGCGTGAATGTGAGTAATATAGAGGAGGGGGACAATTTGTCCCCCTTGTCCCATCCGGATGCTATATTCTGGACAAAACGGGGCGTTATCCGCCTGGGCTTTACAGCCAGGGGCGAACGCGCCCGGCTGTTCCGCGACTGGGCGGAGGAACTGATTATAAACCAGACGGAATATGCCGACGCCCGTCTCAAGGAACTGGACCGCCGCGCCTATATCCTGATGCAGCAGCAGGTAAGCCGCCAGGAGGACGAGGTAAGGGCGTTATTCGAAGGCGCACGCAACAACGCGGGCAATTTTTACCGCCTCTACAAACGCCCGGAGATACAGGAACAGGCAAAGAAGGCAACAGCCGCCAAAGAGCGCGACGAACGCCGCCGCAAAGCGGAACAGGCAAAGGAAAGGAACCGGGAGAAGAAAGCCGGGGAGGCGAAAGCCAAAAAGACGGAGGCTTTCCGTAGGGATATACTTATCGACATTATGGAGATAGAGGACAAAGACCTCCGCCTGCGTATCGCGGGCAAGCTGATGAAAAACGTTTAAACCCTGTTTAAACGCGTATCTTTCCAAATTTAAAATTCCTGCAAAGGCGGTTCCCCGGAACCGCCTTTGCTTGTGTTCACATTTTGTGAATACCCTATAAATACGCCGGAGGGCAAACAGCATTTTACAGCCATCCGCCCTCCGGGGGCGTCCGGGACGCATCCCCGACACCACAAAGATAGGTATAAAAACGATATAAACAATACCTACGGCAAAAAAAAACGGGGCTTGCAGCCGTCACGCTACAAACCCCGTCAAATACAAATATATGGAAAGAAACAAAAATACTATGCCGCGCCACTCACAATGGCGGCTATTCCCTTGTTGCGGATAGGCACGGCTACGAAGCGTTTTTCAAAGCCTACGATAGTCGCCCTTTCGCGCGGGTCTTTCTCGGTAGAGTAGAGCGTTACCACGCCGTCGGCCTTCATCACCTCCTCGCCCTGGAAGGCAAGGGAGCTAAAGCCGTCACCGTCGGTCGGAGCCGAGCCGAAAGCCTTCTTAGTCATGTTGCTGAGGTTGTAATATGCCGTTTTGGAGAATTGCAGCACGTTGAACCCCGCCAGGCGTTTCGGTTCCCCGTTCACCACGTCGGCAATATCCTTGAACATCTTGGTGTCGATCAGGATCAGGTCGGTAACGTGCGAGGGGTGCAGCACCAGGTAGCGGCTGTCGAGGGGCACGTCGTTGTTATCGAATCGTTCCTTCAGAAGGAGCAAATCCTCTATCCTTAGCCGCTTGCGCGCGCCTGACGTTTCGCCCGTTGTCAGTATTACCGGTGTGTCCTCCGTGTCGCCGTTGGGCGCGTAGGCGTGCGCGGCCTTTGCCCCGGTTGTTGCGCGGAGCGTGTTGCGGTGTCCCATCAGCACGCTCTCCAGTTGGTTGTAGCTGTATTCTATTACCTCCGGGTGGCGCACGAGCGTGTTCTCAGTCTCGAACTTGTCCAGCTCGATACTGATGGGTGTATCCACCCGCTGGTTGACGACTATGGGATACGTCGTGTTATTAATAAGCACCTGCGGGTCTATGCCCGCTTCCGCCATGTTGATAGCGTGTTTTTCCACCATCGCGCTAAAGTCCTTCACATATTTAAGGAAGGAACTATCCGGGTAGAATTTTTCCATTATTTGTTTCACCCAAATTTCTTGTTGTAAACCTGCCATAATCCTATTATTTTTATTGTTTTGGTATAATTATATTACTTGCTGTAAAAAACCGCTCTTAAACGGCTCTTAAACGCCTTATTTCCGATTGTGCGCTTTGCCCTTATTCCCCGTATTGCGCTTTTACGAGTTTTTTGTATAGTTCCGGGTTGTCGCGTAGCTCGTTCGGGGCGTTCTTGCGGTAGTCGTCGAGCGTCCACTCGCCCCGGGCTTTTATCCCGGATACGGAGGCCTCCGGGGTTCCTTTGCCCTGTATCTGCGACCTGATGGGAACGTAGGGCTTTATATCGCCGAGTACGCCCGTTAGTGTCGATACACCCATTTTGAGGCCTATGTCCTTGTATTTGCTGCGCTGCATGGCTGTTATCTTCCTGGCATCCACAGCCGCATCTATCAGCGCGTCAACCTGCGCTTCTGCGCTTGCGTTCACCTGTTTTTCCAGCGCGTCGAACTTATCTACAAGTGCCTGGACTACCTCCTCGTCGCTGCTTGCTTCCGTAACGCCTTGCAGGTCGAATGTATCTATCAGTTCCTTTTTCATGTTGTACTCGCTTTTAATGTTTAAACTCGCGGAAAACCGCTTATACACGCTATCAGCATGCATGTTTTTAGTAACCAGGGCGGCAACGCCTTTGGCTATCTGGCTTATTTTGCGGTCTGCCAGGTGGTAGCTGATAGCCTCATCGGCGTTCAACCAGTGGTCGACGCCGTCGAACCACATGTTTTTAACCTCTTCGGGCGTCAGGCCTGTCTTAGCCGCGTAACCCTTTATCATTTCGTTCTCTATGTCCCGCAATACCTTGATGTCGCCCTCTATCGCGTCGGCGTTGCCCTCCGCGTATGAATACGGGCGGTGTATCATGATCAGGGCATTGTCCGGTACTTCCACCTCATCAGCCGCCAATAACAGGAAAGACGCCATACTGGCCGCCATGCCGTCTACAACTATTTTAATATGTAACCCGCTTTGCTTCATAGCGTTGTACATAGCATTGCCGTCAAACACTTCACCGCCGGGCGAATGCAGCCGGATAACGACACCTTTGGCGCCGCTTTGCCTGGCTGCGTTCAGTTCGTCCGTAAACCATTGGGCGGTGACCTCGCGGCCTATCTGGCCGTAAACCTTGATTTCTTTCATTTTACTTTTGCTTTATTCATTTCTTTTTCAAACTCTTCTATCTGCTTTTTGTAAGGAATACCCAGGTAGTTATATACCGTTTTGATGCCGATAAAATATTTCGGATATATGTAATTTGCGTGTATATAATTAGAGGGTAACCCCTTCTTTTTATACATCTCGAATATTTCGCAAACATCCCTTACCTTTAGCAGGTGGTGGTATCGGTTGAAACCCATCTTTAACTCTCCCTTTCTATTATATAAAATAAAAACCGTCTATGGTACTCCGTAAACTTGACGACCAAATCCGGTTCTTCATCCGTCATCCAGTTGTCAAACATCATAAATACATCCATCACCGTGCGCGGGTTTGTCTTCTTGCTGAGGCGGTCGTATGCCGCCATCAGCTTGGCCAGGCGGTCAGCATCCAGTTCCGACTTTTGCCCGGACAGCGTTTTGTGCGCTTCCTGGAGTATCAGCTCCCGGATTTTCAACGGGGTTAATTCCATATCCCGCTTGCGTTCGTCCCACGTCCTTTCGCCGTCGCGGCCTTTCTTCCAGGCGATAATAGTTTGTTCGGTCACACCGAGCATATCCGCGATGTCGCGGCCTTTTTTACCCAGGCGTATATAATAATCTTCCGCGATATCGCGAATCTTATTCATCTCTGACTTTGTGCGTGTCTTCATAGCTTAATTATAACCTAGTTCTACATTACGGATAGCCCGGTAGCACATATCTACAAACCAGTCTTCGATCTGTTTGGCGTCCATATTTTGCAGGGAGGTGTTTTGCGTGTTTATCCCGCCTTTGTTGAATGCGTCGATATTTACGGTAATATTACGCGGAGCCTGCGCGGAACCGGTTACACGGTCTATAGAATTGCTAATGCCGGATATGTCGCCGTTATTAGTAGTTTCGGAAGTGTTCGGCGGGGTTGTAGGCGCGGGTAAAGCCTTATTATTCCAGGCTTTTTTTAAGTCCTCTCCGAGTTTTTCGAATGCTTTTGCCCGGCCAAGGAAGTTAAAGCGGTCGTAATTGTTTTCAAAGTCCAGGTGTTCGACGCGTTTCGCCGGATCTTGCCCCCAGTTCGCCGACTTCCTATAACTTTCCGTTATGCTATCGAATGTGTTATAATGCTCATTCTGACGCTTTTGTATATAATCCATCCTGTTTTGAAATTGCGCGTTATTCAATGAATCCAGTCCGGACGTCAGGTTTCCGTACTTCTCATATACGTCTGCTCTTTGCGAGTTTATTAGAGCCTGCTGTTTCTCTCCTTCTGATTTGCTGTTCCATGCCGCGCGGGAAACTACTTTGTCAGCTATATCCATCAGACTAAGCGCGTGAGGCAAAAACTTATTTCCCAGCCTGACCATAAGCGCGTCAATACGGTTGGATAGTTCTTTCTGACGCTCCAAAAAATCATTGTGCGCCTGGCTTAACGCCATATCGGCGTTATACCTTGAATCCTGGAACTCTTTAAGCATATCACGCAACCCGCCCGTTTTGTCCGTTGCCGCCTGTATCATGGCGATAAGCCCCTCTGAGCCTGTGAACTGGTTTTTAAGGTTAACTATCGCCTTGTCATCTTTCATTTTCATAAACTTGTCGTTCAGTTCCAGCATGATAACATCAGCCTGTTTTAGCTGCTTATTGGCGTCGAACATGTCGATACCCACGCGTTTAAAAGCCTTGATAGTGGAGGCTTTCGTCAGGTCGTTAAACAGCGATTTTGTTTGCGTGGCCGCTTCGGCTACGCTTCCCGTTTTGATGGTAAACATGGAAAACAGTTTGTTCGCTGTGTCGAATGACTGGTTGATAGACGCCGCGGAACCTGCAAAAACAGATTGCAGTTTTGCCAGTTCGTTAAACTCAACTTTCCCCACCTGCATGGCCGCATAGTTCGATTTATTGAAATCGTCCAGCTTGTCAACCCCTATGCGCCAGTTAACCATAGCTTTAGCCGTTCCCGCTACATAGTCGTCCATGCTCGTTTTCAGCAGTGAAGCAAATTCGCCCTGTTTCTCCACTATCGGGCGGGCTGCATCCCCGTAAATCCCGGCTGTAGATTGTAGTTCATTGAAAGCGTTAACCGTATTTTCGGGGTTGAACCCCTTTTTATATGCCGTGTCAAGCGTTATTTCCCGTAACCGGGTTAACTCCTCCTGGGGTTTGTCCAGGTTTAAGTTTGCCAGCCCTCTGAATTCATGGTTAAAATCGGCGGCGCGGCTTGTCGCTTTTGTAAATCCGGCGGCAAGGGCGGTAATTCCCGACCCGGCGGCAACGATAGGGTTAGCCATCAGGCGCAACCCGTTGTTAAGTACCGGGATTTCCGACGATATTGATTTAAAGTCCCTGGTCGCTGACGCCGAAAACTCATTTAAACGTGCCTGCATCTGGCTCGTTTCGGAGTTTATTTGCTTTTTAGCCTGCGTGAGTCCCATGCCGACCTTATTTTTAAGGTCAAGCACAAGTTCTATTTTTGACTGTCCTGATGCCATATATTTTTATGTATATTTGTACCGCTTATTTTCAATTCAGCGAATCATTTTTTTGCGAAAATAGGCAAACATACAATACCGTAACAGGCTGTAATACAAAAGTGTCCAACGGTTGCACACATATTTTGATATGTCAAAAAAAAGTTGTATAAAACAAAAAAAAGGCTCCGCGGAGTTGCGGAACCAAATACAATATAGTTAAATTTATTAACAATATACTCTTTGAAATTAAGATATTTTAAATATAGTTTTTTTCAAAAAATACCCGAAAAAAATAAAAATCCGAAAATCCGCTAAAACGCCACTTTGTTAAAAATTTTAACTATAATTATTTTAGTCTTTTCGGAATACTGAAAGCGTTATTCAATGCGGACTATGATAAATATACCTAGTTATTTAAACACCGTTTAAAAAAACTATAATAAAACTACGCTAAATTAAAATTTGTGCGATTTGTTTTTTTTGCATAAAAATTCACTTACACATCCAATCTATTTATACATGCGGGCTTTAATAAATAATTAACAATATGTTTTGCTTTTTAAATTTGTGGTATTTGAACTACCCCTTTTACCAAGAATACTTTTTGATGAATTGCATTCTTTTTGGTTAATTGACATGTTAGAATCATTGTGTGGTTCTTTTTCAGCCTGTGTAAATGATGAAAAAACTGTAATCATTTTAGATAATTCGCCCGGATATGTAGGATTAGGCAAAGCAATTCATGATTGGCTAACCGACATAGGGCCTGATTGTGGAAAATTCCTAACCATTTCATCATTAGATGTTCAAGATTTAAACTCTTGTCTTAATGCTATTCAAGCAATAGAAAATATTGTTGACAAGAAATTTGAAGGAACAAGATATTATCATCAATTAAAAGGTCTTAAAAATATCATTGAAGAGCCATCAAAAGAATCAAAAAAATTCTTTTTGAAGTTAGCTACTAATGAGGCTAAGAATGGACGGTATCAATATTTCAAAACCGAAAACCTTCAAAAACCAGAATTTTACACATATCAATCTTTAATTATCAATAAAGCGCCAAGAGAAATAAAATCAGACACACTGTACTATGATGTCAATAAATCATTAAAGGGCGATAATAACAAAAGAGTGATTTTGCAAATATTTTCTGGAGAACAAAGAGATAGAAAGCCTCAAAACGTTGTATACTTTGACAATTACATCCATTTCCAATTTGTTGAACCATTTATAGAAAAAATCAAATATGATAGAAATCGGGAATATTCTTCATTAAAAGGGTATTTTACAAGAATTGAGAACGAGATAGAAGAGAATCAACATCGAGAAATTGAAAATAGTTACTCCAAATTTTTGAATACGATTGATAACTACGAAAATACATTGTCTAAGTTGTTAGGGCGCTTAATGGAGAATGGTTATGATAATATTGTTCGATTAGTTGAAGAAAGATGGCATCCACGAACTCCATTAATTAAGACACAGCAAATATTTGAAAATTTGTGTTATGATACTTCATTTATCGAAAAATACTATAATATTAAAGATGATAAATATGAAAATGATATTGACGAAAAGTATTTTAGACATGAAATAGAAGAACTTTTTATGAATATTGAACATTTCGTTCGGGATGAATGGTTTTCATCGTATAAGAGAAGAATAAACCAATTTTCATTAGAAGCACTAAGCTTTTTTCTAGTCGAACCTTTTATTAAACGAGATTACCCTGAAAGAGAAGATTCTTTTTTTCGCTCAATATTAGTTTTGATATTGTCTATTCAGAATGAACGATTAAAGAGAAATAAAGACATAATACGGAATAAAAAGGGTAATAATTTTCAATTTTTTCTGGCTAATGAAAATATCACTTCTGAGGAAATTAGAAAATATCGTCATTTAACAAAAGAACTTCCGTTTAAGTATTTTGAAAAAAGACATTTCAATGAAGATATTTTTTTCTTTTTTGAAAAATCTGAAATGCTTCCAAGTTTTTACAATTCATTCTGCCATGCTCAAGCCCGACTTATTGATATGCATGATGATTTTAGATTTTTAATCACGATTCTTAAGAATGTAACGATTGATGAGCGAAATGAACGAACAATCATTTTCCCAAATATTCGAGATATTCTAGATGACGTTATTATTAAGAAAACTACCCCTTCTTCCTATGCTAACGAGAAAATATATAAGGAGTTTCAGGGCGCACAATATATGTCGGACTTTCGGGAAATTCTTGTCAACAATGTAATATCTAAATGGGGGCTATAATGGAATTTAGTTTAGACGACTACAAGGCAATACAGTCGAGGAATGAATTCTTTTACCCAAAGAATTTTTTACCTTTTAATGCGATTGATAAGTGTAAATATCAGGCGTTAGAACAGGAACACAAAGATAGGGGCTTAAAAATATCAGATACATTTGAAGGGTTACGTTTACGTACGGGAAAAGAATATTTCCACAAGGTATATCCGGCACAAAGTTCAGCATTAAATTTTTCAGAATCATCTTTTCCGACATATCGTTTTCTCATGCCTGATGTACTTACGGATGATTGGTTGGCTATCGTAGATTTTCATAAGAAATTTAGCAGAGACCATGCGTTACATCAGCCTCTGACATCGTATATTGTTTTTCGACTTTTAGGGGGTGGTATCTCGGATAAATCTCTTCAAATAAATGGAAAATTTCTACTCGATTTATGCGTTGAACAAGTTCTTAGTTCTCCCTATACCCAATACATAAGAGATTATCTGTTAAACCTGGATGCACAATCTGATTTATTGGATAAGACGGAGTTATCAAAAGAAATTTGGAAGAGCTTATTCTATGAAACAGCGATGGTTGCGGCTATATTTCATGATATTGGATATCCGTGGCAATATATAAACAGATTAAGTAACAGCCTAAAGACAAGCGATTTTAATTTGAAGCATTTGCCGTCAAATGCAAAATATATTAGAGATACCTTTAAAAATAGGTTGATTATGTATCCATTCTTTGGCTACAAATTGCCTTCATATAATACCCCTTGCAACTGGGAGGAGAAACTATTGAATTTATTATCAGATTCCTTATCCAAAACACATGGATTTCCCGGAGCATTGGGCTTTCTATATTTGAATGACTTGGTTAGAAAGTATCCATATTCTTCTAATCTATCGACACAGCAACTATGTGTGGAATGGGCTGCATTGGGAATTATGATGCATGATATGAAAGGTATATATTGGGGAAAAGGGAAAACAAATCAACCGGAAAATGATTCTCTTCGATTAGTTTTTGATAAAGACCCGTTGTCCTGCATTATCGCTTTTGCCGATGTTTTACAAGATTTTGAAAGACCTATGGTAAAATTCGACATTAATGTCAATGATAAAGGAAGTCTGTTTAACTATGATTTTTCCTGTCAATCGACAAGAATATCAGTTATAAACGATGCGATAGAAATCCGATATAATTTTAAAAAGGAAGAATATAGAATTGTGAATATTGATTTTAAAAAGGAAGAAGAAAAAGAATACTTTGACCCTCAATATGGATATGTGGACTTTTCTCCAATCGGAATAAAAAAGATAAAATTAATATGTGATTTGCAGCCGTCTGTTGTATAGATTACTCCAGATTGCAAAAATAAACGGCAAGACGTGATGTCCTGCCGTTTGCTTTTTAGGTAGTTGGTATTTCCAACATTTTTATAATCTCCGACTCCCTCCCTATAAAGTATCTTCCCCTTAATCTGAATGAACGGTATCTTCCCCGTGTCTCGCCAATCCTATAAGGTGCGGGACGAAATATGCAGCATCCCGCAAACATCTTTATTCGTCAGGTACTTTTCACCGTTCAGGTGTGGGGTGCGGTTTTTCAGGGCTTGCCCGATGGTATCTAACAGTCCTTCCAAAGCCGTAAAAAACGAAGTGATTTCGTTTGATTTGTTATCCAATATCTCCATAGCATTATTTTGTTTAATTACGCATATAATAGCCCCAAGACGATAGATTCAACACATCCAACCGTGCATCATAAGCGATGCTTAGCTGCATAGCTGTCATACAACTGTTCAAACTGTTTATAAACCCGTTCATAATAGAAAATATTCCAGGTATTTGGGGTAAAGTCCTGGCCACCGTGTTGACGCTTACATACATGGCCCCGTTATTACGCGCTATAATAATGAAGAAAAACAGGTCGGACGAGTTCCGGAAATTGTAGGATAAACAGTCCTCGAACCACGTGGCCCTGGTTATCCTTATCTTATTCCGTGTAGCCTTGTGTTTCTCTGTCGTTATATTCGAATTGCATATACTATTCCCGTCTTCATCCATAACGGCAATAATCATTGCTATCGCTTAGTATAGACCGGGGAAACGAATCCATACCGAGTTTCAACGCGGGCTTCGTATTCCATGAAAGCGATGTGGTATGGATTGCCGGGGAAACGGATAAGTTAGCGTCATTTGAAGCCAATATCAACAAGCTGTTTTAGTTGAGAAAAATTTATTTTTGACGGGCTTGCTTCTTATCTCATATTTTAATAGCAGAAAGTCCCGATTACCTCAAATCATATTTAAGGACGAAGTCCTTTAAGTCTTAAATCAGAGTTAAAATAACCGGATAACAACAGGGTAACCAAAATTGGTTATCCTGTCTTATTTTTATTAGATATGGCAAAAACATTAGACAAGCGTATAAAAAACGTAATGGGGAGCAATATTCTGGCTCCCTTTTTTATTATTGAAGGGCTGAATATAACCAAGCAGGTTATAGACCAATTACCCGATGACCAGTTATATAAGCAATTCGGGGGATTGTACCATGCACAGGATATCCGTAACTTCTACAAAGCCATGCATGAAAAGCTCAATGACAATTCCTGACTTCGACCTGCACTCATATGATAAGTATGTTGTTTGCTTTAGCTCTGGAAAAGACTCGATAGCAATATTTTTGTATTTACTTGATAATAAGATTCTTAAAGAGAAAATAGAGCTATGGCATTCAAACGTCGATGGTATAGGTAAAACCTTTTTCGATTGGGAAATCACACCGGACTATTGCAGGAAATTCGCAGCAGCATTCGGGGTAAAGATATACTTCCAGTGGAAAGAAGGAGGGTTTAAGCGGGAACTACTCCGGGAGAACAGCCTTACCGCTCCGGTCTGCTTTGAAATGGAAGACGGTACAATCGGGAAAGAAAGCGACTAGGCGGAAATTCCCCCAGCAATCTCCGGATTTGAGTGTACGCTGGTGTTCAGGTTACCTTAAAATTGATGTCTGCTCATGTGCAATCCGCAACCAGGAACGGTTTAAAGGTATCCGTACCCTTGTCCTATCAGGAGAAAGAGGGGAAGAGTCTCCGCAACGGGCTAAATACCCGGTCTTTGAGCCGGACAGGGCTGACCTCAGAAATGGAAAGGCTTTTCAGCGTCATGTTGACCGCCTGCGCCCGGTCCGTGACTGGAAAGAGGCTGAGGTATGGGCTATAATTGAGAAATACAGGGTACGGGTACATCCCTGCTATTATATGGGCTGGGGACGCTGCTCGTGCAAATTCTGCATTTTTGCCAACCGGAATCAGTTCGCCAGCGCGGCAAGGATTAGCCCGCTTATTGCCGTGGAAATAATCGATTATGAAATTGAATTCGGGTGTACGATAAACAGGCAATATGATTTACCTGCATTAATTCAGACAGGGACTGCTTATAAATCAATTACAGAGGAATTAATTGACCTGGCAACAAGCTATAATTATGACCAACTGGTAATAATCCCGGAATCAGAACCATGGCTCCTTCCAGCTGGCGCATTTAGTGAAAACTGCGGGGTTCCGTAATTACGGCCTGCATACAAACATATTTTTATTACAAGGGCTATTATTAAGTAAACCCGGTTAACGCCATTTACTCTCTGGAATAATAAACAAAAAACATTCTTGCAAATGAAAAAAAATCTATCCGCATCCGATATTCAGGTACTGGAAGGCCTGGTAAATATTCCGGAAGATATACTTCTAACTTTGAATAATCTTGGTTTAATCGATACGTCTTCTGTACTAAATATCATTATCAGAAATGAATATCAAACATTGATTAAAGATGGCTCCTGCCTCAAAAAAGATGCTGTAATACTTTTGGGTAAGAAGTACGGCATATCAAAAAGCAGTATTGAGATAATTGTCTACAAAAAAGAAATGAATAAAAAGAAGCAATGCCCATCCTGTAATAAGGAGGTATCGAAGTACAAATACCTGAAGAACGACGGGCTTTGCGATAGTTGCAACCTTAAAAAATAGAGATTATGCAGAATAACTGGCCGGAAAAGGATTACAGGCTGGCAGTGCTATTGCGGATATGGTGGTGGATTCCGCTCATATTCGTTATCGCTACCGGAGTGATTAAGGATTGTGCCGGCAATGGAATAGACCCGATGGATGACAGTATCCTTAAAAATACCGGAATTGTCGGGCATGTTATGGTAATGGACAGTACCTATAACGGATTCAGGGTCGTTTATGTGACAGCGGGACCTGTGACGGGAGAAAGGCTTGAAGAAATAAAATCGAGGGAGCATATTACCGGGGCGTTTGAAAGGTTACAGCATGATGCACCCGTCCATTTCGGAAGCCTGCTTGAAACGGATATCTATGACTTTGCTGTCTTTGCAAAGAAATACGACACGGATAAAGACATCAAAATCCACAATATATTCGTAGAAGGCCCACAGAAGAAGAACTTATACCTCGGGCCAAATCCCATGATAGAAAACCCGGCCGTATGGATCGATGAAAATACGGACCAGGGGGTACAGTACCTGAAAAGCGACGATATTTATTTCCTGTATGATAAGCCCGGCAGGATTTACAGGTATTGGAAATGCCGGGGAATCCATTCGATGTCCGCTACCGACGAGCGTTTCAGCCACTTTTCAGAAGACGAAAGGATCCGGTAAAAAAGATATGCCAACCCTGTATATATTGGTAATCCCCGCTAAAAAAATAACAGTAGAAATATTTGTTCCCATAGTTTAAATAAGGTATTTTTGTTTTGATATTTTTGATAAAATGATTGGATTATAGATTATTAACTGATTGCAATAGATTTCATATGAGGTAATTAAGAAGTATGGCAATTGAAACCTCGCAAATCAAATTTGCGGAATCGGAAAAGACGGGGGAACTTATCGGATTTGTATCCCGGCATTCCAAAACAAAGAAACTGAAGGGAGTCCGGGAGAACTCGACATTTGGAAAAAAGATCTGTGTATTATCAGGGGATTTAAAAGGAACAATCATACCCAATATCTTATACGATGTGGAACTTAAAGCGATGCACCGGGGCAATGGATACGTTGTCGTATCGGCCCGGCCCAGGCAATTTAAAGCCCGGATAGAAAAAGTGACCGTACCGAAAGCCATCTACAGGCTGAAAGTCACATTCGGCAACAAGACGGTCTACTTTGACCCGAAGCATGGCAAATCGGATTCAAGCCGTACCCTGGAGGGAGTTCTCGATATATTAGCTTCCCGCGTTGACATAGAGGAGCCGGATTCAGTGCTTGCTGAATTTAAGGAGGAGGGGATAGCGCTTATTAAACAGATGGAAGCCGATGGATTTTTAGTACCGAAGTCGAATAAAAACCAACGGAAATGAAACGTCCATCGAATGGAATAGCTACAGACGCGGCCCATTCCACAAAAAACAAACTGACCCGTTACCGGGGAATCGACCTTAGTACCGGCAGGCAAATCTTCCTGGAGGATTTAGGTAACCAAACGGTGAATATAGGCGAGTTCCTGGGTGTGGTTGCGGCTGTAAAATATATCATCGAAAATGATTTCCATCCCAGGGTTATTTACACAGACAGCATTACGGCTATAACCTGGTTTAACAACAAAAGAACGGCATCAGGGAAGAGAAATACGGAACTGGAGAAAGCCGGGGTCTTTTTGAAAGTGTTTTCTGCAGAAGTAGATAAGATTGATGTATTGCACTGGAAAAATGATTTATGGGGGGAAACTCCGGCGGATTTCGGATGCAAATGATAAGATGTGAATATTGTTAGACCGGTGCTTTCCTGTCTTTCCTGACAGGAAAGCACGCTTATTTTAATGATTACTATGGCAAAGAAAAAATCGGAAATAGATAAACTGGTAAGCTTACCGGAGAAAGAATACCTGGAGCTGCTGGAAGCCCAAATGACTCTCAACGCGTTGAAAATAGCGGGAGTGGAAGAGCTTCCCCTGTATAAGGGTATCAAAAGCATTATAGAAGACGGACGGGTGGAAATACATAATAAGCCCATACAAAAAAGATACAGGTGAAATTAATCTTTATCTTTGTAAGCATCCCGGAACAGAGAAGAAAAAGGGGCCGTATACAAAAACAAATAAAACCGAATGAATAAGAAGCAACTGACAACCCTGGCCGCCAGGAAAGCCGGGGTATCCCAAAAATATATAGCCGACAGCTTAAACCCGGTATTGGAAACTATTATAGAAGTATTGTCCGGAGGGAACAATATCACCATACAAGGTTTCGGGTCATTTCAGGTAAAGACAATGAAGGAACGCAAGTCAAGAAATCCGAAGACAGGAGAGTTGATTGTCCTTCCGGAAAGGAAGGTTGTTAAGTTTAAGCTGGCAAACGGAAACCAGGTAAAATGACCCGCTTTCTATCCTACCTGTACCTGATGCGAATTATTCTTCTAAATTAATTCATATTAATTAGGATTAGTTTTGAAATTTATCCTACCTTTGTCAACTGTTTTGGTGCCACTTTCTGCATTCGTAGATAGTGGTGAAGAGGGAATCAGGTGCAAATCCTGAACAGACCCGCTGCTGTGAGTTCTTAATAGTTTTACACATTCTTATGCCACTGGATAAATCCGGGAAGGCGTGTAAAATGGAACGAGTCAGAAAACCTGCCAGAGCAAATTTTGTCAGGTCTTTTTTGTGTCCTACTTTTTTATACGTGGAAATTACTCTGGTAAAGTCTATGTATCCGGAATACAAAAAAGGATTGTCTAAAGAGGTTTTATGAAGATAAAGCTGTATACGCTTATTATTGTATGTTCATAGTATTAAACCATGCCTAAGTATGGTCTCATGTATGAAATAGTACTATACGATACAAATAATTGCTTATATTCAGATAGTTATATCTTTGACTTCTATTGTCAGAAGACCTGCCAGAATTGATCAATTAAAAAGCTTTCGGGAAATAAGGCTTGAGAACCATAAAAAGATTCTCTCACTACAAGGTGAGGATTCATTATTATTTTTTCTGTTTCCTTAAGTTCCGAGAGCCATGTTTATTCTTTTTTAGAAGAAATTGGGCATGCTTTTTGTGATATATCTATATGTCCGGTTTTTAATTATTGAAACGCCAAGTTGAATTTAAATAATAACAAATGGAAGCATATAAAGATTTTAAAGGGACCAAGTGGAAAGAAAAAATCGATATAAATGATTTTATCTTAAAAAATTATACAGAATATACAGGAGATGAATCTTTCCTGGAAGGCGCAACAGATGCCACTACAAAGCTATGGAATAAGCTAAGCGAGATGTTTAAGGTTGAAAAAGAAAAAGGTGTTTATGACGCTGAAACCAGAATTCCTTCTCAGATCGATGCTTATGGCGCAGGGTATATAGACAAGGATCTGGAAAAAATAGTAGGTGTACAGACAGACAAACCTCTCAAGAGAGCTATCTTCCCTAACGGCGGGCTTCGCATGGTACAGCAAAGCCTTGAAGAATACGGCTACAAACTCGATCCGGTTACAACAGAAATATTTTCCAAATATCGTAAAACTCATAACGAAGGTGTATTTTCGGCATATACCGACAGTATCCGCCGCGCCAGAAGCAACGGCTTATTAACAGGCCTGCCCGATGCATACGGACGTGGTCGTATTATCGGAGACTATCGCCGTATTGCTCTTTATGGTGTAGACAGGTTGATTGCCGAGCGTGAAAAGCGTTACAAGGAATGTGACCCTATCGTTATGACAGATGATCTGATCCGTCTTCGGGAAGAACTGAATTCACAGATACAGGCACTGAAAGCCCTGAAACGCATGGCTGCTGATTATGGATTCGACATTTCAAATCCCGCGACCAATGCTCAGGAAGCTATCCAGTGGACGTATTTTGGTTATCTGGGAGCTATTAAAGACCAGAATGGCGCAGCAATGAGCCTGGGACGTGTGACCACCTTCCTCGATATTTACATCGAACGGGACTTAAAAGATGGCATTATCACAGAGAAAGAAGCTCAGGAGATGATCGACCATTTTGTAATGAAACTCCGTATTGTTCGCTTCCTCCGTACAAACGAATATAATGAACTATTCTCGGGAGACCCTGTCTGGGTTACCGAGTCGATCGGCGGAATGACCAATAACGGGCGTACGATGGTAACCAAAAACAGTTACCGTATGCTGCACACCCTCTATAATTTAGGCCCGGCACCGGAACCGAATCTTACAATCCTGTGGAGCGACCGATTACCTGAGGCATGGAAGAAATACTGTGCGAAGGTATCTATCGATACATCTTCTCTCCAATACGAAAATGACGATCTTATGCGTCCGCAACTGGGAGATGATTATGGTATTGCATGCTGTGTATCGCCAATGCGTATCGGGCACCAGATGCAATTTTTCGGAGCCCGTGCCAACCTGCCGAAAGCATTGCTTTATACTATCAATGGAGGTAAAGATGAGAAAACAAAGGCTCAGGTATTGCCTAAACACTGGGTAGAAAAGATTTCGGGCGATTATCTCGAATTTGACGAAGTATGGGAAAAGTTTGACCGTACCCTCGACTGGGTTGCCGAGAC
Source organism: Dysgonomonas termitidis (assembly GCF_054657735.1). Classification (NCBI taxonomy): domain Bacteria; kingdom Pseudomonadati; phylum Bacteroidota; class Bacteroidia; order Bacteroidales; family Dysgonomonadaceae; genus Dysgonomonas; species Dysgonomonas termitidis. The sequence goes on along the minus strand of NZ_BAAHYD010000001.1, from coordinate 947,706 downwards.
TTATGTGAAAGCACTGAATATTATCCATTATATGCATGATAAATACTCATATGAGGCCCTCGAAATGGCTCTGCATGATGTAGATATCGTACGCACACAAGCCTTTGGCGTATCCGGCCTTTCTATCATCGCGGACTCGTTTGCCGCCATAAAATACGGAAGAGTACGTATTGTAAGGGATGCTGACGGAGATGCGGTAGACTATATACAGGAAAAAGATTATGTTCCTTTCGGAAACAATGACGATAATACAGACCAGTTTGCCATAGATATAGTGGAGACGTTCATGCAAAAAATCCGTAAGCGCAAAATGTATAAAGACGCGATCCCGACCCAGTCGGTATTGACTATCACATCTAATGTCGTTTATGGCAAGAAAACGGGAAATACTCCAGACGGACGCCGCGACGGAACTCCTTTTGCACCGGGTGCTAATCCGATGCACGGACGCGATACCAGAGGAGCCGTAGCATCATTGTCATCGGTAGCTAAACTTCCGTTCGAACATGCAAACGACGGTATATCTTATACATTCGCCATCACTCCTAATACACTGGGTAAGAACCGTGAGGAAGAGGCTCAGAACCTTGCAGGACTGATGGATGGATATTTCTTGCAAACGGGTCATCACCTGAATGTGAATGTGTTCGACCGTCAACTATTGGTTGATGCGATGGAGCACCCCGAGAAATACCCTCAACTCACAATCCGTGTATCCGGTTATGCTGTGAACTTCATCAAGCTGACTAAAGAGCAGCAGCTGGATGTTATAAACAGAACAATTACAACTACGTTCTAATCTCACATAAAGCTAATAAATCAGGCAGTTAGAAATTTTCTGCCTGATTTTCTTCAATATGAAAGGTCGTATTCACTCGTTTGAAACATTCGGCACCAAGGACGGGCCGGGTATCCGCTTTGTATTCTTTATGCAAGGCTGCCCATTGCGCTGTCTCTACTGCCACAACCCTGATACATGGAGGCCAAATGAGGCCAAATATGAACTGACACCTCAACAGGCTTTAGATGAAGTAATAAAAGTAAAAGCATTTGTTAAAGGAGGTGTCACTGTTTCCGGTGGGGAGCCGATGTTGCAGCCGGAATTTGTATTGGAGTTATTCAAACTATGTAAAACCGCAGGGATACATACCGCCATAGATACTTCAGGCTTTCTGTTTAATGACAAGACAAAGGAAGTTTTGTCCTATACCGATCTTGTGTTATTAGATATCAAGCATATAAATCCCGATAAATACAAAGAGCTAACTGCCAGACCTCTTGAGCCTACCCTCAACTTTATAGAGTACCTCGCCGAAATAAATAAACCGGTCTGGTTAAGGTATGTACTTGTCCCTCATTTCACAGATAATGAGGAAGATTTGCATGAGTGGGCCCGGTACGTAAGTCAGTTCAAAAATGTGGAACGCGTTGATATCCTGCCTTTTCATCAGATGGGAATACATAAATGGGAGCAGATCGGACAAGAATACAAGTTGAAAGATATAAACCCTCCATCAAATCAGGAATTGAACAAGGCGGAGGTTATTTTCAAAAGCTATGGACTCAATGTATAATCTCTATTCTTAATTTAAGAGACAAATAATGAAAAACTACAACACTCCGAAAGAAATCACCGCGGAGTTTGCCAATTCAGGCATTTATAAAAGCGATTTGCCATTATCCAAATTCAGTGTGATAGCCATACTCGGAGGAGTATTTATTGCCTTCGGCGGATTGCTCTCGGTTATGGTTGCAGGGGGAATACCCGGAGCAGGTGCAGAAAATCCCGGACTGATTAAGTTTATCGCCGGAGCGCTTTTCCCTGTCGGGCTTATTATAGTATCCATCACCGGAGCAGATTTATTTACCAGTGACTGTACAGCGTTTACACTTCCCCTATTGGAGAGAAGGCTAAAGACTTTTACTCTCATTAAGCTTCTTATCCTCTCTTATCTATTTAACTTTATTGGCTCCCAGGTAGTCGCTTATCTGCTCTCGTCAGGAGTCGGATTATTTGACAAGGACCCCTGGCAACATTACCTGCATCACTATGCAGAAGTAAAGGTAAACCAAGACTTTATGACCGTCCTTATCAAAGGAATCGGAGCCAACTGGCTGGTTTGTCTGGGAATGTGGATGGGATATGCGGCAAAAGATATTATAGGAAAATGTATAGGTATATGGATTCCTGTCATGCTCTTTGTCACTCTGGGTTATGAACACTCCATAGCCAATATGTTCTTTATTCCTGCTGCAATTTATTCGGGTGCGGATATTCTTTGGCGTGATTTTATTCTCCATAATTTAATTCCTGCCACACTGGGCAATCTTATCGGAGGGGCTGTTTTAGTCGGATGTGTCTATTGGTACCTGTACTCAAGAGAAAAATGATCTTCAATATATTAAGATAACAGGCATTTACTTTATAAAGTAAATGCCTGCTTTTTATTCTTATGATTAGTGCCAATCAGTCAATATTCTTTATAACATTCCTCGCCAACTCTATCTTATATCTCTTACCTTTCATTTTTTCATCCTTAATATTAGACAAAAGTGTTTTCACAGCCGGAAAACGGACAGCTACAAAAGAGATAAAGTCTTTCACTTCTATCAGCCCCAGATCGGCTTTATCCAGCTTTCCCTTCTGCAAAAAGAAGCCGACAATATCACTTTTATTCAACTTATTCTTCTTTCCCCCACTCACATAGATTGTTTTGTATCCGGGCTTCTTCGGTAAAGGTTTTCCTGCTTTTAGTTCTAATATATCCGTATTTTCAGGGATGTAGTTCGGAGTTTTATCTTCTTTATACAATACAATATATGCTGTACCGGAAGCATGCATACGAGCTGTACGACCATTGCGATGAACAAATTCACTTTCTTTGGATGGAAGATGGTAATGAATTACATGTTTCATCTCCGGAATATCCAGTCCTCTGGCGGCTAAGTCAGTTGTAACCAAATAATTCAGGCTGCCATTCCTGAATTGAACAAGTATTTTTTCCCTGTCGTCCTGATCCATCCCTCCGTGATAATATCCGGCCTGTATTCCTTTCTTATTCAATAAATCACTGATGCGTTCCGCTACTTCCCGGTGGTTACAGAAGATAAGCGCCGGCTCGGAATCGAGGGAACATATAAGCTGAAACAATGATTCTATCTTGTCCTTTTCCGGCGACAGTACAAGTTTAATAGAAAGAGTATCGTTCTTTTCTTCTTGTGTATAATCAAGAATCACAGGTGATTCCATCTTTACAAAATCAGGTATCTCCACATCGGATGTTGCGGAAAGTAAAACCCTCTTCTGCAAGTTTGGGAATTGGCTGATAATCGTATTCATATCATCCTGGAAGCCCAGTTGCAGGGATTTATCGAACTCATCCAATACTAATGTTTTCACAGAACCGGGATTAAAGGATTTCCGCTCCAAATGATCTTTCAGTCTGCCCGGTGTTCCTATAAGTATAGCCGGAGGATTACTCAAATTATTAAGTTCCGTCTCAATGAAATGCCCTCCATAACAAACATTCACTTTAAATCTTGTTCCCATTTTCTTCCAGACCTGTTCTATCTGGAGGGCTAATTCACGGGAAGGGACAATAACGAGGCATTGCACGCTTTTTACATCTTCCTTTAATAACCGGAGAACAGGCATTAAATAAGCAAGTGTTTTTCCTGAACCTGTAGGAGACAACAGGATCGTATTTTGTTTATTAATGATCGTATCCCGGGCAGCAATCTGCATTTGATTCAGAGCTTCAATTCCCAGATTAGATAATATGCTGTTTGTTTGATCTTTTGTTTTCATTATGCAAAGGTAAGGTATTAACCAATCAATAAAAATTAATAGCATATTTTTCAATACTACGTATATGTACAAATAAATAACCAGCCCATCTTGTATATTCAACATACAAGATGGGCTAAACTATTTCATTAATATACCGCTCTATTTTCCTTTCAGAAGAAACTCTTCGGCTCTTTCGGGACTCATCAGCTCCCACAATGAAGCTACAACCCATCCCGGAGCAAAGATGTCATTATAAAAGCCTTTACCATTTTTACCATAATCCCAATTCGTATGCTGCACTACTTCAGGATAATAACCGGTTTTAGCAACACCACACATATGACCTTCATACGGTAGTAACTGCCCCATAGACGAACGTATAACCTTGATAAAGTTTTCGAAACGAGGTTCCTTAAATTCTATTGAGAGCCAGTCTAATACTGAACCGAACTCAAAAATGAATACATCGATATGATTGTTCTCAACAGATACATTACCCCATCCGCGGGTCTTTAACCCGATATCTCCCAGCATTTGACCTTTGGCAAAGGGAACATCCCACATGTAGTACCACGACAGGGTAAAATATGCGGCCTTCCTGCACAGACCGGCGTAATATTGTCTTTCCTCACCTTTCGAGATAAGCGCTAAATAATAGGTTGCAGAAGCGGCATACAAAGAAGCTTCTTTATCTTCACAATTGGCATCGAGAGTAGATGAAAAATAATCTGCCTTATCTATCAATTCTGTTTTCAGATACTCGGCTGTCTTCTTCGCACTCTTCAGATAGTTGGCGTCACCGAAATATTTATATGCCATCACCAGAGGCAGAGTTGCTGACGGAGTGCTACCCCCGCTCTTATCGACAATACTAAAATCATCCTTAAATTTACGGGGAAAACTTCCATCTTCATTTTGTAAACGAAGTACCCTATCCAAAATAGTTTTTATGCGGGCTTCCCATTCCGGATGCTTTCGCCCTTTGTCCTTCTCGTATTGCAGATAATGAAACATCGCGTATATACCCTCCGACTGCCTGCGTATGCTGAACACATCGGTTTCTTTTCCTGCATCCTGATCGACATATTCCCGGAAAAAACCATTTTTAGTAAAACCATATTCTAAATAGCTTGCAAATACTGAATTGCTATTATTCACCAGATCAGACCGCCCATTCATCTCTCCATATTCATAGGCATTGAATGCATTGAGCAATACCCGCCCGATAAATCCGACCTCTGCAATTCCGTTCTTTTTACAAGTGGCAACCATAAGATGTGCTCCGGAAGAGAATTTCAATTCTTTATCGCTAACAAAACTGTCGGCAAAATACGAAACTATTGTTTGTTTCATCTTTTCGGGAGTAAAAGAGTATTGAGGGTCGAGCGGCTTTGGCTGGTAAGTATCGTAGCTATACTCCCACACCTGCTTCATAAAATCTGAATAATCGGCAGCTTGCCCCATAAACACTTCCCATTCCAAATTGATCGTTTCTCCCTTCTTTATTTCCTGAAAAGCTTCTATAGCCGGAGCTAATGTCAGTTTCCGGATATAGCTTTTAGGTGTTTCCTGAAAAGGATAACCGAACGAAAGGTTTGCATTGCCGTTTATTTCCTCAAATCCGGTGTAGCCCAGAGAGGTTCTCCCCGAAACAATGACCTCACCTTCTTTATGGGTTGTCAGAGCATCATACTCAGGAAGATCGATACGTGCTACAGTCATATACATCCCGCTTTTCTCATTATAGATACCCGTGAGCGGAGTACTCAGGCGGTCTTCCCTCACCGTCCAGCCGGACGATGTGTGAAACGAAGGAGCTTCCTTCGGAGACAGTAAATTGCGGCGATACCAGAACCCGGGCATCAGAAACTGGCAATTGGAATGTATATATCCTGTGGATATATTCTGTGAATACTTAAAGTATGTATCTTCATCGGCTGTGACAGATACTTTGATCCGGATTTTATTATCCGTTTCATTTACTTGTCCGGATATATGCAGAGGCAATGGTTTGCCGGGTTCCATACTATATCTTCCGTTACCGGTTTCATTTTTTCTTAACTTATAGCTGACTGCAGGGTTACCCGGAACTTTTACGGATAGGCTTGCGTCCAATCTGATGGGATGCCCGACGGCATAACTCGTACATACAGCCAACAGGCTGATGCAAAAAATAAATAATCTTGTTAACATATATCAATTATAAGGTTTGAATCCTCCGATGTTTTTCGAAGGAGCTATTAATTTTTCTCTTTTTTAAGAACAGAAATCCGGGGAGGTCGTGATGGGGGTATGTTTCGCGCGTGGTATAGCCCGTATATACGGCCCATAGGCTCTTGCGGAAAGTAAATAATCTTGTCGACATAAATATATCAGTTATGAAGTTAAATTCCCGGATTTTATTATCTGACAGGCCTTTTGCAAACTTGCTTTCACAAAAAGCGATCGAATCCCGTATAAAGTAATATTATCAATCAGTTGTACTCTTTTAATAGTCGGAATCGAAATAGATGTTTTTCAAAATGTTTAGCGAATAAATTACCCTGTAAAGATGGAAAATATGAGACAGGCAATACGACATAATTATGCCAATTGATACAACTTTTGTTTCATGGATTCAATCTCCATATATTTGCTTCCTGGTATTAGCAAAATCTTTGGGTAATATACCAAATTGCTTATGAAAACATTTGGCAAAATATGAAGGTGAATTGAATCCGACCAAATAACAGACCTCATTAATACGGCTGTTTCCGGCAAGTAATAATTCAGCTGCTTTTTTTAGCCGTTCGAGACGTAAATATTCATTCGGGTTCATATTCAGAATCCCTTTAATCTTTCTGTAAAAAACAGACCTGCTCATATGTAAAGTCTCTACCATATCATCCATATTAAATTCGGGGTTATCAATATTGTCCAATATAATTTCATTCATCTTCTTAAGGAATTCTTCATCAGCCTTGGTAAATGCCATAGAATTGGCCGCTACAAGAGGAGAATTGGCAAAGGCTTCTTTCAGCTTTGTCCGATTATGTATCAGATTCGATGCACAGGCTTTCAGGTATTCTACCGAGAATGGTTTTTCAATATACATATCTGCCCCTGCTTCCAATCCCTCTATCTTGGACTGGAGAGTCGTCTTCGCGGTAAGAAGAATAACCGGTATATGGCTATAATCTATATTTGACTTCAGTATCCGGCACAACTCAAACCCATCCATATGAGGCATCATAATGTCTGTTATGATCAGATTTACAATATTGTAGTCAAGCACATCCAACGCTTCTTTTCCATCTACGGCGGTGAATACAGTATATGCCGAGAGTTGCCTTACAATAAAGGTCAACAATTCCGGGTCATCTTCGACAATCAGAATCGCCGATTTTGAAGAAGGGTCTTCCGGTTGGACTATAGCGGGAGACAAAGATATTTTATCATCATCGTCGGCCCTAACAGGCAATAATAAACAGAAGCTGTTGCATCCGGTACAGTCTTCGATATATAAACGACCTTGATGAAGTTGTGTCAGCGAACGGGATAAAGCCAAGCCGATTCCTGTACCAGGCAATGGTTTCGAAGAGGTGAGGTCGTTGAGCCTGACAAAAGGTTTGAAGACTTCTTCCCGCATATCCGGCGAAATAATATTACCATCATTTTTTATAACTACCCGCAGGTCTCTTTTTTCGTCATTAAGATCTAATTTTACTTCTATATATGTATGCGCGTACTTTACGGCATTACTGAACAGGTTACTGATAATTTTGGTAAATGCCTCTTTGTCTATATGAGCATACAAATCTTCATCCGGTAGATGGAGAACAAAACTCAGATTCTTTTGTTGGGCCGACAGCTTGAATTGCAGGTAACAGCCCCGCATTATTTCAGAGACATTGCATTCGATAAAATTGAGTTGAAGACCTTTGCTCTCCACTTTCCGGAAATCGAGTAGCTGATTTGTCAGATTCAACAAACGTTCTGTATTGTGATTCATTATATTTAAATCTTCCCTTATGGCATCATCTATACAACCGGCAAGAAGAATGTTTTCCAAAGGCCCCTTAATTAAAGTCAGAGGAGTTCGTATTTCATGTGCAACATCTGTAAAAAATCCGATTTTAGCATCATAAATCTCCAGGGCTTTCTGCTGTTCAAATTTTTCCATCTCTCTCCGCTTCCTCATTGCTGTGCGCTTCTTTAGATTATAAACAGTATAATAAACAAGGGTGACAAATATCAAAACATACAAGATATAAGCCCATTGCGATAAATAGAAAGGAGGTAAAATCCTGATAAAAAGAACTTTCTCATTTTCTAATGAAGGACTTGAGGAATCGGAAATTTTCAGCCGGAATATATAATCTCCGTATCTGAGATTTGAGTAATTGATCAGCGGGCTTTCGGTCATAGACAGCCAATCCTTATCGAATCCTTCCAACTTATATTTTAGAATATTTGTATGGGGTGACAGGTAACTCAGGGCAGCCACCCTGAAACTGAACGAATTTTGTTTCGAATTGAGAATAAGACTATCTGTATATATAATACTTTTATATAAAGGTGATTTCTCCTCCCCTACAATAACTCTTTTATTATATATTAAAAAATCGGTTATAACCGGAGTCGGTTTATATTTACTTTCAGAAAAATCTTTAGGATCGAATTTTATAAAACCATCTATACTCCCCATAAAAAGGCTTCCATCCTCAGATTTAAAGCCAGACCTGTAATTGAATTGGTTACTCAGGATTCCATCTACCACCGTATAGTTTTTTATAAAGCTATCTATTGGATTAAAACATATAAGTCCCCTGTTGGAGGTGATCCAGAAAAGGCCTTTATTATCTTCCACAATCTGATATATGACATCGTTAGGCAAACCATGCCGTTCGTCATATCTTATAAAGGTTTCTGTTGCCGGGTCAAATCTGCAAAAACCACGGCCTTGGGTGGTAATCCATATTTGGTGCCGGCTGTCTTCAAATATACTTGTCACCTTATTGTAAGGCAAGCTCTGCTCATCTGTTTCGTCATGCAGATAGTTTTTCCATTTCTTTTTATTTATATCATAGCAGAAAACCCCATCAGAATAAGTCGCCAACCAAAGGTTGCCATGTATATCTTCCTTGATATCGTATATGAATTTATCATTCAACTCCCAAATTTCGGAAAAATCGTCAGAGGCACCATTGTACTTAAGCAACCCAAATAAAGTGCCCAGGTATATAGTTCCGTCGGATGTACGCAGCATGGCAAAAATATTATCATCGTTTAACGAATTAGGCGAACTCCCTTTATTATAGGATTTTATATGTCCTGTTTTTCGGTTTATCACCTTCACTCCTTTCGAAAATGTGCCTACCCACAGGTTATCGCCATCGGGCAAAAGACATTGAACATTGGAAAAAGCTCTACTGGCCTCAAAAAACGAGATCTTATTTGTTTGTGGATTATAGTAACTAAGTCCCCCGTCTTCCGTACTGATCCAGATAAGCCCCGAAGAGTCGGCACAAAACTCCCTGACTCTTTTCCCCCTCAGGCCATTCGAGGAATCTGTAGGATAATATTTGTTGAAACGTGTATATTGCTTAGGATAATAATTCAATCCGCCGAAATATGAGCCTATCCAGATGCCTTCTTCCCTATCCTTGCATAAACTGTAGATAGCATTGTCCGACAAAGAATAAGGATCGTAAAAGGAACTTTCCAGATGCAAGTAATTATTGGTCCGGAGATTATAAATATATATACCCGATTCGGTTCCCAGCCAAAGTTCATTATCCGAATTTGCCATTATGTCGCGAATGAAGATCTTCTCATGGCTATTATCTATTAACAGTAAATCACGTACTTTTCCCGAAGAAATACTAAGTTCTTTAAGGCCTCCTTTTACCGAACCGATATATAAGCAGTTATATGCTCCCTGAATGATTTTAAGGATGACATCATTTCTAAATACTTTTTCTCCCTCGTCGCTAATAAATTCATTAATGGTTTTCAGATTATCTTTCGAATAGAAGAGCCCTTCCCTGTAGCTTCCCAGCCATAAAACTCCATTTCTATCTTCTTTAAGGCATTCAATATTGGATGAGATATTATGTTTTTTGAGATCATAGTTCTTGAGTAAACCAGATTGTACATCATAACAGAAAATCCCCTGAGATTCGACAGCGATCCAAATATATGATCCATTCCCTTCTATAGCCGATATAGTCTTATTAATAACCACTTTGTTATCGGCCTGTAATAAAAACTGGTTAAACTGCTCTGTATATGGATTATACACATATATGCCGGCATCCGTCCCCACCCATATTTTACCCCTATTATCTTCATGTAGTACCTTTATATAATTATTGCCAATACTGTTCTTATCGAGAATATCACGCTTAAATGTGCGGAAAGAAAAGCCATCGAACCGGTTCAGTCCATCCTTAGTTCCTACCCAGAGAAAGCCTGTACGGTCCTGCAATATAGCATTGACTGTGTTCTGCGACAATCCTTCCTGTATCCCGTAATGGCTAAAATAATATTGCGTCGATTGGGAGGAAAGATATGTAAAAAAAGAACACAGTGACAACAAGAGTAAAAACTTCAGAGTATCCAATCTCATAACCTGATATAGATTGTATATTAGCTATTTACGTTTATTTTATCCAGATCCATCCAGATTGATAAGAGATTTTCCAGTAAGATAGTCCGGATATTTTTGCATTTTAAATGCAGACTTTTCTAAAAGAGTTATTTGATTATTACATTTTCCACATTTCTATTCATCGCCAGTCTTTTTAGTCTTCACTGTCCGATATAAAAAATAAGGCAAGGAAATTTATTTGGTTAACAATATGGCGCAAACGACCTATACGCAAATGTATTGCTATATATCATCCCAAAATGAAAATTTCATCTCATATAATGAAATTTTCATCCCATGCCAATCCAAAACCATCAACTCTTCAAAATTGAGGACTAATAAATAATACGAATTCGTATTTACGGGATATTATTAACTGAACCGTCTCCCAATAATTTTTAATAAGGATATAAATATAAGACAAAAAATACTATACATAAATGGTGAATTATTATTGTTTATGCCTCTGGCGCGCAAAGCTCGATAGCAGGATAAAATTATACTAAAAATAATTGTATGTTTTCAAAATACTTTATCTATATATAGCTATCGACATACCGTTCTTTGAAGTATTGAAAAAAAAGGATTCCCTCCCGGTTTTGTGAAAAAGAGTATAGAGTCGTCCTAACATTCAGGCGGACAACTCTATTCATATAATACCCATTTTAAGAACGGCTCATATTCAGGCGTTTATTCAAAAAACGGGATAAGGTTCATTGAATATGATGGAGTACCGTTACCGACTATCGGCCATTCGTCATTATCCCACTTTACCCTATCCAGCATAAGGTTGCGTTGACTGCTGCCATTATCTATATAGGCATGATAGAGCATCCAGTCTACTCCATTGTCATCGGTTACGATTCTCGAATTATGCCCCGGCCCGGCAAATGTACCATCTCCTTTTACAACAATTGGTTGGTAATTAGACGGATTCCATGCATCAAATGTTTTCATATCTGTTCCCGCCCTGTTCAGATATGGGCCCGTAAGGCTTTCAGATCTTCCAACCATTACTTTATATGAACTGGTCATACCTTCGCAGCACGCTCCGGTAGATACGAATAAATAGTAATATCTACCTCTTTTATGAACATAAGGTGCCTCGAAGGATTTACCGGCAATCAATGTTTTCTTCGTTAAATCTTTCACAGCCATGCCATCTGACGTCAATTCTGTCATATATATACCATAGAAGCTTCCCCAGAATAAATAACGCTTGCCATTTTCTTCAATGAAACAAGGATCGATGGAATTATGAACCCCTATTTCTGCACTAACAAACAGTTTTCCATCAGAATTGCCTGCCGACGGCACAAAAGGCCCTTCAGGCTTATCAGAGACTCCCACTCCTATACCGCATGTAGCACCTCCGCCCCATTTGGATATAGCGTAATACATCACATATTTTCCATCATAAAAATTAATGTCCGGGGCCCACATCCCGGTATCATTCACATTATCATCAGTGAAATCGGGCCGTTTATTAAATACCTCGCTCTTACTACCTCCAATGCGGGGCCAATTTATGAGATCAGTAGATCTATAGCCCCTCACAATACCGGATGTCACATATAGATAAAATTCTTTTCCGACACGGATAACCGTCGGGTCAGCGTAACTGCCTACTATGACCGGATTTGTCAAAAAGGCCTCGTTACCTTGCTTTAATGTAACTGTATATTCTTTTGATGTGCCATCCTCTCCTTCTATGCTGTATACGATGGGTTTAGTGAAATCGTGCCTGGCAGTTCCGCTCTTTTGCACTACTTTGTTTACTTTAACGATCGAGTTTTTTTCAGATGTAGTAAATTCCGGCTGCAAAGAGGTAATATCTATGTTTGACGGTATTACATTTTCATTCGAGATCTCCCCGGTTTCAGCATTTATTACGGGTTGATACTGTTCCATCCGTTTTTCTGGAAAAGTAAATGTCTTAAAGGTATTCGATAAGTCCGGTTTAGTTATTTTGACTGTATATGACTTTTGCCTGGTATCGCCTAAATAGAGATCATAGACACATTCCGTCGAAAAGTCGTTTATATTATTTCCGCTTAGTTGTACCTTACCGTTGACTTTGAGAATCACATCTCCGTTATTTACTTTAAATTCGACAAGTAATTCTTTTAGATTGACATATGCCGGGAGTTCTTCTTTATTGCTGATTGTATTATTCACATTGTCGACATGAAGCACATGATTAACTGACTTTTGATCCCATACTGAGAAATAAGTAATTTTTCCTTCAGAAATCTTATTTTCCGAATCTTTACACGAACATAGATATGATATGATAATAATCAGAAACAGCTGATATATAAATATTCTTTTCATAAATTTTTCAATTAAGGGCAGTTTATTTAAATCGGGTTGAGCAAATTGTCACCTGTATGATTGTCTTTAGTCTATCCGAAGACGAAATAAGACTGATAATCGTTTATGCGTTTACACCTTCACAGGCGTCATTCCACAAAACCAAATCTACAAAACTATATATGGGGCTATCTGCAAATAATCCGACAACCCCATATAACTAAAAGTAAGCTATCTCTTTACCATTGAATCTGCTGATCCTCATCTGGTATCAATGTATTCAACCTGCGTTGCATCGATAATATCCCACTCATTGAATATCTGATCGGGGTACCAGGGATGGTTGTATAATCATCAAATGAATAGTTTAAGTCGCCAAGATTAATATCTATTAATTTCAAGTAGGTTTTCACCGGGTCCATCGACTCGTCTACTGTATAATATGGCACACCTTCTACTTTCAGATTGATAAGCGGATTATCGGTATAAAGCTCCAATTTCCTTTTCCGGAGATCAACTCTTTCATCCGTAAACCTGGCATATATTTTATACAGTTTACGATCCAAAAAGTCTTCGGTCCTGAGACCGGCATAGAAGAAAATGGTCTCATCATCCACGACATAAGTCTTAACCTCTGACAAGTTCAAAGGGCGGGTTTTATCAGGCAGCAGATATATCTGATATAAAGTACCGCTATAAGTACCCGAGTAATCATTGAACGGATTGACCTGTAGCATAGCCCTCTGATAGTACTTATGATAATTAACCTGATAAGAAGGATCTTCCAGTATTTTCAAAGGCAACAGCCATTTATACGTCTGGTCCAGCCCGGCTAACTCAAAATCGATAGGAATAGTAGAAGTATATGAGCCGGCAGGAATACCTACCGATCCCGGCATTTCGTAATGTTTAGTTTCCAATTGCCTAAAATAAAGCTCTTCACGGTGTCCAAATGCTTCTTTATTTACTAAGACGAGTGTATCCGGGTCTAAGCCTATGTTTATAGTCCAACTCATATTGTTCATTTTCGAACCGCTCATAATCAGCGGAAGCTGATATGTCACTTTCCCCTCTGCTTTATAACGTACATAAATAGGTGTTACTCCAAGAGTATTAGGATTCGCTTTGAAAGAGACAAAATTTTCATATTGCTCATCTTCCCATTCATTGTTGCATGATGTACAGCATATCGCTGCAAACATGGCAAAAAAGAGATAATATATATATTTCATATTTTTCGGATTATAAAAATTATTCAGGAGTAGTCCACCCTGGATTTTGTACCAGTTTAGGGTTATTTCTCAATTCTTTATGATTAATAGGTAACAACCACATTCTGGTGGCAAATATCGATGGCAATGAAGGCACCAGCGTAGGGATATGGAATTCTACGGCCAGATCTTGAGTTGCATACGCATTGTATCCGTAAACCTGAGCTGCTTCTTCAAATGGAGCATCACACCAACGACGGAGATCGAAATAACGGTGTCCTTCTGCGAACAATTCAATTTGACGTTCACGTTTCAATTTGATTCTGAATAAATCAGAATTGCCATATACATCTTGCGAATAGTCCGGAACTCCTGCACGCATACGGATAGGCCGGATAGCCCTCTTTAATTCATCGGGAGTGCGTTTGATTGTATGTTCTCCGTTCCCGTTCCATGTAGGTATAGTATATTGTCCATTCAGTTCATTCACCGCTTCGGCATAGATTAACAATATTTCTGCATAACGAATCGCCGGATCTACTTTTTTTGTGAATCTGCTTTTATCATAGGAAGTAACCAATGTGTTGCTTATATCCTGCGGACTTACATATTTTTTAATACCGATACCGGTACGCAGCCAGTAAGTGGCATTCGTATAACCGTTATCACCTCCACGATAATAAAATATCGGCAGATTGGGTTTCTCGTCTGTCGCCTGGTTATAATTCAGGAAATTCCATGTGCTTCCATTATAAGCTACTGACGCATAAAAACGGGGTTCGCGTCTTGCAAACTGTTTAGATACTCCTACGCCTTTTTCACCTAATTCCGGATAATTCGCCAGCTCCGATGCTGTAACAAAACCTGTTTCACGCGGATTAGTATTATAACGACCGGTATAGCCGGGTATAGCCGCATACATAGAATTCATGCCGGGGCAGTCCGTTCCGTCAGCCATATAATAAGCATCACATTGCTTTAGTGTCATACCGTGCGAGTTGTATCCCTTACCATGTTGACGCGGTAACTGGTGGAGCACCATAGTGGCTACGTCTTCCCCCGAACCATTCTGACCACGGGTGAAAATAAGTTCAGTCTGCATCAGTTCGTTGGCTGGCGTATCGCCATTGAATAATGAACGGTATGATTCGAAAGGATCTATGTCATTATAGCCATTCGGCCAGCTTCCGTTGACAAAATCATTATCATCGAATGGAGGAAGAGTCTTCGGATAAGCGATATCACCCTCATTCTTGACTTTCACATAATGTAAACTATAAATGCCCATATTCATCACATCCAGGGCAGCAGCTGCAGCCTTAGCCCATTTAGACTCATCGTAAGCCTCAGGAAGCAGGCGCGTACCATCTTTGTTTACTAAAACTGAAGCAATTTCAACAGGAGTCTTACCATTATATAACGGACTGGCGGCAAATAGCAGAACTTTGGCGCGGAGCGCCAATGCTGCTCCCCGATTGGGGCGGGCAATATCCTGCACCGGACGAATATCGGCAGGAAGCAGTTCTGCCGCTTTTATCAGGTCTCCAACGATAAAGTCCACACATTCATCATATGTATTTCTGGCTTGCGCTATCTCGTCATAACTTTGCATATAATCAACCGTACCGTCTTCTATAATAGGTATAGGGCCGAATAAACGTAGCATATACCAATAGAAATAAGCTCTTAAGAAGTAAGCCTGTCCTTTCAGGTCACGAATTTCCGAAACATTAAAAACCTTACTTTTATCGATGTTCTGCATGAAGATAGAGGCCTGACGGATTCCCCTGTAAGCATTTTTCCAGATAGGTTCGGTTTCGCCACGGCTACCATTTTCATTATACTGGCCGCTTTTCCATCTGGCATACCCTTCTGATTCATCACCAAAATACATGTCGTCAGCAAAATTGTAAGGAACACTTTTTTTACTGCTCACATCCTGTATCTGCCCAATACTCATAAAGTAATAAGCATCCGCCAGCCATTGATTTGCATAATCCCTGTTTTGGAAAACATCTTCTATAGACCGGCGTTCATCAAACAGATAGTCCGAATCCAGGTAGTCCGAACATCCGCCAAGGGTAAGGCTCAATCCAACTACAATAGATAAAATTATAATTATTTTCTTCATATACATTTATGTTTATAGTGAAACTGATACTCCTAATGAAAAAGTTTTGCTGAGCGGATATTTTTTCCCGTCCGAAGATCCCATTTCCGGGTCCCACAGCTTAAATTTAGAGAATGTAAGCAGGTTGGTACCGATAAAGAAAATACGTACATTACTCAGGTACAATTTATTTACCAAAGATGTAGGAAGCGTATAGCCTATATCCAGTGTTTTCAGACGCAAATAAGAAGCATCCCTGAGCCAGAATGTCGATTCCTGATAGTTATTGCTATTCGCCCCATAAGTAAGGCGGGGATATTCCGCATTCGGATCTTCATTTACACCCAATTGCCAGCGGTTTAACTTGGCCATATCATCCAATATATTTCCCCAGCCTTCACCTAAACTAAACATATGAACGGTAGAGCCTTTGATCTGAAAAGTGGATTTTCCTACCCCCTGAAAATGTACGCTCACATTAAATCCTTTCCATTGGGTAGAAACACCAAAGCCATAAGTAAGATTCGGTTTTGTTGTCGCGCCGATGGCTACCCTGTCATATTTATCGATTATACCGTCACCATTCACATCCTTGTACTTGATATCTCCCGGCATCACCTCTCCGAAAGTTTGTGTAGGACTGTTCCGTATTTCTTCATAATCTTTGAATAAGCCCAAGGCGATAAGACCACGGGCCTGATCCACGCGATGTCCTTTATCTTGTGTATATGAATAAATAGAGTATTCCTCATCTTTCGCCAGAATCTCGTTCTTGCTGTAAGTCATATTACCGCGTAGAGTCACATCGACATTTCCCAATTTCTCTTTAACGGCAAAGTTCCCGTCAAACCCCTGAGCTTTCACTTCGCCAACATTTGCCGAAGGATAAATATTTAAGTTGTCTGTTCCTATACCCACCGACCATGGAAGATATTGACGCCCCATATAGATCCCTGTACGTTTTTCGTGGAAATAATCGACTGTTCCCGATACTTTGTTGTTGAAGAAAGAAAAATCGACACCTAAATCCTGTTTAGTCGCTACCTCCCAGGTAACATCAGAAGATGCTACTGTCCGGTAGTATATACCATTATACGTCCTGTTATAGCCGTAGTCCCCGAAATTATAAGGATCTACCGGAACATTATTATTGTTATTAGTTTGTATAGAGCCATCGCTATTTCTCTTCCATCTCGTTTCAATCGTATACAGATAAGGGAAACGGGTACCGTCCAATGCATCTCTCCCTGCTTTTCCGTATGAATAACGGACTTTGAACATGTCCATCCAGGTGAATCCTTTCATGAAAGGCTCCTCTGAAATAATCCAGGCCCCGGAAATAGCGGGAAAGAAACCAAAGCGTTTTCCTTTGGCAAAGTTCTCAGAGCCTGTATATCCGAAATTGAAATCAATGAAATAACGGCTAGCCCAGTTATAATTAGCGCGTCCGGCTATACCTTGGTTACGTCTCGCTATCCCATTTTTAAGGTCACTCCCAATGTTTACTGTTTGTATTGTAGACGATTGAGTATATTTCAAGACACCACCAACGTTATGGTTGCTGAATCTGCGATCGTAGTGTAATTCCGCTTCAACAAATTCGTTCCGCTTCCCACCGGCACCTGAACCCTGCCTCATTTCCCGTTTATTCGCAATCTTCGTATATGTGATTTCGTTTGTAATCGGGTCACGGTTGGTAGCATAGTACATCTCCGGGAATTTAATACGGTTAATATAATTACTATTTTCAGTATCGTACCCGAAGCGTCCTGTAAAGAAAAGGCCTTGTGTAATAGAATTCAGATTTTGTTCCAGAACCAAACTGGTCTGGATATTGTTTGTCCAGCTTTCATTATACCCTGTCATTGTAGCCAGTGTCCACGGATTAAAACGGTCTATATTGGGATCGTCGGGTGTAATCGGCTTGCCTCTTTCGGTAATAGCCGGAACATATCCGTTAGAATACATCCGGGGAGCTGAAACCGGGTTATACCCAAACAATGATGTCCAGATTGAGTTACTCCCGCCTCCGGGGTCATTTTGCTTACGCAATGAACCAGAAACGCTTGCCTTCAGCAATGTAGTCTTTGTAATATCGATATCGATATTCATCCGGTAAGTATATTGCCGGAAGTTAGAATTGGTATTATAATCTTTCAAAGCCTTATCTACTTGGTACATACCCTGCTCGTTTTGGTAACTTCCCGAAACAAAGTAACGGGCTGTCTTCCCTCCCCCTCGCATATTTAACGAAACGCGCGATTTCCATGCTCCGTCGCGCAACAGAATATCCATCCAATCTTCGTTCGGATATAAATCTCTGTCCAGACCTAAACGAAGTATTTCCAGCTCCTCCGGCTGATAGAGTGCATCTTGATTACGCGTAACTTTAGCCTCGTTTGCCATAGAAGCATATGTATATCCATCTACAAATTCCGGGGCCTTAGTTAGCGTGCTATAGAATCCTTCTACCTTGGCATCAATCCTGATCTTTCCCTCATCCCCGCGTTTAGTGGTTACTAAAATAACGCCATTAGCTCCTTTGCTACCATAGATAGCAGTGGCAGAAGCATCTTTCAGCACTGATATCGATTCCACATCCTCCACGCTGACTTCATTAAAGTCGCGTTCGAAGCCGTCGACCAATACCAATGCCGCATTACTGCCTCCAAATGTAGAAATACTGCGAATCCAGAATTCAGAAGTAGTACCCGGTCTGCCATCAGCCTGCATTGCCATAATACCCGGTACCACTCCGGCCAAACCATTGGCCATAGATGAAGACGGATTTGATTTCAATTCCTCAACATCAACATTTGTAATAGCACCGGTGATCGCAATTTTCTTCTGTACACCCGTCCCTGTGACAACTACTTCGTTAAGTACACTTTTATCAGATTCTTTCATAGTGACATTGACAACCCGCTGGTCTTTCACTAATACCTCTACTTTGTCGAAGCCTATATATGTAAAAATCAGTGTATTGTAAAGCGGCATTTTAATCTTATATTTCCCGTCCACATCGGTAATCACACCCAATCCCGCTACATTACTTACAGATACACTAGCCCCTATTAAAGGCTCGTTATTCTCATCAGTCACAATACCGGTTACTTCTACAGTTTCCTGAGCCAAAACACTCACTGAAAACCCGAGTAATAAAATACATGTTAATAAAAAGTTTCTCATATCAATATGTGTCTTTCATTTATTTAATCTTCATAGGCAATTTTGCGAATACGATGATTGCCGAGGTCTCCGACAAAAAAGCAATTTCTCTCTTCATCATATATTATCGAGGCCGGAGCATTAAAGATGGCATCCAGACGCAAATCCCCATCCATATATCCTTTAACCGAAGGCCTGCCTGCAAAAGTGGAGACTTTCCCCTGAGGGGTCAGTATACGGACTATTGAATTTGTTTTATCACAGAAATAGAAATCATATTCATCTTCTGTTCCCGCATACTCCGGATTTTTAACAAAAGTCCCTTGTTGAGGGTCCCAAAGCCTTACATTACTACCCACCCCGTCTTGATAATTGGGCGTGTCGCTTTTCCCAACTACCAGATAAGGGTCCTTAAAGACCTTATTTTCCCAATCATAATCCATACGCATAATGTAATGTTTGTTCATCAATGTAATATATGCATAGTTCCCTGTGGGGTGAATAACAATGAACATCTGTGACGACGCATTCGGAACCTTGGTTATCTGCTTACCCTCTACTCCATTCGGTGACCCGATCTCAGCTCTCCAAATAGCACCGGTATTATAGTATCCATAATAATACTCTCCGTTAACCGGATGTACAGCTGCCGCTCTGGTTCCACGGCCTTTTGCCAAAGGAGTTAACTGAGTAAAGCCGGATGCACGGGTAAGTAAATAGTTCCCCGGCCGCTGATCATTAGATTGGTCATGCGTCACGATCATATCTCCACTCAATGTGAAATTTATACAAGGAATCCCATTCGAATTGGGACTCGGAATACCAGAAACGAAAGTGCTTACATATTGCTTTTCAAAATCAATCAGTCTGATCGCTTTATCATAACCGGTCACATACAAATGGTTATGGTTTAGAGGATCGAAAGTAAACCAATCCATTCTGTCGAATCCGCCGCAATCATTGAACGGACCATTCTTTATATCAAACTTCGTGTTATTTTCATACATTTGACCTAAGAAAGAAGTCACAATCATTTTCTTCTTATAGATAAAATTTTCTCCAGCTCCTGCCGAAGCAACTTTTTCTCCGTTCTCATCGACAATGCTCACTTCAATATCGCCATCGTAAGCTTTTGCCGGCACGATACAATATAAGGTCTGGCCTTTTACTCCGATTACACTCGACTTTACCCCGCCAATAGTTACGTTGACTTTGGACGGATCATTACCAAAATTATCGCCATAGATAACCATCCTTTGGCTGGCTCCCCCCTCTTTCGGGAGAAAATTAGAAACCACGACAGGCCTCGAAGGATCGAAGGCCTGCGAATCCATATCGGATTTATCGTCTTTGCACGATATGCAAAGAACGACCAGCAGCATCAACCAATGCTGAATTTTCATTCTGTTTTTCATTTTCATAAAAATAGGGTCTGAATTTAGTTTATTAAAACATTTCACATCATATCCAAACACAGCGCTAACTGCCTCGTATACATGTTTATCGTAAATTAAGTATTTGTTAAAAATTTCTGTTTTTTACTTTATCAAATTCAATAGATGAGGTGTATTTTTTAGACACTTCATAGTATAATAGTTTTATGATTTGTTAACGAGGCAAAGGAATAGGAATTTTAGTTAGAAAGATGAAAGAAAAGTAGCTTTAAATAGCACATTTTTCCCAATCGTCATTTTGATATCCAACATGACCTGAATGAAGGAAAATCCTCTACAATCTGCCTTATATTTACAGATTATCCCTACCGGAAAATAACAATTGACCGGATAAAAAATGACAATATTCTCCCAAATCAGCAATTATGGCCTGGATATTGTTATATTGAGCTGTTCATTTCTTCCGATCAGGACAGTTTACCCCTTCTCTAGAAGGAATGGAGTAAGAACTCGTGTTTCTCCAAGCCGTTCAGTAGTCTAAAAAGGGTATAAGATTATAGTCTGCCGGACTAACACGCAATTGAAGATGGCGGAATCTCAGGATAAAGTGTATATCAAATAGATGTTAAGAACAAGAAAAGGAGGGCATCGCTGCTTTGAATCTAAGGATAACGATGATATGGCCTCTGTTACAGAATTATCAGAAATGAATTCTGTATAAACTATGGATGAATAAATACGGTGGTCTATTTCAAATAACAGGGGATGAAGTACCTTTACCGGCACCTCCTCTCCTGTTAACATAAGCTAAATCTCAGCTGTTTATTTCTTCATAAGGGCAACTGTACACCACAAATAAGGAGCCTGACCATGAAAATCTCCCGCCAGACGCGGACGGTCATAATAATACTGCTTATCATTCTTCTTTCCTGTACCAATACATACTTCAGTTACATTATTACGCTCGTCGATATACGGAATCATTGCCAGCCATGCTTTCCGGGCGGCAGGAGCATATACTTCAGCATCTAACCAGCCTTGCTTGACCCCTACTATAAAGGCATAGGTAAACATGGCAGAACCTGAGGTCTCGACCCAGCAGTCAGGCTCGTCAATCAACTGGTTCCACATACCGCCTGGAGTCTGATACTTCTTCAAACTTTCCATCATCGTATGGAAACCTTTCATAATACGCGGACGGTCTTTATGATCCGCAGGAAGATAAGTAAGCAGATCGGCCATACCTACAGCCATCCAGCCATCGCCGCGTCCCCAATAGTAAGGGACATCCGGTGCATGGTAAAACAGACCGTTAGGACGCTGTATCTCTTCCAGATAGAGGACCATCTCCTTTGCCGCGCGGTCAATATACCTGGAGTCTCCGGTCACTTTATACGCCTCGGCCTGTACCGAAGTGATCATATACATATCGTCAATCCATAAACGTGTCTGCCACGAATAGCCTTTTTCCGCCCAGGCCTTTTCCTCCGGTTTTGCATTGGCTGGGACTTCCCATTGGCTATCGGCATAAGCCAGACCCATATCCAGATAACGTTTATCCTTTGTTATCTGATAAAGTTTAAGGGCTAATCCGCCAAACATATTATAATCGACATGATTCATAGGAGGCAACAGGACTTTCTCCCTTGTGAAGAAAGGTTCGAATCTGTCCTGCAGAAGTTTAATAAGTTTCTGATCCTTTGTCTGCAGGGCATAATCAAGAGCGCCGGTCCAGGTACACACTTCGGCATAATGAATATACCTCCCTGCATAAAGGTCGTGCCTGTCGTCCACAATATGATACGCCAAGCGTTTACCTACTTCTTGGGGAGTAAATCCTTTGGAAAAGTTAGCCAGCTGACTTTGCTGGGAGAACAAAAACTGGAATGGCAAAAGAAGTAATAACGTAAATAATTTTCGAATCATGATATTAATTTTTTAATTATAAAATATATCTAAAGTTAATTTCTGGTTTGTTTATTTCCCGTTCATAAATATTAACAATTATAACAGCTGCCCTACCTCTCTCAGACGGCTCCTAAGTTTAATAATGTCAACATTATGAACATCAGGGCTTTTTGATTTACAGATCTGCCCGGCAGCAACACCGGCAGCCTCCCCTGTAACCAAACAAGGAGGCATTACTCTCAGACTGCCATGTGCATAATGATCGGTGGAGATACAACGTCCGGCCACAAACACATTTTTCAGTCCTGCCGGAAGAAGGCTCCGGAAAGGTATACCGTGCGATTCACCCTTTCCATAACGCTTATATTCTTTTGCATCGCTTTTATGTATATCTATATAATAAGAGTTACGCCCGATGCCATCCTCAAACTCCCTGCGGGCCAGCCAGTCTTCGACCGTAAAAGTATAATCGCATTTAATGCGGCGGCTTTCGCGGATACCCATCAGCGCGCCGGTGCTCGCAAGATAGGAGGCCGCGAATACTTTCGGTTCGAACTCTGCTAACCCTTCCCGGAACTGCCGGGCTATTTTGCGGCCGGTCATCATTGCCGACGACAGTGAGACAGGATCGGTACTATCTACTGTGACATGTCCTGCATTAAATGCCAGATAACCGGGCCCCGTATATTTATCATTGATATGATTGTCCTTAATCATATCATATTTTCCCGACTCAAGCATCTTATATACAGGCCCGTCTTTTCTGTTGGAATGCACACTGCCAATCAGAGAAAATTCATACGGGTCAACATTAGACAGGGCAAAACAAAGTGTACCTTCCTGAACAGCTCCCTTACCGTCGCCGGTCTCAAATTTTGCCCCGGCCCATGCCGCAAGGTCTCCGTCACCTGTACAGTCGATAAAAAGCTTCGCTTTGTATGCCGTCAGACCGGCTTTATTTCCTACAATGACAGCATCTACCACTCCCTCCTGTTTCATTTCCACGGCAGCCATAGTAGTAAAGAACAGAACGGATACTCCCTCCGACATTACCAGATCGTCATACACCACTTTCAGGTATTCCGTATTGATAGGGACCCAGTCATCACCTTTCACATGAGGCACCCCCTTTTTCGATTCCAGAAATACCTTTTCTGCAATTCCTTTATAAATAATCTTTTCCTTATCCGTAAAAGGACACCATGCATTTAACAGGCCGGAAGTCCCCATTCCTCCGAGAGCTCCGGTTCCTTCGATCAGTAGAACTTTTGCTCCTTCGCGTGCGGCGGCTGTCGCGGCAGCACATCCGGCAGGACCTCCTCCGGCTACAATAACATCCCATTGATCGTTTACCTTTATACCTTTACGGGATATGGTTTGTGGAGGCGTTGTTTCTCCTGCCAAAATACCGTTAGAGGCAATCGATGCCAGCCCCAGCATACCCGCATTACGCAAAAATTTTCTTCGTTCCATAGATATTTATTAATTATTCCGATTCTGTTTTTCATATTTAGTCACCCAGCAGAAAGTAACATCTTCATGTTTTCGGATCTACTGATATTTAACAATAGATCAAGCAAATCCCTTATTAAATTAAACTTCATTCACAATATATAGTTAAAAGGTAACAGAAGTAACACTTATTTCAGTAAACAGTATCGTGGTTTGTCATGCTGAGAGAAACGAAGCATCTCGTCAGGGAGTAGTTAACAACCTGTCTCTCGTGTCTTTCTCCAAAAAGGTAACAAAAGTAACAGATATATCAGTCAACAGTTAACAACTTGTATCTCGTATCTTGTTTACTTGTAACTCGTAACTTGTAATTATAAAAAAAGGTAACACATGTAACACTTTTTTTATTATTATTATTCTAATGTTACTTTTCCATTCTTGCAGGGGGGTGCTCTTGTGCCTGCCCGTTACCCGGGAGGCGGCCAGGCACAAGAGATAACCCCTGCAAAAATTTCTAAAAAGGTAACAAAGGTAACACCTTCGCTCTCTTTTCTACTTGTCACTTTCCCAGTTAACCAGTATATTAAAATTCATTTCAAAGAACTATAAGCTAATCGCTTACTATATAGATAAAGTATTTTCTAAAAGCATATGATTATTTTAGTGTACTTTCCCCTTTTTGATTCGCATGATTTAGAAGAGGAAGAACCTGCCTTCGTTTTGTTTTCCCGTCACTCTCTATTTTTCTTCCCGATAAATCGCTCCATAGCTTAGCTGTAGCGCTGTCTAAAGGTTTATCCAAATCTGCGTCCCACTCAGGAAAGAAACCTTTTAATGCAAGTTGTTGTACCAGGGCAAAGTCCGGATCGGTATTGCGTAAATCTTTAAAATAGATCAGTGTTGCTCCATAGCGCAATAGCTTTTGCTGTATCAGATTGTAAGAAACATCCCTTACCGTCACATCATTATCTATGGCCAGAACAGCAGCTACTCCGGCAGCCTCACCCAAAGCCATCCAGCACGGCTCCATGCGCAGAGTGGAGAAACCCACATGACTACCCGAAACCGGGACAGGAAACAGAAGATTATCAACTGATTTTGGCACCATCACTCCGTAAGGAACAGTATAAACTGCCGACGGGTAACTGAAAAAGCCATCAAGATGCACACGCCCCGTTTCCCGTTTGCGAACTGCGTGAGAATCCAGCGCATAGTGACTTGCTGTAACTGATGAAGGGTGCACAGGGGGGCGGGAATCTTTCACAACCGGCAAGGCATCATTTGCCGTAAAGAAATAGGTTCCTTCGAGCCGTCTGCCCTCGCGCACATATACCTGACGTGGAAAATGTCCATTATCCACATATTCGTTGGCTGCAAGTCCCCATTCGCGGCAGGCTTCCCTGAAATGCCGGGGCAATGCCTCATCATTTTGGGCAAACCACAGCAAACCGAGCGTATAAGATTTTAATCGTTCTGCATATCGGTCTCTCCAATCCCAACCGGAGGTAGGCCACGGCCAGTTTTCTTCCGGAAGGTCGGTGGATATAAATGCCAGATGCTGGTTATTCGCATCCGTCTTTGCATTAGGCAAACGGGTCATACTGCTAAGTTTGGCCATTCCCCACGCATCGCCCGGCGCGGATGTACGTTCACCAGATTCTACTTTCTCACGGTTCAGCTCCATCTCTGCCGGAGTTGCTTTTCGGAAAGCAATATCTGTGTTGCGTCCGCTAAGCACGTCATCGACAAGGGATGCAAACTCCTCCCGGTCATACTTCGCAGGTTTGGCAACCAACATCCTGTTCTCCGGCTGGTTGGTAAGGCACAGACGGTAATTATATGCCTGAACGGCATTATCTCCCTGATAGGTAGTACCTTCATCATCCGGGCCATGTTTCCACCAACGGTATATCCGTCCTGCACAAGGTTCGTCATATTCGTCAGCTCCTTCACGACCCAACCTGTACGGTACTCCTGCGGCAGCGCCGAGGTCACCCTCATATGTAGCGTCAATAAACATTTTTGCGCTGTAATATTCTTCTTCCCCGGTTTTGCGGTTCAAAACCCGTATCGATAGAATCCGCTTTTCCTTCATCTTCACATAACGCTGTTCGGAGTCGAACTGGCGCATGGTCAGTATAGATATTTTCCCGGGGCCCGCTGTTTCTATCATGTGGCCGAATGTCATGGCAGCCACATGCGGTTCGAAATGGTATCCATCGCTACAATCCCTCACCTGTGAGGATTTCTCTCCATACCGGATTATATAGTACTCTTTATTCAGATTTACAAACTTTTCGAAGAGTCCTGTCGTAGAACCGCGTGTACCTATATCCGTAGCTCCCAGCCCATTAACAGGCAAACCTCCTATATATCCGGTCCTTTCAAGTATCAGGCAATTTTTACCTTCGCGGGCAGCAGCAATGGCAGCAGTTATACCAGCCGGAGTTCCACCGACTATAACCAGGTCATAATCGGTTGAATAAGAAAACAGACTGATTGTCAGCGACAGTAAAAACGCGGTTAACTTTTTCATTTTACTAAAATAGTATTTTTCACCTGAGAAATATTAAAACCCTTCAAAATCAATGAATAATTATCTGCCGGAAGGTTCTTTTTATCCGTCTCTATTGTTATACTGCGGCTTTCTCCCGGCATCATGCTAAAGAAGTTATCGGTATAATACGAAGGACGTACAGGTTTGCCTGCCCGGTCGAGCCATTGCAATTGTGTGAAGAACGCAATTGAACGGTTCGTATTTTTCAGCTCGATGTCTATATAATGCTTTCCTTCGCTTACACGGGTTTTGTATTTCATCGACACTTTAGCCGGAGCAAGGTCTTTTATGCTCTGGAAACCTGCCGTGGTAGGCCCTGTCATAGATTTCATCCCTTCATATACACTTGTAGAACGCCAGTAGAAGTTACTGCCCACTTCCTTTCCCGTGTTATCGAAAAGGCGTAGTTTGATAAAATGGACGGGTGAAATATTCTCAGGAAAATCAATTGCAAATACGTCATTTACAACTCCATCTTCGGGAAGATCTACCGAAGCCTGATTTTTCCACACTTGTTTTGAGTTGATATCGAAAACTTCAGCTGTAACCTTATAACCGGAAAAGGCCTTATAATAGTCGTTTACCACCGATACGGTATTTTTCAGATAGTCGAACTGAGGGTGTAGCGGTTCGCATGCATTTGCCGCCGCATAGAGCGCAGCTGTAGGTTCGAGCGACCAGTCCCACATACGCCCGCAAACCTGACGGACAGGAGAATTATGATACCAGAAAAGGACTCCGGAAGTATAACGGTCTCCATAATTCAGTTTATTATAGTTCCAGACCTCCCATATACTTTTGTAGCTCATTGCTCCTACAAATTGCCCCTTCATCGCGAATTCGTCTATGCTTTGCGACTTTCCGTACTCATCCACCAGGTCTACATAGAGTGACGACATCTGGTGAAATCCGTTGCCATCGCTATAATCCCATACCTCCGTATTGATTGGCCAGAGGTCTTTTTCCGGCATCATTTCACGCAGGCATTCAACAGTAGGGAGACAAGGCGCGCCATATTCGGGGTTGAACCCGTCTACCCGGCTGCCACGTTCGGATGCCGTGTTTTCATAATGCCTCATCGGGTTGACCGTTTTATATGGACTGCCATCGTGAATCCCGCAGCATTCCGATTCCATCTGGTAACCGCGTGTGCCGTCTATCCGCTGAAGTAACTCTTCGAGACCTGACATTTCGGTCGATTCATTCGAACATACATAATAAGCCAGCGATGGATGATTCCGTACACGTTTAACGGTCGATTCCGCATTCTGTAAATGTAGTGCCCTGTCGATAGGGTGCTTAGTATCACCTGTCATCCAGAATTCCTCCCATACCATTATTCCCAGTTCGTCGCACAGATCGAAAAAGTAGTCAGACTCTGTGATACCGCCACCCCAGAAGCGAATCAGATTCACGCCGGACTGAGCGGTATAGCGTAGCTCCGCATAAGTTCGCTCGTCAGACATACGCAGCATATTTTCCGGCAACCAGTTAGTCCCTTTGATAAAGATATCTTTTCCGTTCACCCTGAATGTGCGCGACTTATCCGGAGTATCTGTGTGCGATGTAATTTCCCTGATACCGAAACGGGTCGTTACAGAATCTGAAAGCCCGCCCTGTACTTCCGCTTTTACAGAGAGGGTATAAAGTTCCTGAGGACCTTTATTGACAGGCCACCAGAGACGGGGTTTGTCGATAGCTAACTGAGGAAAATCCGTAGCATTGAATTCTATTGTTCTGGTCAGTCCCCGTAAAATCTCAACCTCTTTTTCGAAAGTGATACCTTCACCCAGTATTTCACCTTTTATCTTTACTTTTTGCGTCCTGAAGCCGGGATTGTGCAATTCTACACTTACAGTCTGGCGGGAATGGTCATAACCAGGTTTTCGCAGATCACTCTTCACGAACGGATGGTTAAGTGTAACTTCCCCTGTTTTAAAGAAACTTATATCTTTCCATATCCCCGTGTTACGGTCACGGATACCATCGAGGTAAGTAAAATCCCAACCTACGGTCATGAGCATTGTTACATTTTTGCCAATTTCACCGTTACCCCCATTGCGGAACTCTCCTATTGCCCCCCACGATTTGGAAACACCTTCACGCGGGCCGCCCGGTTCATCTACAGGATATACTTTTACTGCAAGCACATTCTTGCTGCCCGAATTGATATAGTCTGTTACATCGATGAATTCCTTACGGAACATTCCGGCTATATTGCCGACCATTTTACCATTGAGCCAAAGTTCGGCCCGGTAATTTATTCCATCCACCTGCATCCATATACGCTCGCCCTTCGTACATTCAAGCCCGTCAAACTCGGTACGAAACCAATAGGTATAAAAGTCACGCCCTGCGGTACTCAAATCGGGGATTAATCCACTTGTTATTTTGTTATTCAGGCCAAAATAGGGTTCGGGATAGACTCCCTGGGCAACCAACGAATTGAGTACAGTACCGGGGACAATCGCTTCCATCCATCCCTTAGTACCATATCCGATACTGGAAACATCTTCTGCCCTACCGGTCACATCACCTGCCTTTTTCATCAACCATAGCGCTTTTCCACCATGGCCCATATCAGATTTTAAAGAAAGGAGATACTCGCGCCCCTGAGAAAACGCCGATTCACAAAATATCAGAATTAAAAACGTAAAAACTAAATGCTTATAACAAACTCTCATTATTTTTTTATTTATTGATGTCAATCTTCAGGGCATTTATATTGCCTCTGTTTTAGTATAGTTACAGGCGCACACCAGACCGGGTACGCCTGTATGACTCACAGAAAGGATCTACATTTTATCCCATCCGTTAGGTTGTTGCGGATAAGGATCGCCCACAATAACAGACTCGATCTGTTTCTGGGGGATCGGACGTAATACATGGAAATCCTGTATGTTATCTTTAGGTAAGGTATGATTCGTCCATTTTGTGGTGAAGAAACCATACTTCCGTACCCGTTCAACCAGTTTCTTTGTGCGCACGAGGTCGAGCCAACGCAACTGTTCGCCGCAAAGCTCACGTGTCCTTTCGTCCAGAATATAATCGATGGTTACATCCGCTGCGGTAATCATCAGGTCGTTGATATATTCGGTCTTTGAGGCAGCCCTTTTACGAAGTTCGTTGATATAATATGCGGCTCCGTCGGTAGTAGAATTATTTCCGAGCTTGAAAGCGGCTTCGGCGGCAATAAGATACGTTTCTGCCAGACGGTACACGATAATCGTACGGCGGGAGTCGAATGAAAGGCTTGTCCGGTTAGGGTCCAAATATTTCTTCATTGTAGGGAAGTTAGGATCGGTATAGTTCTCCGGAGTAAGTATATAGTAATTTGCCGACTCTATCTCCTCTTTGGTCATATTCTTACCCGGGAGATAGCCTGCAAGCTCACCTTTTGCGCCGCTTCTGATTGCAGAGTACTTGTTCTCACCGACATAGAATTCCTGCTTTTTATTACTGAAATCAATCGGAGCAGTCCATTTGCTTTGGAAGGTACCATGATAGCGCGAGTCTTTATCGATATCGCCGAAAGCCTGATTATAAAGCCAGGTAGTACCGTGATAACGCGCGTAAACACGCCCATCCTCTATCTGCTGGACATTGCCGCTACCATTAAAGTTGAAGTAGCCTGCAACAAAGATATGAGCAAGGTTATTCATCCCCGAATCCTTTTCCGGAACACCGTAAATAGGGTCGTCGGTCATCTGCACATTAAAGAGTATTTCCTGATTGTTTTCATTTCCGGGTTTATGAATATCTTCATATTTTCCCATCAGTTTAACTCCGGTCTGATCCCCATCCTGTATCAACCTTGTTGCGACATCATATGCATTCTGGAAATCGGTGGCTTTAGCCGCGCTGCTCCATCCACGTGTGAGATATACTTTTGCCAGAAGATGGCGGGCTAATGCCTGGGTAATACGTCCGGGCTGGGTATCTTTAGGACCGGCAGGCAGATTGCCGGGAGTTGTACAATAGAGCAGGTCTTCGACCACAAAGTCGTAAACATCAGCCATAGGGTCGCGTTTAGCTGTTTTCACAACAACGTCGTTGTATGTGCGATTCAATGTCACATCGCCGAAAAACTGCACCAAACGGAAATAAAGCAATGCCCGGAAAAACCTGGCCTCGGCCAGCATGGTTATCTTTTTGGCTTCGGGAATATCAGTCATACTTTCGCCGAAGTGAACAAGGCCATTACAGGTATTAATCAGGGTATATGAACTTCTCCAATAAGAATAGATATAGTCGGAATTAGGCTTGTAATTCGTTGTATAATTACCAAAATTATAGATGTCGCCCGAAGAACGGCTATAAAATTCGTCGGTTCCGGGCACAGTTATCATATGGATGGCACTGATAGGTCCATAAAAGGCTCTCATTCCACCATATACGCCGTTTAGTCCAAGTTCGAAACCTTGTGGCGTACTGAATGACTCGGGTGTCATCTTCGAGTGATTTTCTTCGTCCAGAAAATCACCGCATGCCATCATAATAAATAGCGGAAGGCAGGCTAATAAATATATTATTTTTTTCATTGTTGTCTCACAATTAAGTAAATGAATATGTTTTATAATACATTTTTGAGTTATAGCAATTTTATTTTATTTACTCAGCCATGTAATAAAAAGGTCTGCGACCTTAAAAGGTTATATTAATACCGAATAACATTTGCCATGATGGAGGTATTACCGTACCCATCACCCGGTTGGTTTCAGGATCAAGCCCCTTATATTTGTTTACATATTCGGAAAAGAATGTAAATGGATTTGTCGCTGTGGAATAAACACGGGCCTTGCTCACCCCTACTGTCTTAAGAAGTTTATCCGGTAAGGAATATCCCAAAGTAAGCGTCCGTATCTTGAGATAAGAGGCATCAAACAGCGTAAGCGTGCCTTTGTACGGTATACTCTGTACCTTGTTATTCGGAGCCGGCCAGCGGGCGCCTGTATTCTCAGGAGTCCAGTAATCTACATTCAGGTTGTTGTAATAACCTCCCATCAGAGAGTTTTGTCCTCCACCATAAAGTTCAGACCTGAGCATGCCGCCCTGACGGAAATTCATAACCACAGTGAAATCGAAGTTCTTATATGCCAGACTATTTGTCCATCCTCCTTCGAAGTTTGCCTGATGGCTACCTACTATTTTGCGGTCAAGATCATTGATTACATTATCCGGAACACCGTCAGGGCCACTGATATCCGCGACTTTAATAGTTCCTATCACCGAGTCGTCGCCGGAAGTCTTCAACCCGTAACTTTCTGCAAGCGCCCTGTCCTCAGGAGTATCCTGCCAGATACCGAGCCCTACATATTCGTAAAAAGATCCTAGCGGATGACCGACGAAAAGGTTGTCTGAAATCAGCTTGTCTACTCCTTCGGTAAGTTGAACAACCTTATTTCTGTTGAAATAAATGTTGAAATCGGAAGTCCATTGGAATTTATTTTTACCATCACCGTCGAAAACGTGTACACGGGCTGCGAGTTCAAACCCTACATTCTCTGTTTTACCTACATTGTAAGGGATTTGCGTGCTTACGCCGCTTGTCGCCGGAGGGGTAAATTTCATCATCAGGTTGTTGGAGAATTGTTTGTAAACCTCAATTGAACCAGAAAACCTGTTATTAAGAAAGCCTAAATCTATACCGGCATTGTAACTGGCAGTACGCTCCCACTTCAGTTCGCTGTTCGAGGCAGCAGTGGGATAGTATCCAAGCACACCCTGTGATCCGAAGATATACTTATTGCTGGTCATATCGCCCATAGTATCGTAAGGACTCACATTGGTATTGCCTACTTCTCCATAACTTAGTCTCAGTTTCAGCTGTGACAATATGTGAGAGGTCCCGCTCATAAACTTTTCATTGCCGATATTCCATGCCAAAGCGGCAGACGGGAAATAGTGCCATTTATTTCCTTTAGCCAAACGTGATGAACCATCGGTACGCAGCGTTGCGGTAAGGTAATAACGGGAGTCGTAGTCGTAATTGATACGCCCCATATAAGAGAGCATACTCCATTTATTATAATCTCCGTTTCCCTTATGATTCTCAGCCGTACCCGGATTGTAGTAGCCCACCTGATTTGTCGGTACGTTTTCGTAGTTCAGATCGAATTCCTGAGCTTCTCTTTCTTCGGCACTAAACATGGCCGTAAGATTGAGATTGTGCTTATCGAACTTCTTGTCATATGTTAACAGGTTCTCAATAGTATAATCGGTCAGAGAATTCGATTCGTTATACCCATAGTTAGATGACTGTCGGCGCTTGCTTGTCCCTTTCTGATAGTAACGTTGCAGCGTGGTAGAAGAAAGTTGTACGCCGGCATTGAGCCTGTATTTGAATCCGTGAGTAAAATCCACTTCCAGATAACCTGTCGTGAATGTCGACAACCTTTTGCGATCATCCTGGATGGCATCCTTACGAAGATCCATTAAAGGGTTGCTCATAAGGTCGTTCGGATGCACCTTTTCCCGGATCGTACCATCGTCCATATATGGTGACAATAACGGGCTGAGGCTAAGGGCGTCACCCATCGGATTCAGGCTTTCCCCCCTGCTGATATAATAGGTATTCAATGTATTCAGTCCAAATTTCAGGTATTTGTTTATTGTATGATCTACAGACAATTTGAGGGTCGTACGCTCCATCGATTGCAGATCGTATACACCTGTCGATTTATAATATCCCAACGATGCCGCATACTGTGTATTTTTTGATCCGCCGGATAAGCTTATCTGATGATTGGTCATCAGAGGATTTTGGTCATACAGTTCCCTTTGCCAGTCAGTATCTACACCTCTTTCATAGCCTTCTATCTCTCCATCGAGGCCTCCTTCGAAAACCTTTTGTAATACCCTCGGGTCATCGATACCCGTATAATTTTCCGCATTTTTATAACGATTATACATAGACCACTTGCGCAACTTCATATAGTCCTCAGATTTCATGACATCATAGAAGCCCAGCGGTTTACTGAAACCTATATATCCATTATAGTTTACAACAGCCTTGGTTCCTTCCGCACCACGCTTAGTAGAGATGAGTATAACCCCATTGGCTCCACGCGAGCCGTAAATAGCAGTTGATGATGCATCTTTAAGTACAGTAACCGAGGTAATGTCCTCGGGCGCGATATTGTTCATCATGCTTAATTCGTAAGGAATACCATCCACAACCAAAAGAGGATCGTTACCCGCAGCTATGGAACGGGTTCCGCGAATACGGATTTCGGGAGTATGCCCCGGATGTGTGGAACCGCCGCTACGCTGTATGTTCACACCGGCCCCGGCCCCTTGCAGAGCCATCGCGATATTTGCGGCAGGAGTAGCACGGATAGTTTGCTCACCCATAACATTAACCGCCCCTGTGAGATCGGAACGCTTACGTGTACCATAGCCCACAACCACTACACTCTCAAGATTGATAACATTATCTTCCAGTACGACATCGATCTTTGTTTTCCCGCCTACGGGGATTTCCTGCGAAATATACCCGATCGATGAGAACACCAGTATATCATTACCGGCCGCATTGATCGTATATTCTCCCTTGTCACTGGTTATTGTTCCTGTTGTTGTCCCTTTTACCGCCACTACAGCACCTATTACCGGTTCACCGCCTGCAGTAACAGTTCCGGAAACAGTAACTTTTGACTGCTGACCGGTTGTTTGTGCGGCCACCACACTTGCTGTCAGAAATAGAGTGACAGCCATACTTAATGACAGAAACCGTCTAAATCTGCTTCTTAGCTTGCTCTTTTTCATAGATAATAATGGTTTTTCATAATACTAAATACTTTTTTCAAAGGTTTGAGTGCATATTAGATCAAATGTTAATATATACAAAATTAGATAAGCTGCCGTAGCCTTCGGTACGCATTCCTGTAATAATTGTCCATAAAGAGGCATGGCAGAAAAGCGGACTAAAATGGCAAATACATACACATGCACCAACTATACCAAACAGGTACATATATATAGATAAAGCATTCTGAAAATCAATACATTAAAGCCATACCCACCGTTCTTTATGCAAAGAATGCGCAATGCAGCCACATACAATATATTTGAAGAACGGGTCAAAGCTTGTCATAAAAAGCTATATTTGTACAAACCTTATTTAATATATCTATTACCCGGTCATGAAGAGATTCTCGTTCATAATAATCGCAATTCTTGCCATATGGTACAATATGGCGGCATATGCGTACAATATTCAGCATATATCTTCCCGCAACGGCCTTTCTTCGAGCGCTGTAAGGTTTGTTACAATGGATAGTTACGGATTTATGTGGTTTGCCACTTATGATGGACTCAACCGCTACGACGGGTCATCGGTAAAAAGCTATTTGCCTACCAGCAGTAACAATTCATTGCCGGGAAACGTAATAAGGCATATCACCGAAACCTCCCCGGGCATGCTTTGGCTGAAGACAAATCAAGGATTATGCTTATTCGATTCCCAATCGGGCACATTCGAAAATCATCCTTATATGAGAACCATATTCTGGCAGGCAAAAAGTCCGGACGGAACTTTTTTTGTCCTTTCCGAGAATGATTCAATTGCCGTATATAATAAATCCGACGGCCGATTTCACAAGATACATACTCCGGGAGTAATGTCGTACAGAACGCAATGTTTTTCAATATGTAAGGATAATATCATCTGGGTATTTAACTATACGGGACAGATAATGCGCTATAAGATAATAAAGGAAAACGGGATCATAACCGGCACTTACAGGCTGATGGATTACGAACTTGAGACCCCTGTCAGATGGGCGTTCGAAAAAGGGACCGATGTAGTTTTTGTAGATACCCGTTTCGACCTCTATACCCTTGATATCAACACAGGAACCAAAGAATTTGTGATGAATATAGGTTCGGAAATTCCGCCGAAAGAGAGCATGAGGGACGCCCTGATTGCAGGTGATGATATTTTTATTGCTTTCATAAACGATGGGCTTAAAGTGATAAGGCGTGATCCTCACTCCGCCGACAAACCGTATATAGAGCGCACAACGCTCAACTATGGTGTTTTCTCTATGGCTTACGATCCCGTACAGCAAATTGTCCTGATAGGAACCGATGGCTACGGAGTATATATATATTCGGAAGAAGATTACACGATACGCTCTTCTATGTTGCACGAATTTTATCCGCAGACAAAAGTTCCGGTGAGGTCTGTAACACTGGACGCTGAAAATAATCTGTGGATCGGGACAAAAGGCGACGGACTCTTTTGCTTCCCCGGTTACAATCCCGATGAACCTCTTCCCTACAAAAAGGTAAATCATTTTCATATACAAAATTCTGCTCTTGCCAACAATTCCATTTTCAATATTGTCGAAAGCAGGCATAACCTGCTGTGGATCATAAGCGGAGGACCGGGTATCAATTATTATTCCTATTCCGATAAACGTGTACACACCCTGTCGCAACCCCCCGGAAGCAAGGCATTGCATTTTCTCTGTTCCGCCACAGAGCAGGATCCGAGTACTTTATGGGTAACAACTTCCGGAGATGGCCTGCACCGCATAAAATTGGCATTCACAAATGGTGTTCCACGGATAGAAAAGATGGACCATTTCAGGTTTTTCGAAACAGAAAATGTTATTTATGATACTGAGATAGAGAATGATTCTATTTTATGGATCGGAAGCAGAGGTGAAGGCCTGGTCAGATTTAACCTGAAAACGGAGGAAAAAACTTTCTATAAACTAACTAATGGAGAAAATCAGTTGGTCAATGATATACTGGTCATATACCGTGATAGCCGTAACATTTTGTGGCTGGGTACAAGCTTCGGCCTTTGCCGGATAACAAAGGTAGGAAAGGACAAACTGGAATATATTAATTTTAATACCGAATCGGGACTCCCTAACAACACTATACATGGTATAGTGGAAGATCCGCAGGGCTATCTCTGGCTGAGTACCAACAAGGGGCTGGCCAGATTCGACCCGCAGACAAAAGTATTTACGAACTACAGTAATCCTAACAACCTGCCTGTGCAGGAGTTCAGTGACAATGCCTATTATATCTGCCCCCGGAAGCAAATAATGTTTTTCGGAGGTATCGACGGATTTGTATCCATACGCACCAATAAGACGAAAACGCCTGTTTTTACCCCTAATTTTTACTTTAACTCCCTTAGTATATATGGTAAGGAGGTTACAATAGCAGATTATATTAAAACACGTGACAAAAAAGATATAATAGAACTGCCACACAACCAGAACTTCTTTACTGTATCGTTCGTTGCTCCAGATTATGTTAACGGGCATAAATATACTTATCAGTATTTGCTGAGCGGACATAGCGACAAATGGATCGATAACGGGAGCTCGAACAGTGTTACATTTACAAATATGGCTCCCGGCGAATATTCACTGAAAGTGCGCTTTTCGGCCAACAACATTTTCGAGAACCAGCCTGTCTACACCCAATATATACGAATTCTTCCGCCATGGTATATGACTACCGCGGCCTACATTGCCTACGCCTTGGTAATAGGCTCGATAGGCGTATTCTTCCTATTATCATACAGGCATAAAGTCAAACGCAGGGAACAAAGGGTCTTTGAGAAGATGGAACAAAAGAAAACGGAAGAGATCTATGAATCGAAATTGCGCTTCTTTACCAATATAACACATGAATTCAGTACTCCGCTGACCCTTATCTATGGTCCGTGCGACCGCATACTTTCCTCCGTCGAAAAGACCTCCCCGCTATATAATTATGCATCGCTTATCCGCCGCAACGCGGAAAGGCTGAACGGGCTGA
This sequence comes from Dysgonomonas termitidis, assembly GCF_054657735.1. Taxonomy (NCBI): domain Bacteria; kingdom Pseudomonadati; phylum Bacteroidota; class Bacteroidia; order Bacteroidales; family Dysgonomonadaceae; genus Dysgonomonas; species Dysgonomonas termitidis. The sequence goes on along the minus strand of NZ_BAAHYD010000001.1, from coordinate 910,384 downwards.
TACAGGAACTTATCGAATTCCGCAGGATAGACACCGGACATACACAGGTAGTCATTGAAAAAGTCGCGATAGAAGAGTTTGCAGGTAATATATTATCATCATTCAGGTTGTTGTCTGATAATAAACAAACAAATTACATTGTAAATATCGAAAAGAAACTCACATGGCAAACAGATCCCAGATGTTATTCAAAAATATTGACAAACCTGGTTTCAAACGCATTCAAATACACACCGGATGGTGGCAATATCGATGTAGAGATTTTCACCGAAGGGCAAATGCTTGTCACTTCTGTATCCAATACGGGGAAAGGTTTCAGTCCCGAGGACCTGCCGTTTATTTTCGACCGTTACCGTGTGTTGGATAATCTTGAAAGCAGGCACAACAGCCGCCTCTTTTCCCGCAACGGGCTGGGACTTTCTATTTGCCACAGCACCGTAAAACTGCTTAACGGAGATATGCAGGTAAAGAGCATACCCGGGAAAACAACGCGTTTTACAGTCAAACTTCCTATGCATGAACTTACCGACAAGGCTCTTGAATCATCCAGGGTCGCATCCGGCATCCGGATACAAATACCGGAGAAAAAACAGGTTGCCCTGCCGGAATTCAATATCGTAAAATCGCGCCCGACAATTCTAGTTGTAGACGATGAAATTGAGATATTATGGTTTGTATGCGAAATACTGAAAGATCAATACAATGTTATCCCTGTAAAAGATCCCTCTACAATAGAGGAGATACTGTCCAAAACGAGGATAAACCTCCTTATATCGGATGTAATGATGCCGGAACAGAATGGCTTCGGCCTGGTACGCATGTTAAAAGAATCCCGGGTAACCTCGCATATCCCTATTATAATCTTATCCGGTAAGACCTATACCGAAGACCAGCTGGAGGGTCTTGATGCAGGCGTGGATATGTATATATCGAAGCCATTCGATGTACAATACCTCAAAAAAGCTGTCAGACGCCTGTTGAAACGGGAGGAGGAGACTAAAGAATATTACAATTCAGCAGTAAGTGCCTTTGAAATCACAGAGGGGCAAATTTTGCACCGTGAAGATAAAGAGTTCTATGAACGTGCCCTGAAAGTGATAGAAGAGAATATAAAGAATCCGGCATTTTCGACCGAAGAACTCGCATCTTTGCTGAACGTAAGTGTGCGCCAGCTATACAGAAAAATAGATGTGGTATATAAAAACGGCCCCGGAAGCCTGATAAGAGATTATAAGCTGAAAATTGCGGAGGGCCTGCTGATCAAAACCAATATTTCCGTCGATGAGGTTATTTATCAATCGGGATTCAATAATAGGGGTAGCTTCTATAAACTATTCTCTCAACGTTACGGCATACCTCCAAAAGTATATAGAGAAAAGCATAATAAAGAGAACAATAACCCCTGACGTTTTACCACGAAGTAAGGTTACCGAGGGAAATTGCACTTTTTCCTTAAAAGTTTATCTATATAGTAAGCTTTTAGCTTATAGTTCTTTGAAATGAATTTTAATATACTGGTTAACTGGGAAAGTGACAAGTAGAAAAGAGAGCGAAGGTGTTACCTTTGTTACCTTTTTAGAAAGTTACGAGTTACTTCGCCCTTCGGGCAGTTACGAGTTACAAGTAAACAAGATACGAGATACAAGTTGTTAACCGTTGACTGATATATCTGTTACTTTTGTTACCTTTTTGGAGAAAGACACGAGAGACAGGTTGTTAACTACTCCCTGACGAGATGCTTCGTTTCTCTCAGCATGACAAACCACGATACTGTTTACTGATGACTGTTTACTGTTTACTGAAATAAGTGTTACTTTTGTTACCTTTTATGCCTCTCTTCATTTGCAATATTTTGGAAATAACCCCATAGAAACAAATCCATCTTACTTACAGGCACAAATATGAATGAAAAATATATTAATTGATTGATTTCCGCCACATTATTAGTAATAACATCGTAGATTTGCAATAAAAAGACAAAAAGATGAGTAACTCTTACATACAATTACTGGAAGAACGGGACATTAAAGCGACAGCCATACGGATATTGGTGTTAAAAGCAATGTTTGAATTCAATAGAGCTTTCAATTTGCCGGATTTAGAGATCAAACTCGATACTGTCGATAAATCGAGTATATCCCGCACTATTCATTTATTCCATGAACACCAGTTGATCCATAGCTTCGATGACGGCTCGGGGTCAATAAAATATTCGATCTGCAGTAGGGATTGCCATTGCAGTATGGAGGATTTGCATGCACATTTTTATTGCAATTACTGTAAGAAGGCTTTTTGTCTGAAAAACATATCGGTACCTAAGTTCGAGTTGTCCCCGATTATGCAGGTCGAGAGCGTCAACCTCGTTATAAAAGGCTATTGCGGTCAGTGCAGCAAGTTTGCAACTTAGTTGCATTATTTAGTCCGTATCTTTGCCTTATATAAAAAGTAAAGCTATGGATGAAAATAAAGAATATACTTGTACATGCTGTAATTCACAGATAGAAGAATCATACAAAAATCCTGCCCAAAGCAGGAAAGTCTATATCCCTGCAGGCATAAGCCTGTTTATGCTTCTGACAGGGATAGCGATGGATAATTTTCTGGCAGAAGTTTTCAATTCATATTTCCGGCTGGCGTGGTATATATTGGCATATATACCTGTCGCTTATCCGGTTTTTAGGGAAGCAGTGGAAACGATTAGGCAAAAGGAGGTTTTCACCGAATTTACCCTGATGATTATTGCCACATCAGGTGCATTTTTCATAGGGGAATATCCCGAAGGTGTGGCAGTAATGTTATTTTATTCTATCGGTGAATTATTTCAGAATTCGGCAGTAAACAAAGCAAAAAGAAGTATAAAGGCTCTTCTCGATGTGCGGCCCGATAAAGCGAACGTTGAAAGAAACGGTAATTATATAGCTGTTTCACCCGAAGAAGTAACAATAGGAGAAACAATACAGGTAAAAGCAGGGGAAAAAGTGCCGTTGGACGGAACAATGATCTCCGGCTCAGGCATCTTCAACACATCTGCCCTTACAGGAGAAAGTAAACCGAAGGTAATACGGGAAGGAGAAGCAGTCCTTGCGGGGATGCTTAATATGGATAAAGTAATCCGTATCGAAGTAACTAAAAAATATGAAGACAGCTCTTTATCACGTATTTTGGAGATGGTACAGGAAGCGACTTCGAGAAAAGCCAGGACAGAACTTCTCATCCGCCGGTTTGCCAAAGTATATACTCCGGTAATATTCCTGTTAGCAGTATTGATCACGGTGATACCATACTTTTTGGTTAATGGCTATATATTTCAGGATTGGCTGTACAGGGCATTGGTCTTCCTTGTTATATCCTGTCCGTGTGCGTTGGTCATTTCTATTCCGCTGGGCTATTTCGGAGGTATTGGCGCGGCATCCAAAGCAGGTATCCTTTTCAAGGGCGCGAATTATCTCGACCTGATGACGAAAGTCAATACCGTTGTTATGGATAAGACAGGTACACTGACAAAAGGTGTTTTTAAGGTTCAGGATGTAGTAGCCGGCGCAGGATTCACGAAAGAAGAATTTATTGGCCATGTATCAGCATTGGAAAAAATGTCTAATCACCCGATAGCTAAAGCTATAGTAGATTCCGATGCAGATAAAAATAATATTTATACCGCAACCGATGTACATGAAATATCAGGTCAGGGTTTGACGGGAAAAGTAAATGGGAATGAAGTAATGGCCGGGAATGCGAAGATGATGCAGAACAACCATATAAGCTATGATAAGTCAGTCGATTCCATTCCTGAAACTACTGTCATTGTTGCTATAAATAATGTATATGCAGGCTACATCATTATTGCCGACGAAGTAAAGGAAGATGCGGCCCGGGCTGTAAAGGACATGCATGCAAATGGTATCGGTAAGGTTGTAATGCTAAGTGGCGATAAATCTTCTATTGCAGAAAATATAGCATCTCATCTGGGTATCGATAAAGCATCTGGTGACTTATTACCTGAAGATAAAGTAAGGCATCTGGAAGAACTGAAAGCGAATAATAGCAATGTTATCGCTTTTGTGGGCGATGGTATAAACGATACTCCTTCTCTTGCACTGAGTGATGTGGGTATTGCGATGGGCGGGATGGGCAGCGATGCCGCTATCGAAGTAGCAGACGTTATCATACAAACCGACCAGCCTTCCAAGGTTGCAACAGCCATCAGGATAGCCGGATCGACAAAAAAAATAGTATATCAGAATATAATGCTGGCATTTTCTATCAAGCTGACCGTGCTTGTATTAGGCGGTTTCGGGTTGGCTAATATGTGGGAAGCTGTTTTTGCCGATGTGGGAGTCTCACTCTTAGCTATATTGAACGCGGTGAGGATATTGAAAATGAAGTTTGACATATCCCATTCTGATTCGCTTTAACACCGTTTTTGCTTCACTTTATATGAACGGGACATAACAGAAGAGGCAGGATTACCCTGCCTCTTCTCATCTTACCAAGTAAACCTATTACTATCTATTTCACTAACCTACCTTGTATACGAAATGTTGTGGAACCATCTTTATAATCATACCAATATGTAAATGTACCATCTTTGTATGTACATTCACCGGGGTTTACTATATCCAGTTGATTCCAGGGTGCAACAATAAAAGTCTGCCCTTCCCCTTTTTTAAGAGTAACACAATATTTGTTTATACCATTAAAATAGTCTTCATTAGTACTATATCCTGACCTGATTTCGGCTTTGGCCTCATTAAAGAAACGAACTGTATTCTGATCTACAGCTGTCAATGTTCTTGTTGCGCTTATAGTTGTCGGCAATGTCAACTCCACTTCGCCTGAGGCATTAGTAACAACCGTATATCTTACCAGGTCGGCTTGATAAGAACCAGAATAATCATTCACCATTTTGAGATTCATTACAAGAACTGTATCTTCTCCGTTTTTCTGGAATTCACTCACCGATACTATCTTAAATGTCAAAGCATATAATGAGTCGCAATGCAATCCGCCGGTATTGATTGTAAATGGTAGCCGGCTATATACCTCCCCACTTTTTATAGTTGTTGTCATTGATGGTATATTATAATGTGCAGCGTCCAGTTTCTGATATTTAACGGGAGCATCAATCATATATTTTTTATTGTACCAGTCGATTGTCTCATCATTATGTTCCAAGTTAACGACTACATCTTTATCAATATTGAGAGAACCTCCTGTAGCAACAGAGACATATGCCTGAGTAGCTTCCGATTTATAATATACATCGAATTGAGAAACAATCTGCGCAGCCCCAACTATATACACTTGTTTAAAATACTGCTCTTCATCCATAGGATTATCTTCGCATGAAGACATCAATAATGAGAAAAAAGACAGTAAAACTAAAATATTAATTATCGTTATTTTCATAGCTTTCCAATTTATAATTACCATTCAGGATTTTGAGTTAATTTCGAGTTCTTATTTAGAACAGATTTTGGTATCGGACAAAAATAATTTTTATATGCAAATGAACGCCGGGTAAGCTTATCCGATAAAGTAGTCACTGTATAGAATGCTTTTCTATCACTTCTCTTTGCCTTCACATTCATCCCTCTGATAGGGCGATTATAAGCATCCATGGCATCTTGTCCCCAACGCCTCAAATCATGATAACGACGGCCTTCACACATAAATTCCAATCGGCGCTCCCGTTTAATTAAATCCCGCATTTCAGACTGGCTGGAAGCATCCGCAATTGATATTCCCGGAAGTCCGGCTCTATACCTTATTTGATTAAAAGCGCTCCTTATCTCCGAAACATCGCGGCTTACGGTTATACCAGAAGCATCATCAGTATATGGCTGGTTAAGTTCATTTAAAGCTTCTGCATAATTCAACAATATCTCTGCATATCTGAAAATAGGAAATGCTTTTTCCCGTACTGTAGCTTTAAGATTATCTTCTGAATGAATATATTTCTTACACGTATATCCTGTTCTGTTATAGTCGTCCGGATAATTCTGACTAGGTTGCGCATTCCCGTCAGCATAATATGTTACTTCAGAGTTTTTCAGACTGCTATCAGATCCCGTGTACGATGTTCCTGGCCATAAAGTATGACAGAATCCGACAGATGCATAAAATCTGACTTCCCTATTATCATACATCTTGGCAGTATTACCCATTAGCTGATACCCGGAAAATGCATAACCGGTCCCAATAGCTTCATAAGCAGTCGCCGAAGAAGGATAAGGGTACTCGACGGTCGATTCAGATATATCAGAACCATCTTTCATGTAATAAGCATCTATCACGTCCTGGGTCAGGTTCAGTCCATTACCCCCTCCTAAAAAAGTAGGAGCAGCGATCCACATTGGTGAATCTCCTGTACGGCTGGGTACACATGAATATATAAACTCATCATTTAGTAATCTGGGTACCTCCCCGTTAAATATATAAGAATATGATCTGAACGGATCTATATTCCCCGCACCATTTGGGAAATCTGCAGCAGATACGTTTGCGGGAAGAGATGGTGTATCTGCTTCTTTAGGAGTCGTATACAGCTTATAAATATTCATATTCATAATTCGCTTTGCTGCCACAGCCGCTTTTCCCCACTTCGAATTATCCTCTGTCTGATTTATAAAATGATTTCCATCTGTTCTTGTCCAATCAGCATAAAATTTATTGCCATTATACCACGGGCTGGCAGCGTATAGCAATACTCGTGACATTGTAGCCAAGGCAGCGCCTTTAGATGGAATATTTATATCCGCTGAAGCTTCTCTTTTTTCGGGTAAATACTCATATGCCGATTCCATATTTTTGCAGATATAATCGACACATTGATCGTAAGTGGCACGTTCCAATGACATAGCTTCAACATCTGAATCCACAGGGAACGCCTGATCGGGAACGATTGGCACAGGACCATATTGGAGTAACAATAAGTAATAATAATATGCCCTGAGAAAATAACACCGTCCAATATAATCACGCCTGTCTATATCAGAGATATCCGGCACCTCATTTATCCGCTCTAAAACAATATTTGCTTTACGTATTCCGGAATAGTACCGGGGCCAATTATTAAAATACGAGTTAAACGGCGTAATTTCATCCAGTAAATATTTTATACCTGCATGGCGGTCATCATTCCACGAAGTAAAGTTTTCATCTGATGCTCCTTGAAAAGGATTGGGCGAACTGGTCCATAGGTTACCCTCATTAGGCAGATACGATGCAGCTCCACGAATGTACTGGTCGACCAAATCCTGCCTCTGAAATATAGAATCTAACTGGGTCATATTATTAAAATAGCTATCAACATCCAGATAGTCATCACAGGAAATGAAACCCCAGGAAAGAATAAAGACAACGAAAGCCAGTATAGCCTTATATATATTGTATTTTATTTTTTTCATAATCTTAGTTATTTATTAGAATGTTAAGAACAACTGAACCGTATATAATCTTTGCAAAGGATATACCCCTCCATTAGCAGAGGCTTGCCCCGGATCCCATAGCTTGACCTTGTCCCAAACATGCAGATTATCGCCAATGAGACTTAATGTCGCAGTATTCAATCCAAATCTTTTGAGCCATGTAGGGGCAACAGTATATGACACCTCTACATTTTTCAATCTTACATAACGGCCATCGGCTAACCAAAACGTAGAATTCCTGTTATTATTCTTATTCTCGCCATACGTCAAGCGAGGGAAACGCGCATTTGGATTTTCCGTATCCTTTGTTCCTGAATAGGAAGCAGGAGTCCATCTGTTCGATTGATCCGAAGCAATTGTGAGTAAGTTACCCCGCGACTCCCAGGCAAAAGGGTAATAGCCTGTACCTCCATAAAAATATTCTACTTTTCCCACACCTTCTATTAAAGCGCTAACCCGAAGATTTTTCCAGTTAAATTCCAAACCTAACCCATATTGAATCTGAGGTACATTGGAATATGACAAAGGAACTATATCATCGTCATTGATAACTCCATCACCATTAACATCTTTATATTTTATGTCTCCGGGAAGCACATTATCCATAAATGTTTGCTTAGGACTACTCTTTACATCATCTTCATCTTGGAAAAGGCCTAAAGCGATCAGTCCTCTCTGAACTCCATACGGAACACCTGTATATGACTGATAAGGATAGTTTACGCCGGATTGCTCCCAATATTCGACTTTATTCTTTGCAAAAGTTAAGTTACCTCTCATAGTGAAACTCATATCTGGGTTGATAGGCTGAGTATATTCCAGGGTACCATCTACCCCCCAGGATTTCATAGAGCCTATATTCGTAAATGGCAATACAGATGACATCCCCGCTTCATCTGGAATATTTTCTCTCTGCTGAAATATACCGGTTGTTTTCGTCCTAAAAAAGTCAGTAACCAGATTAAACCGGTCATTATAAAACTTGGCATCAATACCTATATTCAGTTTCTTTGAAGTTTCCCATTCCAAATCCGGAGCACCAATCTGAGTTTCTCCAATACCGGTACCACCCCATGTTCCGGACCCGATATTATTAACAAGAGTCAGGTAAGGAAACCGTCTCGATGCAATTCTGTCATTTCCGACTTCGCCATATGAAGCCCTGAATTTCATGAAATTAATAAATGGCACATTTTTCCTGAACAAATCATATTGAGAAGGTACCCAGCCTACAGCTATGGATGGGAACAGTCCATAACGACTCCCTTTATTAAAGTTCTCAGAACCCGTATAACCTAAGTTACCCTCCAGCAGATATGTATCCACAAATGAATAAGTAGCCCGGCCCGAAAGAGCCTGATAGCGGCGTGGTATAGGTGCTAAATCTATATTATAACCATTGTTCTGGGCATCAAGGGTCCAATATGTATTTTTTTCTTCCTGTCTGTAAAAATGCACTAAACCCGTAATACGATGCTTTTTATCGAACAGCCTATTGTAGTTTGCTGTCGTTTCGAAGTAGAACATTCTATCCGAAGACGACCCCTGACTCGTTTTCAAGTCATTCTTTGTCACTTTTCTCTCTGTCCTTAAACTACCGTCAGAATTTCTTCCATTTTTAGGATCGGCATAATATAGATCCGGATTCATAGTCCTTGTAATAGAATGGGCTCCATTTGTTGCTAATGAGAACATAGCAGCGACAGACAAACCTTCCGTCAACATGCCCAGGTCTTGTTGAAGCCTGATATTCGTTTTAGCAGAATATGTTTCATTTGCTGCATATCCTGTATAATTCAATCTAACGTAAGGAGACATCTCATCCTGATTTTGGCCATATGCAGGCAATTGTCCATTAGAGTATTTTACAGGTAATAATGTAGGAGGTAAATTAGCCTGGGCTGACCATAAGGCCTGATTATTAGAGCCATCTCCGGGCGCATTTCTGGATATGAATACTGTCTCCAGATTGAGTGATAATTCTGTTGTTCTGGTTAAATTCGCATCAATATTTGCTCTGAAATTATACTTATGATAATCTACATTCGTATTTCTTGTTGAGGCAGACTTATCCTGTTTAAATACGGCCTCGCTATTCAGGATACCCAAACTCATATAATAACGGGACTTTTCGCCCCCCCCCGAAATACTCAAATGATGCTGGTTATTCCATACATGATCTTTTAGAATTACATCGCGCCAATTGACATTAGGATATAAGTCAGGATCGAGTTGAGTCCTGAATAATTCCAGCTCTGTCTGAGTATATATAGGAAGATTTCCTCTTACAGCGCGAGCTTCATTTGCCATAGACGCGTAAGTATATGCATCAGCATATTCCGGCATACGGGGTGAATACGAATAAGTAGCATTGGTCTTGAAATTAATCTGCAATTTTCCGGCCTTACCTCTTTTTGTGGTAACAACCACAACCCCATTTGCGCCACGCGTACCGTATACGGCTGTAGAAGATGCATCTTTTAAGACGGAAAAACTTTCTATATCCGCAGGGTCAAGAGTATTTATATCTCCCTCTATTCCATCGATCAGCACTAAAGCCGATTGACTGGCTCCAAATGTACTGATACCACGTATCCAGAATTCGGAGAAGTTACTGCCTGGTTCTCCGCTTCTTGTTACTGATATTATACCGGGTACACGTCCGCCCAGCATATTGCTAACCGAAACAGCTGGCACCTGCAAATCCTTAGTATCTACTGTAGTAACGGCTCCAACTACCGAAATCTTTCGTTGAGCACCGCGACCGGTAACGACTACTTCATCAAATTCATTTATTTTTTGTTTAAGAGCGATCTGTTCTCTCTCTTTAGATGACGTATATTGAATTTCCTTCGTTTCGTAACCTATATAAGAATAAACTAAAGTTGTATTTACCGGAAGGCCATTCAGTCGAAACCTCCCATCTACATCCGTAGCTGTTCCTATAGTCGCATTACCTTTTACTGATATGGCAACCCCAATTAATTCCAGTCCGGCCTCGTCTATTATAGTACCGGCTACATTTATAGTATTCTGTGCCGAGAGATTAAAAAATAAACAAAGTGCTATTAATATTAAATATATTTTTTTCATAATCATGATTTTGATCTATTATTCAACTGCATATTTACGCACACACATCCCCCAACCTTCTACAATCCAGAAATTACCCTGTCCGTCATTAGCGATATCGTACGGATAATTGAAAATCGATTCTTTAGGATTACCGTCCAGATTTCCTCCTTTATTGACAATTCCGGCTATTGTGGAAACGTATCCATCGATTATTGATATTTTTCTAATCACATGCCCACCATGGCCTTCTACTACGTAAATATTGCCATCTTCATCTACCGTCATCCCATTAGGTTGAGCAAATTTGCATTCATCCAGATAACCATCCAGAACAGCATTTCCGTTAAATCCTGCAAAAGCCGTAACGGTTTGTCCATCTTTACTTATCTTATATATCCCATAAGCCGCCTGAGCCGACCAATAGAAACAATCTTCAACCGGACTATATATTAAGTAGCTAACACTGGAACTCCCATCCCTCACTTTTTCATTGAGTATCTGTAATTCCTGATTACCAATATTAAATCTTCCAAACTTACCATTTGCGTCACAGAAGTATAACCACTGTTCCGTATCATCTAATGCCAATGCCCTCACTTCTCCGGCAACAATAGTTCCCAACTGGCCTATTCGGCTGGGACTCCATCCCGAATCTTTTGTATACATATAAATTGTATGAGGTTGTGTCTGCCCGGTTGCATAAACCCTTGTCTTACTTTTATTCACTGCGGGCTTACCTGCCTGAAAACCATTTTGTACAGTAATTACTGTATTATCAGGAACTGACACATACCGCACAGAAGGGTCATCCCGATGAAAGACAAGCATTGATTCATTATCTAATGCACCTACTCCCTGCAGATAATCGAAACGGGCATCTGTTAAACTACCGTCTATTTTACCTTTAATAGCAGGACTCCCGGCAACAGTGGATACATTTTCGGCTATTGTGTAATGGAAAGTTTTGCTTGTAGTAATATCTTTCTCATTTACCACAACTTTGATATAATTATCTCCTGCATTTTGGCGGGGAGCCAGACAATAAATTGTATTATTATCCACACCCACAACCGTTGCTTTACGCTCAGTAAGCTCATCTTTAAAAAAGACCTGGACATTGGATTTATTACTCCCAAAATTTGATCCTTTTATTATTACTTTTTCCCGGATACGCCCCGAATCGGGCATAAACGTCGTAACTTCTACAGGAATATTGGGATTATAATCCACATTCCCCGAAGACTTATTATCATCACCACAAGCTATGAGCAGAGTGAGACATAAGATGCAAAAAAATAGGTTTTTCATAATAACTTATTTGTTTTAATTGAGAAATTGATTTAGAATGAAGCAAGTTTATATCAACAGCCTGTTCATCCTACTATAGCTATAGTATTTTTAGATTTATCGAGAGCATTATCTTGTCATCATGGAAAAAGACAAGACTATTTGAAAATTAAAACAAGGCAATAATTTATCGTATGTATCTGATATGATTAATTATATATTATAAGAGCAAGGATATTCATTCATAGTTTCAGATTAGATTTTTCGGAATTAAAAAATCCCCTACTCCAGACTTTACATCTGGAGTAGGGGATTAAATAGACAATAAGAGTAATAAGTTAATATTACCCTGCCAGTATTATAATTTTGGTTATTTTTGCAAATTCTCTCTCTCTCTCTCTCTCTCTCTCTCTCTCTCTCTCTCTCTCTCTCTCTCTCTCTCTCTCTCTCTCTCTCTCTCTCTCTCTCTCTCTCAATAAAATAGAGTTAAGCACCAAATTTTCAACCGAAAAAGTGCCATTTAAATATGTTATATTTTTGTGTGTATTATGCATTAAATATTAGTTATATTTTAAATATTAGATTTTTATGTTCTTTTAAGTTTTTACGAAACATATAGATTAGAACTGGGTTATACATCACAAAATTCGTAAAAGATCAACAAACTAATAAGGGTGATTTCATTCAAAAAGGATGAAATTTAGACCGAAACAGCCACTTTCTCTATTTAATCAAAGAAATACCAAACAGTTTTTCCCTAGGGAATTAAAAGAGTATAAACAGAAGGGGTCGATGCTTATTTACCGGCTACTGAAACTGCATTTGTGACGGATGATAAGGGATTTATTAATGGAGTTCGCAAACGTGCACTAATTCCCGGAGACCAGATGCTTACTGCGACCAATCCGGACGAATTTAAACAGCATCCGGGATATAGTAATCAAAATTAACCGGAAATACGAAATATAATACTAATTTTAGATTACGAACCGGAAAAAGAAAAGCTACCGGTTGTAATTTTAATCTACCTTAATTTAAGTCGATGAAAAAAAACTTTTTTACTAAAGCTGTTGTAATAATAGCTACCGTCTATTTAATTATAATTCCATCGAAAATATATGGAGAAGAAAATTCGGGAATAAGAGAATATCCTGAAGCCTCAAAGGAAGAAAAAATTAATGAGAACCCGCCATATTCTATATCCGATTTACATTTTAAACGGATAGCAGCTACACGGAATGTTTATAATATGGGGCTTTTAATGAACGAACTTTCATTGAATTACAATATTTTTGAAGGAAACACGAATCTATATCCCAAACAGGCTGTCAGAGGAAATGCCTCGTTAAAACATATCGGACAGGAAGTAAAAATTACAAATAATTCAGCCCAGGTTTCGGAAGACTATATCCAAATTGGTAATTTCTATCCTTATGCAACTTACGATTTGGAATTTAATGGAAAATCCGGAAAATTTATCTATAAATTCGGTGATGACAAAAATTCACTGAAACTTATCTTTTCCATTAGCGGAAAAACATTGAATATCAGCAAGGTAGAAACGCTCAACAAAAAAGAAGGACAAGAAATCCACCTAACCGCAATCACAGATATAACGGACGATAGTTTCAATATCCGCCTGCAATTCTCGGGTGCATTCGGCCATGATTATCAGATATATATATCTACTTATTATAATGGACATACGACTTATAAATATAGTGTTCCCCTATCAATAAATACGACCCATATAGCAGAGATAGAAAACTATAAATGGCATGTCGGGGCAGAAACAAAAACCGGACAGGAGATCGGTATCAACAAAGCTAAATGTTGGTATGGCAATGGCTTCGGGCAAGCAGATCCCCATCCGGTTAATTTTGAAGACGGAAGTCCGGTTATTAAAGACGGCAAGCTGTTTTTTTCCGTATCCTTTCGCAGTGCCGATATATTAGGTATATTAAGCCTGAATATAAACACTATGGAATGGAAATGCGAGGGTATTGTTCTATATGAATTAGATGGGAAGATATGTAATTATATCGCATCTACCATTATTTATCAGCGGGATAAGCGCATATGGAGCCTGTTCACTCCGGCTCATGGCGGCGAACACGTCATTTATTATGGTGAATCTAATAAGAATCCCCTCTTTGGATTGACGCATGTCAGATTATCTATGTTAGACTATAATGAGGTAAAAGGAGACGAAGATATAAGTGTATTCTATGATAAAGATGCTGATATGTGGTATGCCGCGTATGCCAAACTTATCAATGGGCATTACAGTATTTCATTGTGTAAATCCGGATCGGTAAGTGGCAAATATGAAGAAATAGCAAATACAGGGAATGAGCCCTTTAATGTCACCGGGATTAATATACAGAAAATCGGAGGAAAAAGATATGTCTTATGTGGCAGTGACAAAGGCTATCTGATATTTTCATTTCCGAAATTAGAGTTCCTGGGTAAGTTTAATGTGGATTTTGAAGATGGAGGCTACCGCGGCTGGGGAACAGTAGTTCCGTTTCCTGACGGCATCGGCACTAAATATCTCTGGCTTACATTCGACAGGGGGAAGGGTAATGGAGGATATAATTGGTCGTATGGAGGATTATACTTATATCGTTCGGCCGAAAGGAATGAAGGTTATGAGTATCCATTGACTGATTTTTAGGATAATTCTATTTCCACACCTCGATGAAACCTGAACTCATCTATTACATCTGTTCGAGATATTCGGTCGGGCTTTCACCATAAATATCTTTAAAACATTTGGCAAAATAGGATGGTGAAGAGAATCCGGCCTCATATGCCACTTCGGATATCGATTTAACTTTACTGTTCAGCAACCGTTTTGCGTATTTAAGCCTTACTATTCTGATTAACTCGTTAGGGGAATAGTTTGTTAAAGATTTTATCTTCCGATAGAGTTGCGAACGGGAAAGCTTGAGATGATCAGCCAGTTCGTCTACATTTAATTCCGGATTGGAAATATATTCTTCAACATAAGCCTGAAAATCATTGATAAAGTTTTGTTCCATCTCTCCCAACGATTCTTTCTTTGTGTCGTTTATCAGGCTGTTACCAAAAGCCTCCTTTATTTTCTGACGGTTCTCTATCAATTTACGCACCCGTATTTTCAACAGATGTGCATTGAACGGTTTGGGTATATAAGCATCCGCGCCACTTTCGAAGCCTATCAATTTTTGTTCATCTAGCGAACAGGCAGTCAACAAGATAATAGGTATGTGGTTGGTCGATACATTCTCTTTTAACAAACTACATAGCTCAAATCCATCTTTTCCGGGCATCATTACATCACTGATAATAATATCAGGAATAAATTTCTTTGCTTTACTAAGCCCATCGACTCCGTTATCTGCCGTTATGATAGTATATTCTTTGTTGAGTATGTGCTGAATGAATTTACACATATCGTAATTATCCTCTACAACCAGCACCACAGGCTTATCTTCATTTTCAGAAGCTGTTAGTTGTAATTCCGTCCCAATCTCATCGGTCTCTGACTCGAGCCTGGATTCTGTATATCCCGAAACATATGAATCGGACATCACCGGATTGTCCGAAACAAGAGGCAACAAGACACAAAATGCAGTCCCCGTATTTTCGTCGCTCCATACATCTATTTTCCCTTTATGTGCCTCTACAAGCGCAGCAGTCAATGAAAGTCCTATACCTGTACCCTCGCTACCCTGATCTACCTTATAAAAACGATCGAAGACATTTTTCAATATTTCGGGCGGTATATATGATCCACTATTAAATACTGATAATTCGGCAAAATCCCCTCTTTCCAGATTCTTCTTTTTTAACTTGACCTTAACTTCTCCTGATATATTTACAAACTTCAATGCATTTGATATAAGATTAAAGTATATTTTTTCTACTTTTTCTTTATCAAAAACCATATCGAATGAAGTACCATCTGTCGAAAAAGAGAAGTTCACTCGTTTACGCTTAATCCATTCACTGAATAATGGATTTACATCTTCTATAAATTCTTTCAGGTTCCCTTCCGAAAAATGCATATTCATTTTGCCATTTTCATAGCTCCTAAACTCAATAATTTCAGAAATGAGATACAATAGACGGTTGCTATTTTTCTTAACCAGGGTAAGTAGTTCATGTTGCTCCTTCGTCAGATATCCGTCGGTAAGCAAAGATTCTACAGGTCCCAGTATGAGAGACAAAGGTGTCTTGAATTCATGTGAAATATTAGTAAAAAAAACTAATTTGGCATGCGTCGCTTCTTCCAACTGTTTCGATATAGCCAGCAACTGCTCTTTCTGCTCCCTGAGTTCTTCTGCCTGACGTTTTATTTCTTCATTTTGATGAGCAAGCAGCCGGTTCGCTTTACTTTTCGCCCGGTAAGCTTTAAATGAAACGAGCAAAAAGAAGGAAATAAGAACAATGGCTATAATAGAAATATAAAATAACGTTTTCTGATTGGTATACCTTACCAAGCTATCGTTTAATGAAGAATTTATAGAATCTATCTTCAACTGCTGTTCGGCTATTTGTTCGGTCTGCAACTGCAATACCCGCACGTTGCTCTTATCAACAACAGTAGTGTACAATGTATTTTCCCTGTCAAATGGTTG
Source organism: Dysgonomonas termitidis (assembly GCF_054657735.1). NCBI lineage: Bacteria > Pseudomonadati > Bacteroidota > Bacteroidia > Bacteroidales > Dysgonomonadaceae > Dysgonomonas > Dysgonomonas termitidis. Next base: position 893,970 of record NZ_BAAHYD010000001.1, on the reverse strand, counting down.
ATTTTTCAATATCTTCATTGCCAGATCAATAACCTTATCTCCTCCCGTAGGATAAATGAAAGATGCGTCCTGAACATTATTCTGGATATTCTGTATTCCTCCGCCTTCACCGGATAGGGCATCAACCCCAATAATAAATGGAGTCTTACCGGTATATTTCCGGGATGCTTCGTATACACCTGCAGCCATCGGATCATTCATAGCAAACACGAGGTCTATATGTTCATATTCGCGCAATATATAGCTCATCTGAAGTTTAGCTTCCTCTTTCAGAAAATTCCCACGAGCCTCGGCAATAATCTGTATTTCAGGGTAATTCTTTAGTCCATCAACAAATCCTGCATGACGCTCAGCGTCGGAAGTAGAGCCATTCCATCCTCTCATCTCAACTACGTTTCCTCTTCCATTGAGTATACCTGCAGCATAAAGCCCGACTTCTTTGCCAATCTGATAATTATCGGCACCTACATAAGCTGTATAATCCTCTGTATCTATTCTTCGATCGACTAATATAACAGGGATACCGCTTTTATAGGCTTTTTGTATTACCGGCATCAGGGCTTTCGATTCATTCGGTGATATAATCAGGAGATTTACACTTTGTTCTATTAACCATTCAATATCTTCTATCTGCTTTTGTGTGTCATCTTTTACGCTCCGGATGATGATATTTGCATCCTTATGAAATCCGATTTCGCGTTGCATCTCATTATTCATCGTTTCACGCCACAGATCATCGCTACACTGCGATATACCTATGGTATAACGTACATCCTTGTCTTGCTTACAGGACAGAAAGAACAACAAAGCGATAAAACAAAGCAAAACTTTAATTTTCATGGCATCAAATTTAGAACAAAGTAATAAAAGTACAAAAAGCACTATTATGTTTAAATGGTGCTTTTTCAACAATATATGATAAGAGATCAGCCTCTGTTGTGGAACAGGTCTAAATAAGCATCGGCCAGTTTCGGCATTGCTCCATGTTGTAAACAGACGTAGGCCGAGACTTCTACTGCTAATTGATGGGCATCCTCGATCCGCTCTCCATGCAAATATGCCGCAACAAAAGCCGCCGTAAAAGAGTCTCCGGCACCAACAGTATCCGCTACATGGACTTTTGGTGTAGGCTGATATGATGTCTGGCGGGCAGTAAATACGAAGCTGCCTTCAGTTCCTTTTGTCAAGATAAGAATATTAAGATTATACTCATCGAGAAGCCTTTTACAGATATCCTGTTCCTCTTCATTCCAACCGAAAAGGGCCGCGATTTTAATAACCTCTTCATCATTAATCTTCATCATGTTAGCCATTTGCAATGATTCTTCTATGATCTCTCTGGTGTAATAATCTAAGCGTAAGTTGATATCGAATATCTTCAGACTGTCTTCGGGCATAGCAGCCAGAAACTTGCGGATAGTCTCACGTGAAACAGCACTTCGTTGGGCTAAGGAGCCAAAACATACAGTCTGCGTATTTTTTGCCAGATTCTCGGTACGGGCCGTAAATGGAATATTATCCCAAGCTACGTTTTCACAAATCTCATATTGCGGTACGCCCGATTTATTAAGCGTAACTTGTACCGTTCCGGTTGGATAGTCGGTTTTTTCTACCAGATAGTTGAGTTTTTTCTCTTCCAAACTTGATAAAATCTCTTTGCCCAGAAGATCTTCACCAATAGCACTGACCGCATATCCATTAAATCCGAACTGAGATACATGATAAGCAAAATTAGCGGGTGCTCCTCCCAAAACTTTACGTTCAGGGAATACATCCCAAAGGATTTCACCTAATCCTACTACAATATTTTTCATTTTGTCTATTATTTTTTCAATTTCACATTATGCAACTGTTATACTCCCTTTTAGCTTAAACGATATAAACAACAGGTAAACAACACCTATACTCATTACAGCCAACGCCCCTATCTGTGATGACAGCATGTCGGTAGCCAACCCCATGAAGAACGGGAAAACAGTTCCTCCGAAAAGTCCCATAATCATAAGTCCCGATGCCTCATTTTTCTTATCAGGATTTTGGAGTAAGGCTTGAGAGAAGATTATAGGGAAAATGTTTGAATTACCGAAGCCGATCAAAGCTATCGCAATATATAATGCAATCTTATTATCGAAAGTAAAAAATACCAGCATTGACAAGATCATACAAATGACACTTATCCCAAAGAATTTTTTAGGTGAAAAACGGGCTAATATAAATGCTCCACTAAAGCACCCTATTGTACGGAACAGAAAATAGACACTCGTCGAGTAAGTTGCATCCTGAAGAGTTATTCCCAGACGTTCCATTAATATCTTAGGAGCTGTTACATTAATACCTACATCAATACCCACATGGCACATTATTCCCAGAAAACAAAGTAATATAAATTTATTACCCAGCAAGGCAAAACACTCCTTAAATGATGCATTCTTACTATCTTCCTTTTCTTCATATATAGACGTGAATCCGAGCCAAAGGATCGCAATAACAGCTATTACCATGAATAAAGGGAATAGTAAGCGCCAATTCTCGAACATAAGTGCAGCCCGGGCCATTATGATAGGTGCTATAAAAGAAGCAATCGCCTTTATGAATTGTCCGAAAGTAAGGGAACTTGCCAGTTTATCTCCCTTTACGATGCTCGACAGCAATGGATTTAATGAAACCTGCATCAATGTATTACCAATCCCCAATAAGGAGAAAGATATGAGCATAGAGATGTATGAATAACTGATAACAGGTATAAGTAATGATGTTGCTGTTATAATGAGACTCAGAATTACAGTTCTACGCCGGCCTATTTTACCCATTAATACTCCGGTAGGTACCGAAAAAAGCAAAAACCAGAAAAAAACCATCGATGGAAAAATATTCGCTTCGGTATCGGTCAGCACCAGGTCTGCCTTTACATAATTAGATGCAGCACCTACCAGATCTACAAAGCCCATACAGAAGAAAGCCAGCATCACAGGCAATAGGCTTACGTATATACTTTTTTGTTTCATTTCAGATTATTATTATTTTAAATTATAGATATTCATATCTTCTATCTCAATTGTTTCCCCATCAGTTGCGAATACCAGTGAGTTGTACGGCTCGGTAGGAAAAACAAGATTCGTTTGCACCAACTCTCCGTCATTAACAAATAATTCGGTAGAAGCTTTATCAACAAACAGTCTTATTTTATAATAATCTTTGGCAACCAACGGTGCATTAATAAGGGCCGTAGCAAAATTATTGGAGAAATCAATCAGGCCGCTTTTCGCCCGGTCAACAGAAAGGGTATTTTTCTTCAGGTCGAATATGAAACGAATGTTTTCTCCTTTTATATTTACCAATTTAAACTCAAAACGATCCACTCCTTTCGGTTTTACTGAAAATTCAATCTCATAAGCTCCTTGGTTGTCTTTCAATAATTTCTCAAGGGTATATGTCTTGTTCACTTGTTTCTTTCCAATCTTTTCACCGTTTCTTCTTAGGTCTGCCATTTCTGCAATAGGAGGACTAGCCACCACTAAATGCTTACCGTTGTGTACCAGTTTCAATTCACGTACTAATGTGTTAGCGCTCGAAAAGTTTAGCGAAGGAACAGAATTTGCATAATCCCAGTTGTTCATCCACCCTATAAACAAGTGACGTCCATCTTTTGCCGGAACATTATTCCATGTTACTCCTGCGTAATTGTCCCGTCCATAATCGAGCCATAAAGGATAGCTGAGATTATCGGCCCTGAATGTTTTACCATCGAAGCTGCCTATGAAATACTGGGTAGCGCTGCCTCCATTAGGCCCTCCGGGGTTGATGCTTACAAACAATACCCATTTCGTTTGTCCATTATATGTCAAAGGGAGCAGATCAGGGCATTCCCACACCCCTGCATGCGAACCTGTACCTTCTCCAAATTCGCTCAGTTTATTCCATTCTTTGAGATTTTTCGAACCATAAAATGTTATCGTTTGCGATGTGGCTAAAGACATTACCCACTGCCCCGAAGCATCATGCCAAAAAACTTTCGGATCGCGAAAATCTGCAATATCAGGATCGGCCAATACAGGATTATGACCATATTTGGTGAATGTACGCCCCTTATCCGTACTATATGCTATAGATTGTGTCTGGGACTTTCCGGCTGAAGTATATATAGCCACCATTGCGTCTTTACCGAAACCTGCTGTATTATCCTTATCAATAACAGCGCTGCCTGAAAAGATTGAACCGAGCGAATCGGGAGCTAAAGCAACCGGCAGGTATTCCCACTTTTTAAGATCTTTACTCACGCTATGTCCCCAGTGCATATTTGCCCACTTCGATCCATATGGGTTATACTGGAAAAACAGATGATATTCGCCATCGAAATAAACCATGCCATTAGGGTCGTTCATCCACCCGTACAGTGGAGTATGATGATATAATGGACGATATGTTTCATCATAATTAAAATTAAAAGAATCAGATTGCTTAATATCATTCAAATGCTTATCTGTCTTTTTCGCATGGGCAAAAGTCAATGTTACTTTTTTCCCTTTATATTTCTCAATATCTATGGGAACCCAATAACTTATTTTCTCTGTCTGGGCAACTCTTATGTACATTGGTACGCCTATGGTTGTACCCTCGACCCCAAGTGTTATCAGAGACTCGGGACTGTCGTCGTCGATAGGGACAAGGATATATTTCTTGTCGGCATCAAAGGTTAATTCATAATCGACCATAAATACACTTTTTTCCGTATTGCTTTGTTCTATTTGGTCTACCAGTATATGTCCCCATCCACCGCGCTGATTATCAACAATGCGGATAATCGCTTTTTGTCCGGTATATTCTTTCACATTCCATGTCATCCATTGCAATGTTTCGGTTTCTACAACAGAACGCGATCTATGAATACTTTTATTATTTATAACTAATTCGATATAAGTGTCCTGATTCATTCCTCCACCTAGCAGGAAATTGATATAATCACGCTCAATAGTGAATTCTTGTGAAATAAGAGTTCCGCGGGAATCGTCTCCTCCGTTAAAACTATTAGCCAGGAACTTCCCTTTAAAGCCTTCTACATTCTGTTGCCCGGCATAATTTCCTGTGGCAGGTGTTGCACCGAAAGCATCGCCTTCGACTGTCCACTTATTATAAGTGCCGGATTCAAAATCTTCTATAATAATATCTGATTTTGTGGCACAACCAACAAGACTGAGGGCTAAAAGACCACCACAAATTTTTAATTTATTATTCATTTATATCCTATTTTGAAAGGTTTTACTTCAAACAAAGTTTCATGTTCAATTAATAATAACTGACTTTAAGATCGCTCACTTCGACAGTTCCTGAATAACTGTTTATAGACCATAGATTCTTTTGTATCCCATAAATACGATTTGTATAAGCAACATTATCATTGATATATACTACACAAACCGAATTATCTGTACAGATAGTCACATTATACACATTATCAGCGGGAGTATCAAACAGGTAACCGTCTATCCCGGCAATGAAACCTTTCCCTGCCACACCTTCCTCTTCAAAGTTTATTTTTCTCTTATTGTTATTATCTTCCGGATTCACGACAATTGTATAGTATTTTTCTGAATCTGTACCACGAACAAAAGAAAGACCGAATTTGTCAGCATTACTTGCCGTTTTCACTGTAAATGAAATTTTATTATGCACATTCAACCGGTTGAAAAGCGCATACGAATTGCCGGTCAGAGTATAACTTCCGCTGTTTTCAGATACACCTTCACTCTTTTCCATTACTTTCACAACGGATTCGACATTATATTTCCGGCTAATACCTTCTACCAGCCCAAAAGATATTGTACCATCTTGATGTTGAACAATTTTATGGGCAACTAAATTTCCTGCCCATTCCGGTTCATTATCGGCGCCAACATCCGTATTGTCATTGCCCGGACGTGTCGGACACCATCCCCAGATATAACGGTTTGTTCCGTCCGAGGCTGTTTTTCCGGCATAGAAAGCCCGAGAATCTAAAACTCCTTCTTTGCTGTCAGGGAAGGCAAGAGGATCTGACGATTTTCTCAACTCATCCAATGTGCGCCCTTTAAAATACTGAACTTTACGGGACCATTTGGACATATCCGAATAAATGAGATACCACCAGTCACCCATTTTAAATACATCGGGACACTCATAAAAACGATCCCAGTGCATAGGCATAAATATATCTGCATGCTTCCAGTCTTTCATATCAGTGGATGTGTACTCGGCCAATACGCCTCTTCCATCTTTGGTGGTGGATACCAGCATATGGTATTTTCCGTCTTCCCCTTCAAATACAAACGGGTCACGAAAATCGTTCTTGCTATAACCATCGGTATCACCTTTCAAATAGAAATTACGGTCTTTTGTCCAGGTCGTAAAGTCACTGGAGGTCGCTACCATTACGACCTGACCATTTTCCGAAGAAGTAGGCCTATATTTATTGCCTGTATAGAAAGTGTAGTACAATTTATCCGCAGCATTATAAATAGTGCTGCCTGTGCCAATCGCAGCATCCTGTTTAGCCAATCCACCACAAGAAATTAGTTCACCTAAAGCAATGTAATTACCTGCATCTTTAGTACTTAATGCCCAAATCGGATGGTAAGTCCCTGCCTGATTAGGACGGAATTCTTGTAAATACATTATCTTAAAATCCTTTGCAACCGGATCATAGAACGGCATCGGGTCTCCTACATAACCTGCATAAGGCTTATAATAAGTATCAAAACTTTTCGCATCAGTAGATTTAAAATAAGTAGCTGTTCCATTCCAGTCTTTCTGGGTCAATACAGGATCATTGTTGTCACTACAGCCTGCAAAAGAAGTCAGCAAGGCAGCCAAAGTAAGTGAATATATCATTGTTTTCATAGATTATATCTTTTATTTACTCATTAAATAGTTAATTGCATTCTCAGTCATCCGGGCTACGTTTCCATGGTATTTATCCGCCGAAACATCTACCCCAAAAGCATACCAGTCATAACATCCCGAACCGATACAGACAATACCTCCCTTGGTATCTGCCGGTAAGTATTCCCATGCTACGACAGCACCATCGCCACCATAACCTAAGTCAACTCCACCGGTTTTTTGTCTCCATATCTCGTTATTAGCATAGCCTCCCCAGTCAGAACCTATATGCCATTGTGCTGTACTATTCGTAATTCTGTATCCGGTATCGCATGTATATACATTACTTGTTTCACCGTTCACCATTACCAGATTCTGATAAAGCGGATGGTCTTCATGTCCTTTCATCGAGAAACTCCATGGGCCACCAGTAATTTCCCCCGTTTCTTCCGACTGTCCCCAGCAGTTGTTAGGATTATTGCCATCCAGAGTCGCTCCTATTTTTGCACCATAGAAAGTTGCATAGCGGGTGAGTAATAAGTTCATCCCATTATTATATAATTCTTTCATCTTAACCAAAGCGTTGACCGCAGCAGGAGCTGCCGCATCAAATTTGGTCATTGTATCAATTCCTCCATCAATATGCAGATGCCACCACATTATCTTACATTCGCTCAAGTCCACTCTACCGGCTTGTACATCTTCAAAAGAGATATATTGCGAATTTGCAATATTATTGAGCATCCAGGTAGCTGCCTCTTTTTCTTCAGCATTCAGCAAATCGATTGATGCAGCTAAACCGACATATACAGCACTTGGTGCATCCGTAGGGATGACTGTTACGGTATAAACTGCTGATGCTGTATTATATGTTACGGTAAAATCAACAGGATCGGTAAAATCAGCAGCCAGTCCTGATGCCGGTGTTACAACAGCTCCGTCAGAAGTAGTTATTACCGGGACTAAATTCTTTACATCAACCGAGCCAGGAACACGTACTGTAATACTGCGTTTTGTATGGTCGATAACTCCGGCATATACATCATTCAACTTGAATGTAAGAATCTTCGCCTCATCATGCTTAATATTCACAGTATAGTCCATAAAAACATCGCTATTGGTGATTTTTATAACCTGAGGAAAAGAGAAATTCAGGACATCGCCTATCTTTACAGATGCTTTTGCACCATCGGAGAATTCGATAGCAGTAACAGTCATGGCATCCGTATCATATACTTCGGGAACCCCCACTGTTATCGTTTTCGCAGTACGGTCTATTACTCCCGAATAATTGTCATCCAGAGTAAAAGAAGAAATCCATGTATCTCCATCCAACTGAAGATCCGATTTATTATCATCACTACATCCTGAAGCAACAAATACGATTGCACTTGCCAGAATAAACAAACTTATTTTATCTATTATCGTTTTCATATATTCGCGATTATAAAAAGATTACTATTACCATCCACCTATGTTCTGAGTATATTTTCCATTACTGGCACTCATTTGAGCAAATGGGATAGGGAGATATTCATTTTTATTCTTTGTAAATGAAGCGTTGGAATAGATAGTACAGTCATTAGCCTCTTGCGCAAAAAACTTGTTCAACACTTCAGCCGCTTCTCCCCATCTAACTAAATCGAAGAAACGCTCTGATTCGAGAGCCATCTCTACACGGCGTTCGAACTTCAATAAATTAAGAGCTTCCTGTTGTGAATAAGATCCCGTATAAGTTTGAATATTGAAATGGACACCATATTCCGTTTCATAATCTGAAACCATCGCAGTACTCTGTTTGGCACGGCTGCGGATCTGATTTATCAGGCTGATGGCTTCATTTATACGGCCATCGTTTAGCTGGATCAAAGCTTCGGCACGCATCAATAATACATCAGCATAGCGCAACACGATACGATTCATAGGCGAACCCCACCATGAGCCCTTAATCAAATAATCGCCATCAGGATCAACGTTATGTTTCAATGTCACATAGTAGCCATAAAGCCCGTTACTACGACTCCATGTGGTAGACTCATCCATCATATAATTTTTGTTGAACTCGTAAGGGAATCCCGGCATACCCACAGTCAGGAACAAACGGGGATCTGCATAATCTGATTGAGGATCGTAATCCTTATTGTTGAATGAATCAAATAAAGGGTAACCATTATTATCTGTTCTGAATGCGTTTACCAAGTTCTGGCTTGGTTTGTAAAAGTCACAGCCTCCGTCAGTTACTCCCGGAATATTGGGAACAATCAAACCATAAGACCAATTACAATTACCATTGTTAGTACCGTCATTCATTGAATATTGCATTGCCCATAGGGATTCCGGGCCATTTTCGTATTGGGGTTCGGGACGGAAATTGTTGTGGAAATCCGAAGCCAGCGCATAACCACCTGCCGACATAATACTGTTTTCTGTATATTTTACTACCTGCAACAGATCTTCTGTTCTGATGCCTGTCACTTCGTGACTTTTAGCGGTGTCCTGATGGTATGCCTTATATAAATAAGTCTTTGCCAGATATGCAGCTGCCGCAGCTTTAGTAGGACGTCCCTTATCAGATTGTTTGACAGGAAGGTTATCATAAGCAAATTGGAAATCATCAGCAATCACCTGCCAACCTTCATCATTTGTATAAGCCGTATTAGAAAGAAAGTTATATTCTTCCGGCGACAAACCGGCATCGTTAGCAAACACAATATTTTTGTATAGGCGTTTCAGCAAGAAATGACCATGCCCCCGTAAAAAACGCATTTCGGCAATACGTTGCTGTTTCAGTGAATAAGTGTTTCCATCAACTTGCTCGAGCAACTGTAGGGCTGTATTTACACGTGATATGCAATTGTACAAACGTTGCCACATATCACTGATATTCCAGGCAGTAGTCATGATTCCCTGCGAAACATCCAATGCATGAAATACATCGCCATCTTCCGTTCCGTTACCTCCTTTATAGGCATCGTCGGAACGTACATCATAGTTCCACATAGAGAAAGAAGAATTGATATCTTCGGCGGTAATCCATACCGCATAAGCTGATATAACCAGGTTATCAATATACGCGGGGTCCTTAAGTTGTTCATCACTGATAGTTCCCTGAGGCACCTGATCCTCCAGAAAACCGGAGCAACCGCTATATATAAGTGAAAGTCCTAGAATTGCTGTATATATTATTTTTTTCATAAGAGACTGATTTATTTTATTAAAAACCGACATTAAACCCAAAAGTCAAATTCATCGGAATAGGATAACCATAGTTTGCATTTTCAGGGTCGACACCTGTAAAAGTCTTACTTTTAATAGTCAATGCGTTCTGTGCACTAAAATAGAAACGGAGGCGACTCATTTTCAATTTCTTCGCAAAATTTTCAGGGACATTATAACCGAGCTGTGCATTGCGTAGCTTCAAGAAAGAGCCATTCTCTACAAAGTAAGTAGAGACGCGTTTCTCATTATTTAAATCACTGCGCGACAGTGCAGGAATATCCGAATTGGGATTAGTTGGAGACCAGGCGCCAAGTACACGGTCACCTTTATTCAAGAAACCGATATTAAGACCGCTCCACAGATCAGTTTCTTTCTTCAAATCACTAATTACATCTACACCTTGTACACCTTGCCAGAACATAGTAAAATCAAAGTTTTTATACTCCAGATAGATATTAAGTCCATAGCTGAAAGATGGAGTAGGATCATAAATCCATTGTTGATCTCTTTCATCAATCACACCATTATTATCCAGATCGCGCCAGCGGATACGTCCTAAACCAGCGCCTTCCTGTGTTGCATGATTATCGACTTCTTCCTGAGATTTGAAAATACCGTCGGCTACATAGCCTACCTGAGAACCATTGGCATGCCCAATCACGCTCCGAACACCATTACCTCCAAAAGTTCCATTTGCTGCAACGGTACCCGGCAATGCTGTAATTTCATTCCGATAAGAAGATATATTTGCATTTAAGTCGTACTTCAGACCAAAAGAAGTTTTATTGCGATAGCCGAGATTGAACTCAAAGCCGGTATTCTCCATTTCACCGGCATTAATCCATTGGGTACTGCCTTCCCCCATTGCCGCAATACCTGCCATTTGCACCAAAATATCTGTTGTTTTCTTATAGAACATATCGAATGATCCATACAAACTCTGTTTAAGAACCGAAAAGTCAAGCCCGAGATTGGTTTGGGTCGTTGTTTCCCATTTTATATCATCATTGCCTATTTGGTTACGCTTGAACCCTGACTGTAGAATACTTCCTCCGTTGGTTCCGGCAATATCATAAGAAGTACCATAGCTTTGTCCTCCCGATTCTGTTACACCATAATTAGGAACATAAATAGTATAGCGGGCAATGTTGGATATTTCCTGATTACCTGTCTGCCCCCATGAACCACGGATTTTCAAATCATCGATCCAAGTGAGGTCTTTCATAAAGTTTTCACTGCTTATACGCCATCCCAACGAAAAAGAAGGGAAAGTTGCATATCGGTTATTCTTTCCGAAACGGGAAGAGCCATCATGACGTAAAGTCAATGAAGCCAAATACTTATCATCATAAGTATAATTCAACTTTCCAAAGAATGAAACCAAAGAGAAACCTTCTCCCGAACCGTAAGCCTGTGCCGTGCCCGAACCGGCATTTGGCCACATATAATCGGGATTTAAAATAGAAAAATCTTCTTTATAACCAGAGAAATAGCTATCATCTTCACGGTTAAGTTCCGTACCCACCATCGCATCACCCCGATGTTTGCCTACTTCTACGTTATAAGTGGCAATAGCATTCCACATCCATTTGGTCCAGTGTTCTTGCTTGGCTTCCACGGCGTTCTTGTTATTGGCAACATTCCCTTCAGTGATCGGATAGGTAAAGAGCCGTTGTGATTTCTGAGAATAATCCAATCCGAATGTAGAACGCAGATTAAATCCCTTAAACGGATTGAGGTTTACATAAGCATCACCAAACATGCGCCAGTATGTATAACGGTTATCTGAGTTACGGTCTAATCTTGCAACCGGATTTTCACGGTCTGGATAACCGCCTACAGGGCCTGCATATCCTCCATTGATATCATAAACAGGGAGAGAAGGGTTAAACTGTAATACATTCTGTAAGAATCCTCCCGGAGCCTGTACTTCCGAAGTCCGGTTCAATGTGAAATGCTCTCCGACAGTTAACATTTTATCGATCAGGTTATATTCGGTATTCATACGAGCTGAAAAGCGTTCAAAATCAGTATTTTTTATGATACCCAGATTCTTATAATAACCCAAAGAGAAGAAAGAACTCCCTTTTTCCGAGCCGTTGCTTACTGATACATTATATTGCTGTATAAAACCGGTACGGGTTGTTTCATCAAACCAATCTGTATCTGCTGCCGGAACTGTGTTACCGGAATCAAGATACTTAGACATACTGATACTGTTTAGCTGCGGATACCCGTTTGTATCGTATCCCCAATTGTATTTATAACCCAAAGCATTGGTATTAGGGTCTTGCCCCTCATTTACATAAGCCTGCCACATGGCGCGTCCATATCCTTCGGCATTCAACACTTTCATCTTATTGGTATACATGGAAGCAGCAACAGAAGCATCAAAATTAATTTTCAACTGCCCGTTTCGGCCTTTTTTAGTTGTAATGATGATAACGCCATTTGCAGCACGAGATCCATAGATAGAAGCGGAAGCCCCATCTTTCAATACCTGAATGGACTCGATGTCATTACCATTCAACTCGTGCATTCCTGATTTAGTAGGTACACCATCTATAATATAAAGAGGGTCGTTGTTGTTCAATGTTCCTATACCCCGGATACGGATAGTAGTATTACCACTCGGATTACCATCAGCTGTAATATTCATTCCGGGAACTCGTCCTTGCAAAGCCTTCATCGGATTGTTCTCATTCTGCTTTGCAATTTCATCTATGCTGACTACAGAGACAGCACCTGTCAGATCGGCTTTGCGCTGAGTGGTATATCCCGTTACAACCACTTCTTTTAACATTTCCTGATCTTCTTCCAAAACAATATTCAATATAGCCTCCGCCTTTACCTGAACAGCCTTAAATCCGACATAAGAAATCAGAAGTTCTGTCCCATCCTCAACTGATAGTGTAAAGTTGCCTTCAGTATCGGTAATAGTTCCATTTGTTTTTTTATTAGTATCCAGTACTGTAGCACCAATAATTGGTTCTCCATCAGTTTTGGAAACCACTTTTCCTTGTACTGTCAGGCTTTGTGCCTGAACAATCGTGCACATTAAAAGGAAGAGTGCACATAGAAGTGATTTTTTCATGCCTTCCATTCTTAGATTCTGTTATATTAATGTTTCAAATAGTTATGTTTGATCAACCTCTATCAAGGAGATCATGTTTGTCTTTGGCTTTAACATCCCTTCTACCTCTGATTCCAGATGTAGATAGCCCCATAATATGAGAAAAGAAACAACTTGAAGATTTTCCTTATTTTTTTCATCATGGTATGAATTTAGAAAATTGGTTAATTATTACTATTATAAATCAATCTGCATACAAAGAACTTTTTATTAAAGCATCGGAGCCATAAAAAAATGGTCAAAAGCTATCAAAAATGTTGCTTGGGATTATAAAGCAATGGTATAGGCAGAAAGAACACAACAAGTAAAAATCTCATTATCAAATAAATGAATAAACTGAAGCAGAATGGAGATAAATCAACAATACTGCAAAGAACTCCCTTTTTGCAAACCAGTACACTAAAAGCCAGTACACTTCAAAATACGATAGATAAACTTTTACAGAAAAACAAAATCTCACGTGTTCCCCCATTTGATCCCGTTTCAAACACCAAAGATATTCCTACTATACTCTAAGCAAGATGTTTAAATATGTAAAATAAAAATGCCTCCGGTTCATTTTTTATTACTTTTGTCATTTGTAAGTAACAACATAAACACCAATGAATGTACTAATTGTAGAAGATGAGCATCTTCTGGCGCTGGAGCTGGCCGAGAAACTACTTGATATGGACAGTAATATCAGGATAGTAGGGCAGATGCAGAGTGTTGCTTCTACAATAGAGTGGCTGCAACAAAACGAGTGTGACCTGATCTTTCTGGACATTCACTTAAGTGACGGCAGTTCTTTCGCTATATTCGACAAGGTAGAAGTAAAAAGTCCGGTCATTTTTACTACAGCTTACGATCAGTATGCTATCCGGGCTTTTCAGGTAAACAGTATCGGATACTTATTAAAGCCTGTCGACGATAAGGATCTTGGACAAGCCCTGAATAAATACAAAGAAACAAGAGGCAATTTTATGACCGGATTAGACAATCTGTTAGATTATTTAGATAAGACATCTTTGCCTCAGAAAAAATATCTGAACCGCATCATGCTTAATCTGGGTAAAACTCAAATCCCGGTAAATGTAGAAGATGTAGCTTATTTTATGGCTGAAGGACGTTACCTGTTTGCTATGACAAAGTCAGGAAAAAAATACTTTTACGAAAACACATTATATAAGTTGGAAGAAATTCTTGATAATCGTGAGTTTTTCAGGCTGAACCGCCGTTATATCATAAATTTCAACAGCATCGTTTCTTTTACACCTTATTCTAAGAACCGGATAAAAGTAAAATTATTCCCTGAACCCGGAGAGGAGATTATTGTTAGTTCCGAAAAGATAAAAGAATTCAAGCAATGGTTAGAAAGATAACGGATGGCCTTTTTTCCAGTATATACTTCTGGGTAAGTGTATTTATTCTTTTATGCTTTTTTATGGCGGCCTGGTATGTAAATAACAGTGTAAAAAAAGAAGCTGCTGTCCGGGCTGATGTTATGACGACAAACGTTGCATTGGGTAGTATCCAGATAATAGTCGATATGCTTGATGATTATGATAAGAATCTCTCTCTTATCAAAGTCCTGTTAGAAGACAACGATGAAAAAGATGCTTTACAAAAAATTATCGAAAAAATCAGGGCCCTCGATCCCAGTATTAGTGATATTACTTTAGAGCCTCTAAGCAAAGGACAGAAATATTCTTCGGGCGTTTGGCGCGAGATATATGATAAGGATAATCAGTTGTTTTTCAAATTTTCTCTTGCAGTCAACCAAAACGAAAGGCTTTGTTTACTGGTCAACTTGTTAGATTTTCATAAACGGGTGTCCGAATCCCCGATTCCAAGCTCTGCATATATTACCATCATAAACAAAGGTATATATCTTTACCATCCTAACGAAAAAAAAATAGGCTCTGCCATACGGACGCAGGATATGGAATATGAAAAGCACCTTTTATCAAACCCGAAAGACACGATAATCAATACAAAATCGGATTATCTCGACCTTCCTGTATATAGCTATTACAAACTACATAGTTCAGATAATGAACAATGGCTATTTACCGCTCATCTTCCTGATTTAAGTATAAGTGAATCGATACAAAAGACTGCAAATGATTTTCTGGTCGTTTCTTTACTTGCAATCTTCTCATTTCTAATGGTTTTTGGGTTAGGAATTTATCGGTGGCGAAAAGAAGCGGTTCGCCGTCGGCAAATTGAACAGGAAAATATGAATCTCCTGCTTAAAAGTGAACAACATAAGCAAACTATGATATCTACGGAATTAGAGAGATTGAAAAGCGGGCTGAATCCTCAT
This sequence comes from Dysgonomonas termitidis, assembly GCF_054657735.1. NCBI lineage: Bacteria > Pseudomonadati > Bacteroidota > Bacteroidia > Bacteroidales > Dysgonomonadaceae > Dysgonomonas > Dysgonomonas termitidis. The sequence goes on along the minus strand of NZ_BAAHYD010000001.1, from coordinate 878,458 downwards.
TTCCTGTTTAACTCTCTCGGCAGCCTGCGCGTACTCATAAGTAAAGACGCGGAAGTTGCCAAATATTTTGCGATTACATTATCCAATCTCTATAGATACATGTTGAAACAGGAAAATCAAAACATTGTTACATTAGTAGAAGAACTGGAGTTTACCGAGAATTATATCAACTTGCAGAAAATCCGGTTTGCGAATAAAATTGTAACGGAAATAACATTATCTGAAGAAATACTGGCTTACAGGATCTTACCTATTTCATTGCAATTATTGGTTGAAAACTGTATTAAGCATACCAAGATATCGGATAGCGAACCGCTTTATATTCGTATTTATGCGGAAGGAGAATTTATCGTCGTTGCAAATAATTATAATCCGCGGGAACAGGATGATGATTATTCCGGGAAAGGTATCGATAATCTTATTAAAAGATATTCAATTTTAACAAAAACAAAATGCACATTCAAAATACAAGATGGATATTATTTTGCTAAAATCCCTCTTCTTTCTTAGCATTATATTCGTAATTAATCACCATTCACTACCTATTTTCGGTTGTTCATTACATTTTTTTTCCTCAGAAGATATTACTTCCTTACTTTTAAGCCAAAGTTATGTCTTATGAGAATTTTATTATTTTTTATTATTTTATTTTTACCATTTACAGTAGAAGCTAACGTTGGAGTATTTAAGAAAAAGAAGGAGAAAGAAAAACCTGCCGAAAAAGTTGAAAAAACGGATAAATTCAAACAAATTACAGATAGCGCGACGTGCGACACAGGTCTTTTCCCTATCTATAAAAAGCAAAATGATTTTTATTTTCTTATTCCGGACAGCCTAACCAGACGCGATTTCCTTATTGTAAATAAAATATCACAGGTACCGTCCAATTTTAATGATGCCGGAATCAATAAAGGCATGAATTTCGAAAGCATAGTCATCCAGTTCGAAATAAACAAAGATCAGAAAAAGGTATATACCTTACAATATAAGCCATTTATTGAAGTATCGGGCCTGACTAAAATCAGTGAAAGCGTTGCCAGCAACTTTGGTATGTCTATTTTAGAATCATTCAATATAGAAGCATATAATCAGGATAGTACAGCTGTATTGATCAAGGTCAATAAGGTCTATGACGGAACAAAAACCAGCTTTAATAATGTGTTCGGAATGACAGGAATCGGTACCACCCCGATAAGCGATTATTCTTATATCTCTACGATGAAAAGCTTTCCGCAAAACATTGTTGTTAAATCTATGCAGACAACTAAAATACCGGGAGCCCGGACAGAAGCCAATCTTACCGTAGAGGTTACATCCAACCTTGTATTATTGCCTGAAACACCAATGACTCCGCGTTTCGAAGATACACGTGTGGGATATTTTACTACCCCCCGCTGGTACTTTAGCGATGAACAACATGAACTTGAAAAAAGAGAAGTAGTGACACGCTGGCGTCTCGAGCCTAAAGATAAAGAAGCTTATTTTCGCGGAGAATTATCTGATCCTGTCAAGCCAATCGTTTTCTATATTGATCCGGCGACGCCTGCACAATGGCGAAAACATATAATACAGGGCGTTTACGATTGGCAGAAAGCATTTGAAGCCGCAGGATTCAAAAATGCAATCATTGCAAAAGAAGTAACCGGCGAAACGGATTTTGACATAGACGATGTCCGTTATTCGGCAGTAACATATGCAGCATCGGACAGGGCCAATGCAATGGGACCATCGGTATTCGATCCGCGTTCGGGCGAGATTATAGAGTCCGATGTTATTTGGTGGCATAATGTAATGACAGCCGTACATTCCTGGATGCGTGTACAAACCGGCGTCATAGATGAAAAATCGAGACTTAACAAGTTCGATGATGAACATATGGGAGAAGCTATTCGTTTTATATCCTCTCATGAAATCGGACATACTTTAGGTTTAAAACATAACATGGGCGCATCATTTTCTTATCCGGTCGATTCTTTGCGCAGCGAATCTTTCTGCTCCAGAATGGCTACGGCAAGTTCTATTATGGATTATGCCCGTTTTAATTATATTGCCCAACCCGAAGACAATGTGACCTCCATTACACCCAAGATAGGAGTGTACGACAAATTTGCCATTGAGTGGGCATACCGTCTTTATCCGGAAAACGACGCACATAAGGAACTGCCCGGATTAAAAACAATGGTAGCGGAGGCCTATAAGAATTCTCAGTATCACTATCTTCCGCAACAGGATATGCGTGAAGCTGTCGATCCAAGGGCCCAGAGCGAAGATTTGGGCGATGATGCTGTAAAAGCCAGTGAATATGGATTGAAGAATTTAAAACATATCGTTCCTGAAATTCTGAAATGGACGACAAAAGAAGGGGACGATTATCTCAAAGCCGGGAAACTGATGAATGATATTATCGGGCAATGGCATCTGTACTCATATCATGTATTGACCAATGTCGGAGGTATGTATGTCAACCGTACAGTCTATGGCGATGGAAACAAAAGCTATGTACATGTTCCCCGCGATATACAAAAGAAATCGGTTCAATATTTGATTGACAACGTTATTTCATATCCCGAATGGTTGTTCGGAGACGATCTTTATAACTATGTGTACCCCATAAAGGAATCTCCTGAAGGGTACAGAGAATATGATCCCTTTGTAAGCTATACAAGCGCGCAATCATTTGTCCTGTGGGATTTATTAAACGATGAACGGCTCGACAGGATGATTAATAATGAGGCTCAAAATGGAAAAATGGCTTATACCGCAACCGAACTGCTGGGAGACCTGTACAAGGCTATTTTTTCAACGACAATACAAGGCCGCCCGTTAAATGTAATTGAAAAAGCGACACAAAAAGGATTTATCGACGCTCTTATTATAGCTGCTGACCGTAATGAAGTCAGTAAAGAGAAGAAAAGCCTGAACAATGAAAATGAAAACTTCAACTCTACCAAGGTTTATTCCGGACTAAAACGGGTTTCAGAATCAGTTTCAATAAAAAGAGGGACATTACTCCGGATCGAACGTTTGATGAAGTCAAGGTTAACCAGTACAGACGAAGCTACCCGCTATCACTATGAAGACATGTTGCTACGCATCGACAAGTCTTTACGTTAAGTAAATTAATTGTTGTAAAAACTAAAAACTGTAAAATAATGAGATTATTAACTCTATTGCTTCTTATTATTTCCACCATCACCCTTTCGGCCCAAAACACCATCCTTATCAAAGGTAAGGTATTTGCCGAAGATGGAACCCCGCTTCCGGGCGCATCGGTATATATCGATAAAAGCACAATCGGAGAGAAAACCGGTGTAGAAGGAATGATTACGAACTATAACATGGGAACTATTGCCGATGCTGAAGGTGAATTTACTTTATCTGTCCCCAAAGGTATTACACATTTAACCTGCGCTTTTATAGGTTTCGAAACGCAGCAAGTGGATATTCGCGGTAAAGCGGTTGTTACTATTACAATGAAAGAGTCTGGAAACGCGCTGGATGCTGTAGTAGTTACCGGTTATCAGACCATAGAACGCAGAAAGCTGACGGCTGCTATTACCACCGTGTCTATTTCGGACGAAAGTGTCGGTACTGTAAACAGTATAGATCAGGCACTGGCCGGACAAGTGGCCGGATTGTCTTCCGTGCTGACTTCGGGTTCGCCCACAGCCCCTGTAAAATTACGTATCCGTGGTACTGCATCGTTAAACGGTACACAAGACCCTTTATGGGTTCTCGATGGTATGCCTCTCGAAGGTACCGATATACCGGCACTGGAGAATGACAACGACCTTGATAATATCCGCCAATCATCTATTGCAGGACTAAGCCCGTCCGATATAGAAAGCATAACAATACTTAAAGATGTGGCAGCCACTGCCATTTATGGAACCCGTGCTGCAAACGGCGTAATCGTTATTACCACAAAAAAAGGGAAGATAGGAAAACCCAGAGTAAATGTATCTACTAAATTAACCTATTCTCCTAAAAGAAATATCGACCGCCTGAATCTGATGAATGCCGATCAAAAAGTAGGGCTTGAACTGGACTTACTAAGATATGATAATATGTATCTGCAAAAAATGGGAGGTGTCCACCAAATATTACAAAATAATAATCTGGTAAACAATTACCTTAATAATGGCTGGAATGCTCTTCCTTCGCAGGTACAACAGGAAATCAATAGCCTGAGGACGATCAATACTGACTGGAACGATATTCTTTTCAGGGATACATTCGACCAGGAATATAATATAAGTGTATCGGGAGGAAGTGACAATATGCAGTATTACAACTCGTTCAGCTATTCTTCCCAGAATGGTAATGTGGAAAAAGTTTCGTCCGATCGTTTCAGCTTAATGAGTAAAACGAATTATAAATTTAATAATCATGTAAAAACGGGCTTAACAATCCATCTCAATCGCCGGACTAACAGTTCATATTTATCTGATACATACGGCAATGCAAATCCGTTGTCGTATTCCCGTAAAGCAAATCCTTACCAACAGCCTTATGATGCTAATGGAAATTACTCATATGATTACAACGTACAGGATAGCGACAGAGGTCTTAAGTTTAATATATTCGAAGAATATGAAAACACGAGCAATAAGACAGATATTACCTCGTCAAACATTATCTGGGATTTGGAATTCCGGCTATTGAGTGACCGGTTGAAACTGACATCCCAACTTGGCATACAGTCAGACAAGACATCGGTAAAACAGATAGCGGAAGAAGAATCTTTCACAATGCGGGAACTTCGTCAGGATAGCTTCAAAGGAGGTAAATCTTTTCTGCCTGATGGAGGTGTTATCAGAAATAATGAAAACGATAACTCACAAGTTGCATGGAAAGGTATGGCCGAATACAGGGATACTTACAACGGCATACACGAATTAGAAGTGATGGGCGGTAGCGAAATCAGGAAAACATGGTATACTACTTTGTATAGCGCCGGATTCGGATATAGCCCTTCAGCAGAAACGACTCAACCAATTGTTTTTCCGGATGCATCCAGTGCACAATTATCCAGATACAGACAGTATCAAAGAATCAGGCAGGTCAATGCCTATGCCTCTTTCTTTGCCACTGCATCTTACTCTTTATTACAACGTTATATACTGGGAGGTAGTATTCGTTTCGATGGTTCGGATCTTTTTGGGGTAGACCCAAAATACCGCTATTTACCTCTTTATTCCGTAAGCGGGTCGTGGAGAATAATGGAAGAACCATTTATGAAAGACCAGAAAAACTGGCTGGATAACCTGGCTATCAGAGCTTCTTATGGTATTCAGGGTAATATTGATAAAAAAACATCGCCATATTTATTGGGTAAATATGAGGTTAGAAGCCTATTACCTGACGGATCGGAGCAAATTATAAGTATAGCCAGTGCGCCGAATGACAAGTTGCGTTGGGAGAAAACAACATCAGTTAATCTCGGTGTAGATCTTTCTGTATTGAAACAAAGAGTAAATCTTAGTGTCGATTATTATTACCGCAAAGGTACAGACCTTATAGGGTTCCAGATGCTGCCGCTCGAAACAGGATTCTATTCTACAAGCATTAACTGGGCAAGTATGACTAATAAAGGTATTGAGATTGCTCTAAGGACTGAGAATATTACAACCAAAGATTTCTCATGGTATACAAACCTTAACTTCGCATATAATAAAAACAAAGTCCTGAAAGAAAAGGTGGGCGACCAAAATGTCCTTCCAAGTAGGGAAGGGTATCCTGCAGGGGCAATATTCGCCCTGAAAACAGACGGGCTGGATGAAGATGGCCTTCCATTGTTTGTAGACAAACAGGGGAATAGGGTCTCTTTAGAAGAACTATATAAGTTACAGGATGTTTGGGGAATAGGCCTGGCCTCCTCGGATGTAACACCGCTTCAGGAACGCGGATTTTACTCATATATGGGAACTAAAGATGCTCCATATACAGGTGGAATACTGAACACATTCTCATATAAGAACTGGGAGTTGTCATGCAATATAGCATATTATCTGGGGGCGCATGTCCAAATCAGGCCGCCTTACAGCAACAGTTCTACCCATATAGGACAAAATACCGATACTTCCATACTGGATAGATGGACTCCCGAAAATCCTGACGGAAAATTCCCGGCTATCTGGGATGGTGTTACGCGCAGTCTTGAGTATGACTGGTATAACTCACGGAATGATATCTATTACAATCTGGATATATGGGTTAAGAAACAAAACTATTTCCGTCTGCAGAATGTCAGGTTAGCATATAATATACCACAGGCATTAACCCGGAAACTGACAATAAATAACGCGACAGTTGCCTTGGAAACCCGCAACCTGCTGGTATGGGGTTCCAGTTACAAGAATTATTTAGATCCTGAAACTATGGGGAATAAATTTGCAACACCTATTCCGCGATCATTTGTTTTTAGTTTGAACTTCAATTTTTAATAACCCAAATCAATGACTGTTATGAAATATATAATACAATTACTACTCTTTAGCGGCATATTGACATTATCATCCTGCGGTGATTACCTCGATATAAAACCTACCGGTAGTGTCATTCCGGAGACATTGGACGAGTACCGCGCTCTACTTACCGGTGCATACAACGGTTTTCCCAGCGACAGGGGAGCTGCCGGATTCCGTGCAGATGAGATGCTGGTCAATGAGGCTGACGAGTATGATATGGCTAACTATGGTGATATACAGATATGGATCGACCGGCCGTCGAGTGATGCGTCATTCAGAACCGGGTGGCTTTATTATTACTATACAATATTTATAGCTAATGAAATAATAAATGCATATAATGACAAAACAATAAAAAATGGTTCACAGGAAGAGGTAAATCAGCTAGCGGGAGAAGCTTATATGATGCGTGCTTATTGCCATTTCATACTTGTCAACTTCTATGGTCAGCCATATACTAAACCCGGAGCTCTGACAACAAAAGCCGTTCCCCTAAAATTAAATAATGATCTAGAGGCTGTACTGACAAGAAACACTGTTGAAGAAGTCTACAAATCTATACTGGATGATATGACTGTGGCCCGCTGGCTTATCAATGTGAAAACGTGGGATGAGAATAAATATCTATACCGGTTCAATACAACTTCGGTCTCTGCTTTCGATGCCAGAATAGCTCTCTATATGGGTAATTGGGAAAGTGCGTATAACAAAGCTGAAGAGGTTATTGCAAATCAGGCATATCTGGAAGACTTAAATGCGGCCGATGCCGTTGTCCCTACTTTGTACACATGTGGAGAAGTTATTACAGCAATGGAATTGACTCCTAGTCAGCAGGTTACGAGGTCAGCTTTCCTGACTCAAACATTCATTGATATGTATGATGCCAATGACCTGCGTTTTGGGTTCTATTTTGAAGGCCCGAATTATAATGGCTATTACTCAAGTAAAAAGACAGGATACACGCAATACCGGCAAACATTCAGGACAGGGGAGTTTTATCTCACATCTGCCGAAGCGGCAGCCAACAAAGATGATCTGTCGCAAGCCCGTAAACGTTTGCTGGAACTTATGAAAAAGCGGTATAATCCGGCAGGCTATAGCGTGAAGGAAACAGCCGTAAATGCAATGTCTAAATCGGAGTTGATTGAAGAAATATTAACTGAAAGAGCCCGTGAATTGGCTTTCGAAGGACACCGCTGGTATGACCTTCGCCGTACAACACGCCCTCAGATTATCAAAGAAATAAATGGGCAAACATATACCTTACAGCAAGATGATCCCCGTTATACGATTCAGATACCTAAAGAGGCTATTCAAGCTAATCCCGGTTTAGAGAACTAAAAGTATATAACCATTTTAAATTAGATACACACTACTTTTTTATTATATAAATAGAATTGAGATGACTGATTATCAATATTATTGACAATCAGCCGTCTTAGTTCTATTTTATTATTTATGCATAGTTTTGTTGTATCAGTAAAATAATCTTTCAATATAAAGAAAAATCACTCAAAATTATCGTTTATAACCGTAAGGGTTACATTCCTCCTTTGGATGTTTTACTGGTTTTGGGATTATAGTATCCAAAGTTTCGTCCGTCAACTGTATAATATCTCCCTTCCGGGTACTTATACTGATCAGCCCTTTAGCCTTGTCGATGACAGAAAAGTCTGTTTTTGCCCCTTTAGCCTGCTGTACTCTCAGATTATCCGTATTCATGTATGTCTGTACCCGGCATTCTCCACCTTTTTCACTTTCTATCTGTATAAATACGGTTTTCCCTTTATAACGGGAAGCACTTACCAAAAATGCACCTTCAGCCCTGAAATTGATAAAAGAAGCCTGCGCCCAATTCTCCGGAACCGCCGGGAAAACCCTTATTTTTCCACCCCATGATTGCAAGAACAGCTCTTGCAGGGAAGCGGCTCCTGCCAATGGAGTCTCTATAACCGGACCAGTCTCCCTGTATAAAGTATTAGGACGGATATACTTATCTATTAATTTCTGCAACTGGGCTACAGCCTTTTGTCCGTCGCCCATCATTGAATACATGGATGATGAACCCGTAAACGAATATCCTTGCAGATAGTCAGGCATACTTTGCCAGTGAGATATACTTTTAGAAATAAGCTCCCTGTTTTCCGGTTGTTCCCAATTAACCATATGAAGCGGATAAACCATCAGTAGATGAGAATAATGCCTGTGAGAACCGGTCAGATTAACATTTTCACCTATCATATATCCTTTCTCCGGATCGACCGGATAATCGACCAGATTATCTATAAAATCCTTCCATTCAGGAACTTTTACATCGCCCAATTTATATGTTGTATTTATCTTCAGTAAGGTATTCAAGCCCCACCGGAGCAGGGACAAATCATAGTTGCAATCTCTGGCAGACTTGTACTCGGGAGATGCAGTTTCCGGTAGATGATATTTTCCATCTTCTCTTTTTTCTTTTATATGCGTATAATATGCTATGCTTTTCTTCAACAAAGGATAAAATTTTTCCAATAATTCGTTCTCATCCTGTAAATACACGCAATATTCATAATAGTAGTATAATATCCAGGTCAGATTACCTGTCTCATAGAGCATTTTATCCTCCATATCCGCCTTCAGGGGAGAGAGCAAATGATAACTGGTACTACGCCCCATTACTATAGCATCTTCTTGCCACTCGTTAACAGATGTGTTCTCTGCCAGATTTTGCAAATTGTCATTTAACGATTTCCACAAAGGTTCGGACATTTCTGCACGATTGGCAGTGAATAAGGGAGAATAAGTTAATTGAACATTAAGGTTCATCCAAATTGCAGGCCATGGTGTTTTCTCCATTGCCCATGGCCCCTGAAGGTCTATAATATATTTATCGGGGCGGGTTATACAACCTAACTTGTATTGTTGTATCCAATAAAAGCTTTCCATTTTAGAGTTCCCGAAAGAAACAAAACTAGATGGATAATATGCGTGCCACCATTGTTTATGGCTGCTTTCCAAGGCTACTGGACTTTCCTTGATAGCATCCCTTATTGTTTTTTTAGCTTTGTCAATAGCCTGTTTTTCTGTTTGCTCCTGCGAGATGGTTATAAAGATACGACGGGAATTTCCCTCTTTTATTTCGTGCCATGCCACAATGTAACTTTTCCCGCCCAGTAAATTTTGTACAGACAGCTTGTACTCTCCATCCGTATATATTTTTACATCAGGATTCGGATTGTCTATATATTCCTGTGGATAATCTTTATTTCCGAACGTATAGCGCGGACTTATGGCTTTTAAGGCATTCCAGTCCCATTGGAAACCATTTTCTTCCCCTTCTGTGTCTGTTTCCAATACGATAATATCTCTGGTTGCATGCACATAACTCTTAAAAGAGATTTTTCCTTTATCTGTTATTATATTTCCCGTTGTAGTTGCATCCCACAGGTTGAGTCTCATATTTTCGGAAAGCGGCGCACCAACAGGCTTCATCAGGAAATATCCGATAGGAAGCCTTGCTCCGTGATACAGGTTCCTGTATTGTGATTTATCTGCCGGCATCCTACCTTCGGTAACATCGACCCTTCCTATATGAAATTTATAGGCTTCTCCTTCTTTATAGATATTATTTCCCAGAAGTCCGTTTCCCATTATGGCTCCCGAATAATAATCCGGAACTATTCCGGTCCAAACCAAATCATGCTGTTGCAGGAATGTAGCCCAGTCTATACCCCGTGGAGTAACTATCTGTTGTGCATGAAGAAGCCCCGTAAACAGAAACACCGCTAGACTGAAAGCCAATCCGGAATATATAAAATTTATCCTCATAATCAAATACTTATAAATTAGTCTTGGTAGAGAGTATTATTTTGACTATTCATATTCCTGTATCTGATCAACGCTTCCAGAAAATAATAGTCAGCATAAACCAGTGGCTTGTCTATTTCAGATTTGTGAGGTATACTTCCCACACTATGCATCAATAGAAAACCGGCATTTTCACCTAATGGAGCCCTATATGCCGGAGATGCCAGACTATAGAGCATTTTTATAGCGTAATCCAGATACTCTGGTTTATTAGCATACCCGCTCAGTTCGAATAATGCAGAACATACTATGGCAGCTGCGGAAGCATCTCTCAGTTCTTTCCCCGGGAATTCTACGGCATATGATTTCCCTTCTGCCGCATATCCGGCTTCACCTGCATTGAAATCCCATAAAGGAACCATGTCTTCGGGCAGATTCTTCAGGTACATTTCAGTCGCTTTAATAGCTGCATCGAGGAATTTTGGATCTTTTGTTTCACGATAGACCATGGTGAAGCCGTATATAGCCCAAGCTTGTCCGCGCGACCATGTGGAGTTGTCACTAAATCCCTGACAGGTTGCCTGATCCAGTACATTTCCGGTTATTGTATCATAATCAACAACATGGTATGTGCTGAAATCCTTCCTGAAATGGTTTTTCAATGTCGATTCGGAATGTTTTACAGCAATGTCATAATATTTTTTATCACCACTTACCTTTGATGCATAAAAAAGCATTTCCAGGTTCATCATATTGTCTATGATTACAGGATAAAACCATTCTGTTGTATCATTCCAGTTTTTGCGGTAATTCCATGACTTGATTGTCTGTGTCTTCTCGCTGAAACGCGAAGAAAGGGAATTCGCACTTTCTATCAGGATTTCCTTATACTCCGGTTTTGGGTCCAGCCTTTCGGCATTGCCATAGCTGCAATACATCATAAAGCCCAGATCGTGGTGTCCTGTAAATGTTTTTAGCGGCTCCAGCGATGTGGTCCATTTTTCTGCCATGTCTCTCCATTTTGTTTCACCTGTAAGTTCGTACAAATACCATAATGATCCCGGAAAAAATCCGGGAGTCCAGTCATACATACTTGTGACAGCCAGTTCCCCGTTCCTTTTCATTGTCCGGGGATAATTATTACCTGTAGGTTCTCCCACAACCTGCAACATTATATCCGTCTGGGCTGTGGCAAATTTCACATTACCTTTTATAAAGTCCTCTTTTTCTCTTTGCTTATTCTGACATGCTGCAACCAGCGATATCATGGCAAACGTAAGAAAAAGCAGTTTAAAATTTCTCAAATTCATTTTTTAAGCTTTAATAAAAATTTTATAGATCCCCCTGTTATTTATTTTTTTTGCATTTAATGATATTCTGACTATTTCATCTCCCCATACTCCGGATAGCCTGATATCATCTAGTTTTATATTTTCTGATACCGGATCAAAGATATTTTTATCATATATCAGCTGATATGTTTTGTTTTTTATTGTAATTTTTACAATGCCCGGCTGCGAAGCATCTACTTTTCCGGAGGTCATGAAATTCAATTGGTTTGCTGTCCGAGCATTCATTATATCATAATTATCTTCTATTACAAGGCTGTTTTTCGATAATTTATAGCTTCGTATCCATTTGTTTATTCCGGCTTCGGCAGGATACGATTGCGAAACGTCCAGAACGAAAGTTTTGTTATTTTTATCGGCTTTCAAATCTTTAGCCTTATATTTTTTACCAAAGTTTTGAGAAAAGCCGTTGATTCGCGGTATATTGTGATAGTCGCTCTGCATGGTCCATATCGTATAACGCTCGCTGCTGAATGTTTGCCTTGTATATGTCCCCACTCCTACATCTATGAAAACAGGTTCGTTACCGGCATATAAAGAAAATGTCCCGGTATCGTTGTGGTTATGGCTTTCATCATTATATCCACCCTTTGCCGCAAAGAACAGTTTCCCTTCGCTCATATAGCAGAATTCTGTATCCGGATACCATGTAAAAGGAGTGGCAATATGGACAGGACTGAATTTATCTATTTCCTTATCGGATGACAGATCAGCCAAAAGCCTGTATGTGTCACGGGATGTGGATATTTTTTCAGGTTTTTCTTTTTTCAGATAAGAAGCGAATTGTTCCATTTCCGTACTTTTCACCATGTTGCCGTATCGGTAAATCAGGCGGTAGTCCAAGCTGCTTTTAGCCGAAGCGTCGGCAAAATTTACGACCCAGCCGTTACCTATATATGAGCGTGCAATATATTCGCCCATATTCCTTATCATAGGGTCTGAGAATATAGATATTCCTCCATTAGTCGCATCATACAGTATTTGCAGATAATCATACATTTTCCCGGCAGCGTGCCCCCAGTATGAAGGGCCTTCTTCACAGGCGCCGTCATCGTGGTTATAGTTGATGAATTTGTCGACGGATACCATTGATTTGTAAACTCCTTTCAGCAAACGGTCCTTGTCTTTTTCTACCAAAAGAAAACATTGTATAACATTGGCGTTACACCATGGGTTCCAGTTGTTTACAAAAGCGCTTTCTGATGTAGCATTTGTCGCCATCCACCAGAAACGGGTTTCGTTCAGATACGGGGTCAGAATACGGTTTTCGATTTCGTAGTGCAAACGTTCCGAGATGAGCGGATTTATTTTATCAAATTCCTTATTCAAGAAGTAATATATCCAGGAAAACGTTGCCCCTACATCGCCTGACACCAGATCTATGACATGGTCATTAAGATTTGGAAATGAACCTCGTACACGTTGTAGAGCCAGGTGTGCGGAAATAGACCATGATGTCATTTCACATGCTTGAAAGATTCCATTTGTCAATTGATCCATGAACCTGCCTTTGCCTTCGGCCATTTCAGCTATAAAAAGGGATGAAACAGCATTCAGGTTACCATTGTATATTCTTTCCATAATGCTCCGGTCACCGCTTCTGGTATATTCGAGGTAATCGGTCGCCTTAACTACTTTCCATTCATAGTTAAGATATTTTTCCCCTTGTTCTATCAGATAAGTTTTGTTTTCACCAAAAAACTGATCCCAGTTATCCCGATCCGAATAGTTCGGATAACGTACCCATTTTTGATCTGTAACAAGCATACTTCCCAGTTTTTCCTGACCGGCTGCTTTCTGCAACAAATCCCGGTCTTTATATGCATTGGCGGATAGACATATCAGAAGTAAACAAATAGTCAATACTCTTTTCATACTTCCTATTGTTTTATAGATTCATGATAATCTTTTAGAAACGGTTTTCCACTCCATGCTTTTTGTGAGGTCCATTCTTCGGCAGGTGAAGTCCAGAATGCATGGCCGGCAGGTAGACCTAACGGCAGGAATACCAGGGATGTTATATACAGGCTGCCTGCATTGGTGTAATAATCGGCCAGATCAGGTTGATGCCCGACAAAACCGAGTTGCAGATAACCCTCTTTGTTAAAATTGCCTCCTACGGAAAACATCCTTTTCATAACACATGTAAGTGCATTCCTTACCTGTCCGTTAGTCATCGTTTCAGGCAGGCCGTATTTCCAGGCAGAAAGGGATAATGCCTGAAAAGCACCCATACGGTATGTCATAGAGCGCCCTACGGCCGGAAAGGATGCTTCCGGTGAGATCAGGCGTTCTACTAACTGGTTATACCGTTGCATACGTCTGAGGGCCAGATCGAATTTCACCGGACTGTATATTTTCTTGCTTTCCATTACTTCTATGATTTCAACATACATAGGATGCATTACGTATCCGTTGTAATAATCGAGGGAATATTCCGGCCCGTCGGCGTACCATCCGTCTCCAAGATACCATTCATTTATTTTGCGAATAGCAACATCGAGTACATAACCGTCATATTCTTCATCAACCGATGCCAGAAAAGCTTCTATCATGGCTCTGAATAATAACCAGTTGTTGTACGCCGGTCTGATTTTACGAAGGCTCTTAAATTCTTTGATATACCGGTCCTTGGTTATCTGATCCAGCGGATTCCATAAAGCCTTTGGAGCACGGATAAAGCTATTGGCTATGTAAGCAGCATCTACAAGTATCTGATTTGAACCGCTCCATAGCAGGTAATCGGGATTTTCCGGATCGACAGCGTTTGCATAACTCAGCAAGGCCCATTCCCGCATTTGTTTTCGTTGCCTGCCTTCAGGAGTGTTATCATCCGGGAGATTAAGCCAGGGGGCAACACCGGCAATTAAACGGCCGAATGCTTCCATGTAAGCTACGTTTTTGTTCCGTCCGTCCCAGCTAGGGCTATATTCCACTATCATGTTCTTTTTCAGTTCCCCTTTACTCATATTGCTAAGGACAGGTTCTGACATCTTATAAAGCAAATCTACCCAGTAAGCCCTGTCGCTTACCTGCTTCTGCTCATTGTTATTGTTCTTCTGAGGAAATGTATTTACACCCAAACTTAAACATAAGATCAGGAGTATGAATCTTTGTATATTAGTTCTCATTATTTGATAATCTTATCGTAATTACTGATATTTCAGTTATAATCAAGACTTACGGTTATAACGTCCCTATCCTCACTGTCACTGAAGAAACTTTCCGTACTCATCATACCGGAATAACTCTATTTAAAGACTTGACCGTTTAGAAAAATGTCTGCGCAACAAAGGGGAATACCACGTAGGAATATTTTTACGGTTATACTAATTTACATTCAGTTTTGTCAGCACCGGCACTTTTACCGTTTTCACTTCCGAATGTACCTTATCGTTCTGCTGCTCGAAGATAGCTATTTCATTCTGTCCTTTCCTGAGCCATACGCCTGGAATGTAAAGTGTTTGCTGAGGTCCGACTTTCCAGTAGCGACCGATATTTATACCGTTGATAAAAATAATGCCTTTGCCCCAGTCTTCCATGTCGATAAAGGTATCGCCCGTTTCATCCAGATTGAAGGTACCAGTATAAAGAGCCGGCCGGCCCTTTATTTTTCCGGCGGCACCCAACTCATATACATGTGATCTATCCATTTTATCCACAGCCGGAGCTTCATTCATCGGCACCTGGTACATCTCCCATTCACCTTCTATAATATTCCCGTTGATTATAACGGGACTGATAATCCCTTTCGTATTGTGTATGATCTCCGACCCGTAATTGATACGGCCCATATTCTCTACAAATATTTCCAGATTGGAATTAAAAGGAATATCAATATCCATCGAATAGTTCTTAAAATACCTGTTCAACTCGCCTACCTTTTCCCCGTTCACGTATACCAGCGCATAATCGCGAAGGCCTTCTATCTCAAGCTTGCCGCTTATCGGCTGATTGAAATGACGGGAATACAGAATATAGCCGTATCCCTGCTTCAATTGTTCAAAAGTCATCGGCTTATCGCTTTGTACGGGTTTCCGGGCTCCGATCACTTCCATCATATCGGCAACCTTAGTCAGTTTGATAGAAGGTATCTCGATCAATGGTATTGCGGCCGGGGCAGGAGGAAGTTCATACGTCACATATTTCCGGATAACATTGCGTACCGAGTCGAATTTAGGTGTGACCCATCCGGCTTCGCTGACAGGAGCATCATAGTCATAGCTGGTCAGATCCGGCTGTATATCATGCTTTTTATCATAGTTCGCTCCACTGGTAAATCCGAAGTTCGTTCCGCCATGCACCATATAGTAATTGATGGATACCTCATTCTGCAGATATTTTTCCGTCTGACGGGCAATACTTGCAGCGCTCACTTGCGGATGCGGTTCCACCCAGTGAGCAAGCCATCCCGGATAAAACTCGGCAACCATATAGGGGCCTTTCCCCCCATTATACTCGTTCACCACCTTTTTCAGATTCTCAATGTTGCTCTCGCCATTAGCCGTAGGTAAAGCTCCGGGTGTAGCGCCTCCTTCGAAAAGCCAACTGCCGTCGGATGTGAACATAGGTACGTCAAAGCCGGCATCTTTCAGTTGCTGAACGATCTTAGCATTGTAAGCCCTGTGCTCTTCCAAGGGAATATCTTTCCGTTGAGATACATAAGAGCCGAATTCATTTTCGGCCTGAACCATAACAATCGGCCCCCCCTTTGTGATCTGGAGGTTTCCGACTTCCTTATATAAGCGATCCATATACAGCCGGGTATATTTCAGAAACTGTTCATTATCCCTTCTTAGTTCCAGACCTTCGACATTCTGGAGCCACCATGGATACCCTCCGAATTCCCACTCGGCACATACATACGGTCCGGGGCGAAGTATCACCATCAGGCCTTCTTCGCCGGCTGTCTTTATATATCCGGCAAGGTCCTTATCCCCGGCGAAATCCCATTTTCCAGGTTCCGGTTCATGCGCATTCCAGAATACATATGTAGCCACGGCATTAAGCCCCATTGCTTTCAGCATTTGCATACGGTGACGCCAATATTGATGAGGAATGCGGGCATAATGCATTTCACCGGATATAATTCTCACCGGTTTCCCGTCGTACACAAAATCCCCGCCTTTGATTCCAAAGCTGTGCTCCTGGGATTGTAAGGCTAATGAAAAAAACAGGGACAGATATAACAGAAATAAATAGTTTTTCTTAATCATAGATGATACATTTATATTATTTATTCATTATTTAAAAGACGGTTTATTTCTAATCCTATATGATGTACACAAGTTAACAAATAATTATCTGAATACAACAGTCTTGGTTATTTATTTTATACATATTTCGCTACAAAAGAAATAATTGTATTCCATCATAATAAGGGTTACCCCAAAAAGATGAGGCAACCCTTATTGTCATTTACATTAGTATTGCCATCCCGGAGTCGGGGTTAAATTCGGATTTTTCTCTATTTCGGTGCGGGGTACAGGCCAGATGCTGTAGTCATTGTACGTACTCCACAGATTGGTTGCTGCGGGCCGGTTGGAGCGTCCGCCGAGAATGTTGTGCGCACCTCCATCGTAGATAGAGAAGCCGCCAGCCTTACCTTCGTATTTCACTTTCTTCAGAGTACCCCATCGCAATTCTTCATAAAAGTCCACGCCTTCGCCCACGAACTCGCGTCGTACCTCGTTCCGGATTTTCTCCATGGCGTCTTCTTTTGAAGTAAAAGTATAGCCGGGCATATTCACCGACGAACGGCCACGCACTTCATTGACTTTAGAGGCTGCATCCGTGAGACTCCCATTCTGCTGTACTATAGCCTCAGCCCACATCAGCAGCACCTGTGCATAGCGCATGATAGGTTCGTCTATAGGATTATAGTCGCGGCTCTCAAGGTTGGCCCCCTCAATGATAAACTTGCGGTGGTAGTACATGAATCCTGTGGCGTTCGCATCGTTCAGCGAAAGGTCATTAACACCGGTCTGGCTGAGGTGCTGGTTTCCGCCTTTCACAGGATAGCGGTAGACGGTGTTCACCGCCACATTGCCTCCGTTCGCGTCCAGCCCGAAGAACTCGCTGTAAGGCGTAATGACGTTGAATCCCAGACGCGGGTCACGGTCGGCATATACCAACTTGATGCGTGCTTCATTACCTTCGGGCAGGTAGGCTGGCTTGGCAGAGTTATTCTTAAAGATGGTATTTGTCGCCACCCAGCTAGGGTCATCACTCTTCGTGTCGCGCACGAAGTAGACTTCCCGCTCTGAAGGGGTCATGGCACTGTAGCCCGGGATGGCTTCATCCCAGTCGAACGGTGAACCGTTAGTTTTCTCATATAGATCCACCACGGCGGGATTCACCATGTAGTCGGCCCAGCCGTTACCGCCTGCCTTACCACCTGCCGAACGTGTGCCGGCGTATTTCTGGATAATGGAACCGAAGCCGTTCTCTTCGATATTGGTAAGAGAGAAGATCATCTCTTCACAACCCTCGTTAGCCTGCGTAAAGAGCTGCTTATAGCCTCCCTGGAACAGTCCGAAGCCACATGCTTTTACCTTCGAGAAGTCATCGGCCGCTTCGGCATACTTCTGTTGGAGTAGCCGCGCCCTTCCGCGGAAAGCGTATGCCGCGCCCTTACTGGAACGTCCCTTTTCGAGATACTTGCCGGGAAAGTTAGGTTCGTTGATGGCATCGGTGAGGTCTTGTTCCACAAGAGCCCACACTTCGTTTTCGGGACTCTGTCCCCTGTTGCATTCTTCGGCAGCCACAGGTTCGGTGTAGACGGGCACGCCCAGACCGTTCCGTCCGTACAACTCATTCAGGCGCATATAATAGTAAGCCCGCATGAACTTGGCTTCGGCTGTCAGGCGTCCGCGCTTTTCTGCTGTGATGCCACCGGCAGTCGGCAGATTGGCAATGGCGTCGTTAGCACGGTGTACGCCTTCATATAACTTCTTCCACATAGTGCTGAACAATCCGTAGTTGGCGTCGGCCACCCCTGTGAGGTATTTCACTTCGAAGCGAATTTCACCCGACACGCCCAGTATCTCGAAAGGGACACAGTCGGATGCGCTGTAGTCACCTGCATTGTTGGAATAGAATCCCCAGTTACGCATGGGCGCATACACACCCGCCACTCCCTGGTCGGTAAGAGCTTCGTTAGTCCACATGGTTCCGCTCGCCACGGCGTTTGAAGGAACAGTGTCGAGTACATCGGTGCAGGCTGCTATTGCAAAAGCGAGGGTGGCAGCTACTGTCAGATAGGTTATTTTTTTCATGTTCATAGTCTTCCTTTTAGTTTAAAATGTTATGTTTATACCAGCCGAAAGCATGCGCGGGATGGGATAGGTCTGGTATCCGCTGCCGCCGTATTCGGGGTCTACGCCGGGGAAGTCGGTAATTGTCAACAGATTCTCACCGGAGAAGAAAACGCGTAAATTGTTGACGTACACTTTCTGCGCCCACTTCTTGGGTATAGTGTAGCCGATCTGGAGGGTCTTCAGTTTGATGTAGCTGGCATTGTACACCTCGGTTTCGTTACTCAGGTGTGCAACGGCCCCCAGTCGCGGGTAGATAGCATTTACATTGGCTTTGGGGTCCTGAGCCGGGTCATAATTTGCATCTGTCAGAGCAGCCAGAGGGTCGTAACGGTAGAAGTTCGTGTATGCGTCCATTGGCATCACATCGCCTTTCTGTCCGGCTGCTATATTGAAGCCCCGGCTGTAGATGACATAACTGAAGCCGGCGTTACCTGCCCATGTCATACTCAGGTCGAAGCCTTTCCATTCGGCAGATAGGTTAAATCCAAAGCTGTACTTAGGCACACTGTTCTTGCCGGAGAAGTAACGGTCGTCGGCAGTGCCATACTTGCCGTCACCGTTCAGGTCGGCATAGATACGTTCGCCGTACCACAAGCCTTTGCCCTGTCCTACAGTCTGTCCGTTGAAGCTATAGCCATTATCAATCATGGCGCGTACCCAGTCCAGGTCGGCCTTTGTCCGTATCATACCATCACGGGGACCACCGTTAGGATCTGGTTTTCCATCGGCAAGGAAGTAGTCTCCGTTACCTTTGTGGGTGGAGTAGATATAGTATTCGTTGTAGGGATGCCCTTCCGTCACGATATTATTGCCGTCAATACTGGCAGTTTCCCCGCGATTGGTCACCCATACTTTGTTGCCGTTAGCATCCGTTTCCCAGCCTTCTTTATAAACGCCCTTGTACTTGGTCACTTCGTTCCGGTTATAAGAGAAGTTAGCGCTGACAGCGTAGCTGAAGTCCTTGATTTTGTCTTTCCAGCCCAAGGTGATTTCAAACCCCTTGTTCGCCATATCGGATGTGTTGGTAGTGGGGGCGCTCACTGTACCCATTGTCAGGTACATGCTGGGACTGGCAAGGATACCTTTCGTTTTGCGCACGTAGTAGTCGGCTTCGGCTGTCAGTCGATTGTCCAGGAAGCCAAGGTCGAGGCCGATATCTGTAGAGGTCACGGCTTCCCAGTGCAGCAGGGGATTGGCAAGCTTGCTCTTCGCCAGACCTTTATAGATTGCGTCACCAAAAGCATAGTTCTGCGCACTGTAAGTGGCCTGCCACTCGTAGTAGCCCGAAGTAGTATTACCCAACCTTCCCCACGAGCCGCGGAGCTTCAGGTTACTGAAGATGTTGCGTGCAGACTCCATGAAATCTTCTTCCAGCGGGCGCCAGCCAAGCGAAAAAGAAGGGAATGTTCCCCAACGGTAGTCGGGGCCAAAGCGTGAACTGCCATCGCGACGGAAATTCGCCTCCATCAGATAACGATTCTTATAGGCATAGTTGATACGCCCGAAATACGATACTACTCCGTAGTCCTGTTCGGCCAGATTCTTCCAGTCATCCGAGCTGCCTACGGTCGGGGATTTTATTTTATCAGTGGCCGCGTTGAAGTCGGGCAGGTCAAAATCCAGCAGTCCTGTACGCGTAGCCGTGAAGCCTTTCTTATTCCACTGATAACGCTCGAAGCCGAGTAGCGCGGTAATGTCGTGACTACCGAAACTCTTCATATAGTTCAGCGTCGCAGTAGTGGTATTGTTCTGATAGCGGGTGGTAGCACGGGTGGTAGTCGCCTGTTCCACTGTACTGCCTGCCTGCAGCACCTTACCCGAACGGAATGAGATAAGGTCGATGTGCCTGCCATAGGTAGCCTGTTCATCAAACAGGGTCTGGTAATTGAAGCGTACTTCACCCGTCAGGCCCTTGCCGAAGTCAACGCCGGCAAACCAGGTGGTATTGAGCCTCGTCTGATCGTAGTATCCGCCCGTTCCGGCCACTTCCTTCAGGAGGTTGTTCGTTTCCGGAGCATAATCGCTGCCGCCATACTGTCCGTTGTATTTCGGCATAATGCTCGGATAGGTCTGGAAAAGATAAGTAAGGTTGGTGTTGCCCGGATCGCGCTTTTGGAAAGTAGCGTAAGTCTGTGTGCCCACACGCAGGAAGTCGGTAATCCTGGTTTCAAGGTTAATACGCCCCTGATAGCGCTTCAGTCCTGTATTTTCGAGTGTTCCGGGGTTGTCGAGATAGTTGAACGAAAGCAGATAATTGCTCTTATCGCCACCGCCGGCCACAGAGATGTTGTGCTTCTGTGTGGTAGCAGACTGAAAAAGATAGTCTACCCAGTTGGTAGTAGGGTATGCCAACCAGTTAGGGGCTTGATTGCCTGTCTCCGGATCAGTGTAGATGCCGTTGGGATTGGCTTCGGCAGCCCTCCATTCATTTATCAGCTCTTGCGGGAAGGATACACCCGTGCCGTTCGTCAGATTGTCCACACTGGTCATCGTAAGGCGTTCCTTGAGGTTATAGAGCTCCATGTAATCGGCAAAACTACTACCAAAATTAAACTTCTGGCCGCTCATCTTCTCCCGGGTGATAATACCTGAGTAAGTGATGCGCGGCGCTTCGCCCTTTTTGCCTCTTTTGGTGGTGATGAGAACGACGCCATTGGCGCCTCTCGAGCCGTAGATACTTGCCGAAGCCGCATCTTTGAGGAATGAGATACTTTCCACATCATCCGGGTTGACCGAGCTGATGCTTGCCTCCGAGCCATCCACGATAATAAGCGGTGACAGGTAATCTTTGTTAAACGTACCGATACCACGGATGCGGATGTCCGCCTCGTCGCTGCCCGGCTTACCGCTCGACTGCTTCACTGTGACACCGGAAGCCAGACCGGAAAGCGAACTCGAAAGGTTGGTTGTGGCACGGTTTTCCAGCTTCCTTGAATCTACTGCAGAAACCGCTCCTGTCAGGTTTATTTTCTTTTGTACGCCATAACCGACAACGACGACTTCATCCAACAGTTTGTTGTTTTCTTGCAGGACAACATCTATTGCAGTGCGTTCTCCCACTTTCTGTTCCTGTATGACATATCCGATATATGAAAGCACAAGGACGGATTCCTTATCCGGTACATTAATAGTATATTTTCCATCAGTATCTGTGAGTGTTCCTGTAGTCGTACCTTTTATAACAACACTCACTCCGATCAGAGGCTCGTTGCCCTGATCCGTGACTACGCCTCCAACAATACGAGTTTGTGCCATTGCTATCAATGGAAACAGGTAAAGAGCCGTTAACAGAAAGCTTTTCAGCAGCTTTCTATTTCTTTTGCATTTTTTAGTAATTTTCATCAGAGAATTCATTTTAAGTTAACAATCGGTTTTCAAGATTCAATCTCAAAGGACCTTCTTTATTAAAATTGGACTGGCCCGGCTTTAAGTTTTAATTAACATATCGTCTCATTTTTAAGATTGGGATTTATATTATGAATATGGAAAAAAATCCTGAGGGGTATGGATATTGTATGCTTTCTTTTCCTCTCTGACAAAACGGAGTTAAGTTCCATATTTTCAGACGAAAAACAGACTGGAAAAGTATTACTTTTTTTGAGCAGAACATCATAAATTAATATTAAGAGTGAATTACAAATCGTTTAGATATTAGGATTAACCCGACAAAAATATTGCACTTGAATTTCAAAAAGGGTACTTTTTGTACCGATTATGGGATAATTTTGTACCGCACAAAAAAAGTGGGGTAAACGGTAATTAATTTAAGAAGCTGTTTGAGTTATAACGGAATAAAAGCAATAAAGTAAAAACACCTTTGCCAGCCTCTATTGGGCTATTTTAAGATAGACTGACATATATTTATTATTAATGGATAGTTAATGTGAGTCGTGGGAAAAAATCAAGTGTTATCTTATATATATAACTTTATCTATATAGACAGAGCCGAAAGCATTTGGATGATAGTTCTTTGACGTATTGATTAAAGCAGTTACGAGTTACTTCGCCCTTCGGGCAGTTACGAGTTACAAGTAAACAAGATACGAGTAAACAAGATACGACATACAAGTTGTTAATTGATAACTGTTGACTGTTTACTGTTTACTGATATATGTGTTACCTTTGTTACCTTTTATATAGTGTTCTTTGTGTAAACCTTTGTGTCCCTTGTGGTAAAGAGTTTTAACCACTAAGTACACGATGGGAATCACAAAGGGCACAAAGGCTAAAAAACTGTTACCTTTGTTACCTTTTGCGCCTTAGCGTCTCTGCGTGAAATACTGTTTACTGCTAACTGTTTACTGTTAACTGATAACTGATATATCTGTTACCTTTGTTACTTTTTAACATTATACAGATAATCAACGAAAGAATATGAGAAGCAGAAATAAAAAAACGAGGACTCTGAAGCTCGCAGGAAAGACACGCAGATACACCGGGAGAAATGCGGTTTGCAAGAAAGGATTGTTAACTGATAACTGTTTACTGATTTTCTGTTACCTTTGTTACTTTTTAACAAGTAGTAGTTTTTAAGCGAAGCGGGGCAGCATTCGACGTTAGTCAATTAAAAATAGATGAAGCGCCGGTGAGTCAAGACTGGCAGAGCCAAAAATCTGTATTTCTGTTTATTACTGATTGTTTACTGTTAACTGAAACATGTGTTACTTTTGTTACCTTTTAATACTACTGATTGGCATTATTATTTTTTATAAAAACCGAACTCGATAAACCTTAATATATAATAATGAAAGCCATAATTATCTACATAAACTTATTCTTAATCACATTACCAGGATTATCAGATAATATATACTTCAATCATCTGGGAAGTACTCAAGGACTGCCACAAATAAACGTCATGTCCATCTATCAGGATGAGACAGGAGCAATGTGGTTCGGCACTGTAGAAGGTATATGCAGATATAATGGCAATGCAATACAGATATTCAGGTCTTCTGCAGAATTTCCCGAGCTTACTCACAATAATATTTTATCAATAACCGGGAATAAAAAAGGGGCCATTTACATAAAGGCTAATTATGATCTCATAAAATACGATATTGTTGGAGAAAAGTTCCGGCGATTGAAAGAAAATGTAAACGAAATATTCTATAAAAACGGTAAATTATGGTTTATTACCGATGATCAGGTATATACATATTCTGAAGAAACTGACAAGATATCACTATATGCGACTGTGAGAGAGAATATTGGAAGAGTATATGCATTATGCGTATCCCGTGAAAATGATATCTGGGTGGGAGGCCGGAGCGGGCTGACTGTATTAAAAGCGGGTAGCCCTAATTCAAAAAGGGATAATCTGTTAGAAAATATTTATGTAAATTCCATATATATAGACAAAGATGGCTGGGTATGGGCCGGGACTAAAGACAAAGGCGTATATATATTTGACGGAGAAGGAAATCTAAAACATCACTATTTCCATATTGCCGGAAAAAACTCTCTGTCGAACGACCAGGTACGGACCATCTTTGAGGATAATCTGGGTACTGTATGGATAGGCACATTTTTCGGATTAAACAGTTTCAACAAGAATAGTAAGAACTGGACAAATTATATCCATGACGATACCCAACCCCACAGTTTGAGCCATTCGTCGATATTTTCGATTTACGAAGATGAGCAGGGAACTCTCTGGATCGGGACCTACTTTGGCGGGGCTAATTATTTCAATCCTAAATTTGACCTTTTTAACTTCTACAACGCCAGTTCGGTCGGAAAAAATAACCTGAGTTTCCCCTTTGTGGGGAAAATGGCGGAAGACCGATCCGGTAATCTATGGATATGTACCGAAGGCGGCGGCCTTAACTGCCTTAATCTGGCAACGCGGAAGTTTACACGATACCTCTATGACGGATATGATCCTGATTCGGCAATAAGATATAATCTTAAAAGTATTTATTATGATGAAACAGGGGATAGACTTTTCATAGGCATCCATAACCTCGGCTTATGCGTTTTTGATCTCAAAACGAAAAGCCATAAATTATTGAATCAATCAATCATAACCAATAATGCCTTATCCGGTAATTCCATCAAGGACATAAGCAGATATAAAAATTCCATTATAGTGCAGATAAGAGGAGGTTTATTCAGAATAAATATTGGCGAAGACGAAATAAAACCGTTCAGTGATGATACTGAACTAAATAATCTGATAAACAGCAATTTCATTTATACATTTTTCATAGATAGCAAGGACAGGTTATGGTTATCAACCCCGGACCTTAAATGTATAGACCTGAATACAAAGGAAGTAAAGCAATACTCGTATAATAAAAACGAACCCCGTTCTATCGGTAAATTCGAAGTAACCTCAATACTGGAAACGAAAAGCGGAGAATTATTTTTCGGCACTATAGGTTCCGGATTATTTCGTTATTGCCCCCGGACGGATGACTTCGAAAATTATACACAAGAGAATGAGAAACAGTTCAGTAATTTCTGTTATCATATTTCCGAGACAAGCGAAGGTTATCTCCTCTTGTTGCACAACAATGCTTTAACAATATTCAACCCCAAAAACGGCAATACCCTGTATCGTTCCCGGCGTAATTTTCCCATTACCGGATTCTTCGAAGGCAGCAGTTCATACATAACCCGGGATAAAGAAGTATTTATTGGAGGGACTAACGGTTTGGCGTCTGTACAAGAATCTCAACTCATACATTTTTCGCCTGTGAATTATTCTTTGTATTTTGACAAATTATTCATCAATAATAAGCATATATCGCCAGGAGACGACTCAAAAATTCTAAATAAAGCCCTCTTCCTCTGCGATGAAATAGACCTCAGATACAATCAGAATAATTTATCTATTGAATTTGCAACTTCAAATTACTCACAAGATGCTGTATTGAATTATGAATATAAGCTTGAAAATTTTGACGAAAATTGGAATCAAGCCTCGTCCAATACAATTGTATATACAAATATCAGTCCTGGTGAATATAAACTCCTGCTGAGAGAAATCAATCCTTCGAAGGATATAGGGGAAATTAAATCTAAATCGCTTACTGTCAGGATTAGTCCCCCTTTTTATAAAACCACGTTCGCTTATGCAATATATCTGATTTTGCTTATATCAATTATTACAGGAATCATACGTTTCTTTGTGTGGCGTTCCCAGATAAATTCGGCTTTAAAAATTGAAAGAAAAGAAAAAGAGCAAAATGAGAAATTAAACCAGATGAAACTAAAATTTTTCACTAATATCTCTCATGAACTCAGAACTCCATTAACCCTGATAATAGCACAGACTGAATCCATGCTATCTAAAAACCCGGAACACAAATTAAAACAAAAAATCTCCAAAGTGCTTAATAATGCAACCCATATGCGAGATCTTATATCCGAATTGCTGGATTTCAGAAAACAGGAACAAGGATTTTACAGATTGAAGATTGAAAAAGTTGATTTGGTCGAATATATTAAAGGCATCTATGAGTCTTTTACCGAATACGCCGGTAAACATCATATTACCTATATTTATGATTTTTCAGAGGATAGAAATATTACTGCTTATATTGACAGGGCTCAATTCAAAAAGGCCATTTATAACCTACTATCAAATGCCTTTAAATACACATCTGACTCAGGGAGCATCACTATCCGGATCCGTGACGATGAATACATACATATCCTGATCGAAGATAATGGAATCGGGATACCGTCCGATGTACTATCAAATATCTTCGAACGATTCTATCAGGTGGAATACAGAACTTCCGGATTTAGCCTCGGCACCGGTATCGGCCTTGCCCTGACAAAAGAGATAGTGGAAAGCCACCGTGGTGAAATAAGTGTGGTTAGTACTATAAACGAAGGCAGTATTTTTGAAATAAAATTATTAAAAGGCTATTCTCATTTCAACGAAACGGAATTAAAGGCAGATTCCCTCTCTAGCATGATACTCCCTTATAAGTCAGAACAATATGAAAACAGGAACAAAGTATCGGAAGAAAATGTAGAAACTGATCTTGACGTTAATTCCGGTGGTAATGAAAATTCTCCATACTCTATTCTTATTGTGGAAGATAACGAAGAACTTCTGGAATTGCTCCGGGATGCCTTTTCAGATAAATATAAAGTGTACACAGCCCTGAATGGAAAAATAGGATTGGAAATAGGAACGGAGATTATTCCGGATATCATACTCAGTGATGTAATGATGCCTGTAATGTCAGGTAAAGAAATGTGCTACAGAATTAAAAATAATATAAACCTGTCACATATTCCGGTAGTAATGCTTACGTCCCAGGATTCCACCGATCAGACGATTGAAGGCTATATGTTCGGTGCCGATGATTATGTAGCAAAGCCCTTTAACATAGAAATACTAAAAGCACGCTGCAACAGCATTGTCAAAAACAGGCAGTTACTATACAGGAATATGGTAAAAAACGAGGGATCTGCAATAATATTCGATGTACAATCCGAACAGGAAGAAAAGTTCATTAATAAAGTAACGGAGATAATAAAGAAGAACTTTGACAATCCGGGATTTGATATGAATGTGCTGGCATCTGAATTAGGAATGGGACGAAATAAGTTATATACTAAAATGAAAGAAATAACAAACTTATCCCCTAATGAATTTGCCCTAAATATAAAAATGCGGGAATCTATCCACCTACTCCAAAATTATCTTCATTTAAATATTTCCGAGATAGGAATCGAACTGGGCTTTTCTTCTACAAAATACTTTAGCAGATGTTTCAAAGCATTTTACGGAACAACACCTGCCCAATGGAGAAAAGATAACGCGTAATCAATTAACATAGAAGTTCTTAGCTAAACTAAAAATATTAATTTGCAAAATATACAATGAATACAAAGAGTGGAGTACGATTTTACGGGCTAATTTGCCCCCTACAGCCGTTGCTATTTCCTTTAGTGTTATTAGTCGGTGTTCTACTTCAATGCGATTAGTACGACCGTGAAACGCTAAATAAAGTACAGTATAGTTTTTATAAGTTCCCTTTGTAAATTGTTGTATGCGATAAAAGAATTCTTCTTCGGTATTACATTTATAGTAGATATATTTAATCCCCGAAAAAGTACGAAGTTATTCAAGCATCGATTTTACACTTTGATTGCTTCGTGGATTCTTATTCCAATTGCCCTCTAAACAATAAATAGGGTCTGCTGATAAACTGATAATTCGTTAAGGATGAGTGAAAATACTTATATTTGTTTTTTCCAAATGCAAGGATATATGAAGAAACAGCGCAAAAGTCGTGCACTTAGTCCCAATTATGCGAGTCCGAATCAGTTGGTTTTATCGGGATTTGAAAATCCATTCGATCAGCAACTCGATCCGGGAAACCGTTGGGTTGTATTGTCCCATTTGATTCCCTGGGATGAGATTTGCAATCTTTACCTCAAACATGTAGGGGTTAGTTCAACGGGTCGACCGGGATTGAGTCCTCGTGTGGTTTTGGGTTCTCTAATGATCAAGCATCTTTGCAATTTGGATGATCGGGAGACAGTGAGTCAGATTTCGGAAAACATCTATATGCAATACTTTCTGGGGTACTGTAGCTTCACCCATGAAGCCCCATTTGATGCTTCACTGTTTGTGGATTTACGAAAACGCTTGGGTCTAGATACGATCAATGCGATCAACGAGCGGATTGTTCAGTTGAAGACAGGGATGGAGTTTGTGAAAAAAGAATCGGATAAAGACGATTCCGGCATTGATCCTGATGAGGATTCCTTATCCGGTGGCTCAGCGAACAAAGGCCGGATCATTTTTGATGCTACTGCTTGTCCACAGGATATTGCTTATCCAACGGATTTGAATCTGCTCAACGAAGCTCGTGAAATATCGGAAAACCTGATTGATCAGCTCTATACCCATCTGTTACATGATAAAAAGCCGCGTAGCTACCGCAAGGTTGCTCGCAAACGCTATCTGAAGACAGCCCAGAAGAAGAAAAAGAGCAAGAAAGAGATCAGAAACTCCGTTCGCATTCAATTGGGGTATCTCAAGCGGAATATAAATTCTATCCATCGGTTGCTGGATGCTTATCCTAACCTTCCCTTAAAGAAGAAGGATCGGAAATATTTGTATGTTATCCAGACCTTGTTTGATCAACAGTTGTACATGTATAAGTCCAGGACGCATACAGTGGAAGACCGGATAGTAAGCATCCATCAACCTCATGTACGCCCCATAGTCAGAGGAAAGAGTCAAGCCAAGGTAGAGTTTGGTTCCAAGATACATGTTTCCATTATTGATGGCATCTCGTTTCTGGATGAACTTTCCTGGGATGCTTTTAACGAGGGAAGTCACATGGAGCACTATGTTGAAAAGTATCGTGAACGGTTCGGATGCTACCCCCGCGAAGTACTCGCTGATCAGATTTACTGTAGTCGTCCCAATCGGGTTATGCTCAAGGAAAAAGGCATCAAACTTTTAGCAAAGCCACTGGGCAGGCCTTCGCCCATGTCAATTCATGTAAGTCCGGGAGAGCGTAATCCAATAGAAGGAAAGTTTGGACAAGCCAAAACAGGTTATGGCTTAAACCGTATCAAAGCCAGACTCCGACAAACAAGCGAATCATGGATTGCCTGCATCTTCCTTGTGCTAAACCTGGTCAAATTGGCGGGGATGGCACTCCCGTGTCTTATTCAGAACTTATGGTTTAGTTTTTCAGCATTGCTGTTGGAGATAATCGCTAATAAATCGGATGGACGCAATAATAGTTATCGGAACCGGGAAATAGCGGACGCAAACCGAATTAAATATGAATTGGTCTGCTGAGTTTTTCAGCAGACCCTAAATATTCCTTTCGTATATCTTTGTATCACTCATAGTGTAATATCACTAAATACGTCATAAAAACGCGGTAAATCCTGCTCCCTTATTATCTCGTCATTGTAAACTTCTAACATTTGAATACTTCTATGACGACTATATTTGGAAACAGTCAATAATTCGCCCTTATATGATTTTATTAATTTGGTTATAAAAAAATGACGGAAGCCGTGGGTGCCTCCGTCAATATTTAATTCATTTAAGACTTTATTTATTATCTCCCGTATGGATTTAGTTGTTAGTCTACTTCCCGAAGAGAAATTGCTTCCGCTTCGGAATAGCGCACCCTCTCTTATTCTGTTCGTATGTAAATATTCTTTTAATACTTTAATTGTTGATGGGTGCAAGTGTATAAGCTCTTTATCGTCCTGTCCTTTTCCGATGATATAAGCAACTTTATCTTTCAGGTTAATATCCATAACATTCAGTCTTGTTATTTCTACTTGGCGTAAACCTTGAAAAATAAGCAGTGATAAAATGGATTTCAAACGCAGATTCTGAATTGTCGATTCTAATAATGAGCAATAATCTACAATCTTAGAAATATCCTCATCACAAAGACCGTCTTTCTTATGCAGCTTACTTTGTTTAAATCCTCTTACTTTCGTATTAATCTGAAATGGGAATTGCTGTAAGTTATTCAGACCGTCAATAAAAATCTTTGCGGAAATCAAATACTTATTCTTTGTGGAAACACTTAGCGTGTCGATAGAACTTAAATAGCGTTTATACTCTAAATAAGTATTGGAATTAATTCCGTGTAATTTTGCAAAATGAATGAAGTGTTTAATTCGGGTCAGATACTCTTTTCGTGTGTTCTCTGTAACATCTATACAATCAAAAATACTGTTTTTTTAATGTGATACATCTTTGTAATTAACTATCTCCATAGTCCTAATTTAGTGGTTATTTACTGAATTATTACTTGAAGTTACTAAAAATATCTTATATTTTAATGCACAAGCATCTAATAATAAGATATTTAATTACAAACAATCTAAATGTTTAACCTATGTTTACCCAACTAAAAAGAAAAAACGCCGTAATTTATTCAATTACAACGTTTTACAAATTTTTCTTCGTGGTGCCACCAGAGAAGGAAACAGGAATCGAACTGACTTGTATTGACTCTTACTGACTCAACTTTCAACAGCCTAAAATCACTATGTAAGTGCTATAAGAATCACAAGCAATCACCAAGAGTTGCAAAATTGGGCACTGGATTGAGCACCGAGCTTTTTGAAAAGAAATATTAGAAACTATGTTTTACACACAGAAGTTATTAGTAATCATAGAATAATGCTTTTAACTTAAATACTTTTTGT
The DNA here is from genome assembly GCF_054657735.1 of Dysgonomonas termitidis. Taxonomy (NCBI): domain Bacteria; kingdom Pseudomonadati; phylum Bacteroidota; class Bacteroidia; order Bacteroidales; family Dysgonomonadaceae; genus Dysgonomonas; species Dysgonomonas termitidis. The sequence continues at coordinate 847,360 of NZ_BAAHYD010000001.1, read as the reverse complement.
ACTTTTGTTAAAATTTATATCCAAAGATGCTTCTTGTTTGATCAACAGACAAATAAGAATATAATGAAAAGATTATGGCAAATAAATCTCATTTGAAATTTTTGAGCGAAAAGCAGTTATCAGAAATAAAAGATTTCAAGTACAATTATGGCTTCGGACCTAATGAAGAAGATAATACTCCAAAGAATTATTATAGATTAGCGAATTCTTTTAAAGCAGATTTAGCTAATTTGAATACAGATTTAGAGGAAAAATATAGAATAAAGGATCGTACAATAGAAATCCCATATGATATAGACTATATACAAATTACTTTTCAAGACCAATTTGTGATAAGCAAATATTTTCAAGATTATTATAGTGATTTTGGATTAGAGGCGGTTGCTTTCTATGATTTTGCTCAAAAAGGGCTTTTTGCTGTAGCTGATCGGGATAAATTTGAAGTTTTTTTAACTAATGTCAATAACTTTATTGAATTTGGATTAAAAGAGAATCAAGAATCAACATATTCTAATTATGTTATATATATTAGGAGCTTTAAATTACTAAGAACCAACGACATTTTAAAGTTTCAAATAGAGAATATTGGAAGCATTATATATCTATCTCTAATAAATTTACCATTAGATGAAGAGGTAAAACAACAAATAGTCCAATCTTTAATTACATATGTAGAAACTAATAACATTGAATATAAATATGATACTGAAAGTGATCGAATTGAATTACATAATCCCTCTGTAGAGCAAATTCAGAAAATCATTCAGAATTTTGATATAATTGAAAGTGTAACTTGTTCAGCATTTACAACGATAAGACCAACTCAATTTAATACAGTTCAGCGTGAGTTTGGCTTTGTTATTGAAAATGCAGAAGAAGAATTACCCATTGTTGGAATTATTGATACCGGAATTAGCCAACAAACAGCTTTGGCTCCTCTAATCATCAATGATACAACATTTACATTAGCAGGGAATCCTTTAATTGATCAAGCAGGAAGAAATAGATTAGGACACGGAACTGCTGTTGCAGGATTAGTCGCTTTAGGAAAAGATAATCATAGAAATAATTTTGAGGGTGAAGTTGTGGCAGATGCAAAATTACTCTCAATAAAAATTAGTGATAATGGGTGCGGCTATATTTCCGAAATAAATTTGTTGAAAATGTTATATGATGTTAAAGCTAAATATCCTCATATAAGATTATTTACGCTAACTACATGCTATGGCAATCATATGAACACAAATGAATCCTTTTCTGATTATACTTTCTCTTTGGATTCTTTTGCCTATGAAACAGATAGTTTAATCTTTATTTGCACAGGAAATAATGATAATTGTATTAATGAAAATACTAATTATGACCTATCTTATTTCAACCATGAACATACTAATCTCTCTACACCAGCAGATAGCCAAAATAATATTATTATTGGGGCTGCTGCTGACAATTTGAAAAATGGTGCTTTTAGGGGAATTGCTAATGGGCGTGAATTTCCAACACTATATACAAGAAAGGGGCATGTTGATTTGTCTACAATTTATAATGCAAAAAAAACAAATAAAAATTATTTTAAGCCTGATGTAATTAATAGTGGCGGAGACATGGGATTTTATAATGCCAATACATTAGACTGGATGGATGAACCTGCATTAACACTGCTCTCAGCTCGCCCAGAAATAGGTATTATGGAAGAAGTTGGCACAAGTTTTTCAACTCCATTAGTGGCAAATCTTGCCGCAAAAATCATAAAAAATTATCCTACTTTATCTAATGAGAGTATAAAAGCTCTGATTATTAACGGGGCTTCATTAGAACTAATACCATTTCCGACAACCCTTGCCAAATTGAAAAACCGAGTAGCAGGAAATGGGCTCGTTAATGATTTTAAAAGCCTATATTCGACTGATAACTCCGCTACACTTATATTAGAGGATACTATTCAGGATGGGAAAATTAGAATTTATCCTATCAATTTCCCAAATTACTTAGTTCAAGATGACCTCGGAAAGAAAAATGGAATCTTAAAGATTTCAGCAACTTTATGTTTTAAGTTTAAACCAATTAAAAATAATCAATTATCATACAATCCAATTCATATAGCCTTTTGCATTTTTAAAAATCAATCCGCAGAGGATATAATGAAACCTGATGAAGAATTAAAATCAAAGTTAAAATCAACTTTATCTTGGTCAGAAAATGGTAGATACGTTTCAAAGCCCTTACCATATTCTAACACTCAAAAAATCTCTTTCAACGTTAATGTTAGTGATTTGATTAATGAGAAAAACTCTTTCAAATTAGCTATTCATACTAAATTATCTGAACAAATTGTTGGAGGATTACCAGAAAACTATCCGACAGAATTTCCTTTTTCAATTGTATTAACTATTGAAGAAACAGTAAAAAGTAACACTGGAAAATTGTATGATGAAATTCAACTTGTGAATAATCTCGAAGCTATCCAAGGTATAGATTTAGATGCAGGATTAGAAGCAGATGCGTTAAATGTTTAATGATTGCTTTTCTGTTTCTACAAGTTCTTTCCAAATTGACGTATCTATTTTTGTAGATAGCATTTTCTGTGGTTCTTTAATGGCAAACAAAGTACGCTTAATTGCTGTTATCAGTGTTTTTTGAATACTATAATACGATAAACCCATACTTTGTTTAATAATTCTATTTGCAGCAGCTTTATTATCAAACTTAAAATTACCATTTTGCAAAACTAAGCTAATTAGTTTCTTTATTTCAGTTTCATTTGGCAATTGAAAAGCTATAATATTATCAAATCTCCTTAATAAAGCATCATCTAACATATCTTTTTGATTAGTTGCTGCAATAACAATGCTGCTTTGAGGAAGATAATCAAATAATTGTAAAATTGTATTAACTACCCGTTTCATTTCCCCATGGTCTTGGCTGTAGTCTCGGATTTTGCCTAAACTGTCAAATTCATCCAAGAAAATAATACAATCTTCAATGGCGGCTTTCTTGAATATTTTAGACAAATTTTTGCTGGTTTCGCCCAATTTAGAAGAAACAATTGCACCCAAATTAATAACAACCATCATCTTGCTTAATTCTCCAGCAATAACATAAGAAGCTAAAGTCTTACCGCAACCAGAAGGACCATATAGCAGTAATTTATTAGAAACAGGTAACCCAAACTGTTGCAAGACTTCAATCTTTTGATGCTCTTCAATAAAAAACTTTAGTTCATTATGTATTTTTTCATTAGCAATAATATTATCTAAAGTGTAATCGGATGTGATTTTTTCTAAAATAAGTTCAGAAATTTCTTTATCTTCGATTCTATTCAGATACGATTCAGAACCAACTCTACTTAATCCATTCGTTTTTTGAGTTCGTAAAGCATCTTTTAATATTGATTGAAGTTGAATGGCAAAATTCAGCTTTTTAGTTTTCTTCGAATGCTCTATTAATTCGTTTAAAACAGACAACAAGCGTTCCTGATCATTTTCAAGACCATATTTTGCTATATCTTTTATGTAATCAAACTGTGCCATTTCTACTACAAAGTTAATCTTTTTGTTTTATAAAGAAGCTATCTAATAAAATATAACATACTCTTATATAATTATAAAAGTTTTATATTTGCTTTAACTTTATATTATAGATAAATGAATTTATTCTTGATAAAAATACTCTTTTAATTTAATATTAGTACATGATTTAAACCTTTTTATGAGCTTAAATGTTCATTCCACGACTCAAAACACTCCTTCTGCAAATCACTCAAATAAGCATCAATATCCAGCGTATCGCATAACTCGAAGAAGCCCTCGCTGGGTAAGCCTGTTTCTTTAAGAACAACGATAGAGGCTAAAATTGGTTGCTCGTTCTCTATGTCGTATCGGGTAAGCTTTTCTAATATTGCCCCAAGGCTACGCACAAGAGAAGTGGAAAATCCAGTGAGCGTTGCCCCCTCGTGCCAAATCTAAATTGACCCCTGAAAAAACTTTATGATTACCCCTAAATTATCCTGGTCGACGGGGTCATTTTTATTTTAGATTTACTTGTTTTTGTCTACCTTCATTTTTCTCACACTCTCACCGGTAAGTTCTATCTGATGCGCCGAGTGGACGATGCGGTCAAGAATGGCATCAGCGACTGTTGGTTCTCCTATTGCATCATACCAGTTGGCAACCGGTAATTGTGAGGTCACAATGATAGATTTGCGCTCATGACGATCTTCGATGATGTCAAGCAATATTGAACGTTCTTTAGCGTCAAGAGGAACAAGAAAGAGATCATCAAGTATAAGTAACTGACATCGTTCTATTTTCTTGAGTTCGGCCTCGAAGATCCCCTTTGTCTTTGCAACTTTTAGCGCTCCCATAAGTTTGGATGCATTGGCATAGTTAGTTCGTATTCCGTTCTTACACGCCTGATACCCAATGGCTGTTGCAATATAACTTTTGCCGGTTCCGGATGAACCGGTAATGAACAGATTCTTTCCTTGACGGATAAAGTCAAGCGACGAGAGCCGTTCTATATGGTTGCGGTCGAGACTTCGATTGATGGTATAGTCTATATTCTCAAGATAAGCCTTGTATCGAAAGCCGGCCCCTCGAATCAGGCGTTGTATGGAGGCATCCGAACGATAGTCCCATTCACGAGCCAATAGTAATGAGAGGAAGCCGTCAGCAGTCATAGACTCGGCAACGGTGGACTGCAGGCTTTCCTTAAAGGCGGCAGCCATACCATGCAGCTTCATACGGTTCATCAGATCCAGAGAAATGATATTTTGGTCTTTCTCCTGAGTAACGGGTGCGGTTTTATTATTTGTTTCCATTGTTGTTGTTAGTTTTTGTTGTTGATTTTGAGAAGTATTCACGTCCACGGATGTTCTTGTGGTGCGGAAGTGATAAGTTGGTGTCCGAGTCCTGATCAGCCTGTGGCAGAAAGTCTGCATCATCGCCCCGGTTCAGGATACCGATAACATCTTGATATCCGTAAACGCGCATCAATGAAGCACAGGCGCATGCCGCCACAAGCCTGTCCTGTCCGAAGGTCTTTTCCAAGGCTAGGATACCTCTGCATGAGCGGAAGGCCTGAGGCATATATTTCTTCTGCGATGCTACATCCTTGAGATAAAGCAAGACGATATTATCTATCTGAGTAGCTCGTTCAAAAACCTCGTCCAGATCCTTTTCGTAGCTACCATGCCTACCGGGAAGATTGTGTGCCTCCTTCCGAGTGTAGCCATAGGGAGTGTCATCACGCTGGTGGGTTGTTACCAGCCGCAGGCCATAGAAGATATCGAGAGTATCAGCATCGTAAACAATATCGACACGCTTGCCTACATATTCCTTTGGCACGCTGTAATGATGCTTCTTGAGAGTTACATAGCTATTACGCATCACGGTCACAGATTTGCGTTCCTTCATCTGATACCGCACAGAGGGTAAAGTTCGTAGATAGTCTTTTTCTACCTCTTCAAACAACTGCCTGCGAGACTGATTGCGTCCGGTAAGTTTTCTCTCGTTGAAACGACTTAGAGATTGGATAATGCAGGCATTGAGTGATTCCAAATCATGGAACATCAGACCTTCGAGATCGGTATAAACAGACTTGTACATCAGTTTTACAGCGTTCTCTACAAGGGCTTTGTCTTTTGGGTGCCTGACACGTGCCGGATATACACTACAACCATAATGCTCGGCAAAAGCGGCAAAGTCTTCGTTAATAACCGGCTCATTGCGATTGCTCCGAGTTACCGCCGACTTCAAATTGTCAGGGACGATTGCAAAGGGCACACCCTCATAGAAGTGTAGTGCATTCTCACATGCTTTTATAAGGTCTTCTTTCTTCTGCGACCAGACTGCCTCACAGTAGGTATAGTGGCTACAAGGAAGGATGGCTACAAAAACTTCAACGGATCTGACTTCGCCTGTTTGCTCATCAACAACCTCTAGACGGTCGCCCGCAAAATCAATATACAGCTGGTCTGCGGCGTAATGCTCAACGTGACCCACCGGACGTGATACAAGCCGATAACGTTGTATGTACGCGCCGAAACTTGCATGACGGAATCCACCCGGATGCTCTCGCCGGTACTCTTCATACAAAGATTTTACTGTCACTCCTTTGCGTGTAAGTCTTGCGGCATACTCAGGTAAGAGCGCCTCCAGTTCCAACTGACGCACTGAAGGGGTACGTTCCCTCTCACCGCTGCTTCCAAACATCTCCTCAAGGCGCTTCGCCGGCATGGACTGAAGCTGCTCCATTGGCATACCACTCTCTTGAAACAAACGCACATACTTGCGCACTGTGTTACGGGATAGCTCAAAGGTCGCGCTGATACCTTTTATACCCATCCCCATTGCATAGCAATGAAGAATGTTTGCTAATTTTGTTGTCATAGTAATTTTAGTTTTAACCCATCGACCAGGAGGGTAAATCTAAATTACATAAAAATCCCCTGTTGGTTTATATTCCGACAGGGGACATTTTTATTTTGGCGAAAAGGGTCAAACATATTTTGGTACATGGGGTCAATTTAGACTGGCACGAGGGGGCAACGCTCACTGGATTTTCCATCCCTTTCTGCTGCAGCTAGAATTTTGAATTCGTTTGCGAATCTATAAAGAAAATAATTAGCGAAAATTGAGGTATTGACTTTTCAGAAAAGGTTTCATTTTCCAGCTCCCGATTTTCGGCATCTAGAGAATTTAACAGTATTTAACTATGAAATCTTTAACTTACTTTAACTGTATTTTGCTGCAAAAGAGGGACTGCAAGTATAGTTTTTTAGAGTAAAATGGAGTTTTACTTAAATTTGTCTCTATGGATAGTAAGTAGATTATTGGTATGATGGCGGATTGTTTCGGAGAGAGTTCAATGAGTGGTTATATTCCGATATGACCCTTAACTGGCTATCGAAATTTTATGTCGAAAATAAACCTTATAAAAACAAGAAAATCGGGAGCCCAAAAGGGTGCCCGATTTGTATGTGAAAAATAACCTTTAAGTGTCTAAGTGTTTTAATTTCAAATCAACTACTACTATTTCTTTTTTCTATGCAAATCTGATATTTTCCATAATGAATAATTCATTTTATATAAAATCTTAAATGCCAAACAACTATTCTGTACTAATTCGTTAAAATCTGTCTCGTAATTCCACTTAATTCGAAAGCTCCCTAAGTCTATATATTTCTCGTTCTCAACAATTCCTATAATATACTCTCGAAGTAAATTAAAAATTTTACTTTTCTGATTATTGAAGAGTCCATTGTATTTCTTTTCCATCTCTTTAGAAGAACCCAAATTTTCTCCAATAGTAAAATCTCCCAAATCAGATAAAGACATGAGGTCTTTATAAAAGTCATCAGTCATATATCGAAGATTATTTGCTTCTTTCATATAAGTATCTATATATAAACCTTCATAACTGTCTATTCCCCAATAAAAGGTACAATCTAATTTTTCTGATTTTATGATCAAATTAAGCCCATAAACATTTAAATGCATTTTTGTTTTGTCAAATTTGTCTTTAAAATTGCCATATTTAAAATGCAAGTCGGATATTTCCGATAAAACATCTGCAATTTTATATGTTAAGTCAACTCTATTATCCTCAGAAAGTTCCTCTTTTTCAAACCTAGAATTGTAAGTATTTATAGTTTCTATCCAATCAGGGATATTATCTATATTGGCGTCTATTATTTTCGCTAATTTTTCATCCATAAAAATACATTAATACTACTGATGTTGTTTAAAATAAGCTAAACAAATATGAAAAGAAGAAAGAAATATATTACTTCTTTTTAGGGTCTTTGTAAATATTCATTGCAATTTTATCTATAACGTCCTCTAACACTTCTTCGTTGAACTCTTCATATATAGCAACATTACGAACATTATATTTGTCCATATTGGGATCATAATGAATAAATGTTTTATTATCTCCCTGCCATATCCATTTAACAGATAAACACATTCTTTTATTTTCTTCTTTTACCTTATCTATATCTGTGGCATCTGTGATAATTTTTCTGGATTCTGCATCGAAAACCTTAACAACATCATTGTCAGAAACAATTCCAGCGGCTTTAACGGTTAACCCCTTGGAGGGGTTATATGATTTAATGTAAAATATGTCTCCGATTTTTATGTTTTGAAAGAATTTGTGTAATTCTGATGCAACCGAATCAGACCAACTTATAAAAGCGATACCATTTTCCATAAAATCTTTAGAATAATCTTTCCTTTTAAATGTTGCACCTATTCCGTAAACAGCCATAATATATGTTTTTAAAATTAATGATATGCAAAACTAATGATAAAAACCGATTAAGGGTACATGTTAGATAGATAACCAGATTATTATAATAACATATATTGTTAAGTATTGCCAGAAGATGGACTACATACGAAAAGATAATACGAAACTCACAGAGAGACAATAAAAACAGCTAGTATACATTATTGTACAGATTATACAAATCATTTTCCTCATCAATTTCTATTATTCTATTGATATGTTTTCTTGTCGAAAATCTGTTAACAATAAACTGCTTATGCTCTGAAAGTAATAAAATGCCAATCCTGCTATTTGATGTATCAATTATTTTACTCTTTTGGGGAATCTTGAAACTAGTATCTTCTTCTCTACATAGAATAGGTAAACAATCAGAATTAATTCCTTCAAATTTTTCACCTATCCCTGTATTCAAAATTGGTCCCGTCAAGTATTCCCATCCTTCCATTTCTGCTGTATATTTAAACATACCATTTCCGTAATATTGTATAAAATGAACGCCTCCTTCTTTATGGAGTTTTCCTAATACTAGCCCTCCTTTCCGCCCATCATAAATATTACCAAGCTCCAATAATGACTTAAATTCTTTTTCTGAAACTAAGAAATCAAACCTATCAGAATCTTGGTTATAAACAGCTTTACCTATATTCATTAATTCGCAAAAATCATAAAAAGCATCTCCAAATTGCATTATCATTGGTTTATAGAATAATTGCAAAATTAATAAATTACATACCAAGACATATAGATATTTGTAAAAAAGAGAGTAAGGGAGGGGGAAAAGAAGTAATACCCAAAGAGCATTAGCTCTTCATCTGTTGGGCACCATGGGCTCCGAGAGAGCCCACAGGCTAACTGATAAAATTGTGGGCACTTCGAGCAAAAGTCGAACCGCTAAACTTATTCGAAAAGAAAGAAGATTGGAATATTCAATATTGTAAATAGCTATATTACAGCACATAATATGAGATATTATCGAAGATATCCGAGTGGGCACCAACGCGGTCACTAAAAAGAAAAAGCCTCCGTAAGTTCTTGTCTTACAGAGGCTTTCTTTAGTTATTTGTGGTGCCACCAGGAAGAGAACTAATACTCTAACTACATTGACAACCAATATTTTATGATTTTCTAAATTTGGAATCCCACACGATTTAGCACACGATTATTTTTCATCGTTCTGCTCACTATTTGTATGATTACTTTTGTAAAAGTACGAAATTATATTAAAACGGTCTATTGCTCATCCGAAAATTTAAACCAAACAATACGTTTTATTTCTATTGTGCGGTAAAAACAGTGCATTTTGGAAACAAAAAATCAGTCATTCATATTGAAGTTTATATATTACTCCGTTAGTGAATCTACGAATTCTCCAAACCTCAAAATCTTTTCACTATTCGCTTTATTGAAAAGCAAGTGTTCAAAATCCTTTTGCTTCTTCTTCAAATCGACCGTTTTCAGTAGTTCTGCTGTTGCTTGTTTGAACTCTTGTAAGTTATGTACTCCACAACGCTTTGAAAGGAAATCATAATCAGGTTTGGACTGTGCTAATAAAAACATCAGGTCGTAAAAGTCACGTCCTTTGGCACGAGCTAACATAGCGGCAATTTTCATGCTGCACAATACGCCATCGGAAGGAACGGGGAAGGGGAAAAAGAATCCGCAACCCTTGATATTTGTAATAATCGGAGGATAAACGATTCCTTGGTCTTGGCTTTCGATCTTTATCAAGAAACGCTCTTCCTTATGTCCGCTCAATCCCAAATCAAATAACAGTTCAGGGAAATGTATATTCCGCCTAAATGCTGTTAGCTTCGGATTTTCTTTATCCTTTGCTTCTACCCGCAACCCTGAACGCTCCAAAAACTGAATTATGCCGTTTGTCATTTCAATAAACTCGTCTTTCGACAGGTCTTTGCAATCGAAATCCAAGTCTTCGGAGAACCGATCTATTCCTTTAACCAAACGCAGGTTTGTTCCACCGATAAAAGCCATCTTTTGGATGCTCGGAGTAGAAGAAAGGTAATCCAGAATCATTAACTGCAAATACTCTTTCAGTATGTACTTATCGAAACCCGAATTTCCACGAATTTGAGCCGGAAAATAATTTCTTATCTGTTCAATCTGTATCATAAATCGTAAGTCTTTAAGAGTAACTTTAGCCGATGGTCAAGCGCCTTGCTTTGAAATTTGCCGCAGTAGTCCATCAGTAAATCCTTGTTTAAATCATCGTGCAGGTAATCTTCGTCCAAGCGCAACTCTTCCAATTCCTGCTCGCTATTATAAAACGGATAAAGATACAGCAAATCAAGTAATGCCTTTTCGGGTGTGGCAAACTGTATGGTGCGATTGCCTGCCATTGGCTTCAATTCGTACCCGAATAGTAGATTTTTCTTGACATTCTTATAAGAGTATTCGCCGAAGTCATTGGCGAATGATGCTGTTTTCAAGGTTGTCACACTGGTAATCTGTACAACCGCTTCTGGTATCATCCCGTAGAACGACAATGCCGTGTGCAAACTGATATAGGACGGGCGGTAAATCCGATTGGCAAAATAAAGAAAATAATCGGGCTTGCTCTTATACTCCGAAAAAGCAAAATACCCTTGTCGTAATCGGACAAGATACCCCTTCTTTACCCAACGGGTAAGGTTATTCCTGTCAAAATCGGGTTGCCATGTATATATCTGATAGATATTGAAGCATGCCAAATCGAATAGCTGTTCCTTAAATTCCAGAAATGTCATTTCTTTATTTTGTTTCTATTATACTGCAAATATAGTGCATTTTGGAAACAAAACAAGATACAGGATAGATTAGGGAGATTTTTGTCCTGTCGGCAAGACGAAAACAGGCCGCTTTTTACTCTGTAACCGCCGTAACTATTACAGCGGTTACAGAGTAAGATATGCCAATAACTCAGTAGTGAAACTACAGTAAATCCTCCTCCTCCGTCTCTGCACTTTGACTCCCTTGCCAGTCGTTTACTATTTTATTCCAATCGATAACTCTGTCTTTTTTCCCAGTCCAAATATCCCAGAATTCGGGGTCATTTGATTTTGGTCTGTGTTCTTTAGGTAAATGATTCATTTCGACCAATACCGGAATAGGAAATGCCCATCCCACAAGAATTGCTTTTCTGGAAGGCAATATTGGCAGTTCTTTTAATAGTCCACTTAAACTGTCAGGAACAAGTTTCTTAACTAACTCTTGGTCTCTGTCATTTACAATCCGATGGAGCAGAAATGTATTACACTGGGAAAGGACGGTCTGTGATAGTTCAGAAGGCCTTTGAGAAGACAGCACCATACTTAGTCCAAATTTTCGACCTTCTCTTGCGATTCTCTCAAATGTCTCTAAACAAATATTTCCATTTATGCCAAAATCTCGTAAGAAAGTATGAGCTTCTTCAAGAACTATAGTCGTAGGAAGTTCTTGTTTATTAATTTTTCGGTAACGTTGTACGGCCTCAAAAGTTAGACGAGATAACACTGCTACTACAATATGGATTATGTCAGAAGGGATAAGGGATAAGTCTATCAATGTTATTTGTCCATTTTCTGCATCATTAGCTCCGATATATAAATTTAACCATTCCATAAGAGATATATCATCTGTAGGCTGAACAACTCCATTAAGCCTTTCATCAGCAAACAAAAATCTCATTCTTAAAGAAAGCATCTGGACAAATTGTAATATATTTCCCCCTTGATTTTCGGCCAATTGTTCCAAATAGGGTATCAAATCATTTAACTCAAAAAAGATGGGAGTATCTGGATTAATTTTACATATATCCGTTGCTTCTGAACTAATTAATGATATGACATTATCTAATTTATTTATTATACTGCTAACATCCTCAAATGAAAAATTATTAAAGCCGGATTTTCCATTTGAATTCCACGTACGGGAGTTTAATAAATTGTTATAATCAGTCCCAAATGTAGTATATGCTTGCATAAGGCCATTGGGCTCTGATGGAATATACTCATTTTTTACATAATCAATATCTGTACGAATGTTGGTTAATACAGAGGAAAACTCCATAAATCTACCATACTCTGAACCTTTTAAAGGGATATTACCAAGATAAGAATTTAAGTTATTTCTTGTTGTTGTTAGAAAAGAATGTACCTTTACTAAATTTGAATTCTGTAATTGCTTTCCTTTTTTCAAATCAAGCAATGTTTGTAATAGCAATGGCCTTTGAGCTCCTGGAGCAGCTTGTGAGAAACTAATCCATTCATGCGAATTCCACATCCATGCGGGTAATTTTAGTTGGTCAAATCCATCTTCAGAATCATCTAATTTAATAGCAAAGCGTTTGACTTTTTTTTCTCCTAAATCATCAAAGGCATTAAAGTATTCCCCATTAGGGTCTAATATTATAAATCTTGAATTTAAGGGTTTATCCTTATCTACTTTATTCTTTTCAGCCTCAATCAATGACCATCTAATCAAACCTGCAACAGAACATGACTTTCCACTCCCAGTATTACCGAGTATTGCCAAATGGCGTCCAAATAATTTGTCTGGATTTACTTTTATAGAAGCATTACTGGCCAGTGGAGAAACACCAATCTCTATTTTTCCATCTGGATTTTCGACAATTGCGTTTAATTGCCTATCTGTTGGCAGAATAACATTATCTCCAACAGAAGGAAAACTATATACTCCTCTTTCTATCTCGAAATTATTTTCTTTAGTTTTCTTTAGAATTCCCAAAGGCGTTACTGTCATTTTCCGTAGAGGAAAAGGAAGGTCTATTAATTCAAAGTCTCGAAAGCCCTTTCTAATTGGATAATTCGAATATTGAATGCCAATCCAATTAATTACGGCAACAATAGCCCCTGTTTCATTTGGAATTAATACATACCCATTAATCTTTGGGAAATGAGTAGGCACTCCAGTGTTAATAGCAACATTCTGGGGTGCATTTGTTTCAAGTAAAACCTTGATCTCAGACGGAGATACAGATTCTATAGTGCCAATCGTTAAATTTCGTATTTCATCAAAGTCAAAAAATGTACTCATAACTATTGGTATTATTTATCTTGGGAATCTCCAGAATCTGCCGGATTCTTTTGGTTAGTAATGCCTCTCTTCTCCAAATTCCTCACAAATCTTTCTTGTATTCTATCAATTGCAGCTTTGGGTAAATAGTTCTTCACTAAAGGTTCTATACTTCCAATATGATTACCAATAATTAAGGTAACTTGTGCTGGATTTACCGAGTCATAAAACTTTTTAATTCGCCCTGAAGCAGTATCGTATGAGATGATTACTAAATGAGTTGATGGTAAGGTTAACATATCTCCTATAACCCTGTTTATATGCGAATCCCCAAATCCATATCCGTATGTAACGATGACCGAATTTGGCCTGCATACGGCAGAAGAAAAATCTCTAAACAATTCAGAATAGGGGAAATATGCAGTATCTATACCTTTCGATGAATTCGGATAAATTACGGAAAAATCTTTGGGATTTTCTGGTATTAAGGGAGTGTCCTCTTTTACTCCAAATTCAAGAGGAATTTTGGAAATTGTATTTGATTCAAACTTCCAATCTATAGAGCCATGTAATTTAGTGAACTTGATAACTCCTTCCACATATCTGGGCTCTCCTCTAATTCCGGGTGGATTATAATGGTAATCAAGTTCTAACTTTGTTGTCCGGAATATAGGTTTTATTTTTCCAATGAATCTATCTATAGTTAATATTCCGGCAGAATCAAGGCCAATCTCAATAAAACGGTCATAATTAGTGGTAAAAATATTCGTTCTTTCTCTGGTTGCAGTTCTGCTCGAAAAACTAATCAAGAATGATTTCAATATTCCTAATACTTCATTAAACTTAGTACTATTCAAAAATTCACTCTCTGTTTTTATCACATTTCGTATGAATAGGCTCAATTTCGTATTAATCTCTTTTTCAAGAATAGCTGCATCGACATGTTTTAGGATTTTCAATCCATGCAATAATTCTAATGCACACCTGAAATCATCTTCTATATTAGCATTCCCTCGTCCTAATTCGACCGCGCTTTTCTCAGACCACTCTTTAATGTTATCCTTATTACAGTCAAAATCAATTCGCCCCATGCCTTGAGATGGTACTTCGGCTAAGAATGCTAATGCAGCTGTTAGTCCAGTACCAGTTAACAAGGAGAAATGTTCACTTTGGAAAATAGCCGTTAGCCAAGGCTCTATTTTGTTTCGAAGAAAATCCATTTTAGATTCATCAATAACACTAGAGCTAAACGAATCCATGTCGTTATTTATTTTCAGAATATTCTCTGCATCCCAATCGATTTCTGTCATAATGCTATATTTTTAATATTTTCAAAGTAATGTATTTGTAAGTATTCAGGCAATACCCTCTTAAAAAGACAGATAAAAAGAGAGTTAACCTGCTTTCTTGTTAAAAGCTATTTGAGAAAAAGCATCTCCAACAAATTGTTTGACTCCTCTTCAATCCACTGATTCTTTTTTATCAGTTGGTTAATCAAGTCTATTTCCTTTGCCATGAAATAACTTGGGTCTAACCCTGAAAACGCAATTGAATGACTCCATTTACTGTTATGATGTGGGGAGTCAACTGGTAATCTGTTTTGAAAATTGGAAGGATAAAGTAAAATTATATCTTTTCCTTTCGATTTTAGAATGTCTTTTATCCGACAATAAATCTTCAGACCATCATAGTCCCAATCGCAAGAATAATATAATGGTTTGTTGAGTTTCTCAGGGCTGATATGATGAATATTCGAGGTGTTATTTCCTCCTACATACCAGAGTTCTATGTTGTGTTGACGAGCAACATTTGGAGTTTTTAGAAAATCAAGATTCTCACAAAGCACAACCAATTCGGGATATAGGCAATCAACTACAAATCTCCATTGAAGGACTTTAGGGTCTTCCGATGGAAAGTTTTCAATATTCAGTATTTTGAGAACCATCTTGTCCAATCCCGGACGATTTTCTAAATACTTAGACCCTCCATATTTGAATACTTCACCGGAAAACGTACGGCGAGTAGTTAATGATTTTCTCGCCTCTTCTCGCTGGTCTGCAATAAGCATTAAGGTTTGGATATCTCTTACCGTACATGTTTTTCGTCCGTCTGCCTCCGGGTCAATCGAAAGAAGGAAGTCTTCGTATTGCTGGAAATCTTGTAGAAGGTTCTTCTCATAATAATCCTTATACCCGTCAAGAGCCACAAAGTAGTTGCTGTTGCCATGTTGGTATCCAATAAGTTTCCGGCTAAGAAGATGCTTAATTTGACTGTCGGATTTATTTCCGGCAGGAATTTTCTTTTGTATATATAATGTATTCATGGCTTTCAAAACCCGCCATGTCAAATCGCTTTTCATACCTCAATTACTTCCTTTAGGTTGTCTTTAATGTCTGTTCTGCTACGAATAGCCATTGGCGTATAGTTAATGTTTACATCAACATCTGGATTCCTGTGAAGAATATAGATAAACTGCTCATCGTAGCGTCCCAGTGGATTAATTGCAAATGTTACAATTTGATAATCGTATTCTTGAGCAATTTCGTATAACAAGTCAAAGTTACTTCCCAATCCTTCGGCTTCATCAATGGGCATAAAACGGATACCAGTATCCTTGTTATAATCTTTACTGCCGACGATGGATAATCGTGCAATACACAACGATGCAATAGCAGCATAAGTTTGTCCAGTACTTCCTTTATTTGATTTTCCGCTTGAATCTTGCATTTCAAGGCTCAGTTCCATGTAAGAATTGGGGTCTAACAAGTCGTCAATGGTTATATCATTATTTCGATTGTCAGCCAATTCTTTGAATGCTTCCAGAATTTTTTCGTCAATTGATACAACTGAGGATAATTTATCGGCAATTGAGATTTCAAATAAATTAAGTTGTTCTCCTGCTTTTCTTTTAAAGGCAGATAACCAATCAATAGGGAATTCTTTGACTGAACTCTTGACCAAGTTTAGTTTGTAATTTCCGCTGATTCGCTTTTCTCCTCCACTAAAGAAACGATTTATTCTACGTACAATATCCTCTTGTGTGCTGACAGCCGAGTGTACATCATCCAGCAAGTCTTCTATTTTCCGTATTTTTTTAGAATTTAAATCTCTATTTTTATCGTTAATTTGTTTCAGGTGCATTTCTATTTTACTAATAACTTCTTCTTCGATTACCTTTTCGTGTCCAAAAATATTAGGGAGCAAATGGGCAACCAAGTCTGCAAAATCTTTGCTTTCACCTTCGAACCGATGCGATTCACTTGCAATAAAATCATTAACTATCCCCTCAAATTGAGCATCATAATTACTCTTAGCTCTAATATATGTTTCCTTTTCCCGCTGAACTTGTGTCAGAGTTATTGAGTTCATATTTTCTTCATTGGCTGGCAATTTTCGATAAAGAGATTTGTAAGTTTCCTCTTTATTCCGCAACTCAAACGTAAGTGTATCAAACGTTGACTTATCATTCCTAAGAGATTCTATTAAATCAATACTTTCTTTCTGAATGTCAAATTCCGTTGCGAAAGAATCGACTTTATCATCACTGTCATAATAAAAATTCAAATCGTAACTATACGACTGATTGATTGCAAACTGTTGAGCAATATTTGACAGTAACGTAGCATCGTTTTCGATGCTGCTTAATAATTCTTCGGCTTTCTTAATTTTTGCAGGTAACTTTTCGAGAATCGACTTACTTTCATTTTGTGCATCAACAGCCTCTTTATATTTTTGCTGGGCTTGTTTGTATTCCCTTTCAATGGCCTCTTTCCGTTTCAAACAATCCAAGTAAGATTGAAAATTTTCCACGCTTATATCCAGCAACTTCACTTCTTTGTAATTTGCCAATTCTTCTTTCTTCTGATATACCTCAATAGCATTGGCAGCATTGGTTAGTTCTAAAAAAATGTCGTTTAGGCAATTAAGATGCTTCAGTTCATCTTGTAGTTGCTTCTTCTGTTGTTCAATATTTTGCGATTGTGATTCGAAGTACTTATTTATTATATCTTGGTCAATCGTGTTAAATCGCTGTTCGAAAACATATTCAACATATTCCCAAATTCCATTCAAGTCAATCCAGAATCCGTCCTTTTTTTCTTCAACTTTAGGTTTGTCAAATAATGCGGGAGGTAAAGGTAAGTAGCGCTCTCGTTTAATCGGATTTTCCGGCTGATTACGTTTCAATGTTTGAAAGTGTAGCATCAAACTTTCCTCTATTTTCGTCAATGGGCGATTGAGTGAAATAGCCCATCGTACCAATGAATCAGGGTTATTGATGTCGGCGTATTCCGACAAAAGTTCAAGATTTTCCAAACTTGACTTTATCTCATTGATTCGCTTTACAAAATACTCATTACCAGTCTTCAATCCCTTTATCCATTCAGATTGTTCAAAAAATGATTGCACATTTTTATCTGATAGTTTTGATATGAATTCTTGAAGAATGGAATTTCGCTCTTTCAATCTTTGATAGTTCTGATAAGCTGTTTCAAGCGTTTTCTCATCAATTTTTAAATTATCAATCAACTTTCGAGCATCATTCAATGTCGTATATCTCTGCTTAGCAGAAAAATGAACATCTAACGTTCTTTGTACATCTTCATCAATACTCTTCTTTGTTTTTTGAACTTGAATAATATCCTTCGTTGCAGCATTTATCAACTGTTGTAAGCAGTAAGAGGCTATCAGTGTCTTTTCTGAATTTGTTGATATTTTATCTGATAAACGTTTATACTCTTCACGATAGAATAACAATTCTGATGTAAGATATTCTTGTTCTTTGTTATTTTTGGTTTCTAATATTGATTTTAAAGAACATATCCGCTGATATTTTTTTGTCAATAGGTTAATGGCATCCAAATTTTGCCCATAAGAAAGGATAGTACTTTCAAGGTCTTTGACTATCTGAACATATTTATTGTGCAATTCTTTTCTTTTTTCCTGTCCGAATAAAAAATCCAGAAGGCTGTTGCTTTCTTTTGTGTTTAAGGTTTTCCCGCGAGAAAAGGACTGAATAATTTTTGCGTAATCACTCAACGACTTATCATTAGCGGACAAATCCAAAGGAAGGATATTGTTATTGTATAAAATACGATGATATGCACTTATTCGTTCCCATTTTTTGAATACCAGTTGTTTTTCTTCCATTGCCTCCGTTAATTCATCTAAATCAAAAATCGTATTTCCATTTTTGAAGTCAGATGCTTTCAGAGGAATGTACATCGGAAACAATTTTTCGTTTTCAATTTCCGTACTCGATTGTATAATAAATGGCTTTGTATGTTTACTGGTACTTTCAAAATAGACTCCAATAACAACAAATTGTTCACTGGCTGTTTCAATGTTTAGGAATGCATAGGCTATATTTGTTCCTTTTCCCGGGGTAGTTAAAACCAATCCATCAGGGTCGCGTCTTTCTTTCAACGTGGCTGTTGCCGATTTGAAAACTGTCGAGCCAACAAATATTAATTGGAGTAAATCGGCAATAATGCTTTTGCCCGAAGCACTATCTCCCATGAAATCAGTTCGTGTCGGATGAAATTCATAATCGTTCTCCTGATGATGAATCAGTCCTATAGTGGATAAGCTATGAATTCGCGGGTAATTTTTCATCCTGACTTTCTTTTAATATTTCGTCGATATTGTTGATATATGGGGCAAACTCGCGTGTTAGCCTGTGAAATGAGGGCAATATTTCAAAACTATCACCATCCATTTCAATCCATTTTATTTTGCTAAATTCATCAAAGGCATTTTTGATACAAGCATCAATTTTCTCGTCATTAAATTGTGTTGCCTTTTCCTTCTTTGCTTTGGCCAAAGTTTTTATTATGCCAGGCTTCAAATCGGGGTAATCGAGTTTTATTATCCGTTGAAACTTACCCAACGAGTTAAGCTCAATATTGCAATCATTATAGTAAACCTTGTATAGAAGTAAGCCGACAATGATATTTTCTTTTGACATGAGATGCTTGTGGCTTGTCGGAATCCCATTCTTCAAATCAGGGCAAAATTTGAGGTAAAAATATGTTTCGGAATCATTGCCTCCTTGTTCAAGTTCAAGTCCCCAAAATTCACGGTAATATTGCGCCAATGTCAGATAAAACCGTCGTAAGTATGAGCACAGTTCTTTTTGTTTCCCATACTCCTGAATGTGCACTCCGTCTTTTAATGCAAAATCAAGCGAAGCAAAAAGTTCCTTTCCTTGTTTGCAATTCAAAAAATCGTATGGATTTTTTATTTCTGTTTCATCCAAATATCCCATATCGCATATCTATATTTTTCTTCATGAATCATTTTTTCCGGATTAATCTCTACCGTCCATCTGTCGTGTTTATCATAATAGTCGATTGCCTGATATATAATACTGACAGCCAGTTGCAAATCTTCATTATAAAATTCCAGTATTTTGAAAAAAACATCAGACAGATGGTATTCTTTGGTATGCCGGGATTCTCGCTTTATCCTTTCCAGCCATTGGTTAATATGACTTTGCCTAATCAGAATCATGTTGCTTTGTTGATGTGCAGCAGCTTCCTTTATCGGGTCATTGATATATGAAGGTGATTGGTTCCGCTTTCCGGCAAAGAGTTCATCTCGTTTTTCAACTATTGTAAAATTCAAAGGTAAAAAACGGGTAACAAAACTTTCGTTCGCAACAGGAAGTATTAATTCTCCAAGAGCAACCTGGCTTTTATCCAGTAAATAGGTTAGAAATTTTTCAACTTTTGTGTCAAATAAATGGCGGTTCAACGAACCAAAGAACTGTTGTATTTTAGGTTGTATTTTATCAATGCGGGAATCAACCATGTTAAGCAAAGTCCTGACGCTCTCAAAGTAATTGATTACATCGGATACTTTGTCATCAATTTCGGCATTTTCTCTTGCCGGATGTGCCATTAAGATTGATTTTATACGGTCTATTTCACGAAATGCACCACGTAACTCCCCATTTTGCTTACGTATTTCATCCAGTTTATTCTCAATATCTCGTAGAGCGACAACCAAAGAATCATTATTGTTCAGTTTGGCTTTTTCGCTTAGTTCTGCAACCGATTTGTCAATTTGTTGATTTAGATAATCAATCTGCTCTTTGAGATGCGACCTGGCTTTGTCAAAATGTGCTTCCAGCCAAATAATCAAGTCTTTTTCTTCAGTGATATCTTTTAGGTTTTCATACAGGTCTGTACAAGTAATTTCAATTACAGTAGGATTAAACCTATCTGAAAGCATCTTAAATACTTTGTCGCATAGGTAAGAGGCATATTCTTTAAATGTGTAAGTCTGGTTTTCTTCATCATACAACAGGAAAAATTCCTGTAAAGCCATGATTTGAGAATTGTAATACTCCCACTGTTGCCGTTCTCTTTTTTCCTTGTTTACAGTACTTGCTTCGTCAAATGCTTTCCGAATATCTTTTTCTTTAAATACTCCTTTGTCAAAATATCCGTTTTTCACTCTCTCATACAACCATATAATAGCCAACCCTTGTTCTTTTTTGGGGAAGAACAACTCGTAGGTATTTTCTATTGCTATATGATCGAAGATTGACGGCATAAACGATTTTACTCTTGTCGCAAAGTTACAATTTTTAAATATCTTTCTCCTAAGCTATTGATGATTAATGCAAAACATATAGGTATTTACCAAACAAATAAAACATAAACGGGGTATTGATATGCAATATCGTTTACCAGCCCCACAACGGTAGAAGTTATTCTCGTGCCGTTGGTTATTCTCGCGGGCTTCCGCCCCTCCACACGGCAGGGAAGCCATGAGCGGGAAATAACCAACATAGGCACGGGAAATAACTTCGGGTACAATTGCACTACCCCCTAATACATATTTTGAAAATAAGATATTAAACTCTTTACTAATGCTACATAGTTAGAACCGTCTATCGACTGAAAACCTAACTTTTCGGCAAATGTCCTACTTTTCTCGTTTACGGATTCAATACCAATATGCTTAAAACCGTATTTTATAGCTACTTCAGATAGGAAACGGACGAAATGTCTTCCATTGCCTATACGCCCTCTTCGGAAGCTGATTCGGGCGATAATCAAACAATCAGGTGGAAATGTACTTCCGACCTTTCGGATGCGCAAATACAAATCTACTCGGCTGATTCTTCGACAAACTACGATGTTATCAGGAGTGAGATATACAAGGGAAAGACGATATTTGAACCGTTCCATCAGGTAGTTGTCAATTTCTTGGCGTATAACTTCGTATTCGTTCATATATTTATGGTTTATGATTGTCTGAATCCTCGTTTTGGCTTCTTCTTTTTTCTTTTCATCGGAGCTTGTTGTTCGTTTTCACTATTGTTTATATTAGGTGTAAGCAATTCTAATGCAGAAGACAACCCCAAATCGGGAAGATTGAAAGATTGTTTATTTTCCTGCTTGGCTTCATTCAAATTTGAAAAAATATTTTCAGATTTAGTATCTTGATAATTTGCAAACTTGTTTTCAATCTTGTCGGCATCGTTGCTTATCTGCACATCTGTATTTTTTCTTTCATCAGTAATTTGCCTTTCTTGCATATTTAGTTGGTCGGAGATACTGCCGTTCTTCATCGTATTACAGTATTCAAAGGTTTCGGTTAGTTGCCTGTCGTAGTTGAATAACTTATCGAATCCTTGCTCTGCCTGTTGAAACAAGTTCTTTCTATCAAAACCGCCTTTGACTGTTCCTTTCTTGGTATTCTTGTGGTTGGTAAGCGGACTTATTTTGATTTTATTGGATTGGTCTTTACGGCTTACAATCAAATGGCAGTGCATATTTAGTTCGTTGCTCGACCTGTCCCGACTGAAATGTATCTTTCCATAGAATTTTATATCCTCTGCCGATAGTTCTTTGTTGAAATTCTTAGCGTATTCTGGAATAACCACTTCACGGATATAGCGTTTCATTGCTTCGGCTTGCTCTTGTTCGGTATTACCTATTGCTTTGAGTTCCTGTTCTGATGGACTTACATGGATAGCGTAAAACTTCGCATCTGTTTTCATTAGCTGTCCAATATTACTGTCTATATCTTTAACCATTTGGGATTTATAGATATTATCTTCTGCCAAATTGAAAAAGCCTTCGGTATATACTCCCTGCTCCATACGTTTCATATCTTCCTTTTCCAAGTAGTTACATAGTCTTCGGCTACTACTTGCATTGTTGTATGTACCTTTTGACGATGGCGGAAAATCTATATTCATGGTTCGTCTATCAGGTTGTTGATTTCTGCTTTCAAGTTTTCTTTCCGTTTGCCGTCCATTACTCCGCACGTTGCCAGTTCCGAATAAAGGGAAATCAATTGCATTATTTTCTTATTATCTCTCTGTTGTATTTGGGAAAGGGAGTTGATTTGTTTGGATTGGTTATTAATCACTCCTGCATGTTGGCTGAATGCTTCACTTATTCTTTTCAGGGCGTTGTTCTGTAATTCCTGTGAGTTACCTATTTGCGAATTGACCAATTCGCAAAGTTCTTTTACTACTTTCTCGAATCGGCTGGCAATGGAGTGGTTTGTGCGTACCATCGGATTTAGCTTATCTTCTTCATAGCTCCGAATGAAACGAATAATATCATCCTGCCGTTTGTTGATTTTGGACAATTCCGATTTTACCGATTCGGGAGCATCGGCAGGGTTGATAGAAGCCTTGTCAATATACCGAAAAGTTAATTTCACGACTTCACTCTTTTTTAGCGAATAGCGTTTACATATTTTCTCTACTAACTTTGCCGTTTCCGTATCTATGGAAATGGTTGTAAAAACTATATTTCTACTCTGATTTTGCATAGTAATTACTATTTAATGGAAAATCGGTTTGTTAAAAGTCTGATAATTAACCTCTCATATCTATCGCTAATTATCAGACTAATTACAACGGTTTATGCTAAACCATTAAAGCCTAAGGCTTTGCCCCGCAGGGCAAGAGGTAGAACAGGACGAAGTCCAGTTCCCTCTTGCTTAATTTCGCAAAACAAACAGAGCCACAAAGCGAGGTTGTTTTTGAGAAATGCGGAGCGTTAATACAAGGCGGTTGACTAAATAAAGCCTTCATTGGATTTCTTCATTCTGCTTAAAACCTAATAAAAGTGGAATCATTCATCATCACTCGTTTTATTATCTCCGCCTTTCTTCGGGTGCTTCTTTTCAAAGTCCTGATAGGTTTGAAAATCCATATGGTCACGGACAAAGTTCCGAACATCGACAGTCCGATAATAGGTCTTGTGGGCTATCATAAAATAAGGAAGTTTGCCACTGGTGCGGTATCGTTGGAGCGTGCGGTATGATACTTTCAGGAGAAAGGCTAAGTCTTGGTTATCCAATAGTTTCTCGTCCTCTGAAAATACCTCTTTCGTGTTTATGAGCGATTTTAGGCCTGTCCCTATATCGTTCAACTTCTTGGATAGCTTATCCATCCATTTTTCAAAATCGTCGTTATTGATATACATTTTGCTTCATTTTTTCAAATTAATACTATTTATTTTCAATGCATTGATAACGCAAAGGACGGAAGAACGAAGCAAAATAAATAGGGGAATCCCTATGGACTCCCCTAAAATAGTTTTGTAATCAGATACAAATCAATAAATTATAAAATTATTTTTTCACAATCTTCTTGCTTCTACTTTCACGAATGAGTAATTTCTTTAGGTAATCAAGTGCTTTTGTCAAGTTGTAAGGCTTACGGCTGAATACTCTTGATTTGGATTTATAAGCATTCCCGAAAGTAAAGTTGAAAGCGTATTCTAATGACTCGGCAATATATTTGAAAGGGACAGGTTTACCGTTTTCATCTAAAAACTGATTAGATAGTTCGAATGTGGTAGCGAATTCTCCCATACTGTCAATCCCCAAGCCATCTGACTTGGGGCTAAAATAAACTTTGGGAATATCTGATTGGATATTATTGTAGAAGTAATTTGCTTGTGGGAATGTGAATTTCAGCAAATCAATTTCAGCTTCAAGAAATAGGATAGCCTTTCTAAGGTAGGCAAATTTCAGGGCGTTTTTCCCCCTGCCCGTACTGATTCGATTCTATAAATACCAATTCAATACGAGAAAGATTCAGCACCCGAAAGATTTCAGAAAAATTATTTCCGGATTCACTGATTGTTTTTACTTGTTCCATAAAGCACCCATAGGCATTTTCCATTTCTTCGTTTGTAACTTGTGAGTATTCAGCTAAGAAACTGAAAAATCTCGTGTTTAAAAATTCATTCATAAGCAATCTGTTTACTAAATTAGACATCATATAATGAGGAGATTGTATGCAAATGAATTATTCCTTCTTTATTAAATCTTACTTTCTCAGCAATGGATTAGAATTATCTAAATGGAACTCCTTCTGAGAGAGGTTTAAATCTAAAAATATAAAAAGGTGCTTTCGCTATGCTTTTACCATTATTAAATGCTGCTCCCAAATGAACCTGAGCGGCTGAAACATACATACATCCGTCAGAGACATTGTAACTAACGCCGTCTGCCCAAAGCAATTTCTCATCGGTAACAACATTGTGGATACTTTTGTCTTTTGCAAGAATAACAGCTACACTATTGCTTTCCATAGCGGTCAAATATAAATTTCCGTCTATATCAATGCTTAATCCTCCATTGTTCGGTTTATCAGAATAGCTTTGTATCCTTTTGTCCAACTCTATTTCGCTCAAATTTTCATTTAGCAAATCATTCATCTTTACACGATACATTTTACTACCGTTCAATGGCGCATAATATAGCCATTCAAAGTTTTTATCTGCTGTAATACCATCGCAACCCACCAATAGATTTTTACCATTTATCGTTAATGGTTCACCTTTGATAACTGTGGGTGAATTTTCGGGTACAGTTGTTCGAGAACCTTCTAATAATCTTCGTGTTTTACCTGTTTTCATATCAACAATAATTAAACTTGCAGTACTTCCATCTCCACCATTACCAATACCTTCATCAGCAATGATGAAAAAACCGTTTTTGGTATCTACCACCATATCATTAGGTTGAGAGGTCGAAACAACAGCTGATTCGGGTAGATAATAAATCCGTTCCAACTTATCCATAACCGTGTTCCACCCGACAATTTTGGGCGTAACAGGATTTCGTTGCCCCATATCAAGCATCCAAACTATTCCGTTTTCATCATTTCTAATTCCCAGTACATTACTCAAATAAAGGTCATCAGTTTCCCGTGGCGTATTCCATCCTTGATTCGGGAAAGGTGTAGTTGTTTTGGTTTCAGCATCATATCTAACTACTCTATAAGTTGGATTAAAAAACGGATGATGACTGTACACCAAATCGCCTTGATGTGTAAAAGCAATATTCCCAACGGATTGTTCAACTGTTGCAAAAATTTCGTAATCGACTGTTTGTGAGTAAGTATTAACACCTATCATCAAACTAAAAGCTAAAATGTACTTTTTCATATTTTTAAATGGATTGAATGATTTGCTCTAACGGCAAACGTGATTTTAGTGTGATGGAGGGTTGATTGTTATCATCAGGATTTCGATAACCGATAGCTACGGCAAATAGCGTTTTGTAGCGATTAAGTTGCAGTATTTTATCATATTCTTCGTTATTAAATCCTTCCATCGGTGTGCTGTCAATATCCATACTTGCACAAGCTGAAAGAAAAAAGCCAAGAGATAGATAAACCTGATGTTGCAACCAAGATTTGACTTCCGTTTCTCCCTTAGGTTTTAAAAATTGATTATAATAATAAACATAACCCTCCGGTAGATTTTCTTTTATCTGTTCTTCAAAATATTTAATGTCATCAATTGCTGTAAACACAATTAAATGACTCGCTTCGTTAATTCTTTGATTATTCCAATATGAAGCATCAGCTAATTTTTCTTTTACTTTTTCATCAGAAACAAAAATAAATCTCCATGGCTGACTGTTTATTGATGATGGACTCAATCTTAGAATTTCTTTCAGTTCTCGGATTTTCCCGTCCGGAATTTGTTTGTCCGAGTTGTACTCTTTTGTCGTGTACCTGCTTTTTGCAATGTCTAAAAAACTCATTTCAATAGGATTTAAATTAAACTATATATTTTATAGTTGCAAAAATAAGTATAGCTTATTACCTTTGCAATAACGGATAAAAACGATAGTAACAGATGTATTGTATAGACGACAAGCAATACCCTTGCAGCACAAGCCTGACGATGAAGTATATAGGAGGAAAATGGAAAGCGGTTATTCTTATTCATTTAATCGAAAAAAAGCGATATAGTGAATTAAGAAAGGAATGTTCTGTGATAACAGAGCGGACATTGAGCCTACAGTTGAAAGAATTGGAAGCAGACGGTTTAATTAAACGTACCGTTTACACAAGCAAGCCTCCGTTAAAAGTAGATTATGAACTGACTGAATTTGGAGAAACACTTATCCCTTTACTGGAAGCCATTTCACAATGGGGAAAAGAAACTGCTACAAGCAATAAACGGATAAGTATCATGAACGAATAGAAAAAGTTAAGGAGCATCACAATGATGCCCCTTGTGTTTCTGTGTGCTGATATTAGTTGTTTCCTTTTATAAATTTAACAATTTCTCTTACTTCAACACTGCCTCCAATCTTAAAAATTGGATTTGCTTTTGCTATTTCTACAGCTTCATCAATTGTTTCTGTTTGCACAACTATATATCCTGTTACAATTTCTTCGCCTTCCGAGTGAGGGATATCTGTTACACTTTTGTCGGAGTGGATAGTTTTTGCTCTTGTAGGAGATAATGTGTTTCCTTTATCCGCTACTTTATCCTTCTTCATCAAATTGCCAAACCAATCCATTCTTTCTTTAATTTGTTCAGGGGATGGTTTTAAGTCCGCTTTTTTATTCAATCTGAATATTAATATAAAATCTGTCATACCTATATAATTTTATTAGCGTTATAAACTAATACAAAGATAGAGGTGTCAATAGAATATATATCAGGACTTTTAGAACTGTTTTCGGTACTTTTTCAGGAAATGGCTTGGAGAAAAGCCTGTTCTTTTCTTAAAGATCCGGGCAAAGTATGAGGAATCTTCAAATCCTATCTGAAAAGTAATTTCGGAGATATTATGTTCAGAGTATATTAATAAGCGTTTTGCTTCTGTTATTTTAAGATTAAGAAGGTATTGCTTTGCCGATAAACCAAGGTTCCTTTTACATGTCTCATTAAGTTTTTCTTCTCCAATATTCAGTTTGTCGGCATAATAAGGAATTGTGCGTAATTTTGAATAATCGGATAAAACTAACCGCTTAAATTGTTCTACCAGTATATTGCTCTGGGAGGTTTTTACCTGTTTCTCTTTCGCAATTTGATATAACAAGTGAGAATAATACTTAAGTCCTGCTTTTATATTTTCATCATCTACTGCTTCATTTTCATTCGACAGTTCCTTCCTGATATTCTCCAGAATAGACGTATGGAACAATATGTCTGTATTGTCAATATCAATATAAGGGAATCCATAAGTCAGATTCATATCTAATCCCACCGATTGGTCAATAAAAATAATATAGCCTTGTGTTCCATCGTATAAACTCCAGTTATGAACTTGTTTCGGGGCTACATAAAATACTCTTTGTGGCTTTATTTCGTATTCTTCCGAATCAATCACATAAAATCCGTTACCATGAGTAAACCAAACAAAAGAAAAAAAAGAATGACTATGAGGCCAGTCTATTTCCACATCTTCCATCGATTCAAAATGCCTTATATAAAAGGATTTTGATACAGGTGAATCAGGTAAAACTTCTGTGATAGAGTACTCTTTTATCATGAGTACAAAGTTATGTAATTCTTAGCATTCTCAAACAATCGAATATTTTAAAGCTTCATATTCTTGATAAAGATTTCCAGATTCAAGCAGTTTTCACCTTCATTAAGCCACTCTCCGTCAAGCAATACCTCTGATACCTTTTTCCCCAAGCGCTTTGTTTCTTACCCTATATTTGTTGGCAAAACGGATAAAGCTAAACAATTATGGATATAGTAGGTATAGAAAAAGAATCTTTTGATTCCTTCAAAAAGAGACTGGAACGGATAGCTTCGTTAGTTCCAAAACAGCCATCTAACAACACTCTGTTTATAGAACAAGAATGGATAGAGGCCAAAGAATTGGCTACTTCTCTGAATCTGCCACCTCGCCGACTACAACATCTTCGTGAAAGAGGTGTACTGTCATTCTCTGGAAAATCCAGTGAGCGTTGCCCCCTCGTGCCAGTCTAAATTGACCCCATGTACCAAAATATGTTTGACCCTTTTCGCCAAAATAAAAATGTCCCCTGTCGGAATATAAACCAACAGGGGATTTTTATGTAATTTAGATTTACCCTCCTGGTCGATGGGTTAAAACTAAAATTACTATGACAACAAAATTAGCAAACATTCTTCATTGCTATGCAATGGGGATGGGTATAAAAGGTATCAGCGCGACCTTTGAGCTATCCCGTAACACAGTGCGCAAGTATGTGCGTTTGTTTCAAGAGAGTGGTATGCCAATGGAGCAGCTTCAGTCCATGCCGGCGAAGCGCCTTGAGGAGATGTTTGGAAGCAGCGGTGAGAGGGAACGTACCCCTTCAGTGCGTCAGTTGGAACTGGAGGCGCTCTTACCTGAGTATGCCGCAAGACTTACACGCAAAGGAGTGACAGTAAAATCTTTGTATGAAGAGTACCGGCGAGAGCATCCGGGTGGATTCCGTCATGCAAGTTTCGGCGCGTACATACAACGTTATCGGCTTGTATCACGTCCGGTGGGTCACGTTGAGCATTACGCCGCAGACCAGCTGTATATTGATTTTGCGGGCGACCGTCTAGAGGTTGTTGATGAGCAAACAGGCGAAGTCAGATCCGTTGAAGTTTTTGTAGCCATCCTTCCTTGTAGCCACTATACCTACTGTGAGGCAGTCTGGTCGCAGAAGAAAGAAGACCTTATAAAAGCATGTGAGAATGCACTACACTTCTATGAGGGTGTGCCCTTTGCAATCGTCCCTGACAATTTGAAGTCGGCGGTAACTCGGAGCAATCGCAATGAGCCGGTTATTAACGAAGACTTTGCCGCTTTTGCCGAGCATTATGGTTGTAGTGTATATCCGGCACGTGTCAGGCACCCAAAAGACAAAGCCCTTGTAGAGAACGCTGTAAAACTGATGTACAAGTCTGTTTATACCGATCTCGAAGGTCTGATGTTCCATGATTTGGAATCACTCAATGCCTGCATTATCCAATCTCTAAGTCGTTTCAACGAGAGAAAACTTACCGGACGCAATCAGTCTCGCAGGCAGTTGTTTGAAGAGGTAGAAAAAGACTATCTACGAACTTTACCCTCTGTGCGGTATCAGATGAAGGAACGCAAATCTGTGACCGTGATGCGTAATAGCTATGTAACTCTCAAGAAGCATCATTACAGCGTGCCAAAGGAATATGTAGGCAAGCGTGTCGATATTGTTTACGATGCTGATACTCTCGATATCTTCTATGGCCTGCGGCTGGTAACAACCCACCAGCGTGATGACACTCCCTATGGCTACACTCGGAAGGAGGCACACAATCTTCCCGGTAGGCATGGTAGCTACGAAAAGGATCTGGACGAGGTTTTTGAACGAGCTACTCAGATAGATAATATCGTCTTGCTTTATCTCAAGGATGTAGCATCGCAGAAGAAATATATGCCTCAGGCCTTCCGCTCATGCAGAGGTATCCTAGCCTTGGAAAAGACCTTCGGACAGGACAGGCTTGTGGCGGCATGCGCCTGTGCTTCATTGATGCGCGTTTACGGATATCAAGATGTTATCGGTATCCTGAACCGGGGCGATGATGCAGACTTTCTGCCACAGGCTGATCAGGACTCGGACACCAACTTATCACTTCCGCACCACAAGAACATCCGTGGACGTGAATACTTCTCAAAATCAACAACAAAAACTAACAACAACAATGGAAACAAATAATAAAACCGCACCCGTTACTCAGGAGAAAGACCAAAATATCATTTCTCTGGATCTGATGAACCGTATGAAGCTGCATGGTATGGCTGCCGCCTTTAAGGAAAGCCTGCAGTCCACCGTTGCCGAGTCTATGACTGCTGACGGCTTCCTCTCATTACTATTGGCTCGTGAATGGGACTATCGTTCGGATGCCTCCATACAACGCCTGATTCGAGGGGCCGGCTTTCGATACAAGGCTTATCTTGAGAATATAGACTATACCATCAATCGAAGTCTCGACCGCAACCATATAGAACGGCTCTCGTCGCTTGACTTTATCCGTCAAGGAAAGAATCTGTTCATTACCGGTTCATCCGGAACCGGCAAAAGTTATATTGCAACAGCCATTGGGTATCAGGCGTGTAAGAACGGAATACGAACTAACTATGCCAATGCATCCAAACTTATGGGAGCGCTAAAAGTTGCAAAGACAAAGGGGATCTTCGAGGCCGAACTCAAGAAAATAGAACGATGTCAGTTACTTATACTTGATGATCTCTTTCTTGTTCCTCTTGACGCTAAAGAACGTTCAATATTGCTTGACATCATCGAAGATCGTCATGAGCGCAAATCTATCATTGTGACCTCACAATTACCGGTTGCCAACTGGTATGATGCAATAGGAGAACCAACAGTCGCTGATGCCATTCTTGACCGCATCGTCCACTCGGCGCATCAGATAGAACTTACCGGTGAGAGTGTGAGAAAAATGAAGGTAGACAAAAACAAGTAAATCTAAAATAAAAATGACCCCGTCGACCAGGATAATTTAGGGGTAATCATAAAGTTTTTTCAGGGGTCAATTTAGATTTGGCACGAGGGGGCAACGCTCACTGGATTTTCCATTCTCTAACATTGGGAAGAAAATCTATTATCGAATATCCGAAGTAAAACTTCTGCTGGAACAAAGTAACATCAATTCTAAATAATATTTCTATGCAACTATATACCAATCAAGATAGCCAAGAACTATTGCAGGCACTAAGCGATGCTTTACCTTACATTGAGCATGTTTTGAAAACACATAAGCCTCTATTCGACGGAGAGCGTTACCTGACAAGTGAAGAACTTTGTTCTATCCTCAAAATTAGTCGGCGCACGCTACAGGATTACCGAAGTAACGGAATTTTGCCATTTATTCAGTTACCGGGAAAGGTTCTGTTTCGTGAGTCCGACATTAAGAACGTCTTAGAAGAACGCCTTCGTCCGGCTTATAACAGTTCTTTGTAAATATTGCTTATTGGTTGTCTAAAACGGCTGAACATTCAAAATGAATAATTCAGCCGTTTTTCCTTTTTATTCCTCAATAGCAAAGCTGCTTCTAACTTTCTCCATATCCCGCCAAATACTCTGGTCTAATACTTTCGCATAACGTTGCGTCATTCGGGTATTCGTGTGCCCGACCATTTTCGCTATGTTTTCCAACGAAACATTATTAGCCAGCGTAACCACGGAACAGAACGTATGTCGGCCGGTGTGAGTCGAGAGATTCTTTTTAATTCCACAGCAATCAGCAATTTCCTTCAAGTAAGCGTTACATTTTTGATTGCTTAATACGGGTAGTAAAATACCTCTCTTCTGGCTAAGTGGGTGGCCTTTGTACTTTTCAATAATTTCTAATGGTACATCGAGCAATGGCACGTTGCACATAATTCCGGTTTTATGCCTTTCCTTTCGTATCCATAAGTTTCCTTCATTATCGGCAATGATATGTTCTTCTTTTAGTTGGGACACATCTATGAAGGCAAGTCCAGTCCAACACTGTACTAAAAACACATCCCGTACCAGTTCTAATCGTGGTATTTCAAATTCTTTCGTACGAAGTGTTTCCAGTTCTTCTTTAGTTAGAAATTCTTTGTTTACCTCTTTTTCGTGGAAACGGATATTGCCGAACGGATTCTTTTGTATCCAGTCATAGTTTACCGCAATGTTTAGTACTTTCTTTACTACCTTCATGTAACGGATGACCGTATTCTCTTGTAATCCCTTTTCGGCTTTCAGGAAATGAATGTAATCATGAATCATGCCGTTGGAGACTTCCTTTAATGGAATATCTTTCCGCTGATATTGAGCTTGGCTCATTTCCCGAAAATACTTCAAGCAAGTATCGAAGCGGGAAACCGTCACTTTTGCATAATCTTTGCCGATCAACTCTCTGCATTTGTCATTATGTTCTTGAAATACCTGAAAGAACATTTTGTGTTCTTCATCCAGTCCGAGAAACTTCCGCCTTATCTCCATTGGGTTGATTAGTTTGTCGTCTTCCTCCATCTTCCGATGGATTTCAAACAAGCGGAGTTTTACCGATTGCAGATAACGATTAATTTCTAACGATATGGCATCTTTGCCTATGCATCGTTCTTTGTTCTGATTCCAAAGATTTGGTTTTACATCCCGTTTGAGTTGTAATTCAACTAATTGCCCTTCAATAGTGATGCGCAGCATGATTGGCGTATCACCAGATTTTTTCAACTTTGTTCTTCTCACAAAGAAAAGCACATTAAATGTCTGTTTCATACTCTGAAAATTAATGGTTTAAAGATACTTGAACCATGCAAAACAGAGAGCATTAAACGATAAGACAATCAGTGACTTACAATACCATTCGTGGTCAATTTTTCGTAATCAAAAAATGACCACGATTTAGCCCTGCGGAATTGCCTAATATTGCCGAAAAGTGGGGATTGGTATAAAATAAAAATCCCTGAAACGTCTAAATTTCAGGGATTTACCAAATTTTAAGTCTTTTAAAAGTGGTGCCACCAGGAATCGAACCGGGGACACAAGGATTTTCAGTCCTTTGCTCTACCAACTGAGCTATGGCACCAATCTTTGTAGCTTTGCGTTTGCGTGTGCAAAGATAGAATATATTTTACATTTACCAAAAATATCGTATAAAATATTTTAATATTAAGAATCAAAGCAAAGACAATATTAATTTAGTATATTTATTATGAAGACTTTACATCACAGGAGCCTAGCGTATGAAAAGTAACAGTTCCTACCATATTTTACGGAAGTATTACTTCTCTTCTTCCCCTATCGAGTCCCAGCCCTGAGCTTTAAGCTCTATCTCAGTTCCATCACGGGTTTCCATTACAAGGCCTAGACCTTCTTTAGTTATATGCCCGATGATATGAATCCCTTTTATTTTCGAGACCTTATCGTGCAGATAAAGAGGCACAGTAAACAACAGTTCGTAATCCTCCCCTCCATTCAGGGCAACCGTTGTCACATTCATATTAAATTGCTCTGCCATCATGGCCGTCTGATAATCTATCGGAACACGTTCTTCATAAATATGGCATCCAACCTTACTTTGCTTGCATATATGCCTCAACTCGGAAGACAAGCCATCCGATATATCAATCATCGATGTGGGTACAATGCCTTCTTCTGCCAGAAATTTTACAATATCTTTCCGCGCTTCCGGTTTCAACTGGCGCTCCAGCAAGTATTCTTTACCTGTAAAATCGGGTTGGAAATCTTTCTCTCCTCCATATACAGCTTTTTCACGCTCCAGTAACTGAAGCCCCATGAAAGCCGCTCCCAGGTCACCCGAAACACAAACCAAATCCGTCTCCTTCGCTCCATTCCGATAAGAGATTTTACCTTCTTCTCCCTCACCGATACAGGTAATACTGATAGCCAGACCTGTAAGTGAGGCTGACGTATCACCCCCTACCAAGTCTACGCCATATTCTTCACATGCTAAACTAAGCCCTTCGTAGAATATTTCCAGATCTTCTACCGAAAAACGTTTCGATAGTCCCAACGAAACCGTAATCTGTTTAGGCTGGCCATTCATAGCATAAATATCAGAAAAATTGACAACGGCCGACTTGTATCCCAGATGCTTTAACGGCACATACATCAGGTCGAAATGGATACCTTCGAGTAAGAGATCAGTAGTTACCAATGTTTTTTTATTACCATAAGATAAAACCGCGGCGTCATCCCCTACCCCTTTCTCAGAGCTGGTATTCCTAAGTGTTATATTTTTTGTCAGGTGATCGATAAGGCCGAATTCACCCAGACTTGCTATTTCTGTCCGTTTCATTCCTTCAGATTTTGAATAAGATACAAAGGTAAATATATAAAAAGTAACAAAGGTAACAGAAAATAAGTAAACAGTTAGCAGTTAACAATCCTTTCTTGTAAACCTAATTTCTCCCGGTGTATCTGCGTGTCTTTCCAGCGAGCTTCAGTGTCATCATTTCTTTATTTCTGCTTCTCATATTCTTTCGTTGATTATCTGTATAATGTTAAAAAGTAACAAAGGTAACAGATATATCAGTTAACAGTAAAGAGTCATCAGTGAACAATTAGAACTCCTTTATGCTTACTACTCAATACTTACTACTCGTTAAAAGGTAACAAAGGTTACACTTTTCATTACTTTTTCTAATCAATCTTTAAATTCTTAAACATTAAATTTTTAAATCCTTCCAAATCTGTCAAAGAACTATAAGCCAAATACTTTCGGCTCTGACTATATAGATAAAATTTTCAGTATATTATCAATGTTTAAATCTTAGCAAGTATCTATACTATTTCTCAAAAGGATAAATCAGACAAAAAGAGGCTAAAAACAAACGAAGAAAAACTGAAAAGATACTCATAGAAAAATATTCATGGAAAATTTAAACAGGCTCTAAATATTAATCTTACCTTTGGCGGCTTAATTTATGCTCTTCAATTCGGCTTGCAATGAAAACAACTACCCAGACCGGAACGGCTTTTACCATCCTTTCGCTTTTGGCGGTATGCCATATGCTCAATGATATGCTCCAGTCCATCATTTCAGCAGTTTATCCATTGCTGAAAGATTCGCTGCTGCTCAACTTCACGCAGATAGGACTGATAACATTAGTATTTCAGTTATCATCATCTTTGTTTCAGCCTGTTGTTGGCCTCATTACAGATAAGAAGCCACAGCCCTATTCCCTGCCCATCGGTATGACATTTACTATGATAGGAATATTGTCCTTGTCGCTTGCCAACGATTTTATACATGTACTTATAGCCGTATTCCTTACAGGGCTGGGTTCTTCCATATTCCATCCGGAGGCTTCACGGCTTGCCTATATGGCTTCGGGAGGAAAGCACGGGCTGGCACAATCGCTGTTTCAGGTAGGAGGAAATTTCGGATCTTCGGTAGGTCCTTTACTGGCACTATGGATAATAACCCCATACGGACAACGGAATATTGGCTGGTTATCAATCATTGCGCTTGTTTCTATCTGGATAATGCTTGTTATCAGCAAATGGTACAAAGCCAACCTGTACAGGCTGAAATCCGCACCAAAAGCGGATGGAAGCATACCAGAAAAAACTTCCGGCTATTCGGCCCGGAAGGTAGCCTTTGCCATCTCTATACTGCTTATACTTATCTTTTCCAAATATGTATATATGGCAAGCCTCAGCAGCTATTATATGTTCTACCTGATAGACAAATTCAGTGTCTCGGTACACGATGCACAGCTATACCTGTTTGCATTCCTGTTTGCCGTGGCGTTGGGCACAATCATAGGAGGACCTGTAGGCGACCGCATCGGACGGAAATATGTAATATGGGCATCGATCCTGGGCACTGCGCCGTTCGCCCTTATTATGCCGCATGCAGGGCTTATGTGGACATGTATATTGAGTATCTTCATCGGATTGATATTATCCTCGGCTTTCTCTGCCATTTTGGTATATGCCCAGGAACTGGTTCCGGGCAAAGTAGGCCTGATAGGCGGACTGTTCTTCGGCCTGGCATTCGGCATCGCGGGTGTAGCATCTGCCATACTGGGTAAAGTAGCTGACGAAACGAGCATACAGCATGTGTACGATATTTGCGCATACCTGCCGCTGATAGGATTGGTAGCTGCCTTTTTACCAAATACAAAGAAAACGGAAACAGCTTCTAATACCTGAGGTTCTTAAACAAAGTGCGGGCTTCCCTCGCCTTATTCAGATAAGCGAGCAACATATCACGGTCGAAATAAGCCGACGACTGAGGGGTATATATAAGTTCGAATAACGATAGTAATTCCTTGTCCGTAAACTGGTCTAATAACACATTGAATTCCACTTCATCCCCCAGTTCGAAGTAGAGTAAGGCCAAGCGTTGCTTCACCGCCAGATTGTTAGGATCGAGTTCGAGTAGTTTTTCTGTATAGAAAGCCGCCTGCTGATAATCTTCTTCCTTTATGTACACCATCGCCAGCCTGTCCAGTAACTGGAAATTTTCCTTATTCTGGGAATAAATGCTCAGATAATAAAGTTCGGCTTCCTTATACTCCTCACGCTGAAACTCAATCTCTCCGGCAATCATATTCAGGTCGAGCGAATAAGGATTATCCAGCAATCCCTTTTCAACTATAGCTAAAGCTTTCTTATAGTCTCCTTTTCCCAGATAAAGATAGGCCTGTTTGGACAACAGTTCGGAGGTCTCACCCTCTATATCTTCATATTTCTGCAAGCAGGACAACGCTTCATCATACATTTCAAGAGACTCATAACATTCTGCAAGCAGGAAATGGATGGAAGTATCCTCCGGATCGGCCAGCAACAGGTCGTTGAATATTTCGATCGCCTCCCCTGTCCTATCTGCCAATGATAAACAATGGGCTTTCAGTTTCAGCACATTACTGTCCGCATCATTGATTGTAAGGGCAAAATCGAAAGCATCGATAGCCTTTTCGAACTGCTCCTTCAATGAATACAGTTTACCCAGATTTACCCATGCTTCATAAGTATATGGTTCTATATCGAGTATCTTGTTTGTAGTATCTATGGCAGCGTCGAAGTCTCCCAGCATCTCATGGGCATAAGCCAGATCCGACAATACTTCTATATTTTCGGGGTTGTACTTCAGACTTTCCTGAAGATACAATACCGCTTCTTTGAAGCAATCGGCTTCCACATGGAGAAACCCGAGTTCGGCAAGCACATTATCCAAGGGTTCGTCTTCTTCTTTTTCGAGCAGCTCCTCCGACAGCTTAAAGGCATCCTGATACTGTTCAAGTTGCAGATAGCATTCAATCTTTAACAGATAAAGGTCGAAGTCATATTCCGATGAAGAATCCAGAAGCTCCAGCGCCAGCTCATATTCACTGTCATAAACAGCCAGTTTCGCCTTTTTTATAAGTAAAGGTGTATTGCCCGGATGAATAGCCAGCCCGGCATCTATTATTTCGCGGGCTGTGTCCAGTTCGTCTATCGAATCGAAGTATTCGGCCAGATCGCTGAATTCGTCTGCGTCAAAATAGGGATTCTTTCCCGATTCGTGGGCCTGTTGATATCGTTTTACAAGTGATGATATATCTTTGTCCGGCATTCGGTGTTGTTTTAATCTTAAAAAGGTTACAAAAGTAACAGAATTCAATGTGCAAATATGCCAATGACGCAAAGCGACTTTACAGTTAACAGTCAGCAGTCATCAGTTAACAACTTGTATCTTGTATCTCGTATCTTGTTTACTCGTATCATGTTTACTTGTAACTCGTAACTGCCCGCAGGGCGCAGAAATAACATTCGCCGAAGCGAAGGCGAGGCAAACTTGTAACTCTTAAAAAAGGTAACAAAGGTTATATTTTTCATTACTTTTTCCCAATCTTTATATTCTTAAACATTAAATTTTTAAGTCCCTTCAAATCTGTCAAAGAACTGTAGGCTAAAGGCCATCGGCTAATAATACAGATAAAGATTGTTATTTATCTTTTGTTTTTGCCCACGAATCCTTAAGCGATACCGTACGGTTAAACACCATATTATTATCGGTAGTATCCTTATCTACGCAGAAATAACCTGTACGCTGGAACTGGAATTTGTCTCCTGCCTTGGCGTCTTTCAGATACGATTCCATTTTACAGCCTGTAAGAACACGAAGCGAATCGGGGTTCAGCAGTTCTGTCAGATCCCTTCCGTCGTCGGCCGGATTCTCTACTATGAACAAACGGTCGTAAAGGCGGACTTCAGCATCGAAACAATCTTCCGTAGAGACCCAGTGGATAGTACCTTTCACCTTGCGGCCGCTTTCAGGCATACCGCTCCTGGTCTGGGGATCGTATTCGGCATATACCTCCGTTACATTTCCATCCTCATCCTTTTTACAGCCTGTGCATTTTATTATATATGCATTTTTCAGGCGGACCTCATTACCCGGAGTCAGGCGGAAATATTTCTTAGGAGCATCTTCCATAAAATCGTCCCTTTCGATAAATAATTCACGGGAGAAGAGTATATTATGGCTTCCTGCGGTTTCATCTTCCGGATTGTTTTGAGCTTCCATTACCTCGGTCTGTCCTTCAGGATAGTTAGTTATAACCAGTTTCACAGGGTCGAGCACAGCCGATACGCGGGTCGATTTTTTATTCAGGTCTTCACGTACAGCATATTCCAGCAGGCTTATATCATTTACCCCATCGTATTTGGTATAGCCTATACGGTCTATCAGATTGTGAATAGACTCGGGCGTATATCCCCTGCGGCGAAATCCGACAAGAGTGGGCATACGCGGGTCATCCCAGCCCGAAAGTATTTTTTCTTCTACCATACGCCTCAGATTACGCTTGCTCAGGATAGTATAGGTAAACTGCAGCTTGTTGAACTCGTATTGATGCGGGCGGTAATTATCCGTAGCAAGCTGATCGATAAACCAATCGTATAGCGGGCGGTGTACTTCAAACTCAAGCGTACAGATAGAGTGAGTCACCCCTTCGAAGTAGTCACACTGTCCATGAGCGAAATCGTACATCGGATAGGCCTGCCAGGTAGTTCCCGTACGGTGGTGCGGATGTTTGATGATACGGTATATGATAGGGTCGCGGAAGTGCATGTTCGGCGATGCCATATCTATTTTCGCGCGAAGCACCATGCTACCTTCTTCGAACACTCCTTCATTCATTTTATGAAAAAGGTCGAGGCTTTCTTCGATAGGACGGCCGCGATAGGGGCTGTTTACCCCCGGTTGTGTCGGAGTACCTTTCTGCCTGGCAATTTCTTCCGCCGGCTGCTCGTCAATGTAAGCTTTGCCTTCTTTTATCAGCTGAACGGCAAAATCCCATAATTTACCAAAATAGTCGGATGCATAATAAACATTCGGCCAGTCGTAACCCAGCCATTTAATATCTTCCATAATGGAATCCACATACTCCACGTCTTCCTTCACCGGATTGGTATCGTCGAAACGGAGGTTGCAAATACCCCCGTATTCTTTTGCAATGCCGAAATCTATACAGATAGCTTTTGCATGACCAATATGCAGATAACCGTTCGGTTCGGGCGGGAAACGGGTCTGGACACGGCCATCGTTTTTACCTGTTGCCAGGTCGTTTACCACTGCTGCCTCTATAAAGTTGAGGCTCTTTTTCGGCTCTTCTGCATTTAATATATTCTCAGACATACGGTTAAAATAAGTAATGGATAGAATCTAATGATATGCTATCGAATTATAATTTGTTCTTGTTTCTTTAATAAACAGGTCTGCGACCTTACGTTAGTTTCTTTTTTATTATCAGTTATTTGAAGTTTCACCCTGCATATATGTGTTATATGCGGACTGGAACTCTTCATATTTCTCCGTCCCTTTATAGCGGGATAAAATCTCCTGTGCTTCTTTATATGCTCTTTCGGCTTCCTCGAGGTCACCTTCTTTTACATATCCTATCGATTCTTTATTCAGCTGAGCCGCCTTTTTGGCGTCGCTATCCACAGAGGAACATGCAGTGAATAAAATAATGAAAGAGATAAAAGTAAGTAAAAATGCAAGTTTCATATAAAAATTTTAATTAGGGTACAAAGATAATTCTTTAGTAATAAGTTAGAAGTAATAAACAGTAAGTTTTTTAGACTTTCCACCAGGATGAAGGGAAAATGAACAATATTTGGTATAAACGTCCAATTTCACCGGTATTTGCAAACATGTTCACGAAATACACACTATTGTACAAGAATTATAAACAATGAACAATAATGTTTATAAAAAGAACATTGATGCTATTGGTTTATCTATTAAAATAATTGTTTTGTATTATTAAATTTCTGAAAAACACATTAACCGTTAAACTCAATCCAAACAGTATGAACAGATCCTGCACATAATCAGCTTTTATATCAGGTGATATCGAAACCTTAAATATTAACATATTTTATTATCTAATATTATGACGAAACATTCTTATTAAACCATCAAAATCTGAAATTATGGGAATAACAATTATTTATTCTGTTAA
This sequence comes from Dysgonomonas termitidis, assembly GCF_054657735.1. Classification (NCBI taxonomy): domain Bacteria; kingdom Pseudomonadati; phylum Bacteroidota; class Bacteroidia; order Bacteroidales; family Dysgonomonadaceae; genus Dysgonomonas; species Dysgonomonas termitidis. The sequence goes on along the minus strand of NZ_BAAHYD010000001.1, from coordinate 806,848 downwards.
TCTAAGTATGTAACACTTTTATAAATTTCACTATGAAGAAAAAACACAAGAATAAAAAAGGTCTATTTGTTTTTTACGTGTCTTTTTCCTGTATTCTCGTCACCATGTTATTAACCCCATTGACATTGGCCGGTCAGGAAAAGGCAAGTTCTCGTATTATTACAGGTATCGTGCTCGATAATCAAGGCTTGGAACTACCCGGTGTTTCCGTAATAGTATCAGGTACACAAACGGCAACGATAACAGATGCAGACGGAAGATATAGAATATCAGTTCCTTCTGGCCGCAAAAGTCTTACTTTCAAATATATAGGCTTTGCAGAGGAGGTGATAGACATATCTGATAAACAAATAGTTAATGTTACCATGCAGGAATTATCTTCCGCTCTGGACGAAGTAGTAGTTGTCGGATACGGAGTTCAGAAAAAAGAAAGCTCCGTCGCTGCTATCAGCCAGGTAAAAGGAGATGACCTTGCAAAAGCCTCTACCACATCATTAGCTAATGCGCTTGCCGGACAAATCCCAGGTATCAGCACTGTACAATCATCAGGACAACCGGGTGCGGACGCATCCAAAATATACATCCGCGGAGTTTCCTCATGGGTAGGGAATGACCCTTTGGTAATGGTAGATGGAGTAGAACGCAGCTTTAATGACATAGACCCGAACGAAGTCGAATCTATTTCGGTTCTGAAAGATGCTTCTGCCACAGCCGTATTCGGGGTACGCGGTGCGAACGGAGTAATATTGATTACCACAAAACGGGGAACAAAGGGCGAAATTAAAGTCAACGCCACGCTGGAATTCACCATGAAGCAGCCCATCGGGATGATAGCGCCCGAAAATAGCTACATTACAGGCCTTGTGATGAATGAAGCCTTTAAGAATGACAATAACTGGGGCTCCATCCTTTCCAATGAGGTACTGGAACATTACAGGATACAGGATATGCCCTATTTATATCCGAATACCAATTGGCAGGAGGAAATGATAAAAGATGTTGCCTTTTCCCAGAAATATAATGTCAACATAGCCGGCGGAACCGAATATGCAAGAGTATTTGCTTCGGTATCATATACCAATGAGGGTGATATTATAAAGACCAAGAAGCAACCGACATACGATCCCAGATTTAAATACAACCGCTACAATTACAGGTTCAATATCGATACAGATATTACCAGGACAACACTGCTGTCGCTGGATGCAGGCGGATATATAGGAATACGTAACTCGCCGTATGAAACAAACATTCAACGGCTCTACCGCCCTATATTCATGTTGGGGCCGATGGATATACCGCCGTATTATCCGGCCGAGGCACTGAATATGTATCCGGATAACCGCCGCCCCGAAGAAGTAGGCGATAGATTGGCATCCACAGGACTCCCCAATTCAGAGAATCCTAATATTGCGAATAACTATAGCGGAAGCAGACAACTGAAGACAACCGACCTGAACGTTACGCTGAAGTTAAGCCAAAAGCTGGATTTTATAACCGAAGGATTAAGTTTTACGGGTAAAGCGGCTTACAACAATAATACAACCTATTCGAAAGCATATTCATACGATGCCGTCAGTTACAAACTAAATGCTGATCTAGCCTGGGCCCGTTATAGAGGACGCGACGGAAAACTTGACGGGGAATCTCCCCAGTCTCCGGTAACCAGCGAAAGTGAAGGTATATATGCCGACAAGCTCCCTTTCCGGTCATGGTATTTCGAAGCGGCATTGAATTATGCACAAAAATTCGGAAAGCATGATATTACAGCCTTATTTTTGGGACAAAGAAGGAAAACCCAGACCAACATCCAATTCCCTACTTACGAGCAAGGAGTTACAGGACGTATAACGTATGACTTCAATAACCGCTACCTGTTCGAGGCCAACCTTGCCTATAATGGTTCGGAACAGTTTGCTCCGCATAAAAGATATGGTCTTTTCCCATCATTCGCCGTTGGTTGGAATCTGCACCATGAAAAGTTTTTCAAACCGGTCTCTTCTATCGTGAGCAGGGCTAAGATCAGGGCTTCGTATGGAGAAGTGGGTAGCGACAACAGTTCGTCCCGCTGGTTATATGTTTCGTCCTATGTAAACGGAAACACAGGGAATAAGTTCAGACCGGGAACCGCTGGCGAAACCGGGCCGACAATTACTTCGGTGATTGAAGAAAATGCGGCTAATATCGATGCTACATGGGAAAGAGCCATAAAAAAAGATATCGGAATAGAAATGGCATTTTTGCCCAATAATATGTTTACCCTTACGCTCGATTTTTATAAAGAGAACAGGGATCAGATATTATTGGACAGGATGTCTGTCCCTGCCTGGTTCGGAGTAGGTATGAAACAGCAAAACCTGGGGGAAACGGAGACAAAAGGCTACGAGATGGAACTTAAGTTCCAGCACGAATTGTCTTCAGGGTTCCATTATTGGTTAAAACCGGGTATGAGTTTCAGTGACAACCGGATAATAGAACGTGACGAGCCAATGTATAAGCCGGAATACCAGAAGCAGGCCGGAAACAGGATTTTCCAGCAAATGGGCTATGTTTCTGTAGGTATGATACAAAATGCAGACCAGCAGATGAACAGTTTGCGGTATGGCTCGGGAATTATGGGACTGGGGGATTCCCAGTGGGTCGATTTTAACGGCGACGGGAAAATTGACGAACAGGATCAGGTACCTATGGGGTATTCGACTCTTTATCCGCTTTATAACTACAGCTTGAGTGGAGGTTTCCAGTATAAGAACTTTGAATTCGACTTTCTGTTCCAGGGTGTCAGCCATGTATCTAAAGTTGTTATCGATGCCTATTCATGGCCTCTGCACCGGTTGTCGAACCATGTATTTGATTATGAGAGAGATGCCTGGAGCCCTGATAACCGGAACGCTCAATACAATGCTTATCACTTCGATGCTAACAGGACACATAACAATATTGGTGATGGGGCCGTCAGGAGTACAAACCTTTACGATGGCAGCTATATACGCTTGAAAACAGTGAACATAGGATATTCTATTCCCAAAAAAGTAGTAAAGAGCATGGGAATAGACAATATGAAAATATTCCTGCGCGGAAATAATATTTTCACATGGGCTCCCAATTATCCGCTTGCCGATCCCGAAGCCAGTGACGGTGGTTCTGCCGCGAGATTAGTTAACGGATATTATCCTATGCTCAGAAGAATACTAATAGGGGCGCAATTGACATTCTAATTATCAAAATATAAATGTTATGAAAAAATATATATACATACTTTGCCTTACATTCATTTTCGCATCGTGCGGCGATTATCTCGATAAGATGCCGGAAGCTGACGGATATGATTTTGATAAAGTATTCAAAGACTCTGTTAATTACCGTAATTTTTGCGAATATCTGGTTATAAATCCATTTTTCCTGTATCATGAAAATGGTGTAAAGCCTTTAGGAAGTTACGATTGCCTTACCGATAACTCCATCTCTACAGCTTTATACTCGGGCGTGCCGTCGGTACAGGCACAATTGGGAAACTACTACGCTTTACGTACCAATGGCGATGCACCGATGTGTAATAACGAAACATGGGGGCAGATATGGAAGCATTTGCGTGTGGCCAATACCGGAATACGTAATATAGATTTCTACTCGGGAGGATCGGTTTCCCGTGACAAAATACTTGGCATGTGCTATTTTTACCGCGCTTTTTGCTATATGGACCTAACTCGCCGCTGGGGAGGAATGCCATATTTATATGCACCTATAACAAATGCCTCGGAAGATATGGATTACCCCCGCCTAAGTATGCAGGAAACGTATAAGAGAGCGGCAGTAGACTGTGATTCTGCCGCAATGTACCTGAAAAATACTATCCCGAATTCCGAATTTCAACATCCCACACGCGTTGCGGCTCTCGCACTGAAATCCCGTATCCTGCTATATGCAGCCAGTGATCTGGCACGGTATGAAAATGGTACCGGAGAAGACCTGTGGGAGGAAGCTGCTCTGGCAGCAGACGAGGCAATACGTGTAATGGAAGAAGCTGGCCACGGACTTGTCGACTGGGACGATTATTATTACATATTCAAAGGGGATAATGAATCCATTTATACTAAAGAAGTATTATTTGGAAGGAGAGCCAACCACCAATGGGGATCGGATGCCTATACGAATACCGCACGCCCGCCCGGCCAGCTTTCGGGTAAATACGGTGTGGCTGTAAATCAGTTACTTGTAGACTGTTTTGAAATGCAGGCTACGGGACTGCCTGTAGATGATCCTGAGTCTCAATATAAAGAACAGAATCCATATGCCGGAAGAGATCCGCGCTTCAGTTATAACATCATATATAACGGACAGCAGGTTATGAACCGCACAATGGAGATATATCAGACGGATGAAAGTAAACCCGGCATTGAGGGCAGCAAAGACCTGTCAATGAGTGGAGGCGTACCCCTAATGGGCTTTACTCAAACAGGGTATTATGCAAAGAAATGGTTGGGAATGACTTTTAATGCACATCTTCCGCTTTTATGGCCATATATACGTACAGCCGAAATCTATATGGGATACGCCGAAGCTGCAAATGAAGCATGGAGTGCCCCAAACAGTCTGCATAGCGGATGTTTGTATACGCCCGAACAGGCTATTAATAAGGTTCGCAACCGGGCTCAGATGCCTGGAATACATTCTAAATTCCTGACAAAAGACAAATTCCGCGAACGCGTTCGTAATGAAAGACGTATCGAACTTTGCTTCGAAGAGCATCGCATATTCGACCTGCGCCGTTGGAAAATCGGTACGCAGCCGGAGAACAGGGATATATGGAGAATGTATATAGCAAAACTTGCCCCTGGTTATAATGCCTCAGTCTATCCTACGGGATATAAATTTGAGAAACAGTTCTATATGAGAAGAATCTACGAAGACAGGCACAACCTTTTTGTAATCAAGCTTGACGACACTAATATAGGTCCTAATTTCAAACAAAATCCGGGTTGGTAAACAAATAATTACTCAGAAAAATTAAAACAGTATGAATAATAATTTATCCAGAATATATCGCATATTATTTGTCGGTTTCTTTTTGATATCCAGCCTACAACCTATAACAGGACAAGAAAAGAAAGTAAAGAAAGAAACCAAAACACCTGTGCAAATCGAAATTGTGAATACGGAAGGGCTGCCGGTAAGCAAGGCCAAAATAGTTTCTTCCAAAAACCGTCATACATATACTGTTGATGGCTCCGGTAAAGGAACAATTTCCTTATATAAGGACGATAAAATCAAGATAACGGCAGAGGGGTATGCTACGCAAACGATGTCTGTATCACAATTAGAGGCAGGTAAAGTGACCATGAAAACGATCGTCGGTTATACGGGCGATGAAAGCCGTATATACACACCATTTGGAGAAACAAATGAGCGCCGTACCGTGGGAGCGTACTCCAAGGTAAAGGGGGAAGACCTTGAGGCAAACCCTACGACAAACATGATGAATGCCTTGAATGGGCGGCTCAACGGGCTGTTCTCTATGGATAATGCTATAATCAGCAATACGATGGATCAGGGACTAACCAACAATACAAGTTTTGTGCGTACTCCTTTGGGGAATATCATAATTCTGGTTGATGGTGTGGAGCGTTCTTTAGATTATATAGAACCCGAAACGGTAGAAAGCGTGCAGCTGCTTAAAGATGCTTCATTAAAAGCATTGTATGGAGGTATACAGACGAATGGGATACTGATGGTAAAAACCAAAAGAGGTAAAAAATATGAAAACAAAGTCAGGGTAAATGTCCAGACAGGCATACAAAAGCCTACACGTTTGCCTAAATACCTGAATGCATATGAATATACCTCGATGTACAATCAGGCCCTGATCAATTCGGGGCAGGCGCCATATTTTAAAAATCCCGGCAACTATGTCAACGGAGATCCTGTCTTATATCCCGATATCGATTACTATGAGATGTTTCTGAACAGTAATATGGGTATAACCAAAGCCAATGCGCAGTTTACGGGAGGAAATGAGAAAACATCCTTTTTCACGCATGTCGGTTTCCAGACAAATGGCGGATTAGAAAAATACACCAAATATCCGAACAACGACCAGACATTTACATTACGAGGAAACGTAGACAATACGATAAAGGATTTTATAACATTCAAGGCAGGTTTCAATGCGGCATTACGCAACAAGCAATGGCCTAATATGTCTACCCAGACCTTCTTCAATCTGCTATCGGATACCCGCCCCAATGAGTTCCCTATATTCATTCCGGGAGACAAGGCCGGAAAACCCGATACTGAATTTGTATTGGGAGGTACTGCCGAAAACCAGAATAATGTATATGGTATGCTTATGAATAATGGTTATAGAGAGGGTGAATATTCTTATATCCAATCGGATATGACTTTGGATATTGATCTGAACAAATGGGTGCAGGGACTGGTGATAAAGCCAAGTGTAACCTTCGATGTATATACTGCGATGACATCATCGCAAGGAGGAACTTTCTCCGTCTTTGAACCTGTAATGAATCAGGATCGTTCCGAAGTTACCGGATATAAGATATGGGGAAAAGATACCCGTGAAACCAATAAGACAAGGACATCTGATGTCACACAACGTAATTTTGCCTATAATGTAACGGCAACTTACAATCGTAAATTCGGAGAACATGACATCAATGCCCTAATTGTATATTTCCAGCAGACGAAAGAATATAATTCGCTGATACAAAAACTTAAAAGACAAAATATAGGAGGAAATATCAACTATATGTACAGCGACAGGTACATTGCCGACCTGAGTGTGAATTATGTAGGAGTGGGCTCCTTCGCTCCCGATAAGAGATTCGGCACATTCCCGACCTTCGGTGCAGGATGGATTCTTTCCGAAGAATCGTTTATGAAAAACATCCCGTGGCTCGATTATCTGAAGCTCAGGGCTTCTTACGGAATACTTGGTTCTACCGCTTATACGGCAGACGGCCTGTTTTCGGCATACTTATACCGTGATGTCTGGGAAAGGGGTGGCGCACATGCCGACCTCAACGGACTCAATAATATTGCGCGTCCATATCAGACGGGGAATCCGGATATAGGTTTTCAAAAAAGCTACGAATTTAATATAGGTGCTGACTTCTTGTTGCTGAACCGTTCCCTCAGCCTTTCGGCCGGATACTTCAATAATAAACTGAAGGGAGCTTTGGCCAATCTTACCGATATCACTCCCGGTGTAATAGGTAAAGGCCCGGCATTGGTGATGCGCAATTACAAAGATTATGTCAGCAAAGGCTTTGAAGCCGAATTCCTATATCAGAAAAAGTTCGGGGAATTACAGGTAGCCGCAGGCGCTAATATTACATATGGAAAAACTGACATCACCAAAGAGGCTAATCCCGATTATCCGGCGGGATATGAAGGTTTGCTTAAAATTCAGGCCATGGGAGATATACAGGGACTCAGGGTGACCGGTACATTCGCCGACCAGAATGAAATAGATAAAGCGCCTGTCCAGCTGTTCGGAACTGTTGTCCCGGGGGATTTCAGATACGAAGACACAAATAACGACGGGTTCATCGATGACAGGGACAGGACTGTCATAGCTAACACATCTCCGTCTGTCGAATATGGGATCACCATTAAATTAGCGTATAAAGGATTTAACCTCGACCTGTTAGGATACGGTCTGGCTGGTTTCGACCGGGTGCTGGATAACAAATATTACCAGATATACGGTAACAGAAAATATTCGAACGTATTGAAGGACGGTCTTCCAAACGGAAATCCTCATCCGGTACTGAGGGCGGAATACAGCAACAATAATTTCAAAACGTCCGATTATTGGGTTGTAGATGGCAGTTTCTTCAAGTTAAGGAATGTGGAACTGGGATATACGCTTCCTCATATAACGACTTCGAAGTTCGGTATCAATAATCTTAAGTTTTTCGCGAGGGGAGCCAATTTATTTACTATCTCTAAAATAAAAGACCTCGATCCGGAAAGTCTTAGCGCCGGAGTTTCAAACTTCCCTCTATGCATGACACTGACAGGTGGTTTATCATTTTCATTCTAATCAAAAAACAGAAAAATAATCATTATGAAACATAAGATTAATATATCGGTACTCATACTTCTGTTTGTAAGTCTATCTTCTTGTTCCGATTTTTTCGATCTCGAACAAGACAACACGATGACGGAAGAGGAAGTATTTGCCAATGCCGCATATTTCTGCGGGCCATTGATGGATAGTTATTCAGCCTTGCCGGGTTTCTATAATATCGAATTCGAAAATATGACTGATAACGCAGTAGACAATGATTTCTCAGGCGATTATTATATTTGCGGAACGGGAGCGCTACGCCCTGACAACAACCCTCTGAACAACTGGGAGACAAGATATAAGCAAATCCGTAATATAAATATCTTCCTGAGTAAAATGGTGTTGGACCCTACAGCGAAGCTGCCTACTCCGGTACGTTTCTATGTAATCAATAATAAGAATGACAGTATAGATAATGTGCGGGAATTTCAACGGCTGCTCGGCGAAGCTTATTTCATGCGTTCGTACTGGCTGGCAGACCTTCTTCGTAATTTTGGCGGAGAGGCAAAGGACGGGTCCATGCTTGGCGTACCTCTTGTACAAGGACGTATCCTGAACATAGACGATAACCTGGATATTCCCCGTGCGACATACGATGAATGTGTACAGGCTATCGTTAACGACTGCGACAGTGCGATCAAATACCTTCCTGTAGAGTATAAGGGAACGGACAGGGTCATCGGGGCCAGTATAAACGGCCGTGCAGCAGGTATAAGTGCAATGGCCCTAAAGGCCAGAATACTGCTCTACGCTGCGAGCCCGGCATTCAACAAGGATAATGATATGGTAAAATGGGAGAAGGCGGCCATTGCTGCCGGTGAGGCCATAAAAGCAGCCGGGGGGTTAAGTAACCTTTCGAAAATGGATGATTATTATTTTGCCAAACTGAATAATAAGAACTATGAAAACCGGGATATATTATTCAGAGGCCCGATAATGACAGGGAACCAGCTATATGAATTGAATCACTATCCGCAATCGATGTATGGGGCGGCTACCAGTGGCGCATCTCAAAATTATGTGGATGCATTTCCCGACAAAGACGGATATCCTTTATCCGAAAGCAGCTATGACTATTCTGCCAATCCTTTCCAGAACAGGGACCCCAGACTGGCGTTGTTTGTCGGTTATAATGGAAGCAAAATGGGCCCGGGAAATTATTATACCATCGAGTCGTATGAGGGGGGTGCCGATGCTTACGTTCCATTGAAAAAGACATCCAGAACATCCTACTATATAAAGAAGCTATTACGTACAAACCAGGTTCAGTTAATCCCCGGAAATGATACGAAAACTCAACGGGCCAATATCATATTGGGCATGCCCGAGTTATACCTCAATTATGCGGAAGCGGCTAATGAAGCATGGGGTGTCAAGAGCGATCCCCGCGGATTTGGCTTTACGGCTTACGATGCTTTGAAAAGCATACTAGTCAAGTACGGAAGCGGAGAAGCATACCTTAATAAGGTGATAGGGGCGGATGGAAATAAATTCCGAACTTATCTCCGGAATGAGCGCAGATTGGAATTAAGTTTTGAAGGCCATTACTTTTATGACCTGCGCCGCTGGATCGGCAATAACAGTGTGACAAGCCTCAATGTGGATGTATACGGTATGAAAATCACGAAGAAAGAAGACAATACATTTTCTTACGAGAAAATATTATTGGAAAAAAGAAGGTTTTTATCACCATATCAGCCTATACCATACATGGAATTATACAATGCTCCGAGCCTTGTACAAAATTATGGCTGGCAATAATACATTACATGATTGTACTACAAAAAAGCTTATAATATGAAAAAATATTTATTAATATCCGTAATACTTCTGGGAATATTCTACTCTTGCGGTTTCGAAGAAGAAGATGTTGTTTATCCCTACACTTCTGTTTATCTCCCCAACCAGTCCTATAACAGGAACATTATAGTGGGGGAAGGGCTTGAGCTGGAAATAGGAGTTATTTTTTCGGGAGTAGTAGACAACAGACAGGACAGGTCTGTCAGCTATACCATAGACCCGTCACTGATCAACACGGCAGGTCAGTACGAATTACCTCAGACCTTCTATAGCTTTGGGGATTCGGAAATCAGAATACCTAAAGGCCAGTTGAAGGGTTACCTCCCGGTAAAATTAGATTCGCTTACTTTCCTGAACGATCCAAAATCCTTGACAGGAGAATACATAATACCTATACGACTGGTCTCATCTTCAACTATAGACTCGATAAATGCAGGGATGAATTATATGAAACTCTCTGTCAGCTATTTTGCCAAACAGCATGGGAATTATACATATAGTGGAAAGATCACTGCAACAAACGCGGGAGTTTCAACAGAAACTACTTATGCAAATATTTCCACCGTTACGGAAAGTTATCGTTTGCTGAAAACTACAGGCCCTACCAGGATGCGTGTCGTTGCAGATGCAACCTCCCAGTCGAAGGACCCGGCAAAGGCCACATATTCGTTTATTGTGGATGTTCCGGTATATGGAGGCGGGGAAATTAGCATACTTCCCGACCCAACTTCGCCGGTAGTGGTATCTCCCGACGGAAAATCGACCTATGATGTATCTACGAAAACTTTCAGGCTGAATTATCAGTATGCAAAGGGTGGTTCTACATACAAGGTTTCGGAAGAGCTGGTATTCAGGAACAGAATACGGGATGTTCAGAGCAACGGGTTATATATAAATGAATGGAGAGGTTTTTAGTTGATCTTAATTTTCTCTCTCGAATAAATCGAATAACTTTAATGAAAAAATGAAAGTCAGTAGAAAATTCTCCTATTTAGGATTGGCCTTTGCCGGAGCATCTGCAATAAGCAATGCTCAGGAAAAGCCCAATATAATAGTTATCCTTGCCGACGATATGGGATATTCCGACCTGGGATGTTATGGAGGCGAGGTGGAAACGCCCAATCTGGATAAACTGGCCGAAGACGGTATCCGCTACCGCCAGTTTTACAATTCGGCCCGTAGCTGTCCGTCCAGGGCCGCGTTAATGACCGGTCTGTATCCTCATCAGGCAGGAATGGGATGGATGGCTGCTGCCAATCTGCAACGTCCTCCCTACCAGGGATTTTTAAATAACGAATGTGTTACTATTGCCGAAGTGCTCAGGACAGCCGGTTATAAAACGTATATGAGCGGTAAATGGCATTTGAGCAGTGACCGTCAGAACGAAGGGGCGGTAATGGACAACTGGCCGAACCAGAGAGGATTTGATAAGTTCTACGGAATCGTAGGAGGAGCGGCAAACTATTTCGAAACTGTTGTAAATATTAATAACAAAAGGGTTGAAACACCTAAAGACGGTTCATTCTATTTTACCCATGCCATCAGCGACAATGCTATAAACTATATAGACAAGCATAACTTTTCGGAAAGCCCGTTTTTCCTTTACCTTGCCTACAATGCTCCCCACTGGCCGCTGCATGCTTTAGAAAAGGATATAGAAAAGTATGTGCAACGGTACAAAGCCGGGTGGGACCAACTGAGGGCGGAACGATTCGAACGCCAGCAAAAAATGGGATTATTCGGGAGCGACGCTGTTCTTTCTCCACGGGATCAGGCTGTAGAAGCATGGGACAAACTCACGCCGGAGCAGCAGCACGAATTTACGATGCGTATGGCAATATATGCCGCGCAAATAGATGCCATGGACCAGGGTATCGGACGATTGGTTGAAAAGCTGAAGGAAAAAGGACAGTCGGATAATACAATCATTATGTTTATGGCAGATAATGGCGCCTGCGCGGAGTTTATCAGTGGCGGAAAACGCAAAGCCGTAGATGGAAAACAGGATACATATGAAAGCTATCGTATCAACTGGGCAAATCTGAGCAGTACACCCTACAGGGAATACAAACACTATACAAATGAAGGGGGGATAGCTTCCCCGCTTATCGTACATTACCCGGCCGGAATTGATAAGAAGCTGAACAGATCGTTTGTGAATGAGTATGGCCATTTTACCGACATTATGGCTACATGTGTCGACCTGTCGGGAGCCGAATATCCGAAAAATTACAAAGGCCACCAAATTACGCCGATGCAGGGCGTCAGCCTTGTCCCTAATTTTAAAGGGGGAACGACAAACCGCGACATCACATTCTGGGAACATGAAGCAAATATAGCAGTAAGGGACGGCAAGTGGAAGATAGTGTCGAAAACGGACGAGGGAACCAGGTATGACGAGTCATCCGTTAAACTGTATGATATGGAAGCCGATCCGACAGAAATGACCGATCTGTCCGGAAAATTCCCTGAAAGGCGTGCCAGAATGTATGAATGGTGGAAGCAATGGGCGGACAGGATAGGAGTAACACCTATGGACACCCGCGGATACGGGCAGCGTCAGCAGGCTTATAAGCGTGACGATATAAACGGGGAATTCGATGACAATTTCGGCGATTGGAATATCGTTACAAAGGATGGCGCGGATGTAAGGTTCAGTATCGATACCGTAAACACTATATCGGGCAGGAAAACAGCCCGTATCGATATTAAGAAAAAAGGAAGGAAGCCTAATTCATCCCTTATGAAGTGGGTATTCAATACCGGAAAAGAAAATGCGGTCGCTACTGTTTCTTTCAAAGGCAGGTCGGATAAGACATCGACTATTTTCTTCAGGGTAGAAGAAGCCGGAAATCAGGCGGCTAAGGCTTTGGATAAAGAGATAACCCTCACTAAAGAGTTGCAGACATTCGATTTCAAGGACATTCCCATCCCGGACAAGGGACGTTACCAGATCGTCTTTTATGTGGGCGCTTCGGGCAACACCAGCTGGATAGATGATGTCAGGCTTATAGTGAAATAATATACAATTCCATGAAAAACTGTTGCATAATATTCTTGATACTTATTCTTTATCCTGTGCCGTTTCTGTACGCACAGGATAAGGATGATAGCGGTGACAAGTATTTTAATAATCCTATAGCCAAGGGGGCTGATCCATGGGTTATTAAAACCGATAGCTGTTATTATTATTGTTTTGTAAAAGGAGCAGGAATTGCTGTCTCCAAAACGACAGAGCTGCATAAGCAGGGTGATCCCGTAACAGTATGGAGCCCTCCGTCCGAAGGATGGAACAAAAGGTGTATCTGGGCTCCCGAACTGCATTATGTCCGTGGCAAATGGTACATCTACTATGCTGCCGGAGAGTCAGGCCCCCCTTTCATACATCAGCGTACAGGAGTTCTGGAATCGGTCACCGAAGATCCACAGGGTGCATATATAGATAAGGGGATGATGTTCACGGGGGATGACCTGAGAAAGAAAGATGATCCGCGGGAAAATCGCTGGGCGATAGATATGACCGTTTTCGAATGGAAAAACAAGCTATATGCTGTGTGGTCCGGCTGGGAGCAGATAGAGAAAACGGACAAGACGCAGCAATATCTGTATATTGCCGGAATGGAAAATCCCTGGACTTTATCGACAGGCCGGATACTGTTATCGAAACCGGATGCAAAATGGGAAACAGGCGGCCCTCTCGATCTGAATGAAGGTCCCGAAGTGCTGATAAATGGTGATAACCTGTTTATTATCTATTCTTGCGGGCAGTCGTGGCTGGAAACCTACAAGCTGGCTCTACTGAGGTTGAAAGATAAGGACGCCGATCTTCTGGAGCGGGCTAACTGGGAAAAATCCGGTCCCGTTTTTACGGGGAATAATAAGGTTCACGGTGTAGGACATGCCAGTTTCACAACATCGCCGGACGGAACACAAAACTGGATCGTTTACCATTCCAAGATCGACCTAAAACCCGGATGGAGAAGGGATATACGCATACAGCAATTTACTTTCGGCAAGAGTGGCGCTCCTGTATTCGGCAAGGCAGAACCTGCAAGCCGGAGGCAGCCTAAGCCATCGGGAAATTTTTAACATTTACTCTCTCCAAAATAATAAGGGGATACAGGATGGAAGTAAAAGATATACTTTGATAATATCATTCGCTTATCAGTTTCCTATATCATTGCGTCTATCCTGTTCTCCTTCAGATATTGCATAATATTAGCCGGCGGCCTCTTATTGTCGAGTTCCTTTTTCATAAAGTCCATATATGGAGCTACATGCTTGTAGAACTTGTAATAACCTTCGCAGAGGTAGTTAAGTCCCTCTTCGCCGTCTTTTGTCTTTATTATCCTGTTCTTGGGGCATTCACCGTGGCAGGCAAACAGCACGTCACATTCCTTGCATTGCCGCGGCAGCTTATCGTATTTGTCCTGTCCGAATCTCATCTGTTGCGGCGAATACATCATTTCGGTCAGGGTATGTGTCTTAATGTTGCCCAGTTTATATTTGGGATATACAAAATGGTCGCAGCTATAGACATCCCCGTTGAATTCCATTACTCCGGCATGCCCGCAGTATTTTGCCAGCGTGCACACCCCCGGGTCGGCACCTACCCAGTTTGCCAGGGTAGAGTCGAAATATTGTATGTAAAACTGTCCCACATCGTTTCTTACCCATTCGTTGAAGATGGCGATAAGGAAATCTCCCCATCCCGCGGCAGGTACATTCCATGAGGCGGGTTCCCCGTTTATTCGTTCTACGATAGGAGAGAACTGGATGAAGCGGCAATCGATGGACTTGAAGAAATTATAGAATTCCAGCGGATAGTCCACGTTATAGTCGTTGACTACTCCCATGGCATTATACTCTACCCCGTGTTTTTTCAGCAGGGAAAGGCCTTTCATTACTTTGTAGAACGAAGGCTCGTTGTTCACTCCCTTGCGGTACTTGTCGTGGCAATGCTGAGGGCCGTCTATGGATATCCCTACAAGGAAATTGTTGTCCTTGAAGAAACGGCACCAGTCGTCGGTCAGCAATGTGCCGTTTGTCTGTATGCTGTTGTCTATCTGACGTCCACGTCCATATTTCTTTTGCAGTTCCAGCGCTTTCTTGTAAAAAGATATATTCCTCATCAGCGCTTCGCCTCCGTGCCAGGTGAAAAGTACCTGCGGCATGGTCTGGGATTCCAGATAATCTTTGATGAACTTCTCAAGAAGCTCATCGGACATCACATAACGCTTATCATCGGGATACAGCTCTTTTTTCTCCAGATAGTAGCAATACTTACATCTGAGATTGCATGCCGCACCGATAGGTTTCAGCATTACATATAGTGGTTTGGCAAATGGGGTAGCGTAGGTAGTATTATTCATTCTTCTTCGTTTTTTTCCTTATATTTATGTTTCAATGCATCCATTTCTGTAGCCTGGCCAAGATCTCCTTGCGATTCCATCCATTTATGAAGCTCTTTGCGCAATATTTCTACATCCCGGGTGTATTTACCGTCACCTATAAGGTTATTCATTTGATAAGGGTCGTTAATAATATCATATAGTTCTTCCTGCGGGCGATACTGGTAATTGTACACCTGCTGTTTTGCATGATTGTTCGTATCGGCTTCTCTTTTCCATGAAGCCCAGACAAGATCGTTATTCTTGGTCGAAACACACCTGAAAGGCTCCTCAGGCGTAAGATTGACGATATAACTAAACCTGTCGTTCCTTACAGACCGTATCCCGTAATATGGAGATCCGCTAATGATGCCTCTGGTCGTCTGCAATGCAAAAACATATTCTTTAAACCGGTCCGCATTACCCCTTATTACAGGCTGGAAGCTGCGTCCGTCAAGTCCCTCAGGAACCGCTGCACCCGCTATATCGAGCAGGGTAGGCGTAACGTCCACATATTCGCACATAGCATCCGTTTCGGTTCCGGGAGAAGTTACTCCCTGCCAGCGTATGATAAAGCCCGTTTGCAGGCCGGCGTCATAACATGTCCATTTTGCAAAAGGGAATGAATATCCTTGTTCGCTTGTAAATATAAATATAGTATTATTATCCAGATTATATTTCTTTATCAGTTCATCTATTTTGCCCACGTCTGAATCCAGTTGATTGATCTCTGCCAGATAACTGACATATTTTTCACGTGTTTCTTTTGTATCGACCAGGGAAGGAGGCAGCGCCAGCTTCTCCGCATCAAAAAGGGAACGGTCTCCTCTTGTCCACGGCGAATGTGGATCGTGAGAAGCGATGTATAGGAAGAAAGGTTCTTTCTTTTCTGAGACATCGGCCATGAAGCGTTCTATTTTTTCAATATTGACATTGTCACCTCCCGGACTCAAAAATTCGAAAGGGAAGGCTTCTAACGGAGCTATATGCCTTTTTCCCTGTATTGCCACACGGTAACCGGCATTTTTAAGATAATAGGGAAGGGTTTTTATGCCCTCTTCGATAAAAGTATGATTAGGATAAGCTCCCGATTTCACCGGATACAGGCCGGTAAGCAGACAGTGCCGGGTTGGGGAACTCATCGCTGTAGCCTGAAAGAAATTATTAAATTTCAGCCCCTCTGAAGCAATACGGTCAATATTCGGGGTAACCGCGTCGGCACTTCCATAACAACCGAGGTCGCCACGACGGCAATCATCGGCTATAACAAGTACTATATTGGGTCGGGAATTTTGAGCGATAGAAGTTATACAGGGTAAACCTGCCGCTATCCATAAAAGTAAATTCTTATTATTCATTTTTCCGGTATTATTGATTATAGTTAAATAACAATAAGTAAATCATGCGAATCAAAAGTTGAACCTCCTGGATTCCGCCTTCATATTTAATTGCGCAAGCAGAAAGTAACAAAGGTAACGGAAAATCAGTGAACAGTTAGCAGTAAACAGTTAACAACTCGTAACTTGTAACCCGTATCTTTTATAAAAACCTGAAACTTACAACTTAACTTATTACTCATTATTTACCACTTATTCCATTCTTTCAAAGAATTATAAGCTAAAGGCTAAAGCTTATTACATAGATAAAATATTTTCCAAAAAACAACAATCCTTTTCGTTATTTTATAGGAAATATCATGTTAAAAAATGAAATGGATTATTGATTCAGGTTTATATCAAAAGTAGTTATATATATCGCCCGTAAAAAGCACATATGTTCTTATTATTAGTACAAATGTTTATTGGCAGAAGTTAAGAAGGCTGTATAAGTGTTGTATTCTGGATTATTTTATTAGTTTTGTTTACAATCTAATTTACTGTGAATTAAAAATGAGACACTTGTTCTTATTGTTATGCTTGTTTCTATTACATGTAGTAGTTACAGCCTCTCCCACTTCGGTTAACAGACTTCGTTTTTCTCATCTTACCAATAAAGACGGACTACCTGGCAACACGGTTTTTGCAATACTTGAAGACCAGAAAGGATACTTTTGGTTCGGGACAAAAAATGGTGTATGCAAATACGATGGCAAAACCTTTGTTGTATATGAACATAACTCATCAGATACGACTTCCCTGTTGAGTAATGACATCAGGTATTTATATGAAGATTCCAATAAAGCATTATGGGCGGCGACTAATTATGGTTTGACCAGATATAACCGGGAACAAGACCGTTTCGAAACCGTTGTCAAGAATGTACTTGTACGCGGAATGATAGAGGATGGAAAAGGAGGATTTTATGTAGCCGCTCCCCGTGGACTCAGGCATATTGACAGCCTTTTTAATGTTAAAGATTATGTTGGGGCGAATAACATAGTGGTAAACGGGAATGCGATGGATATTGTTAAGGATGAAAAAGGTGATCTATGGGTAGCTACCAAAAAAGGATTATACCACGTATCGTTAAAGGATAGTACGGTTACTCTGTATTACAATGATCCTAAAAACAAAAATTCTATCCCTACCAACGACCTTATTTGCCTCTATAAAGATCAAAGAGATAACCTGTGGGTTGGCACAGCAGATAAAGGTTTGTTACATTTCGATCCTCATGAGAAAACATTTTCTACTGTAAAAAGTATTAGCAATTCTTATATTCATCATATAAGGGAAGACGACTCCGGCAGGCTTTGGGTCGGAACAGAATGGGGACTGAATATATACGATACTGAAAGTGGAGAAAACCTTGTCTGCCTGAATGACCTTAGCGATAATAACAGTATAAATGACAATGCTGTATACAGTATCTACAAAGACCGGGATAATAATATGGTAATAGGTACATACTTCGGAGGCGTAAACTTATTACTTAAATCGTACCAGAGATTTGCCCTGTATGTTCCGGAACTGAGCAAGAACAGTATCGGAGGCAAAGCTGTACGCCAGATCATAGGGGCGGAAGGCAATGATCTATGGATTGCTACTGAAAATGGAGGTTTGAACTATTATCACAGCGAAGATGACAACTTTACCCGTTATGGAAGCAAAAGCAATGGCGGAGGGCTAACAAGCAATAACGTCCATTCGCTATTAAAGGACGATGAAGGAATCCTGTGGATAGGCACATACTTAGGTGGCCTGAACAGGTATGATCCCAAAACGGGGAAGTTCACATATTACATGAAACAGCAATATCCTATATTCAATAATAACAATGTTTTCGCCTTATTACAAGACAGGGATGGTCTTATCTGGATAGGAACCACCTCGGGCCTGCTGAATTACGACAAATCCACAAATAAATTTGTCGATTTTGAATCCGGTATTTTCAGGACCGGGCAAATAGATGTCCTTTTCGAAGATTCTTCAGGGAATATATGGCTGGGCACACATTTCAGAGGGGTGTTCAAGTATAATAAACACAATCAGGAGGTGATAAATTATTCGACAAGAACGACACCGAGTATTTCAGACGATTACATAAACTATGTCTATGAAGATAAAGATAAGAATATATGGGTGTCTACCCATTACGGAGGCTTGAATCTTATCCGGACAAAAGATAATACCGTCAAGGCATATGATAAAGAGGACGGCCTGCCGTCCAATACTACTTACGGACTTACGGAAGACAATGAAGGCAACCTGTGGATCGCAACCAATAACGGACTGGCGAGATTTGACAGAGAACGGCGGCTATTCTCGAAGTTTACAACTCAGGACGGCCTGCCGAACGACCAGTTCAACTACAATTCCGTTTACAAAGATAAATTGGGGCGAATCTATTTCGGCACTATCAACGGTCTGATCCGTATACAACCCGGTATGCTCAATATCAGCCAGACAAATCCACGGGTCGATATCGTTGATATGAGGATAATGGGTAAAAGCGTTTTCCCGAATGAAGAAAATTCCCCGTTGAAAAAATCAATCAATGAAACCAGTGATATAACCCTTACCGAAAGTCAGGCGAAATCCTTCTCTTTCATATTCTCGGCGCCTTCCCTTGTGCATTCGCGCAATATATCTTATGCCATAAAACTCAGCGATATAGACAAGGAGTGGGTTGATCTGGGCAACCAGGATCAGGTTACATATGCAAATCTTCCGGCAGGAGCATATGACTTCATGGTCCGGGCCGCACTCGATAATAACTGGAATGAGAGTGAAATAAGGGTCATTCATCTGACAGTGCTGCCGCCATTCTGGAAATCGGAGACTGCATATGTGATATACTTTCTGATACTTTTATTACTCATATTCTTAGTATACCGTATAATTTCCATACGTCAGAAAGAACACCGTCTGATAATTACAGAACGATTAGAAAAGGAGAAGCTCAAAGAAGTAAACAGGCTAAAGATCAATTTCTTCACTAATATATCACACGAACTCCGTACACCATTGACATTGATCGTATCACCGATCTATACTATATTGACTCAATCCGCTCTCCCTGAAGAGGCAAGGGTAAAAATACAGGCGATACAAAAAAATGTGCAAAGAATGCAGAATCTGGTAGACGAACTGATCCTGCTGAGTAAAATAGAAACGGAAGTAGAAAAGATCAGGGTCAAAGAAGGATATGTCTTGCGTTTCATTATAGAGATAGCGAACGGATTCAAGCTATTGGCCGAGAGTAAGAATATCTTATTCTCTATAAATATAACGGTATCAAGGTACCCCGTTTATTTCGATCCCTCAAAACTGGAAAAGATTGTTTTCAACCTGCTTTCGAATGCGTTGAAATTTACTGATGCCGGGGGAGAGATCCGTATATCTGCCGAATTGTATAACGATAACGGAACAGAGAAACTCCGGATAGAAGTCGCCGATTCGGGTTGTGGGATTTCCGAAGGGGAACTCTCCCAGATATTCGACAAATACTATCAGACTATTAACACAAAGGAGAACAGCGGCTTCGGTATAGGACTGAATATGGTAAGACAACTTGCCCAATTACACAAAGGTGATATCTCTGTCGAAAGCAGTGAAGGTAAGGGCAGCAAATTTACCGTGGTAGTGAATGTCGATAGAGACTCATTCAAAGAGAATGAAATATCATCAAAGAGATTCGATAACCAGGTAATAGACAGCTATTCATACCTGATCCCCGAAGAAAATAAAACGGAGATAAACACGCTCAATACAGACAATTCTCAGGAAAGGCCGCATATACTTATTGTCGAAGATAATCATGAACTGTTGAACTTTATTGATGGAATCTTTAACAAGGATTACCGGACAACCCTTTGCGTCAACGGGCAGGAGGGACTTATAGCCGCTTTGGACTTAAGCCCCGATCTCATCATAAGCGACCTGATGATGCCGGTCATGGACGGACTGCAATTCTGCAACGAAATAAAGTCCTCGATAGAAACATGCCATATCCCGTTTGTCATCCTCACTGCGAAATCCGGGGATGAGAATAAGATGGAAGGCTATGAATACGGGGCGGAAGCCTATGTTGAGAAGCCTTTCAATCCGGCCATTTTGCAGCAGAGAGTGAAAAACCTGTTGAAGATGCAACAGCAATTAAGTAAAAGGATGCGGGATAATCTGGCCACATCATTTACCGAAGAGCCTGATATATGTGTCCACGATAAAAAGCTGCTGGAGTCTATACACAATTATGTCAAAGAACACATCGACAAGTCATTTTCGGTAACCGATATCACCGAAGCCGTGGGAATAAGCCGTACCCTGCTGCATACCAAGCTTAAGAAGCTGGTAGGACTGTCTGCTACCGAATATATTACCAAAATACGCCTGGAACATAGCCTTAAACTTATAAATGAAGGCCGGAATGTTTCGGAAGTCGCATATATGGCCGGCTTCACATCACCTAATTACTTCTCACGATGCTTCAAGAAAGCCTTTAACATTTCTCCGCGTGAATATGCTTCAAGAAAAGGAGGATGATTTCATTAACGTCCTCCTTAATCTATGCTGTTTGTTCCTCCCTCAACGGAACATATAGTTATGTTCATTCCTTTTGAAACGGTAACGGTTTCTGGGTACCGGCAAAGGGTCTTGTGTAGAAATATCCCACCTTAACAAGGTTTCAATCATTTCATTCCTGATATCACTATATTCTTTATTTCCAAAAAGATTATCCAGTTCCGACGGATCGTTTTTCATGTTATAAAGCTCTCCGTTACCATCCATATCGTAAACCAGCTTCCAGTCTCCCTTGCGAAGCATACGCATTGTCCCGCTCTGCGTCCATGTATTGAGTTCGTCAAAAAACAGGCCTTTCTTACCTACCGCGCCTTCTTCCTTATAATCGGTAGCGTCTTCCTTTGTATAATACATTCCGCCAAAGCCGTCCTGCACCATTACGCTCCCGAATTCTTTTTCGGGATACTCCTTTCCCTGCAACATGGGCCACAGGCTGCGCCCTTGTACTCCTACCGGGATGTCAGCACCCATAACTTCGCAAATGGTAGGAAAAATATCAACAATATTCACATGCGCTTTATGCGGGTTTGCAGAAGGCTTTATTCCGGGGCCTGTCCATTGCATGGGTATGCGGGCAATAGCATCGTCCAGTCCCACGCCTTTTTTCATCAGGCCGTATTCGCCGGCATAATCCCCATGATCTGCGACAAACACAATGATAGTATTATCATAGATATGCTTTTCTTTCAGTTCATTTACCAAACGGGCCAGCTGGTCGTCGATCATCCTCAGCATTCCGTGATAAACAGAACGGAGCCGCTGCAAATCCCTCTGATAGCCTACATGCCCCTGCCCCATCATTTCCGAGAGTAACTCATACTCTTCGCCTTTCGATTTCATATCTCCGGCAGAGCTTCTCATCTCCGGCAGTGACCCGGGAGGAAACATCGAATAATAAGGTTCACAAGTCTGGTACGGGTTGTGAGGCTCAGCAATAGAAAGCCACATCAGGAAAGGCTTGCCGGATACCGAATCTATCCAGCGGGAAGCATCGTCTACCATACGGTATGGCAATTGCGCTTCTATCCCATAGGGTGAGGGTTCCATATTGGCATACATATCCAGGGTCTTCAGATATTTGTCAAAAGCGTTGCCTAACTCGCTTTTATCTTTCGAATCCTGCCCGTCATGGTTATAAGCACTCCAGTAATCTACCCTGTCGGGAGACAGGTGCGAATGGTTTTTTCCGATCAGGGCCGTTGCGTATCCCTTCTCTCTGGCCACATCAAAAAGGTCTTTGTTATAAAAAGCATCTTTAATATTATGGTTGGAACGTACATGTGTTGCACCGGGATATCTTCCGGTCAGCATGGACACCCGGGCCGGGCCGCTGGCCGGAGCTGCGGTATAGGCTTTGTCGAACCACACTCCATTCTTCGCCAGATTATCGGCAAAAGGCATTGTATTCAACGGGTATTGCTCGCGCTGCAATAAATCGGCACGCAGCTGGTCTGCCATGATAATAATAATGTTCGGACTCTTGGGCGAATCTTGTCCCAGAATGCCTGAAAACGGGGATATGGATGCCGCTATCCCGAAAAATAATTTTTTGTCGCAAAGTGATATCATAGTTTATTTCTTTGGTTGCTAAAGATATAAAAAGGGCTGATTGCCTGTATGGATATTAAATATTCTACTTATGTCAATTTATCGGTTGTAATTAGTCAATATGCTGAAGCTTGCGATCTGCCTCTTACCTTTGCATTTATTAACTATATATAGTTAAAACTTGACATATCTGACACTTTTTCTACTATTTTCTTACTGTGGTTTTTATATTTGTTAACTATATTTGGTTAAAAGGTAACAAAAGTAACAGTTTTTTAGCTGATAGCTTTTAGCCGTTAGCCTTTTTCTTGTATCTCGCAACTTAAAAAAGTAACAAAGGTAACAGGTTCTGCATTTATTCGCCCCTACGGCTTTCCAAAAAAGTTACAAAAGTAACACATGTAACACTTTTTACTAATTTGCTCATCTGCTAATTTACAAATTTACTTTTTCTCATTCCTTCAAAGAGCTATAAGCTAATGGCTAAAAGCTATCAACTGCATATATAGATAAAGTTTTCCGTTTCTTATCCGCTTTTTCTATTGACTTTTACAGCATAGCCAACAGCTTCGGACAGTCCACTTATTTTGCTACTTTCCATTCGGAGGGAACTACAAAATCCTCGCGTCCGTGACCGTATGGAAGAACCTTGAACGGAGGTTCTATCGCATCATATTTTTCTGCGATTTTCTTCAGTCTTTGCAGTTCGGCCGGGTATTTATCGCTGACATTCATTTTTTCATAACTGTCTTCCGGGTAATAGATTAAAAAATCTTCATCCGTTTTTATCCTGTCGTTCTTCCCCCGAACGATTAATTTATAATCATTATTTACCACGGCTCCGCAACCTAAATACAGGTCCCGTTTTATAATATTTTCTTTTCCTGATAACACCGGTGAAATATCAATTCCGTCGAAAGGCCGGTGAGGTTTACCTTTGATAGAAAGTATCGACTTTATTGTAGGCATTATATCTACAAAGCCGGTGACCTGGCTGATTTCGCGGCCTCCTTTATACTTAGCCGGATATGAGATTATTGCAGGAGTTCTTACTCCCCCGTCCCATTCTTCAAATTTTGTCCCGCGCAACGGCTTATTATTCCCCCCTCCGTTGGGTTCCGCCCCATTGTCGCTAAAGAATATGAACAGCGTATTTTCATCCATGCCTTTGGCCTTTAGCGCTTCGCGTATCTTACCTATACCCCTGTCCAGGCATGTTACCATTGCCGCATAGGTAGCTTTTTTACGTTCCCTGGGCGATAAAGCCTCTATATTGTCCGTATACAGGGCGATATCTTCGGGTTTGGCCTGCAAGGGCGTATGCGGCGCATTATAGGCTACATACAGGAAGAACGGATTCTCATCCTGCGAATGATTGTCTATATAGTTTATGGCCTCCTGTGTAATCAGGTCTGTGGAATAACCTTCGTCATACGAAGAATCCCAGTTGCGATGCCAATCCAGCTCTCCTTCCCTCTTATGGTCAAAATAGTCGATAGCCCCGTTTAGGTGTCCGTAGAAATATGTAAATCCCCTGCTTAGCGGATAATATTCTTTCCGGGAATGCCCCAGATGCCATTTTCCTATGATTGCACGCTCTGTGTAACCCGCCTTTCCCAGCATTTCGGGCAGTAATTCTTCTTCCGTATCCAATCCGAAATCGCGCCAGGGCGGAATAACGGTCTCCCTTAATCCGTAACGGTTAGGATACCGCCCCGTGAGCAATCCCGCTCTTGTAGGTGAACTTACGGGAGCCGTGTAGAAACGGTTCATCCGGATACCTTCTTCTGCCAGCTTATCCAGATTGGGAGTCTTAATATTACTCCCATGAAAACCCACATCGCCCCAACCCAGATCATCGGCTAATATGATAACTATATTCGGCCTTTTATCTTTTTCGTGGGCAGACGCGCCATCCGCATATCCGAGAAATAAGGACGGCAAAATAAATGAAAGCGCTTTACTTTTATCCATACCTTTTCGTACAAATTATTTACGGGGTAGTTCCGGTAAGGAATTTCGCCAGTCTAAGGCCAGTTTCTTCAGTTCTTTTGTTACCTCGGGGTATTTCTCCGCAACGTTTACATTTTCCCGCGGATTCTTATAAAGGTCATACAGCATTACATCCGAGCCGTCTTTATTTACCAGTAATTTCCAGTCGCCTTTTCTTACCGCGACATTAGGGCTGGCATCTTCACCTTTGGGCTTAGGAAATGCCTCGCTTTCATTTCGTCTGTACTCCCAGAATATCGCTTTATCCCGTTTCAGTTCTTTACCCAATAGAGCTTTACTCATATCCGTACCGTCGCTCCGGTATCCTTCAGGCAGCGGTGTGCCGGCTATCGCGCACAGGCTTTTGAACATATCCAATGCACTCACGACGCTCGTATTATCCGATTTCCCCTGAGGAACGGCACCCTTAGTATCCCAGACGATAAACGGCAGACGGGTCCCCCCCTCGAACAAAGAGGCTTTGCAGCCCCGCAGGTTGCCTGCCCGGCTACCGCGAAAACTTGGGGCAGGCCCGTTGTCGCTTGCAAAAATGACAATCGTGTTATTATCGAGGTTCAGCTTTTTTATTTCACTCAGCAACCGTCCTATTTGTTTGTCATACTCGGTTAAGACCGTACAGAAGTTTTTCTCACTCTGATAATCGTGAGGAACAATATCCTGTTCTTCTATATTGCCTACCCAGGGAGTATGCATATCATCGGGCCAGAGGTTGATAAAGCAGGGTTCGCCTTTATGCTTTTTCAGGAAATCTATTGTTTTATCTACAAAATAGGCAGTCCTGTCCCAACGCTTTACACTGTCCTGAGGAGACCATATCCAGTCGGTCGCGGTCAATAGCGGGTCAGCTGCCGGGCTTTCGTATGTGCTGGCATATTCATCATATCCGTAAGCATCGAACACAGGAGCATTCTTTACATCACGGCCTCCGCCCAGATGCCATTTACCGAAATGTCCGGTCTTATATCCGGCCGCTTTCATGGCCTTTGGTATTGTCGGGGCATTCGGGTCCAGAAAGTCCGCCATTTCGGCATCGCGGTTCCCTTTACGGGTTTGCAGATAACTTGTAATATTCCATCTGGCAGGATGCATCCCTGTTAATAAGCCGGCCCGCGAAGGCGAGCTTATAGGAGAGGCGCTATAATATTGGTTAAAATATATTCCTTCGGATGCCATCCGGTCAATATTGGGAGTAGGGACAAATTTGCCGCCATAGACACCGACATCGCTGTAACCCATATCATCGGTCAGGATAAAAATAATATTGGGACGATGCTCACTTTGCGCCTTTATTTTACTTGCATATGACACAACACAGATTCCGGCAAAAAAACAGTTGATAAATTTAGTATTCATAATATTGAGAATTGTTTGGTTTACAGTAATCAGCCTGATTAGCCATACCCAAAATTAGTAGAATAAATTCCGGATAGGATGCATTATTGTTTCAAATATTAGTATTTATGTTTATACGGACTATTGAGGCCGGCTATTTTCAGTTGAGCGGAAAAGGAATAAACCGGACTACAGGGCGGGCAAGAATAAAAAGGTAAGACCGGTAGCATAAATATTCTTTTTATAAAGAGTTATAGCTTTTGTACAATAGTGTGTGTTTCGTGAACATGCCTGCAAATGCCGACTGAATACTTCTGTTAATTTTGTCATGTGCTATACCATGATGAATAATTAATTAAAACACACCGAAGTACATTATGAATTTAAGGACTGTAAAAAGAACAATATTCCTGTTGCTCCCAATCGCATATACAGCAAATGCACAGGAAAAGCCAAACATTGTAGTTATCCTTGCCGATGACTTAGCCTCAAACGAAATTAGTTGTTACGGAGGAAAAAACCTTGTCACTCCCAATATCGACAGGATTGCTAAAGAAGGAGTGAGATTTACCAACAATTACGCTTCATGTACCATGAGCGTACCTATCAGGGCATCTTTATACACCGGATTGTATCCGGCAAAACATGGATCTTATCAAAATCACAAGGCCTCTAATCCCGATATAAAGAGCATCACCCATTACTTTCCGCAGGCCGGCTACAGGGTGGGACGGACCGGAAAAACGCATACACAACCGCAAAAGGTTTATAATTTTGAAAAAGTACCGGGCTTTGAAGTTGATTGCGTATCCCCTACTGCCAATTATACGACAGACGGCATACGCGAGTTTATGAAAAGAGATGACAACCCTTTCTGCCTTTTTGTTTGCAGCATACATCCCCATGCGCCATGGACCTGGGGCAATCCGGACGAGTTCGATGCCGACAGAATAGTATTGCCTCCTAATTCTGTAGATAATGAAAGAACACGCCAATTATACAGAAACTATCTGGCCGAGGTAAGAGCTTTGGATGATGAGGTCGGAGCCGTTTTAAAAGTGCTGGAAGAAACAGGAAAGCTCGATAATACATTGGTCATATTCCTGGGGGAACAAGGCCCGCAATTCCCCGGAGGTAAGTGGACATGTTGGAATTATGGACAAAACAGCGCTTTAGTCGCACGCTTCCCCGGAAAAATAAAAGCAAATACCACGAATAATGCAATAGTCCAGTACGAAGACATCCTCCCTACCCTGATGGACTTTGCCGGTGGCGGAGCGATAGACGGGATAGACGGGACGAGTTTCTTAAAAGTTCTTTACGGTAAAGAAAAAGAGCATCGCCAATATGCTTACGGCATTCATAATAATATTCCGGAAGGAACTGCATATCCGATACGAAGTATAAGGGATAAAAGGTATAAGCTGATACTTAATCTTACGCCCGAAGCCGAATATTTTGAAAAACACCTGATGAATGTGAAAAACAACCGGAGCGTCTGGGCAAGCTGGCTCGAAAGCGCCCAATCCGACCCTGAAGCAAAGCGTTTTGTCGATAGATATGTAAAACGTCCTGCCGTGGAATTTTATGATATGCAAAACGATCCGTGGGAGCTAAATAATCTGGCTGGCAATGAAAAATACAGTAAAAGAATGACCGGAATGAAGAAAGAACTCGAAAAATGGATGCAACAGCAGGGGGATACGGGAGCAGCCATGGATATAGAATTCTAATTATAAACGATATAAATGACTGAAAATGAATAAACCTATATCGATAGTGATGCTTGGTACGGGATTAGTCCCGTTGCTGCCATGCTTCTCACAGGAAAAGAAACAAAAAGACGAGCGCCCCAATATTATCGTCGTCATGGTGGATGATATGGGCTGGTCGGACTTAGGATGCTTTGGCGGGGAGATGAATACCCCGAATATAGACGGTCTGGCAGACAACGGCGTACGCTTTACCAATATGTATAACGCAGGCCGGAGTTGCCCTTCCCGCGCCAGTTTGCTTACAGGCTTATATCCGCATCAGGCGGGCATCGGGCGAATGACATTCAATCAGAACCTGCCCGGATATATCGGCTCGCTGAGCGACAATGCCGTAACTATAGCGCAAGTACTGAAAAGTGCCGGATACAATACCGGAATGGTAGGCAAATGGCATGTTTCGGAAACGCCTCTGAAGGAAGACCAGCGCGAATGGCTGGCACATCAGCGCGATTATAGCGATTATATAGCGCCATCCCAGTATCCTACGGCAAAAGGTTTCGATTATTATTACGGCGTATTGTATGGAGTAGTTAACTTCTTCGACCCTTTCAGCCTGGTCTATGGTGATAAGCCTGTTAAAGAAGTACCGTCAAATTACTATATAACCGATGCGTTAAGCGACAGCGCGGTTGCCTATGTGAACAGGAATGCGAAACTGGATAAACCGTTCTTCCTTTATCTGGCACATACTGCACCCCATTGGCCGTTGCATGCCCTGCCCGAAGATATAGACAAATACAAGGACCGGTATAAAGGCGGATGGGAAAGTATCCGTGAAGAGCGATACGACAGGATAAAGAAAATGGACCTGCTGGCATCGGAGGATGAATTCCTGTCGAAACAAAATCCCGACCGGGAGTGGATGCAGAATAAGGATTCCGTTTGGGACGCCCGTGCAATGGCTGTTCATGCCGCAATGATAGACAGGGTAGACCAGGGCATCGGCAGGCTGATAAAGACGCTGAAAGACAATGGCGCTCTGGACAATACACTTATCCTATTTATGAGTGATAACGGCTGTAGTCCCGAAGTTTGTCAGAATTATTCACCGGGAGACAACGACCGTCCCGATATGATGAGGAACGGGGAACCGATCATTTACCCCAAACAGAAAGAAGTGCTGCCCGGGCCTCAGAATACGTTTGCCTCGTTGGGCGCAAGCTGGGCCAATGTTGCAAACACGCCGTTCCGCTTCTGGAAAGCAAAAACATATGAAGGCGGTATCTGTACACCTTTTATCGCCCATTATCCTAAGGGCATCAATATGAAAAAGGGCTCTGTTTACCGTGGCAGCGGGCATTTGATGGATATTATGGCCACAGCCGTGGAACTGGCCGGCGCGAGATATCCGGAAAGATACGGCAATAATAACATTATCCCGATCGAAGGGAAAAGCCTTGTCCCTGCTTTCAAAAAAGGGAAACGGGAAGGACACAACTATCTGTTTTTTGAACATTTCAGGGAACGTGCCGTCGTTTCCGGCGATTGGAAGATAGTCGCCCCGAATAAAAAGCCGTGGGAATTGTATAATCTGAAAACAGACAGAACGGAGATGCATAATCTGGCAGACCAATATCCCGATATAGTAACCCGCCTTAACCAGGCCTATGACGAATGGGCTGTAAGGGCATTAGTAGAACCATCACCTAAATAATATTATGAACAAAATCTTCTTGATAATACTTTCCATCTTTTCCCTGTATGCATGTGCCGACAAGGGATGGGAATTGAAAAAGACAAAAATAGTATCCGATTTTGCCCTCAAAGTCACACCTGACAACGTATGGCAGGAGTATCCCCGTCCTATCATGCAACGGAAAGACTGGCAAAACCTCAACGGACTGTGGGAGTATAAAATTACACAGCATCAGGAAAACACCCCCTCCGATATAAACGAGGGTAAGATACTGGTCCCGTTTGCGATTGAATCTGCCTTGTCGGGAGTGCAAAAAACGTTTCTACCCGAGCACCAGCTATGGTATAAGAGAACGTTTTCAATACCCG
Organism: Dysgonomonas termitidis; assembly: GCF_054657735.1. Lineage (NCBI taxonomy): Bacteria > Pseudomonadati > Bacteroidota > Bacteroidia > Bacteroidales > Dysgonomonadaceae > Dysgonomonas > Dysgonomonas termitidis. The sequence continues at coordinate 776,931 of NZ_BAAHYD010000001.1, read as the reverse complement.
GTAATTGGGAAGGGAAAAATGTATTGCTGCATTTCGGAGCTGTCGACTTTGCATCCCAGATATGGATCAATGGGGAAAAAGTAGGCTCACACGAAGGCAGTTCCGATGCTTTTACATTCGATATCACTGCTTATCTGAAAAATGGGAATTCCCAGGAGATCATTGTTTCCGTAATAGATTCGACGGACACCTCCCATCAGCCCATCGGAAAGCAAACGCTAAATCCCCGGGGAATAAAATATACCGCCGTATCGGGAATATGGAAAACAGTGTGGCTCGAACCGGTATCTCAAAAATCAATAGAAACATTCAAAGGTTCTGCCGACATCGACAATGGTACATATAGCATCAGGGTAGCAGGGCGTAACATCAGCGGCAATGAGAAAGTCAGGATTACGGTTTTTGACCAGGGAAAAGAATTGGTTTCCAAAGAAAGTAAAATAACAGAAACCCTTGTTCTCGGAATTCCTGATGCAAAGCGCTGGAGCCCGGACAACCCATATCTTTACGATATGAAGATAGAACTGGTAAATGATAACAAAGTCGTCGATAGTGTAGACTCTTATTTTGCCATGCGTAAAATATCGGTGGCAAAAGATGAAAACGGCATTGACCGTATGATGCTGAATAATGAATTCGTATTCCAGTATGGGACACTTGATCAGGGATGGTGGCCCGATGGATTACTGACCCCTCCAAGCGATGAGGCGCTGAAATACGATATCGAGTTTTTGAAAAAAGCAGGGTTCAATACCATCCGGAAACATATAAAGATAGAACCTGAGCGCTTCTATTACCATTGCGATAAAATGGGAATGATAGTCTGGCAGGATGCTGTATGCAGCAGTGAATATAACCTGAAAGACCGGAATCCCGGCAAGCAACCCCGTTCCGCAAAACAGTTTGAGTACGAGCTGAAACAAATGATCGATCAATTAGGAAATTATCCGAGTATAGTCATGTGGGTAGTCTTCAACGAGGGCTGGGGACAGTACGGAGAAAAAGCACTGATCGACTGGACAAAGCAATACGACCCTTCAAGGCTAACTAATATAAGCGGCTGGGTAGATTTCGGAAATGGCGATATAAGCGACGTGCACAGATATCCGGGGCCGGGTCGCATCGAAAATGCGGGTAAAGGCAGGGCCTTCGTTGTCGGTGAATTTGGCGGCCTGGGATTGCCGGTTCAAGGTCATACATGGATCGAATCCGATAAGAACTGGGGATATGAAACGTTTACGGATATCGATGTCTTCAGGAAAAATTATGAGCATTTGATATTCGAACTCGATTTGCTGGCAGACCAGGGCCTAAGCGCCGCTATTTATACACAGACTACAGATGTGGAGATAGAAACAAACGGACTATTAACCTATGACCGTAAGAAAGAAAAAATACCTGCAGCTGATTTAAACCAACTGCATAAAAAACTATATGAAGGAAAAACCGCGGTAAAAGTCTATTTACCCGATTCGGAGACAGAATCCCAAATGTGGAAATACACAATTGATAAACCACAGGATAACTGGACATCGGCGGATTATAATGATGCAGGATGGAAGAGTGGTAAAGGCAGCTTCGGGTATAACAATCCAAAATTTCAGTTAGGCTATCCGGTCGATGAGCGTACATCCTTTGCACATATCCCGAAAACAACATGGAATACAGAAGATCTATGGCTGAGAAAGGAAATAGAACTGATGGAGATTCCGGTTAACCCCTTATTGAAAGTAACATATGACGACAGTGCCGAAATATATATCAATGACAAAAAGGTATTATATGTTAACGGGCGTGTGGCACATTACGGCCATCATGGTTATCTGCCTATCGAAAATGTTTTAAAAACAGGGAAGAACATCATTGCGGTTCATTGCCGGAACGATATGAAAAAAAGAGGGAACCAGATGTTTGATTTAGGTATTGTAGAAGTGATACATATTCCATAAAATAGTATTAACAGTAAAAATAATCATATGAAGAACTTGATAATGATGAGAAAGATATTTTTGATTGTATTATGTTCGTTTACTCTAACAGGGTATTCGCAGTGGTCCCCGGCAGGAGATAAAATAAAAACAAAATGGGCATCGGAAATAGATATCAATAATGTATTGCTCGAATATCCGCGCCCTATAATGGAGCGTCCCAACTGGCAAAACCTTAACGGCCTTTGGGATTATGCAATTGCTCCGGTTGGAATGCATGAGTGGGATAAATCCGACGGAAAGATACTGGTCCCTTTTCCTGTAGAATCGAGTTTATCGAGCATTCAGAAAACATTAGGGAAAAATAACGAGCTATGGTATAGCCGGGAATTTACTGTTCCCGAACGCTGGAATAACGGCAAGGTCCTATTACATTTTGGAGCTGTGGACTGGAAAGCGGATGTCTGGGTAAACGGCATAAAGATAGGAAGCCATACAGGGGGATATACTCCTTTTTCTTTCGATATTACTGCCGTATTGACTAAAGGAAACAATAAGCTAACCGTAAAGGTTTGGGACCCTACAAACGATGGATTCCAGCCCAGAGGAAAGCAAATAAATAATCCCCATGGGATATGGTACACCCCTGTCAGTGGTATTTGGCAGACCGTATGGATGGAGTCTGTCCCAAAACACTATATTACCAATCTGAAGACTACTCCCGATATTGATGGGAACCGTCTTTGCGTAGAAGTCGCTACAAATGAGAATAATTTGTCTGATATTATAGAAGTATCAGTTTGGGATAGTGGGAAGCTTGTTGCCTCGGGAAAATCTGTAAGCGGTCAGGCAGTCGAGGTTTTGATGAAAGACATCAAACTGTGGTCACCCGATTCTCCGCATTTGTATGATCTGAAAGTAACGCTTTCGAATGCGGGCAAAGTCCTGGATGAAGTAAAAAGCTATGCCGCAATGCGTAAGTATTCGACTCAACGGGATAAAAACGGGATTGTACGTCTTCAATTAAATAATAAGGACTTATTCCAGTTCGGCCCGCTAGACCAGGGCTGGTGGCCCGACGGGCTTTACACGGCGCCGACAGATGAAGCATTGGCGTATGATATAATCAAGACAAAAGATTTTGGTTATAATATGATCCGTAAACATGTAAAAGTAGAGCCTGCCCGATGGTATACCCATTGTGATAAACTGGGTATTATTGTATGGCAGGATATGCCGAACGGGGATAAGTCCCCTCAATGGCAAAACAAGAAATATTTCGATGGTAACGAATTAAAAAGAGCGGCAAATTCTGAAACGAACTACAAAAAAGAATGGAAAGAGATCATCGACTATCTTTATTCCTATCCATGTATAGGCGTTTGGGTTCCGTTTAATGAAGCATGGGGCCAGTTCAAAACGCAGGAAATAGCAGAGTGGACAAAAACTTATGATCCGTCCCGTCTGGTAAATCCTGCCAGCGGGGGCAATCATTATACATGCGGAGATATACTTGACCTGCATAACTATCCGGGCCCCGACATGTTTCTTTATGATGCCCAGCGTGCAACGGTACTGGGAGAATATGGAGGGATCGGACTACCTTTGGCCGATCATATCTGGCAACCCGACAAGAACTGGGGATATGTTCAGTTCAAAAATTCAAAAGAAGTTACGGATGAATATATAAAATACGCAAACAACCTGAAAACCCTTATCAAAGCAGGATTCTCGGCGGCAGTCTATACACAGACAACAGATGTTGAAGTAGAAGTTAACGGATTGATTACCTATGACCGTAAAGTTATAAAGGTGGATGAACCCCGCCTGAAGCAGGTCAATCAGGAAATATGCAAGGCTTTGGATTAAAAAATATCTTTTGAAAATTCGAACCTGTTACAATCAGTAGCAGGTTCGTTCTGTATATGTACCAAATATTCAGGTTCATTGCGTCTGTCTTTCGGCTTTTGTTCCAGATTATACGAAAGAAGGAACGGAGCATCAGGTTGATACCTAAAAACCCGGAATCTGAGACAGTCATAATTAAAGACTATCTGTATTTCTGAATAAAAGCAGCAAGAGGTATTCCCATCACCGGATAGTTCGGATAGGGATGAGGATTCCCCCACTGAACATCGATCTTGTTTACTTCGGGATATTCGGCATAAGGAACTGCGTACTTATCGTCTGTAATAAATTTATAACCATCCAGATTATCTATGCCAATGGCTGCATCCACGATATAAATCTGCCCTGCCTCCCTATTGTCAAATTTTTCAATTATATTTTTCCGTAATTGCCACATACAAGCATTTTGTTTAATAGTAAAATCCCCGGCCATATTATCCAGGACACCACAAGTAGATTGAGGGATCATTATTACAAATTTGCCTGAAGGTACAGCTTTCAGATACGATTCAGCCATCAGTTCTATTTGCATGTTCCATGTGTCGAAATTTATAACCGCAGGATCAGGATAATCCCTGAAATCATTAAGGCCCAGAAACTCAACAAGGATAGACGGCGCTTTTAGTTTCCACATAGAAAGATATTTGCCATAGTCAAAACTCCACTTATATTGATCATATTCTGTTTTCACCCATTTTTTACCATCATATTTTACAAAATGTTCGGATGCGTTATCATACATTATATCATTCTTTGCAGGATTCAGTTTGTATCCTGTTTGCCTGTCAAAGGAAGAGGCTCCTTTAATGAATCGCTTGGTAAAATAAATTTCTGCCGGTTTCCACTGCTTATCCGGAAAAAGATTAATTTCATGTACCAGCTGCCAATATGCTGTAGATCCCCAATACTTATTCTCTCCTTCAGGCTGCCAGAATCCATTATAGGCTTGCGACCGTTCTTTACTTATTTTAAAATATCCTCGCAATGTCCATCCCGGCCGGCCTTCGTCAAATTGCCCGGGACAACCATCAACCTCCTGAAGTCCTATCATCCTGATTTTAGGGACATATCTTTTTGAGATCAGAGCATCTTTGAAAAAGGCTCCATAGGTAAAACTGTCTCCGATAATTGAAACAGTAATGGTGTCCTTACCAATACCTTGCTGTCCAACCTGAATCACAGAGCTCACTGTCTTTAACGTTTCAAATTCATCAAGATTTACCAATTGTAACAGTACAGTATCTCCATTGACAGGAGATACCACACTTGCTACACGTTGTAACTTTCTTTCATATTCGACAGTTCCCGAAAAGCGTACAACATCATTATAAGGACGCCAACGCTTAATTAATGGCTCTACAAATATATTATTCTGTACATGGCTAAGCATATACAGTTTAGATGGCAAGCAAATATCATTACTGAACGCTTCATGTATGGTTCTATCTCCCTGTGCAAATGAATTATTCGGGAAAAAAATTACGACGTTCAAAAATAGTAATACAGGCGTCAGGATTGATTTAAACTTCATATTTGTTGGCTTTAATTGCTTACTCAAAATAATGAGACACCGCTGATTAACTTACGATAGCGGATCATAGCCTCCAAATAATAATAGTCGGCATAGGACAAAGGTACATCCACTTCAATATTATCGGGCATAGATCCAACACTATGCCTCAGAAGGAAGTTTTTATTCGATGCATCTTGTGCCAGATATGCTGGTGATGATAATGACTCTATCTGAATTTTTGCTATCTCTAGGTATTTTTTTGCTTCAGCTTCGGGAACATATTGGCTCAATTCTATGAGGGCTGAGCTGATGATTGCTCCTGCCGACGCATCCCTTTCTGTATTTGGTATCTTGGTGTCATCAAAGTCCCAATATGGAACTTTGTCTTCTGGCAGGCGGGGATGATTCAATATAAATCCAGCTATTTTCTGAGCCTGACGGAGATATACAGGGTCTTTTGTTTCACGGTAGCATAATACATACCCGTATAAAGCCCATGCCTGGCCTCGAGACCAAGCTGATTCATCTGCAAATCCTTGGCGGGTTTTGCGGGCAACCACATCTCCTGTTTTGGGGTCATAAAAAACTACGTGATAACAGCTGGCATCATCGCGAAAATGATTTTTCAACGTGGTATTTGCATGTGTAATAGCGACTTCCCTAAACTTGTTATTCCCTGTAAGCTTGGAGGCTTCAAATAGCAATTCGAGGTTCATCATATTGTCAATAATCACAGGATAAATCCCTTCTCCCCTGTCCCACGACTTTATACATCCTGTTACCGGATTAAATCGTACACACAGGGCCTCTGCGGCTTTTTCTATTTTAGTCCTGTAACCGGTATCGCCGGTCAATCGATATCCGTTGCCATAGCTACAATAAATGATAAACCCTATATCATGTGTATTGGTCGTATATTGCATGCCTTCGAGACGATCGGAATAAAGGCGTGCATACTTCTTTATCTCATCATTTTTTGAATATTCGTACAGGTACCATAATGTTCCTGGAAAAAATCCGCATGTCCATGAGGTTGTATCACATAGTACCAGATCTCCTTTTTTATCAAGTGTGACCGGAAATTTACCCGGCTTATCCTTTACACTTTTCGCCATCTTTATTTCCTGCTTTACTGCAAAATCAAGGGTCTTATCAATGTTTGACAAAAAGGCCTTTGATCCCGTTTGGGATTGTGCACATACAGTGATAAAGCCTGTTATCCATAAAAGTATTGTAATGCGCATATTTGATCTCATAATTGTTTATATTTAAATCTGATTAATGATAAAATGCTAATAATGATATTTTTATATAGTCCTGCATATTGAATAATTACCTTATGGATTAATTATTCCTATTTCGATCAACCAATTTTCTGCCAATTCGGGCCAGAGCCGGGTAGTACCCGGATTTTTCCTGACCCGTATACTATGGCCTCCTTCAGGGAATACATGTAAGGTAGAGCCTTTGATATTCTGTTTCATCAGACTGGTGTAATATAGCATACTGTTTATTGGCGATACCGTTTCGTCATTTTCTGCATGTATGATAAAGGATGATGGAGTTTGGGGATTGACATGTAATTGGCATGAGAGCTCTTCTGCAATTTTTTGAGGGGCCTCCTTCCCCAGGAGCGTGTTACGACTGGGAACATGTGTGGCTTCCAACATGGAAATAACAGGAGAAACTAAAATAGCAAAGGCCGGTGTAAAGCTTTTATTATCGATAGTATCGACCGGATTATACCAATATTTGCTTATGGTCGAGAGACAAGCTGCAATATGTCCTCCGGCAGAAGCTCCCATCACACCAACTTTTGACTCATCATACCTCCATTCCTTGGCTTTAGAACGTATCAATCTCATCGCTCTTTGTGCATCCTGCAATGGAGCTTTATAAGACTCAATTACATCCGGTGAATGTGGCAGCCTGTATTTCAGAACATAGGCAGTAATACCTATACTATTGAACCATTTGGCCAGCTGAAAGCCGGTAGCATACGAAAGAACAGAATATCCGCCCGAAGGCAGTATTAATACGGCAGCACCTTTATTTTCGGCATTTGACGGCCTGAATACGTAAACACCGGGAACCGACACCTGATAAATCAGCTCGTCATTCATCTTGTCTTTTACAGCCACACCTCTGCTATTAGGCATATGACCGGCCGGCCAGAGTTGGGTAAACTCTTGCGTACTAGCAGTATTAACGGCCAATAGCCATACCAAAAAGATTAAAATTGGATATTGCTTCATACTTATATTACTTATGCTTGAATATTGGTTTTGGTGAAACAAATTCCGGCCTGAGAGGCATTAAGCCTGTAAAAGTCCATGCATGATGATGATAGGCATGTATTGTTGGCCTTCTCGATAAAGCAAATTCCAAATAGTTTTTATCATTATATATTCCACTCATTGCCTGCATCAGATTTTCGGGCCAATGTTCTCCCTCTCCATTTCTGGGATTGGAAAACCAAGGCCATTCGTCAGGTTGTTCTGTATAGTATAGCAGGTAATCCAAAGCTTTTTTTATCAATCGCCCTTCTTTATCCACAAACAGGTTATCTCCTGTAAGATTGTAAACAACCCAACACGAAGCAGTGATAGGGGCCAATGAAAAGTAGGTATACCATATCCCGTTTTTTTCCCGCTTTACCTCTTCTGTCATACTACCGTCAGTTGCGATTTTATGATCAATATCCGATCTTATCAGCTGTATATTGGTCTGTACTTCATTCTTGTCCCTGAGGAATGAGGCCGATAGCAGAGAACCAAAACGCCCCCAGTCAGCCCAGTTATTTGGTTTGGTGCGGATTGCATCCGTAGCCTTCCGATAAACATTTACTACCCAATTCTCAAACTGTTCTTTTTCTTTTTTCTTCCAGATACCTGAATCATGCATCAGCTCGGCAGCAATTAATAGTGCCGATCCGTTATAGGCCATTACTAATTCCCCATCGTATTCGGAATATTTCTTGTTAACTGAAGCCCAGGCATTCAGAAAGTAGCATGCCTTTTCGCCATACTTACGATTGCCCGACAGGCGATATGACAGGGCACAGGCATACGCTGCAAAAGCATCACCGGATAATGCCATAGAACTGGCCCTGTGCCCCTGAGCATTGAAATAAAAACCCGGAACAGAAAAATCTTCAACAGCACGATGCGATACTCCCAAAAGAGAATCTACTGTATGTATCAATTGCAGATATGTATCAAAACAGGGTCCTGCTTTCTGCTTTATCTGCGATTTTACATAACGAATCTGGGCATCCGGATGCATTGAACTTTGATGTGCCATACATACAGCGGAGCATAAGATAAGTATTGACAATAATATTTTCTTCATCGCTATTACTAATTTTTCAGTCTCATCACATATCCGCCACCAGGCTGCAACTGCATGGAGACAAAGTCTCCTTTACTGACTTCCTTTTCTTCGTAAATAAAGGAATCAGGAGTATCGTTCTTATTATCTGAAAGGATAAATGCAGTAGCATCACCCGCTAAGAAGTCGAGTGAAAATGAAATATCCGACGTTTCTTTACCATTCATTACACCAATCCACCACTCAGTACCCTTTCTTTTGGCAAAAGCAACAACCTTACCAATATCTGAACACGGCAAAACAATTGTTTCATCCCATACTACAGGTATATCCCTCAGCATGTCTTCTGCCGGATTACCCAAATAATTCCGGTAGTTATCCGCAAAGTGTGTTAATGGAGAGTAATAAACTATAACCTGAGCCAATTCGTGTGCCCATGTGTATCCTCTGAGTTCTCTCCTGTCAAATATAACAGGCGTATAATCGGCAGGGCCTATAAGAAATCTGGTAAACGGAATAATTACATCCTGATCCTGGGGCATCAACCTGTCGTAGCGGGTAATCTGATATTCATTACCACGTACAGCTTCGCGCGTCATTTCGTGAGGCCACGTCCTTTGTAATCCGGAGGGTTTTACACAACCATGGAATACACACATTAACTGCAGTTTATAGGTTTCCTCACGTGCAGCTTCGTACCATTGCATGATTTCCGGTGTTCCGGAAGGAATAAAATCTATCTTAATACCTTTTGCTCCAACCTCTTTTACTTTAGTCAGATATTTTCGAATACCCTCTCTGTCCCGCATCTCTTCAGAGTTGACCCATACTATGCTTTTTACTCCAACTGAGTCGCCATAGCTAATAACCTCTTTCAGGCATTGCCACTGATCTTTACCCGGCTGTTTCCAATCCCGCCAGCCATCATCGACCAGATAGTATTCCCATGTGAGCCGGGCAGCGGCATCATACCATTGTTTCTGATCTGCGAATTGAGGAGCTCCTACACTCCACCATTGCCACAATACACGCCCCGGGTTAGCCCAACTAAAATCAGTGCCGGAAAGAGGAGGCTTGCATAAGTTAGTAATTAGGTCGCTATTGGCTAACTGAGTGAGGTCGTCAGCTAAAATAACCGATCTCCAAGGTGATATAATGGTATCTTTCCGGCTTTCCCATCCATCCGGATTGGTTGTGAAATTCGCTTTGATCCGTCCATTTCGTTTTATCCAGCTCATGTCCGGAAAATCGAGACCTTCCGCTTCACTGAAAGCAAGGTAGTTCACACCGGTATATACAGTGACTGGGGCCGCAATCGCATGATTATCCGGAATGTCTCCAAATTTAGATTCTTTATGCAATTCTTCGTTACTATCTGCATAATCTGCCCAGAAACATTGAACTGAATCCGGTAAATAAAAAGTTGTATTATCACTGTTTATTATTTTGCCTTTTGCATTGGGTATAATATATCTTACAGCTATACCATCATCATACGCTCTTATAAGCAATTGATAATTCAGTTTTTGATATTTCAGTGGGATTGATATTTCTTTACAGTGATTGACCGCCTTGCTATGATTTCCATGCAGCGGATATTCTTCATTGATAGTTTTTTCTCTTACTTTATCAGCAAGGGAAGCCTCTGTCCCAATATCGACACTATCGATAAGCAACCCTAACGAACAATCCGTCAGCACTGTATTCCCGTTTTTAGATACGGATAACTTCACCCGATTGCCGGAAAGATCGACCGTTGCTACTACTTTTTCTCCAGGGCTTTTAACGGATATAATACTATTATCCCTGCACGCAACCGATATTAGTAGCACCAACAGAATAAAGAGAATATGATTCGTTCTCATATTTTTGGTTTTATATAATATTTCATTTATCCTTTATCTATAAATTATAATTTATTTGGCTCCGCCCGCTATCTTCAATACCCAGGCATATTTACTGAGGCTATGAGAAGGAGAAACTTGCGGGAAATTAATTGTGATCGTATTTTCTGAAACCTTATAATTGATTTTTCCTTTGAATCCTAACATCGAAACTGTATTTGCTTTGGTTACGCCCTGCACCTTGATCGGCTGATTCTGCCATTGGGTAGCAATAACATACAGATCATCTCCTTTGGCGGTAAAAAAGATATTTTCCCCTTTTTTTTCTTTAATTGTATTTTTCCATGCACGGGTACCATAGATAGCCTCTCCATTTATGGAAAGCCAATCGCCTATATCCTTCAATCGCTGCTGCATAATAACAGGGATTCGTCCATCTGCTGTTGGCCCTATATTGAGTAACAGGTTACCTCCCATAGAGACTTTATCGATCAGAATACGGATCAATGATTCGGATGACTCATAATCTTCCAGATTTTCGTTACGATTATAACCGAAAGAGCCTCCGATACCCCGGCACTCTTCCCAAGGATGCCCGAATTTTACGCGATCAGCAGCCAGATCTCCAACCAGATCATACTCTGTGGTGTAGAATCCGCCGTGTTTACCTCGTGTTTCCTTTCCCCATCTATCGTTTACTACCACTGTTTCTTTCACAGGAGATTCATTGTATAACCAGGCTAAAAAATCAGGACTCTTCCACTGATCACTTGTTTGTTCCCATTCTCCGTCTGTCCACAATATTTCAGGACGATAGCGGTCTACCAAATCTTTCATTTGAGGGATCATGTGATCTGAAACATATTTCGGCAGATCTTTTTTATAGAGGGGATTGTACCATTCGTATAGTGAGTAGTAAAATCCCATATGCAAACCTGCCTGTTTCACGGCTTGAGTAAGATCTCCTGCTAAGTCGCGATGAGGACCTGCTTCTACAGAATTCCAATTCCAGGCCTGTTCGGATGGCCATAAGGTGAAACCATCATGATGCTTGGATGTTAGGACAATATATTTTGCTCCCGATTGCTTAAAAATTTCAGCCCACTTGGCCGGATCGAACATCTCCGCTTTAAAGTCACTCACAAAGTCGGTATAACTTGTTTTAGCTCCATATACAGAATTGTGAAACTCCGTAAACGCGGGGAAAGGTTTGTCCTTAGGATTTTGCCGGGCCCAATACCATTCCGAGTATTTTTCATATACAGGACCTTTTGTTGGCGCCCATGCCGGAACTGAATATAATCCCCAATGAATAAAAATTCCAAATTTAGCATCCGAAAACCATTCAGGAACAGGTCTGCTATCGATCGATTCCCAGGTTGGCTTATATACCTGAGCATATCCGCAATGTAAACTAAACGATAAAATCAAAGAAATAAAAAATGTTTTTTTCATAAGTAAAAGTTTATAAATCAGATTTGAGCTTTACACCTTTCGTTAACTTTCCCAAATCAATTAATATAAATATTTCAATAAATGCAAATGATTATATACTGCTCATTCCCGTATGGATAGACAGATACCATCAATCAGAATTTTACCTGCATACCAGTTATATTCTTTATATTCATCAGGATCTTTCATGCTACGATTGAGCCTTGATAGAATCAGGCTTTTATCAAACGAACCGGGCAATACCCGTATAGTGATATCGTGCGTAGTATCTTCTAATTGGTCGATAATGAAATAATGTTTGCGCCAATAGGTACAATATGCATCAAAACGCATTATCGTGTCAACAACAGTTCCGTCTATCATCACCTCGACCTTGCCGGATCCGGGGCCGATAACATCAAATACGCCAAATGATGTGCCTTTGAACCGAAAATTTAATTTGGAACCGAGAGTAGCCTTCCCTATTTTCTCTAAGTGTTTTGTAAATTCTGAGAAAAGTGGATTATCTTTTACAGGCAGTACCTCCCACCCTTCCCCTAAATGTAACTGAGAGATATCTACCATCCGGGTGTTGACAAAGCATTCCGGATCGATTGGGAAAGGTAACATATGCGGCCGGCTCTGTTGTGCCGAACTCTGTATCATTTTTTTTAATGAGCGTGTTAATACCTCGTGATAAATCATTTGTCCCGTTTCCGGATATGGATGTACGCCATCAGGACTAAATACTTTAATTCCAGCTATTTCTTTGGACTTTCCCTTAAAAACAAGGCGCTTGTTATGGATCTGATAGCATACCTCGTTTCCGTAATTAACAGAAGGTATCGCATATCTGTCGGCTATTTGCTCCATTAGTTCAACCGATTCTGGTAAATTTCCAGCTATTTCCTTAGCCAAATAATCTTCCATAATAGTATATATAAAGCATATGTCCGTTGTTGGATCTTTCTTCCATATCTGCCTGACTATCCCTTCCATTGAACGAATTATCCTTCCTGGAGAAACTCCGTTATCATTTACGCAGAATTCTACAAAAACCAGATCAGGACTGAACTTTAAGACCTGATCTTCTAAACGGTAGGCCCCAAGATCAGAACCTGTCCCTCCTATGGCTGCATTGATCTCAATGAATTCTGTTTTTGAAAAAAGTTGTTTAAACCATTCAAGCGAATAAATCCTCCAACCATTTTGTTCTGTAATACTTCCTCCCAAATATGCAATTCTGAGGGAATTACTCTTATTGGCTTTTGACATGAAATTTGGCAATCCTCCCCTGATCTGTAATTCCCTGGATACAAAATCCGGACTGTCTGCTGTCTGTGCATATACCGTAACAGACAATCCGGCTAAAATAATACCAGCAACGAAATAGTTTATTACTCTCTTCATCCTAACCAAACTTCTTTAATAAATCAGTATAACTTAAATTTACTTTGTATATCCAGATTAACAGGGGAGATCCCTTTCATTTCAATCTCTCCGGTCAGGGCCTTTATCAAGGCTGTATGCATTACCGTCGTATTTGAATATGCATTGATACAGGTATTGACCCGTTCAAAATATTCATTAATAGAGTAAGGACTTCCCAATGATATGACAATAAGTTTGTCTTTGGGCATCGCGTTAATTCCCCAGACGGTTTGAGCTTCATCATCCCAAAACTCCAGCGGGCCGAATGGCGCATGCATATGGCGATCTATCAGGAACAGTATGCGATCGTAGCGGGTGGTTACCGATTCTGTCCAATCCTGTGTCTCATATAGAATATTATGTTGGAAATCAACTTCAAATCCTTTCTGACGAAGTGAATCACTAAATGATCTCATTCTTGTAAGTGATGAGTCCCCTCCTTTCCGGCTAATAGGTGTAACTCCTACAACCAGGATTTTTTTATCTTTCGATTTGTCCAAAGGAAGTACATTGTTTTTGTCACGGATCAAAGTAATTGCCCGTTCACAAATTTTATCAGAAACAGATCGAGCTAATGTCTTTTCTTCAGGTGTCATTGGCTGTATTAGTTTTATATCTTTCTCCAGCAAGCCTAACCCTTTTTTGAAGTTCCATACTCTGCTAACTGCGTCATTTAGTCTTTCTTCGGGTATTTCTTTTCTCAGAATGCGGGCTTCGAGCGTATCCATAAATTCATAAGATGGCCATAATAGTACATCGACACCTGCCAGAAAACTCTGTACCTCTCCCTCGAGAAGATTGTCATACCACCCGCGGAAACCACCCATTACCATTGCATCAGAGACTACTACACCCTTAAATCCCATTTCATTTTTTAGTAAACCGGTCAGCAATTCTTTCGATAAAGTTGCAGGCAAATAATGCCCGTTTTTCTTTTCTTTCTGATATCCGGGCAATGTGATATGCCCGGGCATTATAGATTTGACTCCCCCATCTATCAGCGCTTTAAAAACTTTTCCATGATGCTCTTTCCATACATCATATGGTAACGAATTGCACGTAGTCAGTAAATGCTGATCACGATAATCGACTCCGTCGCCCGGAAAATGTTTGATTGTTGCAGCTACCCCATTGTCTTGCAATCCTTTGATTTGCTGGCTCAACAAGCGGATCGCCTTATCCGGATCGTCAGAAATGCTTCGGGTATTTGTAACCGGATTAAAAGGATTTATATTAAGGTCGGCAACAGGATGTAATACCCATTTTATTCCGACTGACTTACTTTCCTGTGCAACTGTTTTTCCGTACTGATAAGCCAATTCGGTTGAGTTTGCAGCGCCAAGAGCCATTTCGTTCGGGAAAGATGTCATTCCAGGTAATGTTACGCCGCTTTCATAATCTTCCTGAAAAATCAGAGGCAATTTACTGGCCTGTTGATATTCGCCACATGCTTTTTTTATATGATCCAGATATTGATCGCGTTGTACGCCATCCCATAACTTCCAACCCATGAAAAATCCGGATACAGGATACCTTTCAAAATAGGCAGCTAATGAACCATTTCCGAGTTCCAGCTCTTTTTGCCGATCGGGAAGCATCAACATCAATTGCCCAATCTTTTGCCGCAAAGTCAATGATCTCCAGGTTGTGTCGGATAATGACAATTCTACTTTCTGATTGAAAGGGATAGGTTCACCACCGGTAGATTTCTTTTTGCAGCTAAAAACCAATAAACTAACAATTATTAATACAATAAGTGATAAATGCTTCATGTAATAATCAGTTTTTAAATACCCTCTGAACAGATGGGTATAATAATATTTTATTTTTTCTTTATGCGACCTATCTTATTAAATGGAATCGCCTTAAACTCCGGAAGTTTTTTAAAAACAACAGAATTGCTCTTTAGTGAAAAATCTAAATTTTCCTCGCTGGCGAAACCAATATTCTGATCTGTAATCAAATTTTGATCTAGGACAGGCCCCCATTCTTTTTCTCCACTATGAATCAGCTTCATCCGTACAAAAACATTATTTTGAATGGCATTATGCTTTGGAGTGGCAGGGCTGTCTTCGAAATAATGTATCATCTCAGGATATGCTTTGGCAAAAGGTTCTTTTTGATAATTCACGGCATTCAGCCTTATTTCGAATATACCATTAGGCAACAGGCAGTTTTTAGCCCAGCTTTCGAGCCTATTGTCCAGATGTATTGCCATTTCAGAATCAATAAAAATATTGTTCTCAACTTTATTATATTGACCTCCCCCTATAAGAACGTTTCGTGTGCCGGCTTTATAAAATACATTACCGTATAACTGTGTTCCACAAGCACCGTCATCGAAGTATACGCCCATGGTAATTCCTATATTTCCTATATTCTTTAAGAAATTGTAGCGAATAATGGTTCCTAATTCCGATGGGTCACGCCCTAAATAGACAGCTCCCTGGTCGTCCATAAATTTACAGGCTCCATCTATGACATTATACTCTATTATATGGTCATTTCCATGAATGTATATAGCTGTTGCCTGACAGGTATTGAACTGGCAGTGTTGAATTTTGTTTCCGACTCCGTCCATATTGACAGGGGATTTATAAGAATAATCCAAACGCCCGCAATTCGTAAATTCACAATTATAAACATAATTTCCAGCTTTTTCCAATGCCAAGCGATTACCACCCCCTATACTAACACCTCCACAACCTGTATTTTCGATCAGACAATTTATTATACCATTATTCTTTCCTCCATCCCGGTCGAAAGTAGTGTTCTCATATAAATAATCATAGAGGCTGCCAAGACCTCCCGAAAGCTTCTCCTTGGGTAAGAACGGGGTTGCTTCATCCGGATGGCAATAGATTGTTGCAGGTTTACTTCCTTTTCCGATAGAAACGGCCACAATCCCCATATTCCTGATAGTACAGTTCTCAATTTTATTCGACTCGGTATTTTCCATATATATCCCTATACCGCGTCCTGCTTCAAAAGAAATATCTTTAAATTCAATATAACTGGCATCCTTCAAGGTAATCAAAGGATCTTCCAACAGAGAGACTATTATTGTATCAGTAGATTTCACCTCCGTAAAAGGGTAAAAAAACAACAGCCCTTTTTCATGCTCGATATAGTATTCCCCCGGATCATCCAGCTCTTCCATGAGGTTGAAATAGTAATATTGATTCCACTCATTCTCTCCCGAAATACCAAACATATGAGCATCCGCAAATTTTACTTCTCCTGTATCAGAGTCAATATCCTCTACCCTGAGTTGGTCGGTGGCCCAGGCATATTTATAATTGCCACAGGTAAAAATATCAGAGGCCTTACTCCAAAGAACAGTCCTGTCTTTATCAAAACGAATTGTCCCTGGATAAAAATCCTTATCAATCATGCCTGCATCTATCACATCTTCAGGCTTTATCCGTATCATGGTTTTATTTGGATATCGTGCCAGATGAAAAGGGTGACCATTGATAAACAACTCCATTGCAGGATTGACATACGATCTGCGAAACCCTGTTATTCGAGTCTGTCCATAATCACAAAGGCCTAAAGCCTTGAGATCGATCACTCTTATCTTGCTAAGGGCAGTTTGATCGATAAACCTTTCTTTTTGAGAATAATCAGTGACAGGTTTTATCACTTTAGGGGAGATCTTTCGACCTCCCGTTATTATTACCCTTTCTTTCGCATAGGATTTATAGGAGATATTACAAGTTTCAGAGCCTGAATCTTCTTTTGTCAGTTCAAAACTTTCAGTCAGTTCATAAGTACCTCCTCTTATCCATACTATTATTTTCCCAGCCTTACCCTTCTCTTTGTATGCACGCACTGCCTTCTTCGCTTCACTCAAAGATATGAATGGCTTTTGTATAGTCCCTGTATTCCCGGGTTTACCCCCATTAGAGGAGATGTAGAACTCTTTTATAGGATTGGCTACGACAGGCTGTCCGGCAAAGAGAAAAGAAATAGCGATTAAAATAAATCTCATAAGTAAATGATTTAAATGGATAATAACTAGTTAATCCATCCGTCATTCTGTTTCAAATTGGGATTTATTTGGACCTCCGAAGCCGGTACTGGCCACGAATAAATATAATCTCCCTTGAATGAATAAGGGCTAACTATACCTCCCCACACTTGTTTACTCCCATTTCCCTCATAGAATGTGCGTTCTTTCCATATTTTCCAGCGTAGCTGGTCGAAATAATTGATACCTTCACCTGCAAATTCGATACTTCGTTCGTTTTGAATACGTACCCTCAAATCGGCTTGTCCGCTTACTGTAGTTGCTATATTAGAGTTTAAGAGCGCAACACCAGCTCTTTGGCGGACTTCATTTACTTTGTCTATGGCTTCGGTCAATAGACCTTGTTCATTCAATGCTTCGCCCCACAAAAGCAGTACATCCGCATAACGGATTACAGGCATATCTATCGGACCGTAATCCCGGCTTATGATACCTGTTACACCTTCGATCACAAATTTGCGATACAGATAGTAAAAATAGTTTTGAGTATCGGTTTGTAAGTCTCCATTAATTAATGCCTGAGCCCTATATGGCCATCTCATAGTCGCAATAGCTACTGTTGCGGTATTATTGTATGCTCCTACAAATGTAGAGTAAGGGGTTATTACGGTTGCAGCCAAACGCGGATCTCTGTTTTCATAAGCTTTTAATATCCGTGCCTCATTACCTGTTGGTAAATATAAACTCATTTTAGCTCCTCTTAATGCCGCAGCACTTTGTTCAGCAGCAGTCAGATTATCTCTAAGGAAAAAGACCTCCCTTTCGGCAACAGTTAAACTTGAATATTCGGGAATAATATTACCCCAGTTGAATTTAGAGCCATCCTTATTTTCATACAGATCGACCAGGTCAGGGGTTGGCATGTAATAATTCCAATCGGAGGTAAAGGCTGAACGGCTACCATAATACAGCTGAACTGATCCCCCGTAATTTTGCTGACCTATATTTTGAATTGTAAATATCATCTCAGCACATTGTTCATTTGCAGCTGTAAAAAGCGTTTTATAGTCTGAGAAAAGAGAATATCCACAATCCTTTACTTTACCAAAGTCTTTTGCAGCAAGATCCCATTTTTGCTGATACATATATACTTTTCCCCGTAATGCATAAGCCGCACCTTTTGTAATATGCCCATAGTCAGCTGATCCGGCTGCATATTTATCCGGCAGATTTACTTCACTTATGCAGTCGGTCAGGTCTGCTACAACCTGATTCCAGACTTCGTCTTCCGAAGACCTGGCCTTTGTAGCTTCATCAGCGACAAACGGCTCCAGATAAATTGGTACGCCCTTGTATAATTGATTTAACCGGTAATAGAAATATGCTCTGAAAAACTTACATTCGGCAACATACCTTGCTTTCTTTGTTTCAATAGATGGTGATTTTAGAGGGATATTTTTAATCCCATCATTAGCACGTTGAACTCCTTCGTAAAAATTCTGCCACATGCTGGAAAATAACGCATCGCTGGGAGTTATAGTTCCTCTTAGCAATGGTTCGTCAAATCGGCACTGTCCGGTAAATCCGAACCTGTCGGTTTCGTACAGTTCGTATGGAGAAGTAGTGCTACTGCTACCATTACCAAGTCTCAATGCGGCATAAACCCCGGAAATACCAAGATCGGTCAGATTATCGGTTGTCCACATGGTTTCGGATGATATAGCCGAATAAGGTGATGTATCGAGTAAATCGCTGGTACACCCTGTCATCAAAATTATTGAACTTAAAAATATAAATATTTGTTTCATGTCCTTATTTTTTTAGAAAGTAATGTTTAATCCCAGTGTATATTGCCTCATTGTCGGATAACTGATACTTGCTCCAACTTCGGGATCAATACCTGGATAGTCTGTTATAGTTAATAGGTTTTCACCTCCGATGAAGATCCGAACATTACTCATTAATGCTTTTTTAGTCAATCGTTCGGGAATAGTGTATCCCAATTGCAAGCTCTTTAGTTTTAAATAAGATGCATTATATAAATAAAAATCGCTAGCTCTCGTATTTTGAGGATCGGTGGTCTTTAATCTGGGATAACGGGCATTAATATTATTTGCCGGATCTGATGCGTTTGCTTCATTATAATAATAATGATCATTCGCAACCAAAGTCGGCACGGCTTTTCCCAATCCAACGATTGACTGATTCATATACAATTCATTCCAGTAATACGACATACCTGCACTGCCGGCCCATATCATGGACATATCAAAGCCTTTATATGAAAAATTCATATTGAATCCATAGTTAATAGATGGAGTTGCTTTTTTTCCTGTAAACTTCTGATCGTAAGTATTTCCATAAATACCATCACCATTAGTATCAGCATAAATTAAGTCACCATACCATATTTTTGATTTACTTATATCTCCCGAAGGTTGGAAAATATATCCAGCATTCTGCATCATCTGTAGCCATTTCATATCTTGTTCGGTTCTGATCATACCATCTTTAGGCCCTCCGTTAACATTCACCGAGCCGTCGTTGTTAGTATAGCTTCCATTACCTTTATATATTGGGTAGAGATAGTATTCGTTGATGCTATGACCTTCCAGTATACGTTGTGTCGTACCTGTCGAAACGGAACCTAAATTTGAAGTATATACCTGATTGCCACTTGCATCAGTTATATATCTTTCTTGTAGCTGACCCTTATATTTTTTCACTTTATTCGTGTTATAAGCGATGTTTCCGGATATACTATATCTGAAATCATTGAAGTGCCCATTATATCCAAGGGTGAATTCAATCCCTTTTTTGGATACTTGTGCAATATTTTGGGTAGCTGCTGTTGCTGTTCCTGCTGTAATCGGTATAGTCGGAATAAATAAGATTCCTTCGGTAAAGCCCCGGTAAGCATCGAATTCGAAGTTTAATGCCCCATTTAAAAGGGTACCACTTAAGCCTAAGTTTGTTGTTGTCGTCGTTTCCCACTTCAGATTTGGGTTCGCGCTCTTTTTTTGAATAAGTCCGCTGACCGGACTACCATTAAAGGAATATTGCGTTGTATTGTAAGTAGCCTGGTAATCATAATTCCCGGATGCATTATTCCCGGTTTTACCCCATGACGCACGTAATTTCAGATTATCTATATATTTATTGAAACCCTGCATGAAGGATTCTTCCGAGATTCTCCACCCTCCGGAAAAGGCAGGGAAAAATCCCCATCGGCTGGTTTTTGAAAATCTTGAAGAACCATCATAACGGAGGACTGCTTCGAATAGATACCGTTGATTATATACATAGTTTAACCGCCCAAAAAATGACCTTAATGCATAGTCATAAGCATCACCGGAAATAGTTGTTAATGTATTCGCGGTATTCAACGTAGTTAATGAAGAGTCTAACAACCCTGTTTTTCTTGCCAAGAAGTTATATAATTTAAAATACTGTTGATTATATCCGGCTAAACCTCCAATGTCATGTTTCCCGGCAATGGTTGTATTGTATTTTAATACATTATCCAAGATCACATTATAACTTTTATATAATGAATATTGGGTATACAACTGGCTGGGGCTTGCAGCCGCACTGCCGATTGCATTAGCCGCAAAGTTCCATCTTTCCTGAGGTACGGGGTGAATATTGTTTTCCGTAAAAGAATTGTCGTAATGTGCTTTAGCTTCCATTCTCAGTCCTTTAGCAATATCGAAGTTAGCAAAGACGGTTGTATTTAATAAAGAGACAGCATTGTCTCCGTCCAGCGAATATAATGAAGCCAAAGGGTTATTTGCTGTTACAGATTCTTCCTTAGCCGAAGGAAAACCGTATTTACCTCCATATTTCGGATAGACTCCGGGTACAGTTGCTGTCAGATATTGAAATACAGTATTCATATCAACAACACTTGAGTTCTGTACAGACCCAAAAGTCTGTGTTCCAACAGTAAGGAAGCTGGCGACTTTTGATTGCAGGTTTATACGAAGCTGATACCGCTCTGCCCCTGTATTAGGCATGGTTCCCGGATTGTTCATATAGCCGGCAGACAATAGGTATTGTGTATTCTGATTACCGCCCCTTAAAGACAAATTATGATTATGAAGAAGTTTATTGCTAAATACCTCTTCTGCCCAATTAGTATTCGGATATGCGACATAATTCGGAATGCCTTCTGCGGTCAATCCATTAGGGTCTGCATTTGCATTTTTCCACAGGGCTATGGTTGCATCGGTATATACCGGAGTTTGTCCGATATTTGAATAACCTTCATTGACGAGTTGCATGTGAGTTACATAATCGGAAACAAAACCCGGCAAATTGTTCGGTTTGGTAGCAGATACATTACCCGAATAGGTTACGGATATTTTTCCTTGGCTACCATTTTTTGTTGTAATTAATATTACCCCATTAGATGCCAAAGAGCCATATATGGCAGCAGTGGCTGCATCTTTCAGTACTGAAATACTTTCTACATCATTCGGATTTACACCTGTGGTCGATCCTACAATTCCATCAACAATAACTAATGGAGCCGTGTTGTTTAAAGTTCCTGTTCCCCGGATCAGGATATCAGCTCCATCAGCGCCTGGTTTACCGGATGTATTACGGACATATACTCCTGTAGCCAATCCGGCCAAAGCTGACGATAGATTTGTTACCGGCCTGCTGTCTAATGACTTTGAACTGATTGTAGCAATAGACCCGATTACGTTTACCCTTTTTTGTGTAGCATATCCTACAGCTACCACTTCGTTAAGGGCAATAGCGTCATTCTGGAGTATGACATCTATCGTTGTTTGTCTTCTTACTGCAATCTCTTGTTTCTTCATCCCTATAAATGAGAACTGCAAGATTGAGTTATCATCTATGCCCTGCAATGTAAAAGCCCCATCTGCATCGGTCATTACTCCTCCTTGCTTATCTCCTTTTATTGTTATACTCACCCCCGGTAATGGAAGCCCTTCTTCATCTTTTACCAAACCTGTAACTTTACGGCCTATTCTTTTTTCTTGTGTTTCTTCTATTATTTCCTGCGGCTTTGACTTTTGGAAGAGAACAATCAGATTGGCCTTGTCTTTCTTATAGTCGATATCAGTCTGGGAAAGAATCTGCGACATAACTTTGTCTATAGACACATTATCTACGTGTACACTACACCGTATATCCAGTCCTTTGAGACTTTCACTATAGAAAAAGCGGTACTCACTTTTGGATTCGATCTGTTTTAGTATCTCTTTTAATGGCTGCTGTTTTACCTCGAGACTGATTTGCGCGCTCATAAAAGCAGGGAAAAAGATAAGCAATATAATCAGGTATCGCCATCTGATTCCCGTAGAGTCATTGATTTGCATTCTCATACGTATTAAATTTAAAGTTAAAAGGTTAAAAATACTTTCTTACTAGATATACAGGCCAGACCTAAAAAAACACTACTGCATTTTCAATTTTAACATCTTCAGATAAAAAAAGACAACCTAAACTGGTTTAGGTTGCCCTTCCGGACTAATGTGTTAATTTTCGTTATTTGAATAGTATAACCTGCTGATCTTCTATCCGGAATTTCAAGGATGAAGCTAATCCCAATACATTTAACATGCTTTCGAGGCTAGTGTTATTAATCGTACCGGTAAAATACTGGTCTTCTATACCTTTTGCCTCAAATATTATCTTGACATTATATGTTCGTTCAATATCTTTAGCTATTTCTTTTAAAGATTCATTTTCGAAGCGCAATACATTATCCCGCCAGCCGGTAAAGTCTGATGCATTTATGATATATTTTATCTCGTTTTTATGAGAGTTCTTATGATACTCTATTCTTTCGCTAGGCGATAAGATAACTTGCCCTCCTGCAGTTCCCACTTTTATCTTACCATTTATTAAAACAGAAGATACAGTTTCATCTTCGTCATAGGCTTTCACTACAAATGCAGTTCCTAATGCTTCGACTGACATACCGTTACATTTCACCCGAAAAGGCATGTCTTTATTATGAGCTACTTCAAAATAAGCTTCTCCTGTCAGATCCAGTTCCCTATCCTTTATATTAAAGCCGGTAGTACATGTTAGTTTTGATTTTGAATTGAGCCAAACTTTCGTCCCATCAGGTAAAACTATAGAAGCCTTTTGTCCTTGTTCGACAGTGAAGGTATATGGCGATAAAGGTTTGTCCGGAGACTTATTTTCTGAAGAAAAGTAAAAATATGAGCCTATAGCAATCAGTATAGGGACTATACTGGCAGCTGCCAGCCACCATCTTTTCTTATGATTGAATGATTGTGGAAGCTCATTATGCACCGGAACTGCCTGTCGTATATTGCGTAACATCTTATATTGGAGTGAAGCGTCAATATCGGAAGACGAATCTTCAATCTGTTGCTCCAGCCAAGAGGAAAATTTTGGATTGGTTTTTATCCATTCGATCAATTGTCCAATTTCCAAATCCGATGCTTTGCCATGTACATAACGTTCAAAAAGTTTTACACATTCTTCTGGTCTCATATATAAGCCATTATTCTTTGCTGTTCTAAGATCTCAATCCTTATTATCAATCGTATTAAATATAAATGTATCAGACAATTATAATAAATAATATGTAACTATTGTCCTTGTTTATATTTAATATACAGTTATCGTGCTCTTTTCCACTATCTAAAAATAAAAAAACATATATAAAAATATAACATAACTGCTGTAATATTTAAGTTTATCTTTCATATACGCCAGAGACTTCGTTAACTGTGTTTCAATTGTGCTCTCCGAGAGATGTAATTTCCGGGCAATGGATTTATTTGAATAACCATACTTGCGGCTCAAAACAAAAATCTCTTTTCGTCTGGGTGGTAGATCTTCTGTGAGTTGATCTATCAGGTCCTCCAACAATTTGCGGTCAATATCTTTCTCTGTAACATTATCATAGCGTAGATTTTCACTTTTCCTTATATATTCGGCATATATAAACCGGACGGCTTCATGTTCATAGTCGTTGAGCAAAAGGTTTTTTGCTATGGTGCATAAGAAAGACAAAAACGACTTTTCGGGATCCACTTTTTCTTGCTGCTCCCATATTTTAATAAAAGTACGTTGTACCAATTCTTCTGCCACATGATTATTCCCTTGTGTCAATTTCATTATAAAGTTATATAACTTTCCACTATAAAGGTAATACATGTGTTCAAATGCCTCGTTACTTCCCTGTGAAAGCAATAGCAATTTTTCTTTTTCATTCATGGCTGTCTAATCTAAATGCAATTTTTGATCCTAATCATAACAGATATATTTGTTAAAATTATCTAAATTATTAAAGACAAATCAGCTTGTATCAGATATGGTTAATTACTTATACACTGTATATAAGTATTTTGTATGAAGAACGGTCAGTATTTTCCGGCTAATAATATGCGGTCTAGCTGATACCCTTCTCTATATATATCTGAAACAAAGAACAAGGAATGTTGTTTTCTGCTTTTTCCATCTGTAAAACAATCTCATTTAGTTTCATTGGTTCGGAGAAGTTGATACTGCATATTGTCTGATAATTATCAATTACTTCGGCAATAAGTTCCCTTTTCTCATTCAGTAATTTAAAATTTCTTATACAGAAAGGGATTCGGCTTTCGGGATGTCCCATTTGTACAGACTCCATCGGATGATCAAAATCTGTATCGAAATATAATCTCACCCGTTTCACGGTTTGTTGGGCAGGCCAACAAAATTTCAATTCAGGATATTCATCTTCTAAGGCTGCAACCCATGCATTTGATGTCATAGTCGGACGAGTAAATCCGTTTGTTACATTCGCCGGATCGAAAGCGGTAATTGCAGGCTGAATATTCATTGCTATATTGTGCCCTTCGGGACGCCTTTCAGGACACCAGAATTCAAAAGCGTCAATCCCCGAATTTAGAGGAGGTTCTTGTTTACCATGATTGTTTACTGCAATATTAAATTTATTAAAGACACTGAGTAAACCTGTATAACGCTTCGTACTTGTCCTAATTTTTACAGATTCATTCTTAATAAACGTAATAAATGCATATTGTTGTGTAAGAAGAAATGCTTTAGAAGAAATTTTTAATCGCTGTATTCCGGGTTGTAACGAATATTCCCATTTTTCGGCAATACAATCAGGCGTGTAATTTCCCGCTTTTTCGGCATATCTTAATTCTACGTTGAGTGAAGTCGGCTGTAGTACATCCAATTGCACTTCAAACTCATAATTAATAGACGGATTTAGAGGTAACATTTGCGCTGCGGAGAAATCGAGTTGATACCATGATCCATCAAAAGGGATCTGCCTCAAAACAAGGTTGCTGGAGGCTTCAATATATGCAGAATCCACTAAGTTTCGGGAACGGTCTATTGGAATACGCGGAATGTGCTGACCAGCCAGATTAAGCGCTTGCTGCAAAACCTTCAATTTTTGCTCTTGGAGAATATCCGCAGGTAATAATCTCTCTTTTATACATTGAGCAGCGGCCATTCCTACAGCCTGTGCTCCAAATGCAGAAGTAGCCATCACTCGCGATGACCCGTGCGCAACATGCGAGGTACTAATGATACGCCCCGCGAAAAACAGGTTTTCTATATCTTTGCTGATAAAGCATCTGTATGGCATTTCATAAATACCTTTGGAATGATATTGTGTGCAACCGCTTTCCCCGCTATAGACTCCATCCGCAGGATGTAAGTCTATTGCCCAACCACCATAAGCTATAGCATCCTTATGGTGTCGCTGTTCAATGATATCTTGTTGTGTCAATGTATATAAACCATCGAATCTTCTACTCTCTCGTTTTCCGGGAATTACACCGACCCACTCTAATGTGAGATTTTCTACATTCTTAAAATTTCCGGAATTTTTAATATAGTTCCACACTCCATATACGATGCTCCATAGTTCCCACTTAATTTCTTCTGTATCGTGAATCGTGTCTTTCCTCCCTCCATACTCCAACCACCAGAATTTGCATCCGTGTTCGCCTGTATTTATATTCCCGAAACGCGGGATCTTCGTAATATCTTTCAGGGCATAAGACGGCGCTATGTATTTTACAGGAGACCCGGCATCTTTACTATAAAAATATATAGAATGTCCCAGCAGTTCTCCATATTTAGTAATATCGGGGGCAAACCGTTCTCCATACTTCAACCTGTCTTCTGCGCCTATACGATACCTGGCACCAGACATATAGCCCAGCACTCCATCGCCTGAAGCATCGCAAAACAATGGAGCTGTTATTGTATATTTCGTCTCATTCTGAGAATTAAATCCAAATATTTTCTTTATTATATTCGCTTCTGATTTTTCCAGATCATATACCACTGTATTGAGCAGTAATGTTATATTTTTTTCCTGCTTGATTTTATCTAATAGTATTGTATCGAAAATAATAGGATTCCCTTCTTTATTTTTGTAGAGGTTTTCAACCAATATTTCATCTATTACTCCTCCTTCCCTCGACCAACGATTGTTATTACCCATATGCGAGGTAGCTCCCAGAACCCAAAGCCGGACTTCACTTGATGCATTGCCACCTACTACAGGCCGGTCCTGTAATAGTATTACTTTTATGCCGGCGCGGGCGGCTGTTATAGCTGCGCAAATTCCTGACATACCGGCTCCAACTATAACTAAATCTGTGTCAAAGATTACGTCCTTAAATAATCTGCCGTTTTTACTGAATTCTTTCTCTATCATATAATTTTCAACCTTCTACAACTGATTTTAATGAATTCCTTTTCACTAACGCTAATCCTAATAATATGAAAGCCGTACCCGTACCTGCCACAAATATTTTATAGAAAGGAGACAATAGCCCCAAGACAAAAATTGCAAGTCCGATAAATACTACACCATAGCCAATAATCCGCAGACTATATTTATTTTCCTTTTTGGCTTCGAGTATATTCTGATCCGATATTTGGTTGCGTTTTTCCTGATTGCCATCTTCCCATATCTTGTAAGAAATATACATGCCGGAGATCTGCCCCCTTATTAAAAAGTAAATTTCAAAAACAGTCATACAAATTATCGGGAAAGCTACACCCAGGACCATCTCTTCGGTTCTGTTCAATGAAAAGTTGAATAATACAGGGTTTATGAATTTGAAATATCCATTAATAAACAGACTTAGAAACATAGCAGTAAGCACCGAATAGGATGTTTGCCTTTTTGAAAACAGGGTCCACACTACAGGCAGGTAAAGGGGAACACCCGTAAGTGCAGCGAGACTTATCACTACATTTACGACTCCGCCCATATGCGGGATCATGAGTGCCAGAAAAACACTGGCAATACCAAAGGCTATTGTCGATAACCGGGCACTTAACATTAATGTCTTATCGGAACTTTCGGGCCGTAATCTTTTGAATATATCGTTGGTTATAACTCCTGACGCAATATTCAATTTGGAATTCATGGCACTTGTAGTCGCGAAAATCATGCCACCCATCATTAATCCTAATATGCCTTTAGGTAGGACTTCCATGCACATCATCAGATAAGCTCCTTCAGACTCAAGGATACCCAGAGATGAATTACATACATGGTATAGCATTGGAGGAAGCATCCACAATATTGGATTTACAACATACAAAGCGGCAAAGAGCCAGCCTACCTTTCGTGAGTCCGCTTCTGACCTGACACATGTATAACGCTGTACATAGGCCCAATTCCCGCCAAGGAAAATCGTATTATATATACCAAAAGCAATAATAAAAGTGAGAGTATATTCAGCATTGGTCAAATCGAAAAAAGATGCAGAAGCCTGAGTGATGAAATTGGTAATTCCATCAACCCGTTCTATCGATAAAGGTATGACAATGATTAGTGCGGCAGTGAGAATAATACATTGCAATATATCGGTGGAAACGACTGCCCATAAGCCGCCGACAGAAACATACAGGATGCAGAAAATACCCAGCAGTACAATACATAAGTTTAGGTCAAATCCTGTGGATACTTCTACGATTTTTGCTACAGGATAAAGAAATGACGCTGTGAGGAATAATGAAATAAATAAAAATAAATAAGTATATATTTTCTGAGTGAATACACCTAAGCGTTTATTTATGTATTCTGCTACAGTAAGAGCTCCTGTCCGGTGCCATCTCGGAGCGATCAAGCAGCCTACCAGCAAGCCTGCAATAGCCATAGTCCATTGGATGGTTATTGAAACCCATCCGTACAAGTATGCTACAGATCCCCAAACCACAAATGTTCCGGCAGAATGAAAGCCCATGAATAAGGATAAACCGCTCATCTGCCACGGCACAGCACCTCCGGCAGCAAAGAAAGAAGTCATGTTCTTTCCTCTTTTCGAAAAGGCTAAGCCTGCACATAGAACCCCAATAGTAAGTAGGACGATTGTTAGAATATCTAATATACTCATAGATGGTGTTTTTATTGTATTACAACTTGTCAGGAACCTTGGTATAACAAATGTATGCACAAAAAGATATGCAGTATTCCACTATTTCCAAAAACTCCGGAAACGTTTCCGAAATAGAATATTCAATCTCCTGCAATGAAGGGGAATAGAAGTGTTGTTAGATAATTGGAAACTATAGGCGGTAAATTTCAGCAAGATGTATGTGGGACAGCCCATTTTACAACAATTATCACATATTGGAATATCTTAATGCCCTCTTTTACTTTGAGGAAGCGTAGAGTTCCGGATGTTTAGTTTTGCATCCAGAACGATGGTTTCTTTAAGGGTATTGTAATTCTCTATTTGTTTCAGAAGCCTTTCCGCAGCTATTCTGCCTATCTCGAATGTGGGTTGGGAAACACTGGTTAATTCCATGATTTTCCCAATAGGAGACTCTGAAAATCCTGCTACAGCAATATCTTTAGGTACATTGAGTCCCCGTTTTCTCAATTCGAGGATACAACCTATTGCTATCGGATCATTTACGGCGAAGATAGCATCCGGTTTTTCTTTTAAAACCATCAGGTAATCAATTCCACTTTTTGCCCTATCCTGCTGCACACCAACATGCATAATGAATTGTTCTTGTATTGGAATATTATAAGTAGCCAATGCGTCGAGATAACCTTGCAAACGTTCTTTCGAAACAGATAGATCGGGATTCCCCGCTAAATGGGCAATTTGTTTGTATCCGCATTTAATCAGATGTTCTACCATTTTAAACGCCCATTTCCGATCGTCAATAACAATTTGATCTGCTTGCAATTGAGGTAATACACGATTTACAAATACTATGGGCGTTCTTTCTTGTATCAGACGTTCATACAAATCTATATTTTGAGAATCTTTAGTAACTGATACAATTAAACCTTCGACCATACTGTCCTCAAGCATTTCTACATTTTTACGTTCTAATGACGAGGACTCATTCGATTGACAGATCAAAGCCTGATAGCCTTGCTTATTAACAACCTCTTGTATCCCAATGATTATCTCAGGAAAAAAAAATGTAATGAATTCGGGAACAACAATGCCAATCATATTATTCCTTCTTTTCAGGAGATTCCGAGCCTGAATATTGGGCTTATAACGTAATTCCTGAGCTTTGGCCAATACTCGCCTTCTTGTTTCCGGATGGATTTCACAACTATCGTTGAGGGCTCTGGAAACCGTCGCAATAGAAAGCCCCAACGAACTGGCAATTTCTTTTATAGTTGTTTTTGGGGAAGACATAATCACGTTATATTGCTTGTTATCTGTGCTATAACAATTTGTTTTTCATTCGAATTACTATTAAGGCTTGTATGTAATTCTTTTTCGTATATTTGAAGCCGTAAAATTGCAAAGATATACAAATTTCAATATTGTTATCGAGTGAAGAGTATAAAACTACGGTTTGAACAAAGAATAATATTGAAAGGTTTTACATATGCCAATGTTTGACTGATTATCAGCCTGAGACCGATATAATAGACATGGCTATTCCGGAAGCTAGATTACATTGGTGAATACTATACCATTTCCCTCTTCTATAGATGTGCTTATATCTGATGAATTACCAATTATAATTTATATATTATTACATTATGCAAAGGAAGATTTTCTTATTATCTATTGCTTTATTTATTTATATTTCCTCAATTGTTGCGTCAAATGACACAATACGTGTTCTGGCTATTGGCAACAGTTTCTCGGAAGACGCCGTCGAAAATTATCTTTACGACCTGGGAAAAGCTGATGGGGTGACTTTCATAATAGGGAATATGCTCATTGGAGGGTGTTCACTTGAAAAACATTGGAATAATGCAGAAAACGATCTTGCTGTTTATTCGTACCGGAAAATAGAAGCAGATGGAATAAAAACAGTTACACCCGGCGCCCAATTATCTCAAATTATCCCAAGCGAACCGTGGGACTATATTTCATTCCAGCAAGTAAGTCCCAATTCCGGGGTGTATGACACCTATTTCCCTTATTTACTTAATTTATACGATTATGTAAAAGCCAGGGTTATAAACCCGGATACAAAATATATGCTCCATCTGACATGGGCTTATGCTCAAAATACGGTAAACAAAGGATTCGCCAATTATAACAATGACCAGTATCAGATGTACACAGCTATTGTAGAAGCAGTTAACCAAGCGGCAAAAGCAGTAAATATAAATATTATCATTCCATCCGGCACTGCTATTCAGAATGCACGCTCGTCAGGCTTAGGAGATACTCTTTGTAGAGACGGGCATCACCTTAGCCTTATAACAGGACGTTATATTGCCGCATGTGCATGGTATGAAAAGCTAACAGGACACAGTGTCGTAGGAAACTCATTTGCTCCTACATCATTATCGGAATCCGAAATATCAATAGCCCAAAAGGCTGCTGACGATGCAATCCTTCATCCTGACACTGTAACTATTAGAACCGAATAGCAGCTTAACTCAATCAAATTGGCTTATAACCTGCGGAACAAGCCTTTATCCAGGAGGAAGACCTGTACTAAATTATGTAGCGAATAGAAAACTTCTAAATATGAATCTCTTTGATAATATTTATTTATCAGAAAAAACATTATTTTTGTAAATAGCACTCATATCAATGTAGATCAGTTATGAACCTTCTATTATGAAAAAACATCTCTTTTTTCTTATTTTTTTCAGTATATCTATATCCTATTCTACAGCTTCTGAATCTGATGATGTAAAACGATCTGTAGAAGAGTTAGATAAATATATTGAGAATAAAGAATATTATGTTCAGCTTAGAGAATCAAGAATACGCCTTTTAATGGAAAAAATAGGATTCGCGAGCAAGGATGCAGAGAAACTGAACGTGTATAATTCATTATTTGATGAATATAAATCATATAAATACGATTCGGCATTTGTGTACGCAAAAAAAACCCTTGATA
This sequence comes from Dysgonomonas termitidis, assembly GCF_054657735.1. NCBI lineage: Bacteria > Pseudomonadati > Bacteroidota > Bacteroidia > Bacteroidales > Dysgonomonadaceae > Dysgonomonas > Dysgonomonas termitidis. The sequence goes on along the minus strand of NZ_BAAHYD010000001.1, from coordinate 745,227 downwards.
TAGCAAACAGGATCTCAGATGAAAACAGTATTATTTTGGCCAAAAGGAATATCGCTTTTTGTTATCTCTCGTCCGGCCTGTTCAAAGAAGCTTCAGATATAATGGATTCCATTGATATAAGAGAAGCTCCTCCTGAGGTAAAAGAAAATTATTATTCCCTGATGGCCCGACTTTATTACGATATGGCCGATTATAGTTACGGTGTGTCATTCAGTACCGACTATATAAAAAAAGGACTCCAATACTGTGACTCAGCTATTACCTACCTTCCGGTAGAGTCGCCTGATATGTGGGGTACCGTGGGGTTAAAACGTATGCAGCAGCGCAATTTTCCTGCTGCAATAGACGCGTTCCAGACTCTGTTACATTCACCGCAATTAGACGATCACACATATGCCATTGCAACATCCAGTATCGGATATATGTACTGGGATATGAAAGACATAGACAGAGGCATCTATTACCTGTCGCAGGCATCCATAGGCGATATAAAATCTGCTACGAAAGAAGGTGTTGCCTTATTAAATCTGGCAAGTGTACTGTACGGAACAGGTGATGTTGGCAGAGCCAACAAATATATCCGTATAGCCATGGAGGATGCGAATTTTTACAATGCGCGCCACAGAAAGATGCAAATAAGTGCTATTTTGCCCATTATAGAGAAAGAACGGATAGAAATGGTTGAGAAACAAAGAAATAGCCTTGTCGTATTTGCTGTCACGGTATCTTTATTATTCGTATTGCTATTAATAGCTACAATTATTATCTATAAGCAGGTAAAACGCTTACGGATGGCAAGGCACACCATCCAATCCCAAAATAAGAACCTTAAATCCGCAAACATCAAGCTGTTGGAAGCAAACGAAATAAAGGATGAATATATCGTACAATCACTATATGGAAAATCTGAATATATAGACCGGATCGAAAATCTTTACAGAACTATAAACCGTAAAATTACGGCACGGCAATATGATGATATCAAATCATATCTGAAGGAGTCGGACCTGAAAAAAGAACGGGAAAATATGTATTCATCGTTCGATCAGACTTTCTTAAGGCTTTTTCCCGATTTTATTGAAGAGTATAATCGTTTATTTAAAGCTGAAGACATAATTGTCATTGACTCAGGTAAGGAACTAACCCCCGAACTCAGAATATTTGCCCTTATACGTCTGGGGATAAACGAGAGTGAACGAATAGCAAAATTCCTGGATTATTCAGTAAATACAATAAATACCTATAAAACCAAAGTCAAGAATAAATCCATTATACCAAATGAACAATTCGAGCAAAAAATAATGGAAATTAAAACTGTACGGACGACTCCTCAATAAAGTTGTTCTTCGCCCATATATGTTAAAAAGAGTCCGGCAGACTCTTTTTTTCTTTTATATTCAGGTTATATTTTCTCTATACGCCAAAAATTATAATAGTCTATAAAACAAAACTTTAACAAGAATATCTTTGGAAATATGATTATATATTTCATTGAATAATTTTTGTTACGGATCAGCTAAGCTACATTTGTATTGATACATATTTTTTAATATCCTTTAAGAAACGTATTTCTCAGAACTTAAATTTAATTACTCCATTATTTAATAACCAAAATTTGTACCTATGAAAGTCTTACTAAAGCATTTAGCTGTTTTACTTCTCCTGACTGTCATGTTTTCGTTTGCCGCGTGTAACGATACCGACGATGGGCATTTTGTAGAACCTGTCACTCTCTACGAAAAGGTAAAAGGCAATTGGGTGTTAACAGAAATTACTGAAATTGACGAAACGGCAAAAGTATCAGGGATTAAACCTGATGAGATTAATTTGTTTGAACAATTCGATTTCAATAGTTTCAGAATTTCGTTCGATGTCGATGCAAACAACCAGCCGACATCGTATAAGGTATCCGGAAACGCACCCGAACTATTCCCCAACAATGGATATTGGGATATGAGTTCACCATTCCCTTATACTAACGGCTCTGCACCGGTTATCAATCTCTACTCAGATGCTAATAAAACGACTCTGACAGGTCAGTTAAGCATTGTTTCGGTACCCGGATCAAAAGCTGAGATGGACTTAAAACTCACCCGTAGTTCGGCCGGAGTCTCTTTCGTTTCTTATCAGTACAAACTATCAACCCCAATTCAATCTAACGAAGAATAAATATTATGAAAAAACTTATATATATATTTTTAGGATTCATACTCTGTTCTCTTACGGCACTTAAAGCTCAAACAGCGATTGCAGATCCTAAAATGTGGACAGTTCCATCAATATACACTATGGATGAACCTGTGACATGGTACTTCGATTTCGGAAATGCACCTCAGGTCAATGACGGGGAAGCCCTCTATTTATGGATATGGGCACCTAAGAACCCAACGGGAAATCCTATTCCGATCAAATATGAAGGAAATAGAATCTGGAGTATCAGCCTTACTCCTACTGTTTTTTTCGGAATGACTGTTCAGGAACTTTTTGATAATAAAGAGCCCTTTTACTTTCTGCTAAGGGATTTAGATGCAACAAAACTTACCGGAACCCTGCAACTCCCGAAAACAGACTACGTAAAAGATTTCGTAGAAAGTGGTAAAATGATGGATTACGGCCCAACGGATTTCCAACTGGGGAGTACTGTATCTATTCTTTTCAATTCCAATCTGGTTGAGGGATTTAATCCTGCGCCCTCCACTGTACATATGCATGGAGGGTTGAACGACTGGGATGCCCAGCAACAATTCCAGGCATGGTTACCTGAGATTCGTGAAAAAACCCTGTTCAAACATTTGGGGAATGGCATTTATAAAAAAGATATAGTGCCGCAAACATACTTCGGTGTTACAGAAGAATACGAAATGGAAAATATAGTCTTTCTGGCTGTTAAATACAATGGCAATGATGCCGCTCCGGATTGGGCAGGAACATCTCCGGATATGAAAATACTAGCGCCCGGAACACCGGTTCCCCCTCCCGCCAATTTCTACTTCTTTCCATTGAAAATAAGTATAAATGACATTCTGATTATCACCCGTGACAATAATGACAGAGGCCAAAAGCTTTCATATACTATCAAAGGCGGAACCAAAACCCTGACAGGGGATATGGAAGGAGCAATGACTCAGCAACGCGTATATATAAATGTTGCCAAAGAGTTTAAAGGAATGGATATATCCAAACTCAATGTTTTGGTAAAAGATCAGAACGGCAAGACTATCTATGAAGGAGATATTCCATTAGTAAAAGTTGATAACCTTATTAAATAATATGATGATGAATTTAAAAAGATTTTCAAAATACGCATGCTTGATGATTCTCTCTGTTGTATGTCTCATCAACTCAGCATACGCACAAAACCGGATAACAGTAAAGGGTACTGTCGTAGATCAGAACAAAGAACCACTCATAGGAGTAAGCATCGTCCCTTCAAACCCGGCTCTGGGTACAGTTACAGACCAGGATGGTAACTTCACATTACAAGCCTCTGCCGGTGAAATATTAACGTTTTCGTATGTAGGGTATAATACATTAAAAGAAGCAGCCACTCCGGATATGAACATACAGCTACAGGAGAATATGGTTGCATTGGATGCTGTAGTAGTGGTAGGTGTAGGTTATGGAACAATGCGCAAATCGGACCTTACCGGCTCTATTACTTCGGTTTCGGCCGAAGACTTGAAAAAGGGCGTTATTACATCGGCCGAACAGTTGTTGCAGGGTAAAGTTGCAGGACTTACAGTTTCGCAGGCTACAGGAGACCCTACACAGGGTTCAAACATGCGTCTACGCGGAGGAACATCACTCTCTGCAAGCAATAATCCACTCATTGTGGTAGATGGCATTCCGGGCGTTGATATGAATACAATACAACCTAACGAAATTGCTTCGATAGATGTATTAAAAGATGCATCGGCGGCTGCCATATATGGTTCGCGGGGAGCCAATGGTGTAATTATAGTTACAACCAATCGTGGAACCTCCAATTTCTCAATGAATTATAATGGCTATTTAGCTATCAGCAGTGTTGCTAAGAATCTTGATTTATTATCGGCAAACCAATGGAGGCAATATGTTCGGGATAATAATGTTACATCGGCCGTAGACTACGGTGGTGATACAGACTGGCAAAAAGAACTTCAACGCACAGCTGTTTCACATTCACATAATTTATCTTTTTCTAATGGAGGTAAGCAAAGTGGGGTAAGAGCTTCTTTAAGCTATATGGATACTCAGGGGGTGATCAGAACAAGTGCTTTGAGCCGTTTGGCCGGTAGCTTATCTGCCTTCCAATATGGACTGAACAACAGATTAAAACTGGAAGTGAGCCTCAATGCTAATAAAGACAGCTACAACCCTGTTGATATCCGCATTTATGAAAGGGCGTATAATATGAATCCTACTCTCCCGGTAATGCAGAATGGAGAGTACACTCAAATAGGAGGTACTAACAATAACAACCCAGTAGAAGTACTGAACAATCGCAAAGACGATCAGACCCGTACACGCTTGCTCGGTTACGCTAAAGCCGAACTGGAGATTATAGAAGGATTGAAGGGCGCCGTAAATGCTTCTTACGAATACAATTCACATCAGGAACGCTTCTATACCCCATCATATGCTTTCTTCGGCATAGCCGACAAAGGATATGGGAGGCGCAGGCTTGGCGACTATACCAATACACAGGCGGAGACTTACCTGACATATGATAAAAAGTTTGCCGGAATACATAAATTGAATGTGATGGGCGGATATTCATATCTGAAGAATATGTATGAAGGTTTTGCTGCCGAAAGAAGAGGATTCGATACCGATATATTTGGTTACAATAATCTGGCAGCAGGTAATACACTCGGATTAGGAGACGCGTCCTCATATAAGGGAACTTCAAAGCTAATATCTTTTTTTGGTCGTGTCAACTATGTATTGTCTGATCGTTATATGTTCACAGGAACAGTGCGCCGCGACGGTTCATCCCGTTTTGGAGACAATCACAAATGGGGTACTTTCCCATCCGTTTCAGCAGCATGGAGAATATCGGAAGAAAGCTTTATGGAAGGAACCCGCGGATGGCTCGACAATCTGAAGCTACGTCTAGGTTTCGGTATCACCGGAAATCAGGATGGAATAGACTCTTACAAATCATTGTCACTGATGGGAACGATAGGTGGAGGAGCATATTACGATCAGGCCAGCGATTCTTGGAAACAATCGTATGGCATTGTTCAGAATGCCAATCCCGACCTGAAATGGGAATCCACGGCACAAACCAACGTCGGTATAGACTTTGCTTTTCTAAATCGCTTCAATGTTACAATCGACGGATATATAAAGAAAACTTCCGACCTGTTATATACTTATCCTGTTCCTCAGCCTCCATACCTCTATCATGAGATGATGGCAAACGTGGGAGACCTGGAGAATAAAGGGATCGAATTCACTTTGGGGGCCAACATTATAAATACGAAAGACTTTACATGGAATGGAAATTTTACACTTGCCTATAACAAACAAAAAGTAACCAAGCTATCAAACGATAAATATCAGACAGAAGCCGTTTCTTATGGAAATCTTCATGGCCTCACAGGTATGACAGGTGTTTATACCCAGACATTGAGGGAAGGATATGCTGTGGGTACTTTCTGGGGCCCAAAATGTTTGGGAATCGACGAAGATGGCAAATATATTCTGAATAAAGATGAGAAAGGAGAACTTATCTATGAGGATCTGGGTAATGCCCAGCCAAAACTTACTATGGGATTCGGGTTGGACTTCAGATATCGTGACTTCGATCTTAATATTGCCGGATACGGATTGTTCGGACAAAAAATATTGAATGCTCAGGGTATGGTTATAAGCAGTATGGGACGCTTACCCGGATCAAATATTCCTGACGCATGGCTAAACAAGGGAATTGCCGATTCGCCTATATTTTCAGACTATTGGATCGAAAAGGGAGATTTCTTCCGCCTGCAAAGTGTTACGCTTGGTTATACATTGCCTGTGAAAAACAACTGGTTCTCAAAAATCAGGGTATATGCGACTGCTGAGAACCTGTTTACACTGACAAGATATGACGGAATGGACCCGGAAGTCAATTACAGCGGATTACTGAGTCCTGGTATTGATAAATCTATCGGAGAATCCAGAGACGGAGATAACTATTATTATCCGCGAGCCAGGACAATATCATTCGGTATAAATCTATCATTTTAATCATTTCTAATTCTGAATAACTATGAAATTGAAATCAATAATATCCATACTAGGCGGAGTCATGCTTCTAAGTGCATGCACCGACTTATCGGAAGATCTTTATGACAAAGTCGGCTCCGGTGACTACGGAAAAACACCGGCTGAAGTAGAAACAATAGTTGGACGTGCTTACTCTTCTTTGCGAGGTGGAGCCTCGGACGGAGTGAATTTTTATCCGACATCTGAATTTGTGTTTTTTGTACCATCGGTGGCATCCGATGAATGTGTGATACCAACCCGTACTCCCAACGATGACTGGTACGACGGGGGAATGTATCTGGATATTCAGCGTCACCAATGGAAACCGGACAATCCCAAATTGTGGGCATTGTGGAAGTATGCCTATAACGGAATAGCTGCGACCAATGCCATTATATACCAGGTAGAACAATCGGGGCTAGATGAAGAAGCAAGCAAGCCTTTGTTTGCCGAACTGAAGTGTCTGCGCGCATATTACTATTATAAACTATTAGACTGGTATGGAAATGTACCTATCGAAATATCCTATATAGTGGAGAATATACCTGAGACATCATCCAGAGCCGATGTTTACAAGTTTATAGAAGAAGAACTCACTGGTAATATAAATTATTTACCAACAGAAGGCTATGGACGATTTACCCAAAATGCAGCAAATCTGTTATTGGCCAGATTGTATCTGAATTCGGAAGTATATATAGGCCAGGCACGCTGGAACGACTGTTTGACTGTATGCAGTAAGATTTCGGGCCAATTAGAACCTGATTATTTCACAAGTTTCAAGACGGAGAATCAGACTTCCAAAGAAATTATATTCAGTATTCCTTATGATAACAAAATGGGTACTCTCGGTAATTTCCTCCATTCAATGACATTTCATTATGAACAAAAATGGGCTATTTCAGCAACAGGAAACTATCAGTGGTGTGGAAACGGGATCAGCGCTCAGCCGGGACTATATTCTGCCTTTGAAGAAACAGACATTCGCCGTAAATCCATTCTTATGGGACCTCAGATCGATCTCAGAACCGGATCTACTATCATTATGCCGGCCTCAGGCAATCCATTGGTATATACAGAAGAGATTACTGATATAACCAAATCTCCACAGAATGAAGGAGGGCGATTAAACAAATATGAAGTAAAAGAAGGAGTAGCATGGGAAAGAGACCACGACCTTGTGCTTATGCGCTATGCTGAAGTACTTATGATGCAGGCAGAATCCAATATCCGTTTGGGTAATGCCGGGGCAGCACGTCCTTTCATCGAGCAAATACGCTCAAGAGCAGGACTTACTACTCCCGAAACGATCGATCTTAATTTTATAGATCAGGAACTGAGGAGAGAATTTGTATTCGAAGACCATCGCAGAACAGATAATATCCGTTTTGGAACGTACTACGGGGCATGGTGGGAAAAACCAGCTGATAGTGCGGACAAGCATACCGGCCTATTTCCTATACCTGCTCAGGAAATCGCGAAAAACAACAAGCTAAAGCAAAATCCGGGCTATAACTAGCCTTCAAACCAATTCATCCGGTGATATAGTATCATCGGATGAATATTAAACTTTTACAAATGAAAAGGATTTCAGTGATTATACCCTTCGTTTTATTCATATTGTTCATCAGTTGCGGAAATGATGACGAATCTGCAAATAAAGGTAATGGAAACGGTAACGAAATAGAAAAGTTTGAGCCCGCATCCGCTACAAAAACAAATCCGATGAATTTGTATGTACATTACATGCCTTGGTTCGAGACAAAAGAAACCAATAATGGAACATGGGGACAGCATTGGACTATGGCCAATAAAAATCCCGACAAAACAGATGCCGGCGGCAAGAGAGAAATAGCCTCTCACTATTATCCTCTGATAGGTCCATATGCATCAAGCAATGAAGCCGTAATCGAATATCACCTTCTGCTAATGAAATATTCGGGAGTCGATGGTATTCTGATCGATTGGTATGGTACCCGTGATAAATATGACTATAAAGCCAATAAAACAAATACGGAAGCTATTGTAAAAGGATTGGAAAAAGTAGGTTTAAAGTTTGCTATCGTATATGAAGACCAAACACTAAAAGATGATTTGGAAGGCAATGCAAAAATTACACAGGCTAAAGCCGATATGCAATATCTGGAAAGCAATTTCTTCGGCAAGTCCAACTATATAAAGATAGACAGCAAACCTTTCTTGATGGTTTTCGGCCCTCAACAAATCAAAACACCTGCCGAATGGACAAATATATTCAGCAGCTTAAAAAACAAGCCTGCCTTTGTCACCCTATACGGCCACTCAGGTCTGGCCAGCAATACGGCGAATAAGAATGCGGCGGGAGAATACATCTGGGTAGACGCGACCTCTATGGAAACGAAATATGCTGTAAAAGATAATTTCGATATATTCTTTGGTGGCGCTTATCCGGGATTTAAAGATTTCTATAAAGAAGGCGGATGGGGAAATTCCGTTCTGGCAACAATAGATCATCAGGATGCAGCATTACTCCATAGCCTGCTGCAAATGGCCAAAAATAAAAATACAGGCTATCTGCAACTTATTACATGGAACGATTTTGGAGAAGGAACAATGATAGAACCTACTCAAGAATTCGGCTATAAGTTCTTAAATGAAATCCAGATATTTTCGGGAATATCGTACAATACACAGGTTCTGGAGAGTATTCTTGATTACTATAACCTGAAAAAGAAATATAAAGGAAATACCCAGATAGAAAAAGAGCTTCTGCAAGCTTTCTATTACTATATATCATTGCAGGATACTAAGGCTCAACAGATAGTAAATGAATTGAAAAACAGATAATAACAACTACATCATGAAACATGTATTATATTTATTGATCTTCGCGCTCTCATGCCTCATCGCATGTACTCCCTCTCAAGTACCATCTTCGGTTACTTCCCCTGATGGTAGTATATTTATATCTGTAACGGCAGAAGGCGGAAAGATCTATTACTCTGTAGAAAAAGATGGTAAAGCAATTCTGAATAAGTCCCTTCTCGGCTTTGTGCTGAAAGAGAACAGCTTTTCAGCAAACCTTGCCATCACCGATATAAAGCAATCATCTTTTAGCGAAACATGGGACCAGCCATGGGGAGAAGAAATGGCTGTAGAAAACAAGTACAACCAGATGGCTGTAAATGTGGAAGAGGCTGATGGTCTGAAACGTAGGTTCTCTATCATATTCCGTGCATTCGATGACGGAGTGGGGTTCCGTTACGAATTTCCAGATCAGGAAAACCTGAAAGACTTTATCATCATGGACGAACTCACCGAGTTTGCTCTTGCAGAAAATTATAAAACATGGTCTATTCCTGCATATAAGACACAGTATTATGAAGGCCTGTATACAACAGCTCCGGCAAACGAACTGGATACTGTTTGCACTCCTCTGACCATGGAAACAAAAGGAGGCCTATATGTGACAATTCACGAAGCTAATCTTACTGATTATGCGGCAATGAATCTCTTGTCAAAAGGTAAAACATCTGTACTAAAGGCTGACCTGACCCCATGGGCGACAGGGGAGAAAGTATTTATGAAGGCTCCCGGAGTAACGCCTTGGCGTACAATTATCATCGCTGCCAAACCGGGAGATCTTATTCTTTCAAGGCTGATGCTCAACCTGAATGAACCCAATAAGATAACAGATACCTCGTGGATCAAAACCGGAAGATATATCGGTATATGGTGGGGAATGCACATGGAAAAATACACCTGGTATCAAGGTCCTAAACACGGAGCAACTACAAAGAATGTAAAAAAATACATTGACTTCGCCGCCAAACACAATTTCTCCGGCGTACTGGTTGAAGGATGGAACGACGGATGGCAGAACAACTGGACTAAAGAGGGTGATAAATTCAGCTTTACAAAGGCATATTCCGATTTCGATTTACAAGAAATAACTAAATATGCAGCGATGAAAAACGTTAAGCTTATCGGTCATCACGAAACCGGAGGAGCCACACTCAACTATGAAAGACAATTAGACAGTGCTTTTGCTCTTTACCAAAAGTATGGAGTAGATGTCGTAAAAACCGGATATGTGAGTCCCCTTCTGGATGGCAAACAAAGAAATAGCAGTCAGTATGGAGTACGCCACTACCGTAAAGTGCTGGAAACGGCCGCAAAATATCATATAATGATAGATAACCACGAACCCGTAATGCCTTCAGGCCTGCAACGCACATGGCCAAACCTGATGACTCAGGAAGGAGTCAGGGGGCAGGAATGGGATGCCTGGTCTAAAGATGGAGGTAATCCTCCCGATCATACTACAATTATCCCATTTACGAGGGGATTGGCTGGTCCAATGGATTTTACTCCGGGCACATTCAATTTCAACAATCCGGTATTTCCAAATACACGCGTGCAAACCACTCTGGCAAAACAACTTGCTCTATCCGTTGTGATATATAGCCCTCTGCAAATGGCTTCGGACGATATAGAAAACTATGAAAATAATCCGGCTTTTGAGTTCATTACTTCTTGCCCTACAAACTGGGCTAAAACCGTAATCCCGGATGCCAGGATAGGTGAATATGTAACTATCGCCCGTAAAGACAGGGATAGCGAAAACTGGTATATAGGAGCTATTACGAATGCCGACAGCCGTAAATTGAGCTTATCTCTCTCATTTTTGGATAAGGGAGCCAGATACAAAGCTAAAATATTCAGAGACGGTAAAGATGCCGAATATAAAACCAATCCATACCCTATAGAAATTGAAGAGGTCGAAGTAAATTCCGGTACGACTCTTAACCTGGAACTTGCAACCAGTGGAGGAACTGCAATTATATTAACAAAACTTTAGTAGCAGAATGGGCTTATAAGATTTCTTCCTTGATAAAATACCCTTGTACAAATAGTACAGGGGTGTTTATTTTAGATAAACTTCTTCTCTTCGTTTTTTACTTTATCTGCTATTTTGTATCTTTACCACCTAATTAAAACACACTAAAAATGAAAGGGAAAATACTTGTAACAGGCGGAGCCGGATATATTGGTTCACATACTGTTGTAGAACTGCAAAATGCAGGGTATTCGGTTGTTATAATCGACGACTTATCCAATTCGACAGCCGACTCCATCGACGGAATCGAACGTATCACAGGCATCAGGCCTGTTTTCCAAAAGCTGGATTGTAACGACCTCGAAGGACTGAGAAAACTATTCACTGCTCATCCCGACATCAAAGGAATTATACATTTTGCCGCAAGCAAAGCTGTAGGTGAATCGGTACAAAAACCATTGCTTTATTACAGGAATAACCTGAATTCCCTTATCAACCTGCTCGACCTGATGCCGCAGTTTGGCGTTAAGAATATCGTTTTCTCATCGTCTTGCACTGTATACGGGGAACCGGATGTAAATCCGATAGATGAAACTGCCCCTGTAAAACCGGCAGAATCGCCATACGGAAATACAAAACAAATAAACGAGGAAATAATCAAGGATTTTGTACGTTCAGGAGCCGATATAAAAAGTATCATCCTGCGCTACTTCAATCCGATTGGCGCGCACCCTTCTACCGAAATAGGAGAATTACCGAATGGTGTCCCTCAGAATCTTGTTCCTTATATCACGCAGACAGCTATTGGTGTACGTGAGCAAATGAGTGTATTCGGTGACGATTACAATACTCCTGACGGTTCATGTATCCGCGATTTTATCAATGTGGTAGACCTTGCCAAAGCCCATGTAATAGCTATCGATCGCATGCTGGAGAATAAATCGGAAGAGAAAGTCGAAATTTTCAATCTGGGAACAGGCCGTGGAGTTTCTGTTCTGGAACTTATCAATGTATTTGAAAAAGTATCGGGAGTAAAGCTAAACTATAAAATCGTAGGACGCCGCGAGGGTGATATAGAAAAAATATGGGCTGAACCTAAGCATGCAAATATAGTTCTGGGATGGACTGCCAAGGAAAACATTGAAAATACAATGGATTCAGCTTGGAAATGGCAATTAAAGCTGAGAGAAAAAGGAATTATGTAATTCTATTTTTAAAGATAGAAAAGAGGCTGCCCCAAAAGTAAAATTGCACAATCAAAGTGTTACCCTATTTGTCATTGGCTCCGCTTCGCTCTGCCGAACGTTGTTTCTGAGTGTAACGAAGAATCCCGACCCTCCGGATACGAGATGTTTCACTCCGTTCAACATGACAAAATAATATGAAAAAATACTTTTGGGACAGCCTCTTTTTTCCTTTACTCCACCGGAATATATATTTCTGTTTTCAATTTATCAGGTGCGGTATTTTCCGGATTATTTACATATTTCTCAAATAAAGGGGCATTCCGTACCTGATATCCACCTTCCGGAATCCATTTCCCGTAAATAGTATCATAAATACTGCCTAACTGGTCATAAGATCCCTGATAATGGAATACGGCATACTTCCCTCCCTCTATTTCTTTAACACCTATTTCACCTTTTGGGACAGCCGGTTTATGCATTACAAGGCATATATCTGTTCGTAGCTTATGCGATTCGGTTACTTTAGGGTCGTCATAATAAAAACAAACATGCTCTATTCCCGCCGAAAACAGCTTGTTCTCTTTTACAAACTGCCAGAGACGTTTCCATGTACCGGGAAAATCGAGGGAAGAATACTCTCCGAATAGCCGGATATAAATGGCTTGTTTAGATTCTACTTCCCGTATTTTCGGAGCTTTCAGGTTCAGGTTCTCATTAATTAGTAATGGTTTCATAATCGTGTAACTTTTATTGTTTCTATAATCTGTAGGTGAAATATTATAGAACTGCCGGAAAACCTTTGTCAGCGAAGAAGGAGTGGCATACCCCACATTGTATGCAATATCCTGTACGGGAAGCTCTGTGTACCTCAACAGCCGGGCTGCAGTCTCGACCCGTATCCTTACAACAAAAGCCCCTATCGGTTCGCCTACAATCGCTCTGAATATACGATGGAAATGATATACGGAGAAGTTTGAAACTTCGGCGAGTTTATTCAGATCCATTTCCTCATCCAGATTGTTACCGATATACTCGATAACCACATTAATGCGTTTGGCATATTCTTCTCTGGTGATTGTTTTCTGTTCCATAGTCTATAAATGTTTCGATACAAAATTATGCACCATTCATTTTATTATCTTTTCCAATCTTGCTAATTTACGGAATGGATGTATTTAGGAAAATGAGTAATCGGATCTGTTCACAAATATATTTGGTTAGAGCATAATTACCAAAACTCCGCTTTAGCCATACTTGCTAAGCACTCTTTTTAATCTTTTTTGTTAAACAGAATTATTTATTTAATTTTAGAACCTCTTAGAACATACATTTATTTATTAAATCAATTAATATTATGAGAATTATTAGAAGTTCTTTTGTGTTACTTATCGGTCTGGTAAGTAGTGTAAGCATGTTCGCACAACTCCCTGTATCCTTTGGCGTAAAAGCCGGTATGAATTTATCGGAGATACAAAAAATGGATGATAATGTTAAGGTGGGTTTCAATATCGGGCTAACTGCAGAGCTTGCATTGCCAAGTAACTTTTACCTGATGTCAGGTCTGGAGTTTACAACTAAAGGAGCCAAAAGCAAAATTAATATTGCCGATGCTTCCGGATCTATATCCAAGGCTACATATAATGCTATGTATCTCCAATTGCCTATACATGCGGGATATAAACTGGATCTGGTACCCGGTACTAAACTCATATTCCGTGCAGGACCATATCTGGCTTATGGCGTAGGAGGAAAAATAAAATGGGATGCAAAAGAAATTAAAGATCAGGATATCTTTACTGATGATAGTAATCGCTTCGATTTTGGAATCGGAGGAGCTGTGGGTGTTGAATTCTTAAATAAAATAAGCGTTAGCCTCGGTGCTGACCAGGGTTTAACTAAAATATTTAAAGACACCAGTACAAAGAACCGGTGCGCGCATATCAGTGTAGGATATAAATTCTGATAGAATTCTGTAAACTTATATAAAAAATAACAGGGTGTTCAGATCGAACACCCTGTTATTTTTTTAATTTATCTTTTTTATTACTTCCTGCATAATATAAGCCATCTTCGGCTGGGCTATTTTAGCGGCTTCCTGCACATCTTCGTGTGTTACCTCCACTATCTTCCCTATTACACCCAGATCGGTGATTATAGAGAATGCCAGTACCTTCATTTTGGCATGACTGGCTACTATGACCTCCGGTACTGTGGACATACCTACGGCATCGCCGCCTATAATGCGGAACCAGTTATATTCGGCCGGCGTCTCGAATGTCGGACCCTGAGTTCCTACATAAACCCCATGTTGCAACTTTATATTGTTTTCCTTAGCTATCTGCATAGCTAATAAACGAAGTTCCTTGTTGTATGCATCGCTCATATCGGGGAAGCGTACGCCGAGTTCCTTATAATTCTTCCCACGCAGCGGATGTTCGGGGAAAGTATTGATATGATCGTCGATAAGCATAATATCGCCTATATCGAAACTGCCATTCATTCCACCAGCCGCATTAGATACAAAAAGGTATTTGATGCCCAACGCCTGAAATACCCGGATAGGGAATGTTACTTCCTGCATGTTATAGCCTTCGTAGTAATGAAAGCGGCCTTGCATGGCTATCACATCTTTACCTCCGAGTTTCCCGAAAATAAGTTTTCCACTGTGCCCTTCTACTGTGGAAACAGGGAAATTTGGTATGTTTTCGTATGGGATATCTTTTTTGTCACTTATCTCGTGTACCAGTTCACCAAGTCCTGTACCCAGTATGATGGCGATATTAGGAATAGTCTGCACTCTACTTTTTATAAAGCCTGCGGTTTCCTGAATTTTCTCTAACATGTTTATATATTTTTTCTTTAAAATCGTCCTCTTTATCCAAGAATGTAACCTCGATAGGCAAATAGTACATATGCCTTTTTATTTCTTCATCTGTATTTTCGTTCAAAACAAGACGGGTAGCATCTTTTTCCGTCACCAGAATAATCTTATTTTCGGACGGTATACCCGCAAATTTATTTATAATATGCTGGATATCTTTTGCTTTGAAACTATAATGGTCAGGATAAATTATGGTATCTACTTTATCTGTATATTCCTCCAGTTTCTTTAATATCATCTTTGGCGATGCTATTCCGGTAGTCAGTAAGATATGTTTGCCTTTCAGGATATCTAACGGCTGTTCGACAGCAGAATCCTTAAATACCGGCTGTAACTGTTTATAGGTAAATTGCGTAAAATATAATCCCTGATACGGAAAAGCATTTATATCGTGCGAAATAATGCGGTAATCGATTGGCTGCATATCATCGGGACATTTTGTTACGATTATCATATTCGCATTTACAAGAGCCGATGCAGGCTCTCTTAATCGTCCGGCAGGAAGCAATTCATCTTCATAAACAGGACGGTTGAAATCGGATAGAATAATGGTATAAGAAGGTTTTACATACCTGTGCTGAAAAGCATCATCCAACAAAATCACTTCGGGAGGATTTTCCAATGCCAGCATTTCTTTAATACCTCTTCTCCTGTTGCCGTCGACGGCAACTATAGCATTCGGAAATTTTTGTTTTATCTGGAACGATTCATCACCCAGATCACGGCTGTCAGAATCGTTCGTAGCCAATACAAAACCTTTCGATTTTCGTTTATATCCGCGGCTGAGTACCCCTACCCTGTATTTTTGCTGCAACAAGCGTACAAGATATTCGGTATGGGGAGTTTTTCCCGTTCCTCCTACTGTGACATTACCGATGCAGATAACAGGGATATCAAATTCTTCATGTTTGAGTATTCCCCAGTCGAAAAATTTGTTGCGTATGAATACAATCAGCCTGTACAACCATGAAAACGGCAGCAACCATTTGTTGATATGTACAGGCTGATTTTTTATCATTTTTCTTTAAAATTCTTGAAAAGAGCTTATCTTATATTGATATCGTAAGGCATGCGTGCCTGTATAAAGTCTTGCTCTTTTATTTCCTTGATTGTTTTGAACAGTTGATAATCACTACCAAGATATTCTTTCATGGCCCGTGTGGTCAGTTCTTCTTTCTGATCGCTAAGGAAGGATTCGAAGAAATCCCTTTTCTTAGGAAAACTGTTTAAAGAATAATCTTCGAGGTTTGCCAGTTTGGCTGCTTCTTCAATAGCTTTGTCTATACCTCCCAATTCGTCTACCAAACCTATTTTTACAGCCTGGTTACCTGTCCATACACGACCCTGTGCAATAGAATCAAGGGCGTTTTTAGCAATACCACGGCCATCCGAACAACGGGTAAGGAATAAATCGTATCCGCGCTCTATATAATTTTGAAGTATTGCCTTTTCATCATTACGCATCGGACGTGTCATATCTCCGAAATCGGCATGTCCATTTGTTTTTACATTATCGAATGTAAGACCTACTTTCTTGGTAAGGCCTTCTACATTGGGGAACATACCGAATATACCGATAGAACCTGTCAATGTATTCGGCTGGGCTATGATCTTAGAAGCGTTACAAGATATATAGTATCCTCCCGAAGCCGCATAGTCTCCCATAGATACTACTACAGGTTTCTTCTCTTTCAGGTCGGTAACAGCTTTCCAAATCTGCTCGGAAGCATAAGCGCTACCTCCGGGAGAATTTACACGGAATACAACGGCTTTTACCTTGTCGTTGTCTTTCAGTTTCTCCAGTTCTTTTACAAAGCGTTTGCTTGTAATTCCATCAGTGCCCGAACCATCGGTTATGGAACCTTCAGCATACAATACAGCTATGATATCTTTCGATTTGCTTTTGTTTTCAGGTGATACGGTAGTCATATCTTTTACCGAAGCCAGACGCACATCTTTAGCCTTTTCTACTCCTGTGAGCAATGTTTTCAGATATTCCCTTACTCCTGTTTCATACATAAGTGTATCCACCAAGCCATCCTGCACACATACTTCAGATTTTTTGAAAAGGGCAAGTGAATCGGTAATTACATTTAATTTTTCCACAGAGATATTTCTCGAAGCTGATATTTCACTTGTGATGGTCGACCACATATCACCTATATAAGAAGATACCTGCTCACGGTTGGCATCACTCATTTTATCGAGCATAAACGGTTCTACCGCAGATTTAAATGTACCTACTTTGAATATCTGCATTTCTATACCTATTTTATCTAGTAAGCCTTTGTAAAAAGTAGGGGAAGCTGAAAGCCCGTGCAGGTCGAGATGACCTTCCGGATTCATTATTAACTTATCAGCTACAGACGAAAGATAGTAACAGCCCTGTGTATATACATCACTATAAGCAACAATAAATTTTCCGCTTTCCTTAAAATCTATCAATTGGTCCCTGATTTCTTTCAGGGAAGCATTTGACGCGGAAAAAGCACCCGCATTTATATATATACCTTTTATTTTATCATTTTCCTTTGCCTTTTTTATAGACGAAATAATATCATCCAATCCTATTTGCGCTTCACTATTTTGATTAAGCATAGTCAATAAAGGATTCTCTTCTTCCACCCTTTCGGATAATATACCTTCAAGTTTTAACGCCAGCACTGTATTATCTTTCAATGCATAACTTTCTTTAGCTGACAACGCAGCTAAAACAATAAAAAATATAAGGAAACAAATTCCTAATACTATAGAACAGCCTAAAATAGAGGCCAGTAAACTTTTAAAAAACTCTTTCATCTCGTAGCTTTTATATTTAAACAGGTAACAAAATTATATATTTATCTGGTAATATGCTATTTAAAATCTATAAATCATTAAAATTTACAATTATTGATAGTATGTTCATAACCTGTTGAAAACTGTTAATATATTTTTCAAATAAAAATCATGGTTTATAAAAACAAAACATCATATACAAAATAAGTCGCAAACAACAATTAAAAATCACATCAATTTATTGTATCATATTTCAAAGGATTATCAACAGAGATGAACAAAACTGAAATAAGTTATTTTTCAACAAATATAGTTATCAACATTGTTTTAATAAAGTTCACAATACGCTATATACAAATAATTTGTCTACTTTTATAGTTGTTAATAAGACACAATCCTATGCAAACAGATTTTTAATAATGAAATATACAAGTTTTTCAGGAAAAAACAATGAACACAATTAACAGCCTATAATAACCAACATGATTTTTTTTAAAGTTTAAATAAAAAGAATAATATTAATATAATTTGATAATAACTCCGTAATCCTGAAAAAATAGGGATATAACAAGAATATATGAACAAAGGAAAATTTTTTAGAATTATTTTAGTCTTGTCTATAATATTGAATGTTGCGACACTAGCTTATATAGGTATAAACTATTACATAAACAGGAAAAACGGTAATATTTTTAAATTGAATGCCTACGCCTGGGCCAACAGTCAGTTGGAAGCTCCCGAACCAGGCGAAAACCGGGTGGTATTTATAGGTAATTCCATTACTGAAAACTGGGTGCATCTGAGATATAAATTCTTTAAGGACAACAATTATACCTGCCGTGGCATTGGCGGGCAGACCAGTCCCCTGCTTTTGCTTCGTTTCCGTCGGGATGTAATAGAACTTAATCCTAAAATAGTGGTTATAAATGCAGGCATAAATGATATAGCCGAGAATACGGGCGAATACGATCCTGTGTTTACTATGGATAATATCAAATCTATGGCGCAACTAGCACAAATAAACGGGATAAAGGTTATACTGACATCTGTACTGCCTTCGAGCGGATATGGATGGAAAGGTCATATAAGGAATATTACACAGAAGATAAAAGATCTGAATATAGAAATAAAGACTTATGCTGAAGAAAACGGCTATAGCTATGTGGATTATTATTCGTCTATGGTGAATGATGAAGACAAAGGGATGAAAGACGGTTATAGTTTCGATAGCCAGCATCCGAATGAAAAAGGCTATTCGGTTATGGAACCTCTGATACAGAAAGCTATTGATGATATATTGAATCAAAATTGATAATGATATGAAAAGAGCATTTTTATTATTTTCCTTACTGGCGAGTATGACGGTTGCCGGATTTTCTCAACAGTTTGATCCTTCTAAATTATCTGTGGGTGGTAACTTCAGTTTACAGTTTGGAGACTATACTGTTGTGGGTATTTCACCGCAGATAGGATATGATTTTTCCAGATACCTTACTGCGGGGGCAGGTTTCGGATATACTTATTTTAAAGATAAGCATTACGATTATAAGTGGAGTAACAGCTATCTGAGTTTCGATGTATTCGGACGTTTTTATCCTGTTGAATATCTGGTTATCAGTATACAGCCCGAAATGAGCCGTATGTGGCAGAATATAAAATATAATGACGGTATGGAATTCAGTGAAAGTAAATTTGTACCTTCGTTCCTTATCGGTGGAGGTGTGCGTCTTGGTGGTATGATAGCCATGATACAATATGATGTAGTGCAGGATAAAAATTCACCTTATGGCGACAATATATTTTATAGTGTAGGATATACTTTCAGATTTTAAGATATCGGACCTTTTTACTATTCTTATAATTATAAAACTTTAATTGATCATGAAGAAACTTATTTTAATGGCTTCGTTTTTTTCTATGTTTTGTCTGTTTTCCAATGCCCAAAAATTTAATGAATTGATAAATATGGCAAAATACGCTAAAGCTAACAGCGAATTGCCTGCACCCTCTAAAGGTGAACATCGGGTGGTATTTATAGGTAATTCCATTACTGAAGGATGGGTTGGCCAACGTCCTGATTTCTTTAAGGAGAACAATTATATAGGCCGGGGAATAAGCGGACAGACCAGTCCGCAGCTTTTATCCCGTTTCCGTCAGGATGTTATCAACCTGAAACCTGCGGCTGTCGTAATTAATATAGGTACAAATGATGTAGCTGAAAATACAGGGACTTACGATGCTGATTTTACACTCGGAAATATTAAGTCGATGGCAGAGCTGGCTAATGCCAACGGTATAAAAGTTATCCTGTCCTCAGTAACTCCGGCAGGAGAATATCCGTGGAGAAAAGAGATCAAGGAAGTACCTCTTAAAATTGCGGCATTGAACGCCGGTATCAGGGAATATGCCGCATCCAACGGATTTGCTTATATAGATTATTATAGCCTTCTGAAAGATGAAAACAGAGCTATGATCGCCGCATACACTACCGATGGTGTACACCTCACAAAAGAAGGTTATGCTGTAATGGAAAAAGCAGCAAAGGCAGTGATAGATGAAGTATTGAAATAGTTTGGATATATAATATGAATGAGCCTTTTAATTATAAGATTAAGAGGCTTTTTTATGTAATAAAGTTTAAGATTACCAATATTAAAAGCGATAAATAAAAAAATCGTAACTTTGTACCCAAAATAATTTAAAACTGAATAATGGCATTACAATGTGGTATAGTAGGCCTTCCGAATGTAGGAAAATCTACTCTTTTCAATTGCTTGTCGAATGCTAAGGCACAATCGGCAAATTTCCCGTTCTGTACTATCGAACCGAATGTGGGTGTTATTACCGTACCTGATGAAAGGTTGAATAAACTTTCGGAACTGGTAAAACCTAACCGTATAGTACCTACCACTGTAGAAATAGTGGATATAGCAGGCCTTGTAAAAGGTGCGAGCAAAGGAGAAGGATTAGGGAATAAGTTCCTTGCCAATATTCGCGAAACAGATGCCATATTGCATGTTCTTCGTTGCTTCGACGATGATAATATTACACATGTCGATGGCAGTGTAAATCCTGTACGCGATAAGGAAATTATAGATATAGAACTACAGTTGAAAGATCTGGAAACTATCCAATCCCGCATACAAAAGGTAGAAAAACAGGCTAAAACAGGAGGTGATAAGGATGCTAAACGTGCTTACGATATCTTGTTACAGTTTAAAGAAGCATTGGAACAGGGCAAGTCTGCCCGTACCGTCAAATTCGATAATAAGGAAGACGAGAAGATAGCCAGAGAGATCTACCTGTTAACATACAAACCTGTGATGTATGTTTGTAATGTAGACGAAGCCAGTGCCGTATCGGGTAATAAATATGTGGAGCAGGTACGTGAATCGGTGAAAGAAGAAGATGCTGAAATATTGATCGTAGCTGCAAAGATAGAATCGGAAATAGCTGAATTCGAATCATATGAGGAACGTGAGATGTTCCTGTCCGAAATAGGATTGGAAGAATCCGGAGTGGCTCGCTTGATTAAGTCGGCTTATAAATTATTAGGTCTGCAGACCTATTTCACTGCCGGAGTTCAGGAGGTACGTGCATGGACATTTACGGCAGGATGGAAAGCCCCTCAATGTGCAGGCGTGATACATACCGATTTTGAAAAAGGCTTTATCCGTGCAGAGGTAATTAAGTATAACGATTTTATTACTCTGGGTTCCGAAGCAGCTGTAAAAGAAGCCGGGAAAATGAATGTTGAAGGTAAGGAATACATTGTTCAGGATGGGGATATAATGCATTTCAGATTTAATGTGTAAAGTAACCTGAAGGTTAAATGATTATAAACTATGATTCTCCCGGACAGTTATGTAACAGGATATGGTCTTTGATACCATCCATTGCTTACGGACTCGAATATAAAGAGAAAGTTCTTGCGATAAATCTCGATAAGTATTCGTTAGACTTTGAGAATCTGAATAGTAATAAATATATCAGGTTTGCTTCCCGGAAACTTGTCCAAAGATTCCTCTTATCCATGAAAGCGAGAGGATATATACAGAACGGGCAACCTAACATTTTTTCGAAGCTGTTTAAGCTCAATCTGATAGAAGGCTGGTCGAACCGCCTGGGCAATGAAGAATTGGTAATAAAACATTCCGGTGAAATAAGAAAGATATTCACATTCAGCAGTGAAGTGACAGATGTGGTAGACGCCTTATTTTCAAAGCTTAATGATAGGATTGTCATTGGTGTGCACATTCGTCGTGGCGATTATGCCAAATGGAACGATGGTATTTATTATTATACCGATGAAGAATATCTTCATGTGATGAAGGACATAAAAAAGCAATTTGATGATAAGGGACAAAATATAAAATTCCTGCTGTGTTCGAATGAAAGACTGGATATTAAGCATTTCAAGGAATTGGATTGTTTTATAATACCTGATTCGTCAGGACCTAAAGATTTATATGCTTTGTCGAAATGCTCGTATATAACAGGGCCGCCAAGTTCATATTCACAATGGGCTTCCTATTTCGGGAAGAAGCCTATCAGGCTGATAGTGAAAGTAGATGAGAAAGTCTTGTTACCGGAGTTTTCGCAGATTATAGCATTAAATAAATTAGAAAACGGAGACGTTATTAATATAGATTAATTAAAATAGCACTGATATGATTAGTCCAGCAGACAAAAAAGATTACCCGGTACTGATAGCTGTATGGGAAAGCGCTGTAAAAGCTACTCATGATTTTCTGTCAGATAAAGATTTTGAATTTTATAAAAAACATATACCCATTTATTTTGAGCATATGTCGTTATATAAATATAAAGATAACAAGGGTGTCGTTAAAGCATTTCTTGGAGTGGCGGACAATAGCATCGAAATGTTATTTGTAGATAATGAAAGCCGTGGATCAGGTATAGGTAAGATACTACTCGACTATGCCGTAAATAAACTGAATGCCAGAAATGTGGATGTCAATGAACAGAATAAGCAGGCTTTGGATTTCTATTATCACTTTGGTTTTAAGGAAGTAAGCCGGGATGAATACGATGGTGAAGGAAAAGGATATCCTATACTTCATTTAGTTAAGTCGGATGAATAATAAAGAGAAAAAATTAGCTTACTTTGTACATCATTTATTTATATAATGTTTTTAATACCTGATATATGGCTCAAAAAAATAAAATCACGACAGTACTGTTCGGTCTGGATGGTGTTGTTGTAGATACAGAACATGATTACGACAAGTTTTGGAGTAAAATAGCACAAGATAATGATTTGAAAATAAACAACTTTCCTGATATAATAAAAGGAATGACCTTAAATTCAATTATAGAACTTTATTTTGCTATCTCCAGTCCTGAAGAGAAACAGGCTATAAGACAGTCTTGCTACGACATGGAGCAATCCATTGATTATAAGAAGATAATAATCCCGGGTGTACTCGATTTTATTCAATATATCAAAAAAGAAGGCTATAAAGTGGGTTTGGTAACCAGTTCCCCTGCAAGTAAAGTAAAGGTTGCTCTTGCTCAACTATCATTAGAGGATGCATTTGATACTGTTATTACATCGGATAGTATAAAGAAAGGAAAACCCGATCCGATGGGATATGTTTTAGCTAAGAACAACTTAGGTGTTTTGTCTTCCGAATGCGCTGTATTTGAAGATTCTTTTACAGGTATAAAAGCGGCTACATATGCATTTATGCGTGTGATTGGAATTTCCACTACATTATCGGC
Source organism: Dysgonomonas termitidis (assembly GCF_054657735.1). Taxonomy (NCBI): domain Bacteria; kingdom Pseudomonadati; phylum Bacteroidota; class Bacteroidia; order Bacteroidales; family Dysgonomonadaceae; genus Dysgonomonas; species Dysgonomonas termitidis. The sequence continues at coordinate 721,583 of NZ_BAAHYD010000001.1, read as the reverse complement.
CGATTATCTGAAAGATTATACTTATGCGGTTGTATCTGACTTTTCGGACACTGATAAATTGAAAACACTTCTGGCATAGAAATAAATTTAAATATCCGTAATCAAAGAGTGCCTCCGTGTACTCTTTTTTCGTTTCTGACCTTAAATATTTGAACAGATAGTTATTTTCTAATATTTCAAAGAACGATAAGCCGGCTACTCTTTACCGACAACTCATTTTACAGATAAAATTTTTCTAATAAAATGCAAAATAGCTAGAGTGTTTTATTCTTAGGAAAGTGAATATCAAATTTAGTCCATCCATCCTGAGATTTCAGATCGAATTTGCAATTATGATTTATCAGTACCTCACGCACGAACATCAAACCTATTCCCTGCCCTGACGATTTTGTAGTAAAAAACGGTGTAAAAAGCTTTTGTCTTACATCATCGGTTATTTCGGGACCATTATTTGCTATTTCGATGGATAAAGGGTTTGATCGCGTGGATATTCGTATCTCCCCATTCTCCCCTATAGCTTCATAAGCGTTTTTAATCACATTTACGAGCACTTGCTCAAATTGGATACCATCTATGCGGATAATGTTATTATCTTCCGTTAAATCCAATTTAAGGTCTATATTCCGGTGTTTACATTCGAGCCGTGTAAGTGCATCTACCGAACGTGCCAGTTCGTTGAGGTCGGTATCGGCTATGGAGGGTACAGGTATTTTGACCACTTCGGCAAAGTTGCTGATAAAATAACCCAAATGCCTGCATCTGTCAAACGATGCATCTACAGCGGGAAGTACGTCGGCAAGTTCGTTATTATCATTTTGCCGTAAGATATCCGATATCACATTCAGCGTGGAACTGACGGCGCCTACCGAATTATTTACCTCATGTGCCATCATGCGGATGATATTCTCGTACGATTTCTTTTCTATTTTCAGTAATTCATGTGTAAGCTCTTCTATCAGGATAAACGGATGGGAAAATCCCCTGTCGATAAATGAAGAACGTATGCAGCGGTATAGGGTGATACCCGAACTCCTGATAACTACGTCTTCGTCGGCGTTGAGTTTCTCCAATTGGCTTCCTATGCCGATTCCCGAATCTGAAAGTTTCTTCCCTTTTACTTCGCTTATACTCCTGACATCGAGTAGACGCAGGCCCGAAGGGTTGATTTCGGAAATACGGTCGTCAAAATCAAGGATAATCACTCCCTGCGGCGATGCCTGAATGAGCAGATCCAGAAAGTGGTTTTTTTCTCTTACCTGTAACCGTTCATCTTTCAGCTGATCCATCATTTTATTGAAGACCGAAATCAGTTTATTGGCTTCACTATCGGAAATGAGGCGCAAACGTGTCGAGAAATCCTGCTCTTTAAGTAATTCCATCCCGTCGGCGATTATCTGGTATGGTTTTATCAGCCGGTAATATAGAATGACAAACAGGATAATAGCTAAAATGGCTATACCCTCTATTATCATGAATTTATATATATTCGTATTATAAAAAAGGAACCCGATGGAAAGCAGAGCTCCAAATACCAATATTACCAATATCCAGAAAAGAATTTTCGATTTCATGAGCTTATTGTTCGTTGCTGCTTATACCGTATTTCTCCATGCGCCTGTATAGTGCCTGACGTGTCAGTCCCAGTGCCATCGCTATTTTAGAATGATTGTTTCCGTACAGTTCTATTGCTTTCAGTATCATGTTTTTTTCCAGTTCTTCCAGAGGATAAACAGAATCGGGTAACCTGGCAGAAGAAACTGGTATTTCGGTATATTGTTCTTTAAAATCCTTATCAGTAATCAGGTCTTTGGCTGATACAAGAATAACACGATCGACCAGATTTTTCAGCTCCCGGATATTTCCCGGATATGGAAGCCTTTGAAGGTAATTCATTGCATCGGATGAAATTTCTATATTATCCAGTCCATTCAGTTCTGCCTGTCTTTTTGCAAAATGATTTACCAGTAAAGGTATGTCTTCTATACGTTCACGGAGGGCAGGCACGCGGATGGAAATTAAATTGATACGGTAAAAGAGGTCTTCGCGGAAAGTTCCTTTCGATACCATTTCGGCCAGATTCCTGTTTGTTGCACTTATAACACGTATATCTACCTGTTTTTGTCTGCTATCACCTAACGGTTCGAAAGTTTTGTCCTGTAATACCCGTAGCAGTTTTACCTGGCAGGCGGCATCGAGTTCTCCTATTTCGTCCAGAAAAATACTTCCTTTATTCGCCAGTTCGAAGCGCCCTACCCTATCGTAATGCGCATCTGTAAAGGCTCCTTTCTTATGACCGAACATCTCGCTTTCGAACAATGATTGGGAAATACCTCCCAGATTGACCTTTACAAATGGGTTTTTGCTACGGTTGCTGTTTTCATGTATTGCCTCGGCTATCAGTTCTTTACCTGTCCCACTCTCGCCTGTTATCAGTACAGATGCATTGGTTTTTGCTATACGTGAAATGGTATTGAACACGTTTTGTAAAAGGGGCGATTTTCCTATGATTTTGTCACTCCGGAAAGTCTTTATTGTTGGAACGTTGCTGGTTTCTACTTCTTTCTCTGATTCTTCTTTCAGCTGTATAGCGGTTTGTATGGTATTCAGCAAAGCCGGATTATTCCACGGTTTAGTTACAAAATCAAATGCACCTGCTTGTATTCCCTTTACAGCCAGGTTAATAGAACCCCAAGCCGTAATCAATATTACCGGTACACCGGGTGCGAATATTTTCACCTGACGAAGCAATGTAAGCCCTTCTTCTCCACTTGTACCTTTTGTATAATTCATATCCATCAGGATAAGATCGGGCAGGGTAGTGCGTACAAAATCAATGGCTTCTTGCGGGGAAGCGGCATTTGCTGTCTTATATCCGGCCCGGTTAAGTACCAGGGTAAGCGAGGAGCGTATGGCAGCATCGTCGTCGCAGATTAATATCATAGATTTTCTTTTTATAATCAGTAAAAATAGTTATTTCCAGTGTATTGAATCGAAAAAGGTAACAAAAGTAACACTTTTTTCAGTGAACAGTAAACAGTCATCAGTTAACAACTTGTATCTCGCTTCTTGTCTACTCGTAACTGCCCGCTGGGCAAAGTAACTTGTAACTTTTCCAAATACTTCAAAGAACTATCAGCTAATAGCTAACGGCTAAAAGCTATATATAGATAAAGTTTTCGCATATTCATATCAATTACAATCAATTGATAGCACTTTCGTAGTCAACCGAAATCTCTCTGTCACTGATGAAGTCATATAAAGTAAGACTTCTTATCTGATAATAATAAGACCATAGCTGATACATCTGCTCTATATAATTCCTGCGCGCTTCGTCTTTTGATGATTGCGAATCGTTCAGGTTCAATACATCTATCTTTCCCAATACGAATGCTTCGATGGATGTATTGTAACGCTGCTGGGCTATTTTATCTGTTTCTTTGGCCAGTTCGAGTTGCTTCGACTGGCTGTTGAAATTCTGTACCCGCAGGAAGACATTCTGATTAAAGTCCATTTGCTCTTTTTCTATGCGTGAGTTTTCTACATCACGTTCCGCTTCGGCAATCTTTACTTTCCCTTTTCCTTTTCCCCAGTCGAGGATCGGTATTTTTATGCCTACATTTACTATCTGATTGTTTCGCCAGTTGTTGCTGTTGAATGCACGGGAGAATGTATCTTCCTGTCCCGACATACCGAAGGATACAAACAGTTTTGCGTTCCAGCGGTCGGCCTTTGCCTGGCTTACGTCACGGTTGGCTTCGAGCATTCTTTTCTGTACATTCCGGGTAAATGAATTGTTTTCCCGGGCCAGAGCTATTACCTGCGCATATGAAAGGACCGGTAATTTATCTGCCAGTGATTCGGGTATTATGGGTTTTAGTATAAGATACTCCCCATAATTCAGAAATGAGCGTAGCTGAAACATACGCGCATTGAGCGAAGCCTGGGCATCGGTGAGATACGATTCGGCCTTGAGCAACGATACTTTCAGCTGTAACAAATCGTTTTCTGAGATCTGTCCTATTTTTCGTTTGGCTTCGGCAATCGTATAGAGTTTCTCCGAGTTTTTCAGGTTTTGCTCTGCTATTTCCATATTTATCTGTCCCAGCAACAGATTGAAATAGTATTGTATGGCCGTATTGGAAACTTCTTCCATATCACCTATAAGCTTTTGCTGTGCTTCCTTATATTTTACGGGTTCTATACGTTGGAGCCACTTCACACGGTTGAATCCGAAAATAGGTTGTTCCAGTGTAACGGATGCCGGTATGCCCATATAGCGGGTAGAACCTCCCTCTCCGTATTGTTGTAAACGCTCAAAGCTGCTTTCTACGGACAAGATACCTCCTGTGAGAGGAATATTCTGCGATATGGAAAGTCCTCCGTCTATGCGGCTGTAATCGTTGCTTACATAGGTGTATGTACCATCCGTATTCTGGAATTGATTATATGACTTGGAATAATAGGGTAGGGTGGAGTTAAGCGTTACTTCCGGTAACAACTCGGCTTTATAGGTACGGTAACCCCAGTAGCTGGATTTGTATTGGTTGCGTGCCACAACTGCATCTACCGAATTGGATACACTGCGGTTAATGGCATCCGTCAGGCTGATAGTTATAGTATCCTGTGCGGTCAGCCCGGCAGAGAACCAAAGAGAAATTGCTATGGCAGACAGAGTTTTTTTCATAATCGTGTATTTTTATTCGTCTTTCAGTGCTATCGCCGGTTGTATTTTCGATGCCCTCCATGCAGGATACCAAACGGCTACTATAGTTATTATGGCCAGAAAAATAAAGGTTATGCCATAGTTGATAAAATACTGACCAATATTAACAGCTTCTTCTCTTCTATCGGGTATGGGAACATTTATACTTTTCAATAAATCTGCGGCAGATATATTGACGCAAATGATGGATGCGACAAGACTGGCGATGAATAATAAAAGAATAGACTCTCCTATAAACATTTTCTTTACATTTGCTTTTGATGAACCAAGGGCTATGCGTAGTCCTATTTCGCTATGACGGGACTGCACACGGAACCAGAAACTACCTATAACTCCGAGGAAAATGTTGATTATAAGAAAAGCTGTGATGGAATAAACGCTCTTAAAATTGTTAGCGTATCCGGTCCATTGCATATATGTTTCCTTATCTTTTTCGAGTGCTGTTACCGATGATAAGTAGTAGTGGCCGATTTCGAGCTGGTCGCGCATATCTTTTGTAAATTGCTCTTCAAAATTTTTGTCGGCAGCTGGTTTTACTCTTATACATAATTCGCGGTAGTCGATCAGGGATGTGCGCTGCTTTGTTATAGGTGTATACATTATAGTGTTATAATACTCATAATCACTTCTTTTTGTTTTATTTACTACTCCTAATACTTTATCTTTGTTTCTATCGTCATAATGTATATACTCCATTTTTTCGACAGGTGTTTTGCCAAACATATTAGTATTGTCGGAACTTATCATGACGGGGTTGCCCGATGTTATATTGTTCCAGTCAAAAGAAGTTCCCGCTATTCTTTTAATTTTAAATACATCGAAAAATTCGGGTGTTATTCTTTTGTATTGAGTATATACTTGTACAGAATCACACATAATAGAATTGCTTGACCATGATCCTGAATAAGGATGCGCAGACTGTGAATAACTTATATATTCTGTTGCAGGATATCGCTTTATGCGGTCGTAGATAGTCCATATATCATTGAGCATTTCCTGCTTTTTTATAGAATCGTTGGATGCGGAAATCGCCTGTCCCTCTTCTTTCATGCTTATGCCTATCCGGTATGTATGCTCAATATCGAATCCTTTGGGTTCCAGATAGCGTTTTGTGGTGAAATACAGATAGTCTGTGCAAAACCACAATATGCAGAATACAAGAATAAGTTCCAGTAATATCCATGCGTTTATTTTGCGTTCTGTCCAGATGATTTTTGAAATATGCTTTATCATAATTAGAGGTTGTTTCGGTTGAGAGAATCTACTATTTTTATCTTGGATGCCTTGTATGCAGGTATTCCGGCCGAAAGCAGATTAAGAAGGATGCATACGATAAAAACGGCAAAGAATATAGGGAGGGAAACCAGTGTTTCCAAAGGAAGTGTACCATCGGTATCTATCCCCAATAACCATTGTTTAAGCCATATTACTATAATGTAGGATAAGATAAGACCGATGATGCCCCCGATAAGCGATGTGATAAAGTTTTCGTATAGTACCTGAAACAGAATTACATATCTTTTTGCGCCGAAGGCTTTTCTTACCCCTATTTCCTCTGTTCTCTTTCTTATGCGGGAAAGGCTGAAACTGGATAAATTGATAGCAGGAATCAATAGTAAAATAGAAAATATAAAAATATTCTTTCGGGCATTCCCTTTTATATCCGGCTCATTGTTATTGGTATTTAGCAAATAAATAGAATGGTTATAAGGGCCTAATAAGGTAAGATTCCATTCACTATCGGTTACATTGAATTTCCGTTCTGCCGTGCGTATTTCTTCCGAAATAGCTTCAAAATCTTTTTTATTCTTGGCCAGAAGCAGAATCTCAAATCCATTTTTTTCAAATCCTCCTTTGGAAGTGTATGGAATATAAATATCAGTATAGGCAAATTTGAATATGGGAGATATATCTTTTACTATTCCTACTATGATATACGGTTTGAAGTCGATGTTTATTGTTTTACCTAATGCTCTCTGATTCCCATATAGTTCTTTTGCTGTCCTTTCTGTTATTACGGTTTTTTTCAGTCCCGATTTGAAATCTTCTTCACTAAACGGACTTCCTTCGATAAAAGAAAGAGACATTATTTTCCAGAAATTGGCATCTGTCGACTTTACATTCATAGCTTTCCTATCCATCTGATTTTCAGAAGTGGAAATCTGACTTTTATCCCAGCCGTTAGATTGTATGCTTACTAATTCCGGCTCTTTCAAGTCCGATAGATATCCTTTATAAATCTCGTAACTAATGGCTGAGTTAATATTCGTGTTTTTAGTTTCTTTACCTTTCTTTATTTCGTAACGCATATACATTGTTCGCTCCCGATTGGGTTCGGGTGCAATACTTACATTCTTTATAGACTCAGAGACTATAAGTACCATTATCATCATAATGGCAAGTGATGTCCCTGCTATACTTATTATGCTGATAAACTTGTTCTGTTTCAGCATCGCAACGGCTTGTTTGAAATAGGTTTTATACACGGCCTCTGTTTTTTAATGTTGGTTTCTTATTCATCTCTCAGTGCTTCCGTCGGTTGTATATCCGATGCTTTCTTTGCGGGATACCATACGGCAACAATGGCAATAGCGGCAAGGAAGGCAAAAGTAAATCCATAATTGATGAAATGTTGGGCAATGCCTGCACCTTCTTCACCTCTGTTTGGTACCGGGACGTTTATGCTTTTTAAAAGATCTGCCGCTGATATATTGATACAAATGATGGATGCGACCAGGCTGGCGATAAACAGGAGTAGGATGGATTCTCCAATAAACATTTTCTTTACATTGTTTTTCGAAGCTCCGAGCGCGATACGCAATCCTATTTCGCTCCTGCGCGATTGCACACGGAACCAGAAAGTGCCGAGTACACCCAGGAATATATTCACGATAAGAAAGGCTGTTACAGAATATATACTTTTGAAATTGTTGGTGTATCCTGCCTGTTTCATAAATAGTTCACGTTCCTTTTCTATAGATTTGATGCCGGAAAGGTAGAAAGGACCTATTTCCAGTTGGTTTCGCATATCCTGAGAAAAACGGGAGATAAAGTCTTTGTCGGCTTCCGGCTTTATACGTACACATAACTCATTGAATATTATCACATCTTCCTCATTTATTTTCAGAGGTTTGTACTGAATACACTGATAATCTTCATAATCATTTATTTTTACCCTGTCTGCGATACCAATTACTTTACTGCTATCCGATTTTTCTTTGTCAAAATATAATGTTTTCATTTCTTCAACGGTCTTTTTCCCGAACAGGTTATTATTACCGCCACTGAGTATGACGTTGTTTCCTCCTACGAGATCTTCTTCTGTAAAAGGCTTTCCCTTAATTATATTTATTTTGAATACACCGAAATATTCAGGCGTAACCCTTTTTACGCGCATATCTATAGTGGTGGAATCGATCATGTACGAATTACTCATGCTTGCTCCTGAATAGGGATATGCAGCTGAGGAGAGGCTTGCTGTCTCTATCAGGGGATACTGTTTTATCCGGTTATATATAGTCCATGCATTATCATATATTCCAGCTTTTTTTATGCTGTCGCCGGAATCTATGTCGTTCCAGCCCTGTCTCTTCATGCCGATGGTTATATGATATGTATGCTCTATGTCGAACCCCTTGGGCTGGAAATAACGTTTTGTGGTGTAATACATATAGTCGGCGCAGAACCATAGTACGCAGAATACTAAAATAAGTTCCAGTAATATCCATGTATTTACTTTGCGTTCAACCCAGATTATCTTAAAAATATGTTGTATCATGATAAGTTACCGGTTATTTTGGTTGATAGAGTCTACGATCGCTATTTTCGAAGCCCGGTATGCCGGCAGGCCTGCCGATAACATATTCAGCAACAGTAAAATAACGGAAACAGCCAGGAATACAGGGAATGAGACGAAGGTTTCGAGCGGGATGCTATCGCCGGATTCTAGATCGAGCAACCAGTCTTTTAACCATATTACGACGATATAGGATAATATGAGGCCTATAGCGCTCCCGATAAGTGATGTTATGAGGTTTTCATATAATACCTGAAATAGAATCATATATCTTTTTGCCCCGAATGCTTTTCTGATTCCTATTTCTTCAGTACGTTTCTTGATGCGCGACATGCTGAAACCGGACAGGTTAACGGCAGGTATAAGCAGGAGTATAACAAATATGAATACCGTTTTCCGGTTGTCTGCCTTTATATCGGGTTCCTGAGCACTTGTATTTATCAGTTGGGTTCTATGGTCGTAAGGGCCAATGAGGGTTAGGTTGTATTCCGGATCTGTCGTATCGGCTTTTCGTTCGGCTTCCCGTACTTCTTCCGTAATGGTATTGAAGTCGTTTCGGTCTTTTGCAAGTATCAGGATAGTGCACGAACTCTGGTCGAATCCGCTATGGGATGTATATGGCACATATACATCCGCATGTGCATAGGTAAAGACAGGGGATACATCCTTTACAATACCTGTTACGGTATAAGGGATGAAATTTGCTTCTATTGTTTTTCCTAAAGCGGGTTCATAGCCGAAAAGTGTATATGCGGTACTTTCCGAAATAATAGCCTTTTTGAGCCCCGAATCGTGATCTTCCTTTGTGAAAGGTTTCCCTTCTATGAATGTGAATGCCATTATCTTCCAAAAATTGTAGTCGGTGAGCCTGTAGGTGGTTTCCTGTCTTTCTTTTTTATGTTCAGCAGTGACGAATACGATCCTTGCCTGGATTGCACTTGTTAATTCGGGGGCCGGCATCCCGGCCAGATAATCTTTGTATATTTTATAATCGACAGCGCTGCTGGCCCACATCTCTGAATTTTTGCTCTTTTGGATTTCATATTTTATATACATGGTTCTCTCCCTGTTTATTTCGGGAGCGATGCTTGTATTCTTGATAGATTCGCTGACTATGATAACCATAATCATCATTATAGCCAGTGCTGTTCCCGCAATAGTTATTGTGCTGATAAACTTGTTCTGTTTCAGCATCGCAATGGCTTGTTTGAAATAGGTACTATACATGATATGTGGTTTTCAATTGTCGGATGATGGTTTATTCTACTCTTCTTCCATCAAAGAAGCGGATGATCCGTTTTGTGGTTTTGGCGATATGTTCGTCATGCGTCACCATTACTATTGTTGTGCCTTCGTTATTCAGTTCAAATAAAAGCTCCATGATATCGGTACCCATCTTACTGTCCAGGTTTCCGGTCGGCTCATCGGCAAGTATGATCTGCGGCTCGCCGATAATAGCGCGGGCAATGGCTACACGTTGGCATTGTCCACCTGATAGTTGTGAAGGAAAGTGTTTCATACGGTGCGACAGGCCGACTTTCTCCAGTACTTTTTTAGCCATTTCGCGCCGGCTGCTTTCTCCCGATTTGCGATAAAGAAGGGGGAGTTCCACATTATCGAGAACATTGAGCGAGTTTATCAGATGGAAACTTTGAAATACAAAACCCAGAGTTTTATTCCGGAACTCAGCCATCTCTTTATCTTTCATATTGTGAGTTTCGGTATTGCCGATAAGGACTTTACCCTCACTGGGTACGTCGAGCAGTCCCATGATGTTCAGCATTGTACTCTTTCCACATCCCGAAGGTCCCATTACAGACAGGAATTCTCCTTTTTGCACTTCCAGATTTACATTTTCCAATGCTACAGTCTCAACTTCTTTTGTGCGGTAAATCTTTGTTATGCCTTGTAAATTGATGATTGACATAGTTTTATGAATTATAAGTTATTTGATTTTTATTGATTTTTTACCTTTATATTGGCTCATATCGGAGACAATTACCTGTTCCCCCTGATTTAATCCGCTGAGTACTTCTACATATTCGAAGCTGCTTTCTCCCAGTTTCACTTTACGGGTTTTCGCCTGTCCGTCTTTTACTACCCATAGTTCATATTCTCCCGCTCCGATGTAATAGGAGGCATTTGGTATGCGTAAGGCATCTTCCTGGATACCATGCGACACAAATACGTCTGTCTTCAGTCCGCTTCGCAGGCGTGAATTCCCTGCATCTTTCAGCATTACGATGAACTGGATAACCCCATTCCTGACAGAGGGCGTAATGTTGACTACGGTTCCTTCCAATTGCAATTGTCCGATTTTTATGATTGCTTTTGCTCCTGTGGCCAGTTTTTCGGCGTAGCTGTCCGCTATGTCGGCTTCTACCTTAAAGTGGCTTAAATCGGAAACAATCGCTATCTGTGTGCCTGCCGACACTTGTGAACCTATCTGATTGTTTACATAAGTAAGGGTTGCTTTCTGGGGAGATAGGATACGGGCGTCTTTGAGCAGGCGTGCGCTTTCGGCCAGTGATTTTTCGAATATGCTGAGTTCGAGTTGTTGCACTTTTACCTCGGCGTCGGCATTTTTTTTCTGATTCTCTATTTGTTGCTTCAGTTGCTGAAGTTCGAGTTTGGCTACTTCATAGTTTAATATTGCCTGCCGTACTTTATCTGTTGTACTTGCTCCTATGCTGTCGAGGTACTGTTCGTTTTTGAGTTCTGTCTGCATTTGTTTAAGGTTCATCTCTTTCACCTGCATTTGCATCCGCAATTCGGATATCTTGTTGTCGAGGCCGACCTGGGACTGAATAAGTTTGCTTTTTTTCATCTCTTTCTCATCCAGCTTCTGGTTATAATCCGTTTCGACGGATGCCAGTTCCAGTTTCAGGATGGGTTCACCGGCAAGTACGGAATCCCCTGCGTTTTTGTATACTTCGAGTATCCGGCTGTTGATAGGGGTCACTATAATCTCTTCAGTTAGGGGAATTACTTTACCGGAGGCATTTACTGTTATCTCTATAGTACCTTTATCCACGGTTCCTATCGTTATATTTTTGTAGGAGAGTGTACTTTCAAGTAGATTCATCAGGAAAATAATCGCAATTACTATTGCCAATGCAATAATTCCGTACCGGAGTATTAGTTTCTGTCTTTCTTTTCGCTGTACACTCAGTGGTATTTCCCTGTCCATTTTTGAAATTATTTAGTGTTCCGTATTTTATTTATCAATGAATATGCCAATAAGTCAATGTGTTTATTTTCAATATTTTGATAATATTTAAATTGTCCGTTTTCGGACAGTTATGTACGGAATGTGTCTGTTTCTTTATGGGCTGGATCGGGCTATCGTGAGGATGAGGATAGATATTGCAGGGTGTTTGTCGGTCTCAACGCAAAGGGTTGATACAGAGTTGTATATATTAGCTACAAACAAAAAAAGACACCCACATTTCTGTAAGTGTCTCTTCATCAGAGCGGAAGACGGGGCTCAAACCCGCGACCCTCAGGTTGGAAGGATACTCTGACACTTAGCTCTAATGTTCTGATTGAGTAGATAACTGCTTAATTACTAACCTGATATATCACTGTATAGTCTATTGTCTTTATCTGCTCAGTATTTTGCTAACATGGCTGCTAACATTCCTTTCTGATTAAGGTTGGTCAGCAAGAACTTGGTTAATATTAATTTATTTCATAATTCTACTAACATAGTAGAGGGCGAGTTTCTATTATTTCTTTAAACAATATAAAGAACATTGTCCTGCCGTTATAGTAACCATTCCTTCGTATCTTTTACTACCTGAAACAGCAACATATTTATAAGTTCCGGGTTTATACTCTACTGTAAGAGTCCCTTCTTGTCCACAACTTGGAAATCCATTCTCAAAATATTGTGTAAATGTTCCTATATATTCCCCATCAAAAAATAATCGTAAACTCCCCGATTTTTTCCAATTAGTCCAAAAACTGATTTTTCCAGATTGAATAGGTGGTGTTGTACTTGACATGTGGAAAATCCAGTGAGCGTTGCCCCCTCGTGCCAAATCTAAATTGACCCCTGAAAAAACTTTATGATTACCCCTAAATTATCCTGGTCGACGGGGTCATTTTTATTTTAGATTTACTTGTTTTTGTCTACCTTCATTTTTCTCACACTCTCACCGGTAAGTTCTATCTGATGCGCCGAGTGGACGATGCGGTCAAGAATGGCATCAGCGACTGTTGGTTCTCCTATTGCATCATACCAGTTGGCAACCGGTAATTGTGAGGTCACAATGATAGATTTGCGCTCATGACGATCTTCGATGATGTCAAGCAATATTGAACGTTCTTTAGCGTCAAGAGGAACAAGAAAGAGATCATCAAGTATAAGTAACTGACATCGTTCTATTTTCTTGAGTTCGGCCTCGAAGATCCCCTTTGTCTTTGCAACTTTTAGCGCTCCCATAAGTTTGGATGCATTGGCATAGTTAGTTCGTATTCCGTTCTTACACGCCTGATACCCAATGGCTGTTGCAATATAACTTTTGCCGGTTCCGGATGAACCGGTAATGAACAGATTCTTTCCTTGACGGATAAAGTCAAGCGACGAGAGCCGTTCTATATGGTTGCGGTCGAGACTTCGATTGATGGTATAGTCTATATTCTCAAGATAAGCCTTGTATCGAAAGCCGGCCCCTCGAATCAGGCGTTGTATGGAGGCATCCGAACGATAGTCCCATTCACGAGCCAATAGTAATGAGAGGAAGCCGTCAGCAGTCATAGACTCGGCAACGGTGGACTGCAGGCTTTCCTTAAAGGCGGCAGCCATACCATGCAGCTTCATACGGTTCATCAGATCCAGAGAAATGATATTTTGGTCTTTCTCCTGAGTAACGGGTGCGGTTTTATTATTTGTTTCCATTGTTGTTGTTAGTTTTTGTTGTTGATTTTGAGAAGTATTCACGTCCACGGATGTTCTTGTGGTGCGGAAGTGATAAGTTGGTGTCCGAGTCCTGATCAGCCTGTGGCAGAAAGTCTGCATCATCGCCCCGGTTCAGGATACCGATAACATCTTGATATCCGTAAACGCGCATCAATGAAGCACAGGCGCATGCCGCCACAAGCCTGTCCTGTCCGAAGGTCTTTTCCAAGGCTAGGATACCTCTGCATGAGCGGAAGGCCTGAGGCATATATTTCTTCTGCGATGCTACATCCTTGAGATAAAGCAAGACGATATTATCTATCTGAGTAGCTCGTTCAAAAACCTCGTCCAGATCCTTTTCGTAGCTACCATGCCTACCGGGAAGATTGTGTGCCTCCTTCCGAGTGTAGCCATAGGGAGTGTCATCACGCTGGTGGGTTGTTACCAGCCGCAGGCCATAGAAGATATCGAGAGTATCAGCATCGTAAACAATATCGACACGCTTGCCTACATATTCCTTTGGCACGCTGTAATGATGCTTCTTGAGAGTTACATAGCTATTACGCATCACGGTCACAGATTTGCGTTCCTTCATCTGATACCGCACAGAGGGTAAAGTTCGTAGATAGTCTTTTTCTACCTCTTCAAACAACTGCCTGCGAGACTGATTGCGTCCGGTAAGTTTTCTCTCGTTGAAACGACTTAGAGATTGGATAATGCAGGCATTGAGTGATTCCAAATCATGGAACATCAGACCTTCGAGATCGGTATAAACAGACTTGTACATCAGTTTTACAGCGTTCTCTACAAGGGCTTTGTCTTTTGGGTGCCTGACACGTGCCGGATATACACTACAACCATAATGCTCGGCAAAAGCGGCAAAGTCTTCGTTAATAACCGGCTCATTGCGATTGCTCCGAGTTACCGCCGACTTCAAATTGTCAGGGACGATTGCAAAGGGCACACCCTCATAGAAGTGTAGTGCATTCTCACATGCTTTTATAAGGTCTTCTTTCTTCTGCGACCAGACTGCCTCACAGTAGGTATAGTGGCTACAAGGAAGGATGGCTACAAAAACTTCAACGGATCTGACTTCGCCTGTTTGCTCATCAACAACCTCTAGACGGTCGCCCGCAAAATCAATATACAGCTGGTCTGCGGCGTAATGCTCAACGTGACCCACCGGACGTGATACAAGCCGATAACGTTGTATGTACGCGCCGAAACTTGCATGACGGAATCCACCCGGATGCTCTCGCCGGTACTCTTCATACAAAGATTTTACTGTCACTCCTTTGCGTGTAAGTCTTGCGGCATACTCAGGTAAGAGCGCCTCCAGTTCCAACTGACGCACTGAAGGGGTACGTTCCCTCTCACCGCTGCTTCCAAACATCTCCTCAAGGCGCTTCGCCGGCATGGACTGAAGCTGCTCCATTGGCATACCACTCTCTTGAAACAAACGCACATACTTGCGCACTGTGTTACGGGATAGCTCAAAGGTCGCGCTGATACCTTTTATACCCATCCCCATTGCATAGCAATGAAGAATGTTTGCTAATTTTGTTGTCATAGTAATTTTAGTTTTAACCCATCGACCAGGAGGGTAAATCTAAATTACATAAAAATCCCCTGTTGGTTTATATTCCGACAGGGGACATTTTTATTTTGGCGAAAAGGGTCAAACATATTTTGGTACATGGGGTCAATTTAGACTGGCACGAGGGGGCAACGCTCACTGGATTTTCCATCAATGATTATCTTCTGAATATACTCCCTGTCGGGACAAGATAGTTTTGGCTCATTCTTCTTAAAGTCCCAGTCTTCAAGATTAACTGATATACCAAGACTTTGATAACTTCGTTTACCATCCTTGCTAACTCGTAACATAAGGGGATGTCTGCCATCTTTTTGAGGTCTGTACTTGTAACATACAACGCTAACTGTAATGTTCATAACACTGATTGTTGCTAACGTTCTTGCTAACATCTCTGCTAACATTAGCTATCAAAATACCTCATTTTAGGGCATAAAAAAAGACACCCGTATTTCTACAAGTGTCCTGTTATCAGAGCGGAAGACGGGGCTCAAACCCGCGACCCTCAGCTTGGAAGGCTAATGCTCTATCAACTGAGCTACTTCCGCAAAGTATGTGGGCAGTGAAGGATTCGAACCTCCGAAGACGTAAGTCAGCTGAGTTACAGTCAGCCCCAGTTGGCCACTTTGGTAACTGCCCTTTTATCTTTAGCGAATGCAAAGGTAATATATTTATTTATTCCTCCAAATTTCTGCGGTAAAAATCTATCATTTTTAGTGCTGTGATTGCGCATTCATCCCCTTTGTTACCATGACGACCACCGGCACGTTCTTCAGCCTGCTGCATATTGTCAGTGGTCAACAGCCCGAATATGAACGGTATATCGTAACGGATATTCATATCGGCGATACCTTGCGTTACACCGCTGCAAACATAGTCGAAATGCGGAGTATCTCCTCTGACTACACAGCCCAATGCGATTACTGCATCTATTCCTTTATTTTCTACCATATGCTTCGAGCCGAATATCAGTTCGAAACTACCCGGAACAAAATCAATCAGGATATTTTCTTTTTTTACTCCATGCTTTATCAGTGTATTGAAAGCGCCCTGGAGTAGGGGAGTGGTTACAGTTTCGTTCCATTCCGAAACTACAATCCCTATTTTCATATCTTCACCGTTAGGAACTGTTTCGGGATTATAAGATGATAAGTTGTGATATGCTGTTGCCATAATTATTCTGTTTATTTTTGAGCAAAGATAAGTTTTTTTTAAATACGTATGCTTCTTATTCCTTTATGCTATCGAGCAAATTATCAGCCAGGCGGCTTGCCCCTATACGGAAATACTCATTGTTTAAATATTCTTCGCCCAGGACCTCTTTTACAATCGTGTAATACTTAACGGCATCTGCGGTGGTAGAGATGCCTCCCGATGCTTTAAAACCTACTTTACGGCCTGTTTTCGCCGTATATTCCCTGATGGCTGTACACATTACATATGCGGCTTCCAGACTAGCGCCTTCGTAACCTTTACCTGTAGATGTCTTGATAAAGTCAGCTCCCGAATAGAGGGCCAGAAGGGAGGCTTTCATTATGTTTCTGGCAGATTTCAGCGCCCCTGTTTCCAGTATGACCTTTAATTTTGCTTCACGGCAGGCATGTTTTATTTCGTCTATTTCCTCGCTTAGTTCCTCATAGTTTTCATCCATGAAAAAGCCCAGATTGAGGACTATGTCGATTTCGTCCGCGCCACTGGCTACCGCGAGTGCCGTTTCCGCTATTTTCACTTCTGTAAATGTTTGTGACGAAGGGAATCCTCCGGCAACAGAAGCAATTTTCACGTCGGCGGTAAGGGCTTCCTTCACAGTCTCTATGAAGTTGGGATAAACGCAGATAGCAGCTACATTTGCCAGGTCGGAAGCTCCATCCTGCCCGTTGACCTTTTCGGTAAACTTCCAGATGTCTTCACGGGTATCGGTCGCGTTCAGCGAGGTAAGGTCTATGCACGAATACAGCCTTTTGTACACCTCTCTATTGTCATTCTGGGCGAATTTCTTACTGATTATTTCCTCTACTTTTTCAGCTATATCAGCATCTTTGAGGTCTGTTTTATACTTTTTCAGTGTATCGGTATATTTATTTATTTCTGCCATATTATTATATTTAAAAATTTCATATTTCAAGATTTCAGAATTTACAAAATCAGATATATCAATGTAAATAATTTCTTACTGAAGTAATAGGTAGCTCCATGATCTTATTTCAATTTTTCATTGTTTTTATGTCTGTCCCTATCCCTGTTCGTTTTCTTTTCCAGATTTTTTTGAAAAGCCTCTGCCAGGTTTATTCCTGTCTGGTTGGCTAAACATATCAGTACCCAGAGCACATCAGCCATCTCGTCCCCCAGATCTTTACCGAGGTCGGATTTCTTGAATGACTGATCGCCATATGTGCGCGCCATAATACGCGCCAGTTCACCTACCTCTTCGGTGAGGATGGTCATATTCGTCAGTTCGCTGAAATAGCGGACTCCGATTGTTTTTATCCAGTTATCAACTGCCAGTTGAGCTTCTTCTATTGTCATTTTTAGTTACGAGTTAGTTTGCCCTTTGGGCAGTTACAGGTTATGAGTCAACGAGTTATGAATTATGGACTTGCCTGCACCATTTTCCTCTTTTCATTCTTTTACTTTAGAGTCTATCCATATCGTTACAGGACCGTCATTTATCAGTTCTACCTGCATATTTGCCCCGAATTCGCCAGTGCCTATATTTTTACTCAGCTTTTGGCTCAAAGTATTGCAAAATGCTTCGTAGAGCGGGATGGCTGTATCGGGCTTCGATGCACGGATATAAGACGGGCGATTTCCTTTCCTGGTCGATGCATGCAGTGTGAATTGCGAGACCACCAGCATATCGGCGTCCGTGTCCAGGGCAGAGAGATTCATTACGCCGTCTTTGTCATCAAAGATACGAAGGTTTGTTATTTTATTACAGAGCCATTCTATATCTTCTTTGTTGTCGTTGTCTTCTATCCCGAGTAAGATAAGAAGCCCTTTTCCTATCTGCGATTTTATGCTGTTTTCTATTGTTACGGATGCTTTTGCAACACGTTGTATCAATACTCTCATTATTCTTCTTGTTTTAGCTTCGCCTGCAAATGATTTTTCTGAAAAAGTAACATGGAAAATAATTAAGAATTAAGAATGAAAAATTAATAATCCGTTTGTTTGCAGCTTTTGTATAAAACTTGACAAACCTGACACTTTTTACAGTATTTTTCTATCCTTATTATAGCTAAGTCTTTTGTCTGACTGTTTCTAACAGACCTGTAACAAAGGATTGTCTCTGCAAAGGACTCTAAAAGGTAACAAAGGTAAATGGTATTTGTAATCAATTGATAATAAATACATAAGCCTACTTTTTGAAAATGGCGAGTAACAACTGGGTAACAAAAATGCGGAAAATAACATTCGCCTGATGAGATTGATTATGTAAAGATACATTTGTTTTCCGATATTAGCAACAACCATTCTTTTGCTTTCCCGGACATCATCCATTTTCGTTCTTACAGCCTCAATAGCCCCACTACCAAACAAATGGAGTAAATTTCACTTTTCGGTATCCCGAAGTCCGGATAATCCGGGTTAAACGAGTTACACCTGATGCTGTCGCCTGCATCGTATATCCTTTTGATGATAAGCCCCTGTGTGGTATCCAGTACATGCACTTTGCCCCACTGTATAAACTGCGAGCCTTTTATCTTCCTGCAAGCTATTTCATCACCGCTTTCATAATGGGGGTACATGCTGTCCCCTTTGATGAACATCGTAAAGTCATATTCCGGGAATATGCTGACTACCGGGATTTGTTCGCAATCACACATCCTGACGCCCTCCATCGCACAGGTCAAAGCCCCCGCCGCAGCATTCAGCGGGATACGGGGACGGGTCTCCCGTTTCCCACAGATGCATTTATCTTCGCCTGCATCCGTACCGGAAGCTACGGAAATCATATTCCCCTCACCTGTCAGCAGCCAGTTTGAATCAATGTCCATATATTCGCTTACCGCCCGGATCTTTGTTTTGTCCGGGAGGGTCTTCCCTGTCAGCCAGTTTGTGATGGTTGTAGCGGACAAATGGCAATCCTTAGCCAGCCTGTACCGGGATATGCGCCGCATTTCCATCGCCTCATTTAACCGAAATTTAAAATCCTTCATTTATATAAAAGTTAAATTAATCTAATCATGACACAAATATAATGCTTTTAATCCAAATACAATCCACTATTGGAATATATTTGCATAATAAAAGCAAATAAACGGGTATAAACAACCGTCATAAACCTTAACGGCTTCACACACCGCAAATGTAACGACAGGAGTTTATGTATCCAAATAATAACCTTATAAATATAAAGATTATGCCGTTAACAGAGAACGATTACAACTACCTCAAAGACAACTATATGTCTTACGGGGAATGCCTGCTGTGCCTGTGTATCGCGCGTTCCACGCTCCAGCAGCATATCCGCGAGGGCAAGAAGTTCAACCGTCCGGGGGATACGCTTATCCTGCCCAGTAAGAAACGTGTGTTCCTGAAGGAAGCCGTCAGCCGTGAAGTAGCCAGGGTCATGGAAGAAAACGGGATAACAGGATGAGGGCCTCTTAGATTGTATCTTAAACTATAAAAGATGGAAACAAAAGTGATATACGTTACAGGCGATGAGGTATCGAAAGGGGAAGCGGTGCATGACTTTTTCAGAATGCCGGATACAGCTATTATCAGCCGGCCTGAACTGCCGGAAGAAAGGATATTGTCCCTCTGCGGGGTAAAGGAAGCCTGTATTAAAATCCTGTCCTGTTATAACAGCGGGAATGACAAGCCGGATTATTACACTTACCTGGTATATAACAAATAAAAGGCTATGGGCGGAACATTGACAAAAGGCGGTAAAGATACGGAGATGATCATACAGGCGGATGTGATCCAGGCGGGTGATAATTGCAGTATCAATATGACGGTAAACAACTTCAACATCGATGTAAAATCGCTTGTCGCCGGACAACTGGAATCGAAGGATGAGGTAATAAGGGTGCTGAGGACTGAGAATGAATTATTGCATAGCGTTATCAGGCAGTTGCAGGCATCCGGGGAATAAACAGATATACTAAAATCTAATCATAACAATAAGAACAATGACAATAAAAGGCGGTTATATCTTGCAGCCGCGTGCCATCAGTGAGAGCGCCATATCGAAGTCTCCCCCCTGTGTGCGCGAGACCTGGGCATACCTGCTCAGGGAAGCCAACAGTTCGGATACGGAGTATGGCGGGTACCTGGTAAAACGGGGTCAACTGTTCCGCAGTTACCGGGAGATCCGGGAGGCCCTTTCATGGACGGTTGGGGCCCGTACAGGGCGTTACAGCGAATCTCAGGTGAAGCATACCATGAACGCCCTGCGAACAGCCGGACGGATCGCCACACGAAAGTACCCACGGGGCATCCTGATAACGATCTGTAATTATGATTATTACCAGAACCCCGACAATTACGAAGGAACCACGGGCATACCGATGAAGAAAGGACGGGCGACCCACGAAAGATTGACGAATAGCCCATCCATTAACAAGAATGATAACAAGAATATAGATATAGATAAATCTATATCTTGTGTGACTGAGGAAAAATTTCCATTTGAACAAGCCTGGCGGATGTACGGCATGAAAGGCAACCGCAAAACGAGCGAAAGGAGATGGTCGAACCTGAAAAATCATTGCAGGGAAACGGCACTGGAGCATATCCCGCTTTATGTGGAGTCTACGCCTGATAAGCAGTACCGGAAGAACTTCGAGACCTATATCAGCCAGGAGGCATGGAACGATGAGGTAACCCGTTACGGCTTAATGCCGGATGACCCGTCCAAACCGAGGTTTATGTGACAGCTATGGGAACATGGAGCGATACAGGAATAGAGATACCTTTTGGCAGGACATCCGGCAAGGTAAAGACGCTTTGCCCGAAGTGCAGGGAAGGATCGAGGCGTCATAAGCTGGACAAATCGCTTTCTGTCAACCTTGATGAAGGCCTGCATTACATCCCGGCTAAAGACAGGAAGTGCAATACCCTGCAATTCCCGTATCTCCTGAATATACCGTATTTAGCGAAAGCTTACGGAACAGGAAGGAGTAAGAAAGGCTGGAGTTACAAGGAGGCTAAGGATATTTTAAAATAGGAACCCAATGCGGAATCGTATATACTATATCCTGAAAAAGCAGGGCTGTCTTGCCGGTAGTGAATACAATCCCATAAAAGGGAATATCCGCCCTTTTATGAAAAACAGTGAAAATAAGGAAAATACCATAAAATGGGGAATTCCCCACTTTACGGTAGATTTTGAAAAACAGGGGCTTAAATAATTTATGTAAATAAGCAACACTTAAAATTGAAAAAAATGGAACGGAAATTTTTAAAAACAGCGGCTCAAAAGCCTTACATGATTGACAACAACGAAGGTATAAGTTTCAGTGTACAGGTAGTAACGCCTAAAATTGGCGGGGTTCCGGCACAAAAGGAGCTCTTATTCCTGGCCGGGGATATTATACCTGATAATTTGACAAAAGACGGATCTTTGGTTATATCCGTCACGAAGGATGATGCAAGGAAACTCATTGACAGGCTTACAAGGCTTGTAGATGAATTATAACATGTATAACAGGCATAACGGATATTTTATTGGGTTGCAGCAGGATGTAATAATACCCTGCTGCAATCATCCGGTAAACGACAGGAGCTTAGTCTTGGAATAGTTTAAAATACTTCTGACAGCTTCCTTGCTTTTAGTAATTTATCAATTGCCGTATACCTGGGAGCTTGCGGGGCCAGCCCTTTCTTATCCTTATCCAGCGGTATAGGCTTAATTTTTACAGGCTCTTTTACGTGAACGATGTATTTGTTCGTATCCTGGTATTTGTCTATGGATATTATTTCGGCATAGTATGTTATAGCCGATACGGGAGAGACCTGGTAAGCAGCTATATACTTTAGCCGGTCTATCATGGAGGCGCTGACACGGATGGCATACCAGCGGTTATTACCTAAGAATTCCCTTTCGAAGCCCTCTTCCCTGGCAGCTACCACTATCGTATTTAACTCTTCCGGTTTAAGGTTGCCGGTGGCTTCTGTCACTTCCCTGATCTCGGCATTAAACGGTGTGAATTTATGTATATAATCATCATTGTGCCTGAAAGTCTGGAATTCTATTATGTCGGTGTTGAGGGTCAACTGTCCCAGTACGTTTTCGAGTTCGGGTGAGGACTGGTCTATGATGACTACCGCATACAATGGCTTCTCGAATATCAGGCTCTCCAGGAAAGCATCTATATTACGGTATCCTGCGCGGATCAGGCCCTCTTCCACCTGTTTTGCCCTTTGTTCGTTACTCATCAGGTGGTCGAGCAGGAATGATTTTATCTTGCGGCCGCTGGCTTTATACGAGATCGCAAATTTCAGGAGCTGTGAACCTATGTGTTTATAAGGGTCATGGCTTGTAGGTTTGTTATGGTTATATTCATTGTTTATTCCCTTTGTTACAGGATTAGGCTACAAAAGTAATAAAAGCAACCGGGATAGCAATTCCCAATACCGGTATATTGCTCCCTGTACAGGAGGTAAATATAGCTTTTCAGTATTGGAAGGGTATTACCTGCTGCAAAAAAGATAAGAGGGTACCGGTCGATAAACAATACAAATCAGGCAGCAACAGCCGGCAAAATACGACCTGCACACCGGATTCATTTTTGTTAAATACAAAAATAACAAAAACAAATCCTGTATAACATGCTGTATATCATATAGATAGTTGCTAACGCTTGTTTTTGGCCGTTTTTACGGTTGTAGTTGCTGTCCGGTGTTGCTTTTAGCTTGGGTGGGTTGCTGCCTATAGCTGATGGAAGCAACAGGAGCAACTGACAGGCAACAGGACAGTAGAGATTATTGGATAGTCTGTGTATTTCAATCCTGTTTTATTTGATATATACAGGAATTGGTAAAGCGGATTCAATGTAATTGTTTGGAAATCATATTTGTTAATGCTTATAATCCCTTGCTGTCCGTTACAGACAGGAGCAATTTTATTATATTATTTATCCTGGTTCTGCTACCTGTGCATAACAAGGACAAAGACAGTGATATAAGATTTTTGCAACCAATAAGCATAAAAATTAAAGAGAATATTAATAATCAGACCGAAGTTCTGTTTTATGCCGAATGAGCAATTTGCAATTCTTCAAGAGTTAATCAGAAAATGCTTTCCTTATTTTATTCTTATCCAGCTTGAAATTAAAAATACGAAACTTATACCCCAATCCCAGACTGAAAGCCTGTGCCTTTATAGCTACTTTATTGTTACCTGTACTCAGCAAGCCGGGAAATCCCCTTTGATATGCAGCGTCAATGCAAATACCATTGGCAAATTCATAGCCGAAAATAATCCCTGCGCCAACATTCCAGCGATTCAGATACTTTTTTGCATCAAGCCCATACCCCGTGTAAGGGCCTATACCTACAAAAGTTTTCCCTGAACCGCTATTGAATTGACTAACTGCGTAAAGGTGCGCTTCAATTCCACGGTAGGTGAATCTGTTCATCCCACCGGATGAATTATCACGAATATTGGAAGTCGCATAGCGGAACAGAAATTCGCCTTGCAATGCAAAGTGTTCCCCGATTTCCAGTTTATCGTAGCTTCCAAGCGTTGCACCAATGCCCGGATTACTTTCGGTATTTATCGGATGGTAATCCGATAAGGCGATATTCGCTTTGATTCCTTTATAAAAGGTCAGTTTCGTCTGAGCGCTTACAGGAGTAAATACGGTCGCCAAAATTATTAGTGAGAAAAAATATTTATTCATTCTTTTTATCAATAAATGGTTAATAAATAAGTGATTGGATTCCATCAGAATGGAAAGAATAACAACTTCATCAATAGAAAAATGAGAAACGTTATCATAATTTTTATTATTTTAATGCACATGCCAATTATATTTTATCATTGAAACAATTTATTTATTTTAGGCTGGATAAGCCAGATTCCTACAGGAAAAAGCCAGACCAGAAAAAATGTCGCTTTGCAGTCGGCAAACGTTGCAGGTTTTTGTAATTCGATGCTTTTCAATGCTTTTGCTATGAAATAAAAGCAATAAAAAGCACAGCACATTGAAATCAAGTGCAATGGCGTGGTAATAGATAACATTTTCATATCCAATGCTTCTCCTGACGAAATTTCGAGAAACAAAAAGTACATCCATATCGAAGCAAATATCTCATGAGCGGCTGATATAAAAAGAAATACCTTGAATACCGGCAACTTCAGTACAGCCGTTTCCGGGAGTTTTCTGTGAAGATTCACTCCAAGCGAATAAAGCCAGCAGAAAATCAGTGAGATAAATACAATCGTCAGGACTGAAATTACCATAACCAATCCGGAAGGAATAGCTGAAAGCATATCGGCAATCCTTACCGGATTAATCATAAAACCGAAAGATAACCGTACCAAATCGCTGTTTGTTAAAACCATTGCGATGATTACCGTTTGAAGAATTACCGGAATAACAAGTAAAACTCCGAATAACTGCCAATCTTTGAGCTTCGGGAAAATGCTCATTGTCTGTTTTTTAGTTGATACATTTTGATTCATAATTATTTATATATTTTATTTGAATGTTTGTATTAGTCAATAGAGTGTTTACTCTATTGTTGTCAAAAAAAATTATACT
Source organism: Dysgonomonas termitidis (assembly GCF_054657735.1). Classification (NCBI taxonomy): domain Bacteria; kingdom Pseudomonadati; phylum Bacteroidota; class Bacteroidia; order Bacteroidales; family Dysgonomonadaceae; genus Dysgonomonas; species Dysgonomonas termitidis. Next base: position 696,851 of record NZ_BAAHYD010000001.1, on the reverse strand, counting down.
CTTAATATATTATAAAGTTCATTCCATAAAATTTCCATTCTGGATTTCAGCGCCTCAATATCCTTATCCAGAACATAATCCATTCGATTACCGTCTGATGCATAGATAAACAGTTTAGCGGCAGCATCGTCGGGTATATCCTGTCTTATCTCACCGTTTTTCTTTGCAATTCCTATAATTTTGACCCACGCATTCGTTTCCTGCGCCTGTATTTTTAGCAATTCTTCTTGTAGTTCGGGAAAATATCTTAATGCTTCAAACAGGAAAGAGAAAAAATTCATATTCAAATCAGATTCCGTGTTTCTGTGTAATGTATTGAAGATATTTTGGAAATTGTTCAACGCATGCCGGATAAAATTATACAAGGAATCTTTGGGGGAGTTTTCAAATGTTTGGCGTGTCAGTTTAAACATATACTGTTCCACCACTTCTTTAAAAAGTTGCTCCTTATTTTCAAAATAGTAATAGAACGTGCCATTGGAAAGACCTGTCGCATGTATTATATCTTTCAATGTTACGGCTTTATAGCTTTTTCGCATAAAGAGCAGGAAAGCCTTTTTTAATATATGTTCTTTATTATCCTTCATTTAGTTGTAGAGCAAATACTCCACAAAAGTACAACAAGTTTTTTATTCACCAAATTTTTTTGTGTTTTTTTTCAGAGCGATTTGCAAATAATATTTTTAAAACGCTGAAATACAATAATTTTAAAATTATTTGTAGTGTCTGTTTGGTATCAAAAGTATTACTTCCTTTGCAGTGAGTTGTTTGAAAACAGTGAAAAACAAAGCAGACCTTTAGGTCTGCCCTGTTTCAAAGTCATATCCGTTCCGTAATCTGCTTTTCCAAACTTTCCAGTTTGTGCGAAAGGATTTCCATATCCTGACTGATTTTCTCTTTCGTTATTTTAGCGTAAATCTGGGTTGTCTTGATATTGGTATGCCCCATCATCCGGCTGACCGTTTCTATCGGAACTCCCTGTGAGATGGTCAAAAGGGTTCCGAAAGTGTGCCTGGCAACATGCGAGGTATAACCGCCGCCAATATAAATTGGAAACCGGAAGAATACTTGAGGAAAATTTGTAAAAGAAATAAGGCTGTAATGATTCGATTACAGCCTTATTTGCTTTATTCTTAGATTCAAACCCAATCTAAACAAAAAAAGAAGTTCACAAAATCACTTCGTTAACTTCAGGGCCTTAACAAAAACTTTACAAAACTACATCCATAAAAAAGCATGCGCAGTAAAAAGTTTTACGGAAGTTTAAATTAATATGAAAAAGATATTAGGCAATAGATAGGATATGTGGAAAGGATATCGAAATCCTGATATTTCTTTATAGACGATATCCTTGTCTCTAAATAGACGATTATTATAAGGGTTTGATAATTTGCAAGCAACTATCCTAAAATAACAGACAACATGTAAGCAATAAAGTGGTAAAATAAAGGTATCACACCAGCAAGACAAAGCAATTTGCAAGCAATAAATTAAATACCTGCAGTTGAACAGGGCAACTTCTGTTCCGGGCAGGATACTATCCTTACTTTACTTTAATATTGTCCTGTAAGAGCGCAGCATATGTCCCGGAATGAAAGCCTTATCCAAACAGGCAGTGATATTTAGCCGGAGAAAGCTTGTACAGTATTATATAAAACGATATGTTTGCAGGGAGAATATAAAAATCATGTGAAAGTTAACTGAATAGACGCAGGTTTATGGATCATGCCGGACTTTTAAAACGGATTGCCGAACTGGAAGGGCAAATAGCAGCGCTGACTGCCGAGAAAGATAAACTGCTTCATGCCTTGACCCCACCGGAACCTGCCTCCCCACCGGAAAACCCGTCCACAGGTTCACCTGTCAACAAACATAGTCCACCCAGGCAAAAAATCGAATTATTCATGTCGCTGTTCCGTGGCCGGACGGATGTTTATGCCAAACGCTATTACAACAAGAAACTGGATAAGGGGCTTTATGTGCCTGCCTGCAAAAATGAATGGGATCAGGTATTATGCAAAAAGCCGGAAATAAAATGCAGGAATTGCAAAAACAGGGTACTCCTGCCCTTAACGGACGGGGTTATCGAACGGCACCTGCGTAACAGGGATGAATCCGGGAATGGTATTATAGGCATTTACCCGCTCCTGCCGGATGAAACCTGCCGGCTCCTGGCTGTCGGAACCATAATCATAATAGAAGAACTGGCGTCCGTCCATAACGCTGCGCACAAGCCAGATATATCCCTTGACCGCCTTGTGCTTCCCATCCCGTATAACCGGTATGGTGGTCTCGTCCGATTGTAAGTAATCCGCTTCCATGACCAGTTCCTGCAGGCGGAAGTGTAAAGGCCGCAATAAATCGGCCACTTCCCTGATCCATCCGTTAACGGTCGGGGGCGGAAGGTATACCCCTACTCGCTTGAACATCTCTATCTGCCTGTTTAATGGCAGATGGTCTACATACTTACCGACTGTCAGGTCTGCCAGCAAGCAGGAGGAAGCGTAACTTTTGGCTATCGGCAGAACCGGCATCACACCGGTTTTTATCTCTTTTGTATCTTTGCGTTTTGCCGTATGGCGGATGATCCGCTTAACATAGAACTTTCCGGGTTCATGCATCAGGAGCTCAGTCACTTCTTCTCCGGGAAGCAGCGTCCATTCCCCTTCATTATAGCCTTGAGGATAGATGTGGATTTCTTCACGGGGAAACTCTGCAGGCAGGGGCTTGCGCACAGGCTGTTTCTTATTTGCCACCCGGCGGGCCGTTATAGCCGCTTTTACCGCTTTTATTTCTGTCTCGGCTTCCTGTGCCGCCTCTTCTTCTCCCGGTAGCATATCAAAGCCTTCAAAGTCAAGCCAGCGGTCCAGGGCATCAGGTTTTATAAAACGTTCGGATTTTTTTCCGTATAGTTGACGCTGGAGTTCGCATACCTGTTTCTCCAGGTTACTTATCCTTAGGTCTTTTTTGGCTATGATGGCATCTTTTTGGGACAGTTGCTTATCATAAGCATCCTTTACAGACAACGGCTCCAGCTTTTCAGATGCTATTTCTCTCAGGCGGCTGTTCTCCCGGTAAAGGTGATCACACTTTTCCATGAGTTGCTTTATGAGGTTTGTGCTGTCTGAAGGCATATGACACTAATCTTTTATGATACTAAGATAGTGATTTTTCAGCTAAATTACAATAGTTTCCAGGGGATATTTCGTTATAAATTCCACTTATCCGGACGCCATCTCTTGTGCCGTTTTACCTTACCTGTATCTATCCCCTGAACCATCAGTACAAGCTCATTCCAAAAGGTTTCCTGTGCCTTTAGCCGGTTTTGGCCCGTATCCATATCAGGAAGGTGGAAGAACCCCTGCTCCAGCTTCATGTGGTAGATAACCAAGCCGCCGCATTCCATATGTAAGATTTTCATGGAAGTACAACTCTTGTTTATGAAGATGAAGGCCTCGCCCCTTTGAACATCCATGCCCATCTGGTTAGTCACAAGGCCGCTCAGGGTGTAGAAACTTTTGCGCATGTCGCACGGATACGGGTATAAATAATACCGGTTCGATTCGTTCAGGCTGAACATGGGCTATCGGCTCTGGTTTAACAGGATAAGCGTGCGCAGCATTTCCGGGGAAACAGGCCCGTTCAGCCGGACGGTGACCCCATTGGGATAGGCTATCTCGCAAGTACTCTGGTTGGGTACCGGATCGCAGGAGCAGTGCGGGGGATTATCACGTCCGGGTAACCGTAATTGTCCCCTGTCATTTATCCTGACCGGGATAAAATCACCGTTTTTTGTTAACAGCTTCTTCCGCCATTCGTAGAACCGGTCCGTCAGTATCCCTTCATTCGAACAAAAGGCTTTCGGCGTTAAGCCGCTTTCCTGATAACGCGCATAAATCGTTTCAAACTGCGACAGCGTCCATTTCTTACTTTGCATATAACTCTTTTTTTTGCAAAGGTAGAAAGTAATAGTTCGGGTAACCGCGTCTTGCAAAGCCGTACGCGAGTTCTTACCTTTGAGGAAAAAACCTATGGAAACGAACGATTATGTGCGAGGAGTGGCGTTGAGCGAAGCCGAAGGCTTTGCCTTGATAGAAAGTTTTTATACAAGTAGACGGGGAGCCGAAGCGTGGTATAGAGGCTTGGGCATGTCCAAGCACACATTCTATAAGTGGAAGCACCGCTACGACGCCATTCACGCAGAGGGAGCACCGTCGGAGCCGGCAGCAGAACCGGAGCCCTGCCGCCTGGTCCCTGTCAGGATAGTAGATACGCCCTCCGGCGAAGTTGTCCGGGGTATAGAGGTGCGCTACCCGAACGGGGTGGTACTGGCCCTTCCGGCTGAGCCGGGCATCGGAATGGGCCAGCTGGCCGAACTGCTAAAACTCAAAGTCTGATGTTCAGCCTGGGAGAAACGGATAAGTATTACTTATATTCGAGTGCCTGCGACATGCGCAAAGGCTTTGACACGCTGTCGGGAATCGTCGCCTCTGTTATGCGGCATGACCCGGCCAGCGGCGAAGTTTTTATCTTTCTTAGTCGCAGCCGGCGAACGCTGAAATTGCTACATTGGGAAAGCGGGGGTTACGTTATCTATCACAAGAGGCTGGAGAAAGGACAGTTCAGCCGCCCTCATTATGATGAAAAGACAGGTTGTTACCGCTTAAAGTGGGTTGAACTGGTGATGATGACCGACGGTATCAGCCTGGAAAAAGTAGTGTACAAAAAAAGATACGAAAAACCCGTCGAAACCTTATAAATAAAAGGATTAACGCTTGTATATCCGGTAAAAAATGTGTATCTTTCATACATGGAAAAGATACGGGAACTGGAAGAATTATTAGCCGAATCCAAGCTTGTTATACAGGAGTTGGAGTCGAGGAACATTTCCCTGGAATCCAAACTAAGCAAACTTACCGACGAACTCCTTTATCTTCGCCGGGCCATGTTCGGACGTTCGTCTGAACGCTATGTAAAGGAAGATCCCAACCAGCTGAGCCTGGCCTTCGAGGGTGTTGACAGCCTGCCGGAAGAAGAAAAGGCGCTGGTTGAAGAGTTGCGTCAAACCATTACTTACGAACGTGAGGCCAGAAAGGAAAATTCCTCTAAACCGGTACGCCAGGAACTGCCAGCCGGATTGGAACGTAAAGAAGAAATCATAGAACCCGATCCGATACCCGCAGGAAGTACCTGCATCGGTCAGGAAGTGACAGAGATACTGGAATATACACCGGGAACATTGTATGTGCGCAGGATTATCCGCAAGAAATATGCCTTGGCCGGCCATCAGGGCGTGGTTATAGCGGAACTTCCGTCCCTGCCGCTGCCAAAGAGTAACGCAGGAGCGTCGCTGCTGGCACACCTGCAGGTAAGCAAATACCAGGATCACCTTCCCTATTACCGTCAGATCGACATCTTCAGCCGGCAAGGCATAAAACTGGCCGCTTCTACCGTTAACGGCTGGAATGCCGGTTCAGCCTGCCTGCTGGAACTCTTATACCTCGAACTCAGGAAACAGGTGCTGGCATCGGATTACATCCAGATGGATGAAACCTTCATACCGGTAGTGGACAGGGACAAGCCCGGTGCAACCCGTAAAGGCTACCACTGGATCGTCAAGGCGCCGGAAGAGCGGAAGCTTTTCTTCCATTACGACCACGGCTCGAGAGGGCAGAAAGTGGTGATAGAACTGCTGAAAAACTTTAAGGGAGCCGTCCAAAGCGACGCATACGCCGCCTACGGGATATATGAGAACAAGAAGGATGTCTTGTTGCTGGGCTGCTGGGACCATGCCCGCAGACGATTTGAGCAAGCCCTCAAAAATGACCCCGCCCGGTCATCCTTTGCCATGGATCAAATACAGTTGCTTTACCGGTTGGAGAGGCAGTTCAGGGAAACCTGTCATGTTCCCGATCAAATTGCTGTGGAGCGTAAGGCCAAAGCCTATCCCATCCTCAAGGCTTTCGAGCGCTGGCTGCTGGATGAGTATCCGAAGGTATTGCCGCAGTCCCTCATTGGAAAGGCAATCGCTTATACCTACAATATTTATCCCCGCCTGGTGCGCTATGTCATCGACGGAAGATATCAGATATCCAATATCGGTGCCGAGAATGGCCTTAGAGGCCTGGCCGTAGGCAGGAAAAACTATATGTTCTGCGGCAGCCATCAGGCTGCTTACCATGCCGCTATCATTTACTCCCTGCTGGGTACATGCAGGCTGCATGGCGTGAATCCCGAAGCCTGGCTTACGGATGTCCTGAACCGGTTACCTGATACCAAAACGGAAGACCTGCATCTGTTGCTGCCCGGAGCCTGGCTGCCGACGGGCCAACATTAATATAAATCCCTCAAGGGCGGCGATGTTCGCCGTCTGCCACACGAATAAAGTAGAGCCGGACGGTCATGTGACCGGACGGCTCTGTCTATTTTGTATGGATAAGCCCGAGGCTGCTGGCACCTGGATCTATGGACGCAATTCCCCGAACTATTACGGTAGAAACCTTTTATTACGCTACTTGACAGGGTTAACCGAATACTTACAAACCTTTTATTACGCTACTTGACAGGGTTCACCGAATACTTACTTTTATCCCGGCAACATGCACTTGGTGGAAGGCTTACTCCTCATTCACATATACATTCTGATACTTGTTCTGATACACCGGCATCCGCCAGTAGGTTTTGTCCAGATCCCTGTCGATAAGCACATACCTGTAGTTAACGATGGTATCCGCGCTGGTATACCCGACCCGGCTGGTGCGGATCAGCCGCTCATCGGGAACCGGCATGTCCGGGTTCTTCCTCAATTGCCTGAAGGCAAACTGCACCTTGCCGTAGAGGGACGCGTAAAAACAGGTATCCGCGTCGCGTAAGACGAAACGCGCCATTTCATCCATGGCATAATCATAAGGCATGTATGCCCTGATTTTACTGTTGAAATGGAAGCAGCAGGCCAGTTGGACGATAACCACCAGACCGGTTAAAACCCGCCGGTTCAGCTTACCGGTATATTTCTCAAAGGAGATACCTGCAATAAAGACGAGTATGAACCCGTAATAGGAAAAGGTACGGGAAAAAGGGATGACCGAATGTACGGTCAGCAGGAGTACCGGCGCCAACAGCCAGACAGCCGCCACGGACAACCGCCGCTTATCTTTGTTTATAACCAGCGCCAGCAGGGACAGAACCAATACGGATAGTACAACATACCACTCCACACCGGAAATATCACGCAGCGCCGTTCCCAAAAAGGGAAACAATTCCTTCAGTACCGCAAGCCTGTCTCTGGGCGTAACGTAGCCGTTATTACCTATGGATGCGAAACCCTCCAGCAGGATGACCGGACTGTAAAGCAGCAGGACGGCCGCCGAGATGAACGCGCCGGACAGCAATTGCCGTTTAAGACCCTTAGGGTAAAAAACGAGCAGTATCACATTCAGCGTAACAAAAGGGTATAAGAACGAAGGCATCGCATAAAAGCCAAGGATACTGCTTACGGAAAAAAACAGCCAGTCTTTCTTCCTGTTGCCGTCGTGGATGATATTATATGCCGCGTAAAGGGCGATGATCAGAAAGAGCAGGACAAGGTAGTATCCCCTCGACGAGAAGCCGTAAAGCAGGGACATAAATACTACCGGGTACAGGCCGGTGACAAATAAGGCGGTGTTGGTTTTGTAGTAACGTTTCAGAAACGACCAGCAAACCATCCATGTCAGCAGCGATAGCAGGATAGCGGGTATCCTTACCTTCACCAGGAGGTCTGTATAAGGCAGCAGCGTGGTAAAATGCAGTATAACCGAATGCAGTATATGGTTGTTGGGTTCCGGGTAATGCAGCATGCAGTAATATAGGGGTTTGGATGCGAAGCCTATGTAGGTGGCGGCCTCGTCGAAATGTACCGGAACGGTAAGCCCGAAATAAACGGTAGCAAAAAACGGGATGGCAAGGATAAGCATATCCGTTGTCTTCACATCATTGAACAGGTTCATCAGTGCACGCCGGAAGTAAAATAGCGATCGGCGCAGGTAGAAATACACGCTGTCGCACCGCCGGACGGCCATAGCTGCCAGCGCCGCCAGCAACAGCAATACCGCCAGCAGGGCGTAATAGTCTGCCGGTGCGGGGTGGGCCTGTCCGTATCCTCCGGTTACCTTATCTATACCGGTGATGAACTGACGGAAGCAGGCATAGCCTTTATATGGCAGATAGAGCAGCGCAAAGACAAACAGGCAGCAAAGGATTGCAAAGCCTGCCTTTAAAACTGGTTTCATCTTATTGTTTTGTAGGATGGTTAATGATGGGTTATTCTTTATTTCTATTTCTAACGTAAGCTATCAGGGCCGCTATGGCTAAAAGCCATATCCCAAGCCGTTTGCCGAGGTTTTTTAGCATTTTGCGTAGCCGTATCCACGGTTTTGCTAACCTGCCCTGTAAAAGCAAATTCCCGCCCGGACGTGATGCCGGGCGGGTTTCTGCGTATTTAGTTGGCTTCGACCTTTTTTTTCTCCTGCTAAGGGTAGCCTGGCGTGGCTGTTGCACAACTCACATTTTGCTACAAATTAAAATAAAATGGAGTTTTTTATATTCATAACAGGTTGATTTTCAATATATATTTTTTCATGAACAATGTCTGTTTTCATAAAATATTAAATTTGTTTAGTTGTGCAACAGACACCTGGCGCTACCCTAAGGGTGGGGAAGGTCGGTGGGGTTTAGCCGGCTATGAGAGCGGCTGAAATAGCTCGATAACAATCTTAAAAAAGTTTCTAGAAGCGTAAGATGTAAAACCATCGGAATAAAGGGGAGGTAGATATACCTAAACCAGACCAATCGGTACTCGTCGACCCAACGTAAGCATATAGCCCAAGGTTCCAGTTCATGTTCGAGACCGCGCCCGTCGTCACATTCATAGCGAGGGCCATCCCACCTCCGCCCCAATATTCCAGGAAGGTGGCGTAAGCTTCAGCGCTCCGTGCGACCGTAATCGGGTGCAGTTGCGACGAACCTGAGACAGGAGTTTCCCCGCAAATTGGGAGCCAAAACTTTAAGTTGATGTCATTGGGGGTCGAGAGCAAGGCGGTCATAGTCTCGTCCAGACTAGCCCACCGGGCAGAAACCCATGCATTAGGGTCACGAACGCCATGGTTGACCTCGACAAACCACTTGTACATAGGATAATCGGTGAGATCAATGGCAGCATTTGCCCAGTCGGCCGAATAGGCCGGGCCAGAAGCTGGGAAACTGGTCGCGTCAGGAGTCGACGTCGAGTAAGCCAGTAAAGGCGTCGCGCCCAGGGCCCAGCCGTGGCTATCGTCGGAAGCGTCCACTTGCGTCACCAACGCCATTGCGCCGTCCACCCCCAGAGGCACTATATCCCCCACTGCAAATTTCTTCGGCACATCAATCGGCGGGTATGTAAACGCAGCCACCTGACCCACACTCAACGTGATCATCCCCTCCGGATCTACTTCCATATCGAATGTATATTGCTTACCCGGCTCGAAGGTGAAGCTTCCCCATGCTTTCTTCCACCAGTCGTATACCCGGATGTTTTTCGCCGGCGCTTTAGAGCCCCCCACGCTGTATTCCACTTGCACATAGAAGTCCGTGGAATTCGGTGAGGCAATTGTGCCGGTGAACGCCGTAGCCTGCGGCATCACCATCAGGCCCTGCGTTTCCCCTGTGATAGAGGTATAATCCTTTCCCACGGTATTCGATGCGCTCAGGTCAACGGTGTAGTCGGCCTGTTTGGTCGGGTCAACCTGCCAGAAGTGCTCGTTAGACCCGCTTGTATAGGTCAGGTAAGCGGCATTTTCATTTTCTGGCATCTGGGCCGTAGCGTAACTTGTGTTGTACGTCGCATATGTGAATGGTGATAAGTCCGTCGGTACGCCGCTGCTGTAGTCGTCATCCGCATTGGGTGTCACCCCGGATTTAGATAACAGTGCATCGGGCTCCAGTTTCCAAGTCCCGGTCGTATACAGGTTCATTAAAGTCACCTTTTCTATTTTAACCGGTACGTCGGCCTTCTTGCTCCGGGCACGGAAAAGCACCCGGCTTAGCGCATGCTTGAAGTTAACAGGTACGGTACCGGCACTCAGCTCATCAGTGACGGCTACCAGCAGGTCTTCCTGCTTTTCGGGTAGGATCGGCACCGTATAGGTTATCTCCGGTTCCAGGTCTCCCTTGAAGCCGTTGGTCACATTCACGGAGTTGGCCGGGCTGTAAGCGAAGAACCTGACTTCTCCGTTGTCCGGCCATGTCTTTTTCGGGCTGTAATCCCATGAAGTCCCGTCTTCGGAGCGTGTCACCACCACCCCGTCGAACAGGCGTTTCTGTGCGTCGTCAGTACCCGCATTCCAGATGCCCTGCAGGGTGAAGGAAGTGATATCGGCCGTTACCGTACTGGAAGCTTTGGTTACCGGACGGTCACCCAGTGCCCGGAAGTTGATCTCATTGCCTTGTCCCTGTAAGGATTGGGCAGGATTGTCGTCGCTGCTGCAGGCGACATATACGCCCGAAGCGGCCAGCAACAGGGCGAAACCGCCCATGCGTACCACATTAATAGTTTTGGTTTTCAAAATTTTCATATTTCAACTTTTTAGTAAATAATACCGGTGTACTGTTGTAACCGGCTGGTTTTCTATTTTAATAATTATTTCAAATAACTTCATCTGCTCATATGAAAATGAAGCCGTTAGCTTATAGCTTTTAGCCGTTAGCAGCGCATAGCGAACAAGAGTGTAATCAGCTAACAGCCATATTTGCTAATTTGCTCATCTGCTAATTGGCCTGTATCCAATTCGCGGGACGTTCCTACTGAATGGGAACGTGTGTATTATCCCAGTCGCCCAGGTCGACATCAAAACCTCCGTCCCCGCCCGGCTGGCCTCCGCCACCGCCGTCAGGCACAACCAGCCTGCCATCGTTGTAGAGGATGATATCGAACCCTCCGTTCTGTTCCCGCCAGGCCGTTTGTTCTTCCCATGTGCCGCGGCCTGACGGCCCGCCCATAGCCCCCAGTATCTGGATACCTACCGAGTCTTCCCACTTACCGTACCAGTAGCCCCATGCGCCGTAATAATAGCGGTTGGCGCTGCTCAATGCTTCCACCGTAAGGCGGATGTCCGGGTTGTTGGCATCCACAGGCCCGAAGGTGCTGAATTTGCCTGTTATCCAGTCACTAGTCCAGCCCTTTAGCGGGTCGGACGAGGCCCAGTCAGGGTTTTTACGGGCGAACAATTCCTTCTGCTCCTGAGTCCAGTTATGCCCCTGTCCCCGGGTGAGCGGTGTGACCCGCGTAAACAAAACGGTGGAAGGTGTGCCTGCCAGTGTACCTGTAACCGGGAAGTACGAAGCCGACATGCCCGATATGGCCCCGCTGTTCTTTGCCATGTTCGCGGCGCCCTCCACGCCGTATATCAGGAAAGTAAACTCGCGCAGGACATTCTGCGGGTAGAAATGGAGCTTCAATGTATCGCCCGCGCTGACGGACTGCTTTTCTACAAGCTGTTCGCGCGCATCGGCATAAAAAACATAGGGGTACGCCTCGGCAACAGTCGCTTCACCGGGCACCGGATCGGCATACTGGTTGTACAGGCCTGTAGTGGGTATATTATAGGCTTCGAACTGCCCGGCGTCCCGGCCCGTAGCCCTGAAATCTATCGTTTGAGGCCTGTAGTAGTCCATGCATATGGCTGTATAGGCGTCCTCCCTGAGTTTTTCCATACCGCCCCGGGCCGGCAGGTCGGCTGCCACTATATCCCCTGTCCGGGGATACCAGTAAATGCGCATATACTCCGGCAATGTGTTCACGGGCTTATCCTCCCAGTGTATGACGACCTGTAGCGGCACTTCCCCGCCGGATGGCGGACACGGGTCGTCCACGCTCAGTTCGCGCAGGCATCCGGTAAGCAACAGGCATAATACAATGAGTAAATTAGCAGATTTGCATATTAGCAAATGAGCAAATTGCGCGAAGCGGTAAAGGCAAATATGCCGGTTACCCGGTGAAGCAGGCAACTGTTGTCTCCGCCGGGCGTTGTCCCGCAACAACAGCAAATGCTTTAAACGAAAAATGCTTTCCCGGTATAACACAGATAACTGGAAGCGGAAAATAGCTTTCCTCCCGTCTGAAATTCTGATTGTCGTGTTATTAACTTTCATATTTTATTCTTCGTTTTTCACTCTTCATTCTTCATTCTTCACTTTCCTCTTTTTATCCCCTGTTTTTATGAGCTTCCGGTTTTCAAAATATTTGAAATGCTGCGAGCCTCACGGCTCACAATATTTCTCCATACACAAACGTTACACAAACTACATGTTTTTCAATGAGCATATTTAACTCGTCTTCAATTCGGTGAATGTTGTTTGAACTTTGGCAAATAGCGCGAAGCGATATATAATTCTTCTTCATTTTTAATTTTTACATTGGCACATTTTCACATCGGCATATTGCCTCGCCTACGTTTCAGCGAACGTTGTTTGGTACATTAATTTCATTTCATTTGCTAATCTGCTAATATTCGAATTTGCTAATTTTCATATCTGCTAATTCTCAAATTATCCATCCCAAAGCGGTAGACCAGCGACACCCCCGCACCCGTAGGGCCCCAGTAATTTCTTGTCCCGGTCTTTCGTTCCGGGTAACAGTCCGTACAGCGGCTGCGGTTGTAGGCATGGTATTCCCCTGTGAAATAGCCCGCATTCACGCTGAACTCCAGGTTCAGCTTTGCAGACAGCGGCAGGGAATAGCCATATACCGCTCCCGCCGACCAGCTCCAGTGGCTCAGGTAGCCGTAACTGTCGAGGCTTTTGGTGAACAGCCGCAGGTCGTAGACACCGCCCGTGAAGTATATCCCGGCAAAGTGGCCGTTCAAGGGGCTGCCTTGCCTGTTGCCCCACCACCGCCGTACTTCGAGTCCTGCGTAATTGACCTGGTGGCTCCGGTATTTGGGGCTTTTGGTGTCCCATTTGCTGAAAGCCCCGTTTACGGCTACCGACCAGTGTCCGGCAACAGGCATCTCCACCGAGAGGTTGGGCAGCAGCGCCAGGTCGTACAGCAGGTTGGTCTTCAGTGCCAGCCGCAACGGGGCTTTGCCCCTTAGGGGCCGGTATCCGTTCCTGGCCAGGCGTACAACCGGTACGGCCGCATATACCGTATCTTTCTTTATGCGGAACGCGCTTTTTTCGATATATACCGTGTCCCTTACCAGCTTTTCGGTATAGATATAAACCGTGTCCCTTACGGGCAGGGCCGGCCGGTAGCCTTCCAGCAGGCTTTTGAGGGGGCTTGCGTTTCCCCTGTGGATATAGCTGCCGTCTTTCATCTTCAGCCGTACGGACACGTATTGCAGCAGGTTCCACATTTGCTTTTCGCTCAGGCCGCGGCCGCTCTGCTGCAAAGCCTTGTATCCCTCGTGGTCGATTCCCATCGGCATTATATCCACCGGGAAGCGTTCGGCTACGGCAAGGTGCTGCCAGCGCAGGTAGGTCCACATCGACTGGGCGCGGCGGCGCGCCAGATTGAGGTTATACGGCCGGCTGCCCGAGGGTGAACAGCCGGCGATGATCTGGATCGTATCGATGCCCGCGACCACAGACGGGATATGCAGCAGCGAGTCCAGCGCATCGAACATGAGCCGGTTGTCCTGGTAGTCCCGGAGCAGGTCGGCCTTGGCGTAGGGGAAGTAAAACACTTTAGCGGCATAAGGGTCGATACTGTTTATGGCGGCAGCAGGGGAAGCCTGCGCACGGATAACCGCGGGTAAAAGGATGGACAGCAAAACAAAAACAGCTATCGCCAGCAACGGATGCCGCAGGCCGGCCGGGCTTATGTCTGTACTCTTTTTCATATGTTATGGATGTAAATTTCCTTTATATTTAACTTCATAATAAAAATTTTAGCGATCTTCCGGACTTGCCGGCAAACAGGCCTGTGCCTTCCTATATTATTTTTTCACCAGATCCCTTATTGAAAATTCCCGGTCTGCAAATAAAGCGGCCAGCCCGGTGAGTTGCTTTAAGCGCAGTATTTCATCCATGTCCATCCCGATATGTTTCGATATCCATGTGCCGGATTTTCCTATGGAGATCAGTTCCCTTACGATTTCCGACATCAGGGTTATGTCATGGGTGCCCCTGGCCCGGTTATGGCGTATGGTTGAAGCCATCCTTTCACTTAATTCCCGCCTGGACTCACGGATATAAGTCACAGGAAGCCTGCCCTGTGTACTTTGCGATATCTTCCGGGACTTGCGCTCAGCCTTCCTGCGGTGAAACCCGTCCACGATCCGGATGATATCCTCTTCCGGACTGCCGACAACAGGCATGGTATAGCCGTCTTCCTCGATGGAGGTAACCAGCAGGACCATTTCCGGCGGGGCAACACTGTTCGGGTTATAGTCGTTGCCTTCTATGTTTTCCGATCTTTCCCATGCGACGAAGTCTACCGGATGGTGTTTCATCGGGCTCACTTCATGCAACATCGACCGGACATAATTCAGCGTGTCTATTTTTTCATCCGTATCTTTCATGTCTTTTATATACCGGCATATAGATGCAGTCATTTGTTGAAAAACATAATTTTCTTCATTTTGATTTTTCATAGCATTTCTTCGTATTTCCGGATTAATTCCTGTTGCCTTAATATCTGCTTCTTTGTCATCGAGAAAGACAGTGTCCTGCACGTAATATCATTTTTAAGGATAGCCATGCACATACGTTTCCAGGAGAGGAAATCCGTTTTGTTATCCAGGCCGGGCAATGCATCCGGTATGGTTTTGAAACGCACGACATATTTGTCACCCTTTCCCCGTTTACTATACTGCCGGGTATTGACGATCATATCCGGGTCCAGCTCGAAGATGTCTTCCTCGCTGACGGGAGAACCGGTACTGTTCCAGTAACGGATAAACTTTATGAATTTGGCCGTATATATCCTGCGGGTCTCTTCAGGGAGTGTTCTCAGCAGGAACTTGCAATAGCTCTTCCAAGTATGCCCTTGAGGGAGGCTTATCCTCCCGGCTCCCGTTGCTTTGGTCCCGCAATAGATATTCCCGAAGTTGGCTCCGCTGACACGGTCTACTACTCTTACCCATGTTTCGGGCTCCAATACGTTGAAAAGGTTTAGCCCGGCTTTTTGCTCATCCCCGTAAGGCTCGCATATCCGCATCCCGGACAAAGGGACTCCCGCCATATAAAACAGGTCATAGATACTATTGTAGGGCTTGCGGTACCTGCCGTTGTATGTCCAGATATCCTCCGTGCGCCAGTCACAGATAGGGTAAAAGTTATAGGTATTGTCCGATATCCGGGTTGAATAGCTTTTATCCTTATAGGAAAGCTTATCCTTCCGGGAGACGGCATGATAACGGTTCAGGCTTTCGTCGGCCCGGATACCTATCAGGCAGGCGGTCTTTTTATTCCCGTGCCGCCGGGCATACCAATCGCCGAACAGAGGAGTGAACTCTTCGAAAGTCATATTCTCCCTGTAAAAATCAAAGGGATGATTATCCTTATTGATAATGAAGCCATGTTCCGGCATCGGGCGTACCCATTTATCTTTTTTGGCAGGGTCCCAGAAGATCCAGAATGGCTCGTACATGGAAACCGCATTGGTAGTCGTCATCGGAAGGCACACCCAATAGGGTTCGATAAGGTCAAGGTTATCGAGGTACATCCGCTCTATAAAACGGGCGGTTCTTTTATAGGAAGCCTCCACATCCATATACAGCACACCGATTTTACGCTTTATCCCGTGCCGGCGCATATAGTCGAGGACAATATGGAACATCACCCCGCTGTCTTTGCCTCCCGAGAAAGCCAGGTATATATTCTCAAATTCCGAGAATATATATCCGGTACGCTCCAGGGTGACCTCATAAACATTCTTTTCACAGCCGCTCATATGATCTTTGCCATTTTAAAATACTTCGTCCATTCCTTATCTACAGAGAAGCCCATTTCTTCAAGGAGAGGCCGGTCCGAATTGTCGGCAACGAAAGTAACGGGCGTCCCTTTCTCTACATCCATCAAGGCCCGTTCGATCAATATCCGTAACAAGTCCTTATCCTGCCAGGTAAAGTCGTTGCACAAACGGTCGTTGACAATGGAAATGAATCCGGTAACCATATTCTTCCCTTTGACGGAAATATACCAAAGGTGGTCTTCCGTGTTTTTGAAAGGGTAGCCTCCGTTCAGGCGGATAACTTCCGGGTTCATCACAAAAGGAGCGATCAGTTCATACAGGCGTTTATCCGTGCCCCAGACTTTTTCTATTCGGCAGGTTTGTATATCGATTTCTGTCAGGTTATTCATCGGTTTGCTTTTCAGGTGACACTTACGGTTCTTCCATGTTCCTTACAGGCAGTACACCGGGCCGGATAGTACAACCGGACGTGACTGTTTTATTTACGTATTTCATCATTTTCAGTGCAGGCCGAAAGCCATGTTTTATTTTCATTCTGTTTCGATTGGTTATTGTTATAAAAAAGTGGGTTGTCCGGACTTCTCACAAGCGTGGACAACCCGTCATGAAGACAAATAATATATCCCTCCGGTTTTAAGGAGGGAAAGACAACTAATCGTATCGTTTCATTATTATGGATATCCTGCTTCTTGTTTTATCCGGTCTTCCGTTTTCCCTGCGCTATCTTTATCCTGTTGCCGGTACCGTAACACGCTTATCCGCTACGGTAGGGCCATCCTTTTAACCGTCCGGCGCCACCCGGTCCTTTGCGGGTCATCACGCGCTGGCCCTCAAAGCGTGCGCCGTCCTCGATCTCCAGTTCTGCGGTCTCCAGGTCGCCGAGCAAAATCCCGCCTTTGCGCAGGAAGGTATGCCCGGTGATACCGGCATTGCCGTCCAGTAAACCGTATATATCCAGGAAGGCAGCCGAGATATTCCCGCGCACCTCTCCGCCGGGGCCGATGACCACGGCCTTTGTGCTGCAGATATCCCCGAGGACGGCCCCGTCGATGCGCAGGTCTTCACTGAGTTTTACCTCACCGGTGAAAACAGTACCGTTAGCCACTATGCTCGGAGCCTGAGCCTGCGGCCCGGTCCTCACATTCCTTCCCCTGTTCTTTATCCTTTTCACAACTGTTCCCATCTTTTATTCCGTTTTTTAGTTTTTTTATTTACTCAGTTACAGCTTACATGTATATATTTCATTATCATTTCTTCCTTGTTAGCGTTACCGGCATATCCTCTTCCCCAGCCAGATGCAGGGTGCCTCTTAAGAGGTTTCCCTTGATATACATTCCGCCTATCTCAAGGATCAGCGGCGGGCGGAGGTCGTAAATCAATGTCAGCGTCCCGTTTTTGATCGTCCACTGGAAAGTCAGGTTACAGGCGGGTTTGGCATTTGAAGCGGAACCGGCATAATATTGCTTGTCGGAGCCTGTACCGTTGTCTATGAAATACAGTTCGCTGATCACGGGCCGGTCGTCGAAACTAAAGCCCAGATCTCCCACCCATTCACTGCCCATCAATTCGTCATAGATCTCTTCGTCTTTCTGACAGGAAGACAAACCAACGGTTAACACACACATTGCAACTAATTGCATAAAATGTTTCATCATTTTCATTTCACTATTTTTCATTTTACTATTTTTTAATAATCATATAAAGCTACCTTCTCCGCCAGCAAATCCCGGAAGGCTGACCGCTTCACGGTCAGGGGGCATGACCTCTATACTCCTCCAGCCCGGATACTGCGCGGCCGCCCGCCGCAAGGCAGACATATAGCAGTCGTTAGGCGTGCTGCCTTCCACGGTTATATCCGCGGTACGGCCCTGCGGCAGGTGCAGCCGGAAGGATTTGCAGACGGTGCTGTCTTCCGTTTTTTCTTTTTCCATCCCTATTTCCACTCCTTACATTTCACGTTCTTTTATGTCCTTATTTACCGTTCCGTCATCTTATATGTTAAGACACTCCGGCTTCCATCCGTACCCCGGGCACGTAATTCCAGTGTAGCCGGCAGCCCGGAGGGTAATACCCGGACCGATATGTCATACAGGTATCCGCGTACCGGCAGCGGAAAATTCGGGCCTGCGACATATTCCCCGGCGGTTCCGTCTATCGAGGTCAGTATCCGCAGACGCGGGGGCTGTGCGGATTCATAGACATAGGTGATGCCCTGGTAGGTTCCTGCCGTCACAGGGTCCAAGGCTGCCTGCGGATAAGCGATCAGCTCCGGAGTACCGAATGTTAAAGGGTTGCCCGGTGCGTAGAGCGTACAGGGCGCGGTATTTTCCACAATAAAGGCATTATCGGCACCGGCTTGCGTATTCTCCAGGGTGATGCGCAGCTTGGCGCAGGCCCGTGTCAGGGTGATACCGGCCGGGCTGGCGGCGGATGTACCGCCCAGGTTGATATTTGCCGCCTGCCCGTACATGGGCAGCCCGGAGCTGAGCATCACAGCGGTGGTCAGCGGCCCCTGCGGGGTGGCCAGCGCCTTTATATCATTTACAGAAAGTATCGCGTTCAAAGAGGCTATATCATTGCAGTTGGCCACCACATAGATATCCCGGAACGCAACCGTAGCGGGATCCAGCGGCAGGCTGACCAGCGTGCAGTCAGCGCCGGAAGGCGTGAATCCCGTATGGATAAAGCGGTTTAACACGGTGTTACCCCCGGGGGCCGCCAGGAAGACGCTCAGGTCTTTTACCGCGTATTCCGCAGGCAGGTCGTCCGGGTCGCCCGCCGCCTTCAGGCCCGGCGCAGGCCTCAGTACAAGGGAGGCCTCCCGGGGAGTTTCCTGAAAGGGCTCCCCGTCGTTGTGGCAGGCGGTCAGCAGGAAAAGCGCCAGGGTGAATGCCATGTATATGTTACCGGTTTTCATTGTTCTTGGTTTTGTTATTCTACATTTCTGACACAGCGCGAGACAGTCGAAGAAAAGCTATAGCGCTCGAAGCGCTGGTAGAGCACCTTATCATAATTGGCCGGATCGGCGTAATCCAGGTAACCGCTATACCAGTAGCCTTTGACCTGGTGCACCACTTCCATCGGGTACCAGTCTTCGATGCCCTGGAACGGCGGCGCCGGATAAGGCCATCCGCCCGGAAACTGCCGGCGTGTAACGACAATGTCGCCGGGGGTGAAAAAGTCATCGATGATCCCCAGCTTTTCGCTTCCGAAGCTATCTCCTCCCTGCGTAGCGGTCAACAGGTATTTGGACATGTCCGTCCCGGTTAATTTTCCCAGCAGGTCCTGTGCCTGCCTGCGCAAAGGCACGGAATAAAAGGGCAGGCCGGAATTAATGCCGAGCCAGGTATTGGATTGCCATATCCTGTAAGTCTGGTCGAACAGCGCAAGGAACGACATCATCTCGCAGGAATTGATCAGCCGCCAGCCGGGGCCGTATTTTTTCTCACAGTAATACGCAGGCTGCCCCCTGATGATATTCGGTCCCCGTACATTCGGGTCCCACCAGTTGACCTGGTCGCCGTAAGCGCCCATTAATCCCTGTTGCAGGAATTCATTGGCCGAGCGTATCTCTATCTTCCCGCAGGAGGTAGGCACGATCACACTCGAATCGGTCGGTATCACCGGCGGGATGGCGATGCCCTGCCCGTCCTGGAAGATATACACGTAATCGTCTTTCTTCCACGGCTCCACACAGGTCTTTAAGGTGATGCTTCCCCCGGGGCTGATATAGGCGTTTATCCGGTAGTGGTAATTGCGTATGACACAGCTGTCCGACAGGGAAGGCACGGTACGCCGCTGGGCGGCCAGCCCGGCCCTGGCCTTGTCCGTGAGGATGGGAAAGGCCCGGTTGTTGATATGCAGCCCGGTGAAGCCGGCATTCCCGCTTTTGTTCAGCAGCTCGGGGATATAGAAAGGCCCCACAGCCCCGATCGAGTCCCCGGTATAATCCAGGCCTGCCAGGTCCCCGGCAGGGGAAGTCCCCGCCTGCCCGCTGTAATACGTGTCTGCCGCGGGAACCGAAAAAGCCAGCGCCACGTTTTGCAGTTGTACCGAGGAGATCCTGCTGGCAGCCGGCAGGTCGCTGCCCGGCTCTTTCTTATAGAATACGACCTCCACTTTGGCTAAAGACCGTACCAGCTCTACTTCAGGTGTCGGTAAGGCCAGGGGTTCGGGGGAAGCTTCGCTACCGCCCTGCAATACGCTGACCGCTTTGTAATATGCCGACATCAGGAACCGTCCCGGGGCGGAAGAATTGTCCGGCTTAAAAC
The DNA here is from genome assembly GCF_054657735.1 of Dysgonomonas termitidis. Classification (NCBI taxonomy): domain Bacteria; kingdom Pseudomonadati; phylum Bacteroidota; class Bacteroidia; order Bacteroidales; family Dysgonomonadaceae; genus Dysgonomonas; species Dysgonomonas termitidis. The sequence goes on along the minus strand of NZ_BAAHYD010000001.1, from coordinate 676,652 downwards.
CCGGATCATAGGTCAACCGGCTGAAACGCGGATCACGCTGCAACTGCGACACACTGGTCACCGAGGCCAGCGCCTGGCTGAAGCCTGCATAGGCCGATTCGTTGGCAAAGAAATAAAAATCGTAGGTTCCCGGCCTGAACTTTATCCCGCGGCTCCGGCTTGCGAAACCGGCGGGAAAATCCGGCAGGCCATTGTAAACGGTATTGCCGCCTGCATCGAAAACCATCATCCGTACTTCGCTCACCCGGTCTTCCCCGCCCGCGTCTTCATTGATGCTCCCCGAAGAGGCTTTTACCGACAGGTAGATATAAGACTGGCCCGCATCGGGGTTCTGCGGGTCTTCTTCACGGCAGCCCGTTAGCAGCAGTAGCCATACGCAAAGCCGGATATATAGGAGCGTCCTGGATTCCATCGTTTTCATAAGTCGGTCGTATAGCTGTGTACCAGCCAGTTATTCACCCAAATTTCCGTAATCATATAGGTCCCGCACCGGCACTGGTCTTTGGCCGTGAAACGGATCGTGAAATCATGGTCGCAGGCCAGGTTCACTTCCGGGTTTTTCAGCAGCAGCGTTCCCAGCAGGTCGCCGCGGTACAGTTCGCTGTTATCCGCCCTGTTGCGTATGACCAGCGAAGTGTTGCAGCCTGTGGCCAGTTTCAGTATGGTCAGCCGTGCTTCCAGCAGGCTGCCGGTAAAGGCCGCCTGTGAACCGTAGGTTATCAGGTCATCGGGGGCTATGCTGCCGTCGGTATGCATCGCCCCGTTGGCCGATTCGATGACGATCTCATAATCACCGGTTGGAGGAAAGCCTTCGGCCTGTATGGTCAGCCGGTTGGTGATTTCCTGCATATTGATTGCTACGGATTCAAAGACAGACCCGTATTCAGCCGGGTCGGGCAGGAAGACCACGGGGCTTTCCCCGTAATAGATGCGTTTGCCCTCCAGACTGGCGGCCAGCCCGCCGGAACGCTTGAGGCGGAACAGCAGGCCGCTTTTTTCATCCGCCGGGCTGCGTTCGAATGCATCCGCGTCGAGCCCGGCCCAGGCCGTCACGCTGTACAGCCCGTTTTCCGCCTCCAGCCTCCCTGTATAGTGTTCTGTCAGGACGCTATCGCCCCTCTGGCGGTCTGATACCGGCTTGCCCTGGCGGTCGAAGACGCGTAAATCCAGAGAGGATAAGCGCGGATATACCGTATCGGTATGGCACGGGGTTTTGCTGTACAGCCGGACATCGATCCCCTGCGGGCAGTCGTCCGTACGCTCATAAACACAACCGCTTATACCGGACAGGATAAAGGCGCCCAGCAGGAGGTATCTTCGTTTCCTCCTGCCTGCCGACCCTTGCTTTGCCATCGTTTTGCGCATGCCTTTGCTGTTTGTATGGTTAATTACAGGTCTACGTCATAGGTATGTATCGTCCACATCAGCACCCTGATATCGACGGACATATAGGTGTCGGTCGAACTGAGCGGCTCGTCCGGGTCGACCGGGTTTTCCGGTTCCGGGCCGGTCGGTTTCGGATCCGGGTTATACGGGACATCCGGTCCGGACGGGATCAGCGGGTTCCAGTTCACACCGATGCGTTTGAACGAATTGATATTGACATGGTAGATATTATTCCTTATCACAGGCGAGTTGACCGGACGGGTGATGTTATCCGGGTTCAGCCAGATGTAATACAGCACTTTTCCGCCCGTATAGGTGGAAACAGGCTGGTTCTGTATGCCGGTCGTGTAATCCTGCGCTTTTTGGATGCTGGAATAAATCCGGCCGTCGGAGCCGCCAACATAGAAGGTGCCGCCTGTCAGTGCGCCTCCATCCCTGATCTGGGACGGGTCGGGCGTAAAGGTAGCCCGCACCAGTATATAGGCCGTATTGCCTTTCCGGTACTGGCTGCTCGATTCGTCGGTGCCGCGCTGATGGGTATTCTCCAGCAGGAACTTGCCCGGGAAGGTGATATGGCTGCCGTCCGCCGGCTTTACAGGTACGGTATCCGTCAGGTTCTGCAGGTCGGTGTAATCGTAGTAATTTGCCGCGGTGGACGTATAATCGACTCCCACCCCGGGCATATAATCAGATCCCCATGTCCTGGTGCTGCCGTCGGCATTGGCCTGCGGGAACAGGTAGACCGCTTTGGCCCCCTGGGCAACCGAATAGGTGATATTGGATACCGTACCGAGTTTGATCCCGTCCGTATTTATGACATCCGCTGACGCCGATGTGGTAATAATCGCACGCGATGGGATGCGGGTAACGTCCAGGGCGATCATATTTTTGCCGCTGGCGGTGACCTCCTCCGCGCTGATGCCGTCCTGTATGGTAAAGGTATTACTTTTTCCGCTCAGGGTCAGCAGGTCGGCATAGATGGTCAGCCCTTCGGGGGTGGTCACACTGGTGCTCCGGTCTATCCGCGCCAGGGAAGACAGCGGCAGGCCGGATGACAGTGTATAGAGGTAATCGTCACCCGGGATTGCCGTCAGCAGGGGCCCGGGACTGTTCAGGATAACAACCAGACGCTTATCGCCGGGAATCGTCTTAAAAGGTGTGGTAAGCTTTATCGCGTCACTCCCGTCGGCATTGCCTCCGAACAGGAAATCACTTTGCCCGAAACGCCGCGCATCCAGCAGCGTGGCCCCGTCGGAAGAGATCAGGTACAGGTCCAGCGTGGCGAGCTCCGTTACTCCGGAATACTGCCCTACGGCATTGTAGTCCGGGTCATCGGCCGCCTTGGTCGACCGGCTCTGCGGCAGCGACAACGACAGACCCATATAGGTCGTACCGCGGGGGACGGTTTCTTCTTTTCCGGTTCCTTCATCCGAACTGCAGGCCGTGAATCCTGTCAGCAGGAACAGCGCTGTTAAAAAACTCCATAGTTTCCGTTTCATAATTTTAAGGGTTAATTGTTCGTATATATATTATTTATCTCTGTTTATCTCTTTGCTGTATCCCCTGCCGCCGCAGGCACCGTATAGCTGATCCGGTACTCACACACGCGCAGGGACGGGTAAACCTCCCGCAGCAGGTAAGCGTAGGGCTTGCCACCGTTATAGGCTTTCAGCCGGGTTTTACGGGCGGATATGTCCGTAAGGTCGAGTATCTGCAGGAGACCGGCTTTCTCTTCTCCGGTCAGGGCTCCGCTGTCTGTTACCGCGGTGCGCAGCCCTTCCCAGTTCTCTCCTTTCGAGCGCACGCTGAAGCAGCCGGCATCGAAGCCATAGGCCGCAACCATATAGTCACGCAGGGCTGCCGCGCGTTGTTCGGACAAGCTTATGTTATGGTTTAACGCTCCCTCGGGGGAGGCATAGGCCTCCAGGGTGATGCTTTCTATCCTGGAGCCCGGTATGTCCAGGACGGTCCCGACCGAACGCGCTATTTTGGCCAGCTCCTGCCGGTTATCCCCGTATTCCGGATAGACCACATAGCGGTCGAGGGGAAACAGGATGCAGGCGCTGCCGATTTCATGCCGGTACTCGATTTCGGGGCAGGGAACGGTTACGGTATCGTACTGTATGACAGGAGGGTTTATTATTGGGGGTACAGCCGGAACAGGGTATGTCTCAGGCGTACCGTGCCGCCTGGTTGTACTGCCCAGGGTGTAGGAAACCGACAGGCCGGCCCTGGTCGGGCCCCGGTAATGCTTCTGACCGGATTCCAGTTTCTGTCCGCAGGTGCGGCAACCATCCGGGCCTGTTCCCCCGGCGGTGTATTTTGTATAGTCCACGTACGCGTATCCGGCGCCGAGGGTAGCCTCCAGCGCCCAACGCCGGGAGAGGTTCCAACGGTACCCGACAGAGAGGCCTGCCCCGGCAAGCCAGCCCTGGTAACGGTATTCGTCTATAATCTTTGCGGTATTGAACAGGGCCCCATGAATATGCAGGCCGGCAAAGAAACCCCGGAACGACTCTTTCGTCCAGTAGCGTAATTCAGGCTGGAACAGTAGCAGCTTCAACTTTTTACCGCCTGTAAAAGTCCAGGGATTGTAGGTCAGGGGAAGATCCAGGGTCAGTTTCCTGTCCAGGCGGAACTCGCCGGCGAGGTTCAGGCTGCCGGTAGCGTCGTACAGCAGGTTCGTCTTAAGGACAGCCGACGGTACACGGACGGTATCCGGTATGTCCTGGGCCTGTACGGTACCGGCGGCCGGGATGCAAAGCAGGATAGGCAGCACCGCCGCGAATATTTTGTCCTTATAATTTCTTTTGTTCTGCATATATCCGTTATTTGTTTACCAGTGCATTTTCTTTTTCTTTACGCGGGCAGTCCGGCAGTGAAACGGGAGGGTTCCGTATACTCAATTTATACGTTCAGGTCAATAAATTTTGATCCCTGTAAACCGCCGGGGAGCATTCCAGCCCGCTGCCCATCCGGCACTGGCCCTCGAAGCGGGCGCCGGGTTCGATCTCCACAGATCCCGCTATCAGGTCGCCCTTCAGCATACAGCCTTTGCGCAGGCTGGCGATCCCGCCGGCCGTGACAGTACCCAGCACGCAGCCATGGATATCCACTGTCGCGGCGATGATATTGCCGTCTACATTCCCCCCGGGGCCCACCGTAACAGCCTTCTCACTGTAAATGCTGCCTTCCACACGCCCGTCGATGTGCAGGTCTTCACTCAGGTGCAGGTCGCCGCTGAGAACAGCCCCCGACGACAGCAGGCTCGGGTCGCCGGCTACCGGCTGCTCCCGTTTTTTTTTCTTTCCGTACAGTTCCATCGCTTTATTCCATTTTTGTGTTTCTTCATCCTGGCCGGGTGAACCGCTACGCAGGCCGCGCAACAACTCCAGATATTGGCTGTCCTTATCCAGGGGGTTCAGGCCATGCAGCAGCAGGTCATATCCCCCGCACACGATACCTGTCTCCAGCGATATCTCATTCGCGCCGACACCGGACAACTTCAACCCCGCTTTACGCAAGACCTCCACATCGCTCACTACGCAGGCAAGGTAATCGGCATAGCCCTCCTCGCTGACGCGGAAAGCCGTCTCCATATTACACAGGCTCAGCACGATGCAGGCCGAACGCTCGAAGCACATCAAAACACCGCCCAGGCGGTACAGGTAAACCATGCCTGTGTTTCCGGCTTCCCGGGCTAGTATCGCTTCCAGGCCGGGTACGGACGATTCGTCCGCCATATCCTTTTTTAATCGTAGTGCATACATCGTCGTCCTTCTTTTAGTGTGTGTAATGAACCGGAGGCCGGAGCCTGAACCCGGCTGTTACCGGCTCCGGGGCGGTAGCTGCGGCGCCAGGTACTGCTCGACGGCCTGCGCCGAGGCATCCTTGAGCAGTACATGCTTAAAGGCATCCAGCAGGTAGAGGGCCGGCAGGGCTTTCAGGTCGTATAGCTTCTTGCCGAACAGGGCCTGCCCCTTGTCATAGCTAATAATCCACGAGGGAGGCATCTGTCCGGTATGTTTCTTCCATAGGGCCAGGTCGGAATCGGGATAGACGGCCAGGATATCCAGCCGCCCGGATAGCAGCAGGCTGTTGATGACCTCAGACGAGGCCAGCGAAGCGGTCGTCTCCTTACAGGCCGGGCAATCCGGATTGTAGAAAAACAGGAGCGTGTACTCTTTAGGCAGGCCGTACAGCCTGCCCGTTTGCCCACCCGCAAGGGTATAGGTGATATCCGTTGCCTTGTCGCCGACACGGTTCTTGAGCAGCATCTCCAGCTCGAAGGCCGCCCGCTGCCTGTCCGCTTCCGTGCTAAGGCTGTCAGCCAGGATATAACGGATAACCGGTATATAGGAGTCCTCATTGCGCACCGGGGAATTCGGGTCATACAGGTAATTTTTGTACAGTTTCAGGAAATGGCGGTACACCGTGCCGGTAGTATCCTCTTTGACCGTCCTGTCCAGCATGGCCGGGACCGATGCCTCCACCGCCGCCCGGTCCGCATGGGAAAAGACGTCCAGGTAATCGGCAAAGGCCTGTTCGGTGATCGCCGGCAAATGCACATACGCCGTATCGCTGAAATCAAAGTTATCCCAGTAATGGGCAATGAGGTAACCGGCACGCTCCGCAGGGCGGCTAAGCTCCACGGGTATAACAGGCGGGACGAACCGCCGGACGGCCTCCGGAGCCTCCGGAGCTTCCTGCCTGCCTGCGGAGGGCTTTTCACCTCCCCCGCAGGTCAGCAGGCAGAAAATCATAATCCCCAGTGTTGAAACGGGATAAATAATGTAAATAAGAATCTGCGTAAATTTATACTTGTTCATTCGTTTTTATAGTTTTCAATTTATATATAAGCCAGCGCTACCTGTTAGCACTGTTAGATGCGTACATAATCAAAAAAATCAGCAGCAGGATGCCTATAGCAACCAGTAACTCCCGCAGGAAGGCTCGCCTGGCTGTCCTTTTCCTTTTCATATGCTACCGGCCCGGCCCGTACCGCTTTCCGGGGCGGGCCCTTCCGGCAACACATCCGCATCTGCGGCGCCCAGGCGTCTGATCTGCGCATCCAGCCCGTATGCACGGACCAGTTCCGCGGTTTCACTATCCAGGCCGATCCTGTAAGCCTTACGCGGGTCGAGTTCCACCGCACGGACCAGGTGCCCGGCGGCATCGTCCCCCTTACCCATCCTGTACGACACGATGGCCAGCAGGTATTCGCTCCCGGCCGTGACCGGAAGCTGCACCAGTATATCGTAAGCCCGGCCGTTATAACCCAGGCAGGCCAGGCACAGGGCTGTATTATAGTCGGGGTAATCCTTGAGTATCTCCAGCGCCTGCCAGTATTCGCGCTGCTGCAAGAGGCGAAGCCCCTGCCCGTAGCCTTCCCGGACTTCATACTGCATCGAATCGGCGGAAACCATATGCGGGCGGCTCATATGGAAGGTGATGTCCATCCGCCGCAGTTTCGGGTAAACGGAGTCGTGGATGACCTTGTAATCCTGCCTGAACCTGGTTTTTATCTCCCGTTCCGTTTCATCGGGGTAGACGGCCCGGCCCAGCAGGCCCAGGATGGAATCCTTATGGGCGATACCGTCCCTTTGCCGCAGCTCTTTTACCAGGCCTTTCCAGTCTTCACCCACAGGGGAGGTCCTGATAAGGTCCCCCCGGAAGAAGGAAGGGTAAGCCGATACAAGGTAATCCTTCAGGGCTTCCGCGCGTTGTGCCGACAGCTCATGGTTCTTATCGTAGTCGCCCTCCAGGGAGACGGATGACTGTATCTCCAGGCTGTCCAGCTGCAAACCCATTTCTCCAGTAAGCTTATTGTACGTGCTTATCAGCGTATCCGCCTGACGGCGGTTATCTGCGTAACGGATATCGAAGCTGCCCTTAGCGGCCGCGAACTCCGGGTAGATGCTCAGCATGTTATACATATTACGGTACAGCTTCGTTGCGGTTACCATCAGCGAGGTATCTGCCAGCTGGGCCAGTGAGGAGATCATATAGGTAAGCGTATCGGAAGCGGCCAGGCTATAGGCGGAACGGTCTGTGGCTTCCACACGGCCGTCCATGACCACACGCAGGCGTCCCAGGCCGGGCGTTACGGGATAGTCCTGGCTATAATGATACCGCAGGCCGGCACCCGCAGCGACAAGGCTGTCCAGGCGCGCCCCACCCTGCCGGGGGAAGGGGATCATGCCATCTTCGGTGTCCCCCAGGCGGCGCAGCTTGCTTTCGTTTTCGGCGATAGCTTCATAAAAATAACTGTGCCGGGCGATCCGCACGGAATCGGCTTCGGTTGTGACATGGTTGGGTATATTTTCCAGCCTTGTACCGTTCAGGTAGAAATCCCTGTATTTACGCGGGAGGTTCTTTTCATTAAACTCCCCGCGCGGTTTATATATCGGCAACAGGTTCGCCCGTTTTTCAAATTTCCGGATATAGCGCGCCATTATGCCGGTGGTATCGCTGCCTGCGGCCAGGCTGCGCAGTACCTCTTCTTCCCCCCGCAGCATGTAATCATGGTAAAGCGCGTTGCGCCGGCCTTTGCGAAGGGCATTATCCCTGTTGTAGCGCGCTTCCAGCTGCCTGCGCAGCTTCTCGTATTTATCGGCTTCCTTCCATTGCGAATAGTACATATCCCAGTAATACTCCTGTAGCCTGCGGATCTGCAGGCTGATCTTTTTCCGGTCCGGGAATATGCTGTCATAGGCTGAAGGATGGATAATCGAATTCTTATAGGCGTCATACTCCTTATAATCCTGCGCCTGCTTTTGCGCGAATACTTTTCCGTTCAGTACGAGCTTTTCCAGCGGTACGACCGAGTCGTTATGGAGGATCCGGGGAAAAAGGGTCACACGCCAGTTGTCGTCCAGCAGTTCTCCGGGGACATCCACGATAAAATCGACGCGGACACGACCCTCGCGTTCGGGCGCAAATTTTTGCTTTAGCCGGGCCGTAACAACCACTTCATTCAGGTATTGCATCTGTTTCAGGCTGGTGGCCTGCTTCCTGAGGGAATCCTCCCGGCGGAGCGCCAGCGAGGTGTTGTCCGCATGCCGGTAGCTGACCCTTTCCTGCAGGGTGGCCTGTAAACCGGCCGCATCGCCGGGCAACCCGACATTGGCACGTTTGGACTGCATGAACAACGGCCGGACCACCGGCGCGCCGCCGCTCCTGCAGGAGAGGAAAATAAAGAGGGTTGCCGCAAACATGACCGGGACGTATATACGTGTTTTACGCAAAGCCCTCCCGCCGGTCATACCAAACAGTTTCGTTTTAACGAATAAAATAAGTTTATTGCCTGTTAATTTTATCATAGTCTTTTTCAAAATAAAAAACGATACTCACTGCCGCCTTACCGGGAACAATGCAGGTGCCTGGCGGCTCTCCGGCCTTCCTGCCGCAACGCCGGCAGGGGCGCCGCCCGCCCTGCTCCAGGCCAGTGTTTCATACGCCCGGTTCAGCAGCGGGAACCTGTCCTGCGGGATGTAAGTGGTCAGCCCCGAATGATGCGCTATAACGAAGCCGTTATAACCGGGCATAAAATCCGCGGTGGAGGCCTTCCAGACCACCGCTTTGCCCACCAGGCGGTGCAGCTCCTGCCGTTGTTGATCATCAGCCAGTAAACCCCCGTAGTAATCCCCGAAATCGAAGAACAGCCTGTAAGACGGATACCGGTCGAAATGCTGTATGCCGCTGATGTCAACAGCCGCGCCCGGGGTGGCGTTCTCCCGTATAAAGCCGGCCAGCGCATCCAGCTCCGATGTCTTTATCACCGAGAGGGTCGCCGACCGCATAAAGCCGCTTTGCCCGTCGAAGTAGCCGAAGGCTTTGCCGGCAAAAGCCCGCAGGCCGGGTTCCCCTTCAAACAGGTCGTTTACCGCCTGCGGATAGACATCCGTAAAGCCCGGGGAGACGATCTCCGCGCCCGAGGCCAGGATATAGGCGGTCTTGTCCTTCAGCTGGTAAGCCACCTCGATACCGGCCATAAAGCAGGCCTCGAAGACGATATAGTCGAAGGCGCCATCGGGGATGGCCGACGCGAAATCCGCCAGCGCCATCTGGTCGCTCCCGTCGCTGAGTACGGACTTGGTCCCGGACTTCGGATCGGACAGGGCGCCACCCGGCAGCCAGCCCGTAGCATGGGAGAAGACCAGCAGCCCGTAGCCAGGGGACGGGTACAGTTGCTTCACCTCCGAAAGAACCGAAGCGAATACCTCAGCATCGGCCGAATTGTCCTCTCCATATTGCCGGATCACCTTGGTGTAGGGGTTGCCCTTGTCGCAGCGGCACAGTTCGAGCAGCTGCGGCGCCGCATCGGCCGCGTCGTGAAAGACCAGCAGCCTGCCCCCCTGACGGGCATCCCAGCCCCGGCCCAGCGCTTCGAGCTTCGCGTAGCTTTCACCCGACAGGTTGTTGTCGCCGCCCAGGTAGACCAGCAGCACATGCTGCGTAGCCTCGGGTTCCTCCCCGTCTCCGGTGCAGCGGCAAAAAAATACCGTGCAAAGCAGCAAGGCAGGCAGGCAGCGTAAAAGTATCTTCCACAGGCCTGAACTATCTTTATCCGTTTGTTCTTTTCTTTCTGTCATTTCCATATCTTTCTATCTATCCTCCTTTGCCTTCCGTTTATTTAAAACTGCGCGAATTATCACAACTCACGCAGATCTGAGTGTTTACATAATAACTACATAATGCCCGGTAAACCTGGTGCCACATAAACACTCTCTTAGTTAGCTTGCTGTATGTTTCATGTTTTTACGTTTCATCTTTCCTGTTTCCATTCAGTTGCCCCGGTCAGCCTCACCGGCGTCATACATCTGCCGGGTCAGCCGCGAAAGGGTGCTACAGTAATTAAACCAGGTCTGCCAGGCCTGCGTACAGAACCTTGCCAGGCCGGCATCGCCATACTGTAAGCCCGCCGGGGGCAGGCTGTAGTCCACCGCATAGGCGATACAGCCCGTGACGGAATCCACGTAGAAGCCGCCCCAGTCCAGCTGGCGGTTGATGGCCGACAGGCAGGCCCGCACCAGACGGGTATCTTCTCCCGCCGCGCTCATGGTGCTGATAAGGCAGCTCTCAAGGGTGGCCCCGCTGCAACTGAACAGGTTGCATACACAGCCGTTTTCATCCTCGTGGAAGAGGTAAACCAGGCCGCTGCCGGGATCGTACTGCCCTTCCATACTGTGGTCGCCCAGTATCCGCAGCAGTATGCCGGCATATATATCCATCGTGTCCTTTATTCTATGTTTGTTAATTATCATCGTATGTCTTTTTTAATCGTATTCCTTTTAAACAAACCACGCATATTATCACAACAGGCGTGGTTCCACAAACTTTACAAAACTACACAATCAGGCTACTTCACGGCCTGACGTCTTTTCTAACTTATACGGACCTTATGGGTCCGGAACTTTTTACCTGACAATTCATGGAGACTAATAAAAAGGGACCCTGACTGTCATCCCGACATGCAGGATCCCCACCTTAACACAAACTTTACAAAACTTTACAAAAACTACTTCCCAGCCTTTATTCCGGCTACGAAATTATGACCTTGACGCCCGCCGGCGGCCAAGGGTCCTTTTACATATATATTATTCAAATGTCATTGTTTCTTTTATTTTTATACTCATAGCTCTTTACATTGTTTATAACGGCCGGGTAAATGCAGGCTCCCGGTGAAAGTCTGTCGTCGGCCAATCCGGCGACCTGGCTGTCGGCATTGGCGACCACCACCAGCCGGCTGTAATCGCCCGCAGGGAGGGACAGGGTCACCTTGATATTGACATTATCGCTGCCGCTGACCGTGATATCCGATGGTTGGGCCTCGATCTTCTGTTGAAGCTGTTCGGTGCCGCTGACAACTTTGTAGGCCAGCACGGTAAGCTCTTCCACGTTGTTTTCCTGACCCGCGGTCATGCCGTAGGTCGAGGGCGTGCGTACACCGGGTATGCGCACCTCGAGGGTCACATTCCTGGCACCGGTATGTGCGGGATCAGGGATTTCATTGCCGGAATCCTCCGATGTGCAGCCGGAAACGGCGGCCAGTATAGGCAGCAACAAAAGCAGCGGTATTATGTTATTCCAATGTTTCATCTTCGTCGTGCTGAAGGGTAAATAGCCACCGGGTCATCCTTTATCAATTCTTCCCGGATTCTTGTTTTTTATTTTTATATGTCTAGTCCGGCCATTTTATCCTGCTTATTTTTGTTGTTTGCCATCGCTATACATTTGTTTGGTTTCCTGAACCGTTGCATTTTCTTATAAGCATTATTTTTTCTCATCCTGCTCTCTTTTACTTTTACCTTTTATCTTAGTACAGTCGTTCACGCTTCCGCTGTATCCGCTTCCTGATCGTCCCGGCAAATCGTTTCCTGTTCATCCTGCTTCCGGGTGACGGAACATCCGTCAGTAGGCTTCGACTTCCACGATCTTTTTTAGCAGGCTCACCTGCTGGCGTTGCAAAGTAAGCATCTCGGTCAGCTTGGTGTCGATCACAGAGGTCAGCTCCAATTGTTGGCGTTGTAGCCGGCTGTCGACCGGTTGGGCGTCGCTCGCCGGGGTAGGCTGTTTCAGCAGTGTCCGGTCTTTGGGCGAGCGTTCCCGTAAACGGCGGTAAACGAGTTCGAAGCTGTGCAACCCGAAGCTGTGCAGGTCACGGTTCGAATAGCTGCGGCCACGCCCTTCGGCGGCCAGCCAGCGGCGCACTTCCTGCCGTACAAAGCCGTCCAGCGACTCGAACTGCTTTCCCACATCGCCATGCTTGTAATAGTTGGCAAAACCGTCGATCTTCCTGTTGACACGCTTCATGAACGCATGCGGGGCGATACCCTTGCAACGCTTTATCTCGACTGTTAGCCGCTCTTTGAAGGAGCTTACCTTCGCGTCGCTGATGCGGGCGTAGCCCCCTGCGAAGCGCCAGCCGCAGAATTCAACGGCCTTGTCCGAGAACCGGCCCGATTGCGTCTTTTCCGCGTTCAGGTCCAGGTCGTAGCTGAAGGATAGCGTATTCTGCAGGTAGGCATAGACTTCCGCAGCCTGTTCCTGCGACTCCGTACAGATGAACACGTCGTCCATAAAAACGATAAAGGGAACCCTGAAGCGGCGCTGCACCTCGAGCCATACCGGCACCAGCATCACCGGGGCCAGGATGGCCGATACGGCGCTGCCGATGGGTATACCACGCGTTACAGGCAGGGAGCCGCACCACTCGTTCAGGTTGGGCACAAAGCGTTTCTTAAAGGCTTTGGGCACATAGTCCAGGCCCAGCAGTTCACGGTAGGCCACCTGGCAGCCGACGATCAGGTCGCGGTGCCGGATACCCGGGTAAAACTTAGCGATATCCGTCCGGAAGAAATAAGGCCAGGCCTTCTTGTTCCTGCGGATAAAGCCCGTGATATAATCATGCGAAAACCCGCGGATGTGATGCCCTTTCAGACGGCGCGCGATCTTGTCGCGGAACTCGCGGCGGAGGCAGGCGGCCAGCTCCTTCTCCCAGACCGTTGCGGTCTGCGAGTAATAAGGTACCGGGCGGATGTTCTGTTTTAGCATTGTTATCTTGTATTTTTATTTTATTTTTCTTCGCTTACTGTTTTTTTCTCCCTTGTCCTGTCGGCCGTCTTCACGGCGGCAGGGTAGCGGAAGGACTATGTGCTGCTAGCCAGCACGTTAGAGGTGCTCCTGAGCCGCTTTTGCGCCAATTTGACGCGGTTTTTATGGTTTTGTTGCATCGTATTTTATCGTTTAATGTATTCATATTCACCTTTTTAGCCCTTATCCCGAGTCCCCGGCCTTTTTTCCCTTTTATATAGGGTAGCGTAGCGTGTCTGTTGCACAACTAATTTTAGATAATTATTAAAACCATACTATTTATGAAACAAGCATTAAAAAAAACCGGAAATTATTATTCAAGCGGAAAAAATTATAAAAAAGATACTCATATTCATCAAGAAAGGCACGAGTGCGTTTATAACACAGATTTTTCAGCCACATACGATCCTCCTTAAAGCCGGGGGAGAAGATGTACGACAATAATTTCTTGATATTATAAGCCATTGAAGCTAATAAGACATGTTTATTGGCAAGCTTTATACCTTTTGTATATACTTTTTTCATTCCCCGGTAATGAAGCAGAGTCCCTAAAACAGGCTCAACGGTAGATGAACGCAGTTTTATCATTCGCTTGCCTATAGGAGTATGAATACGTTGATACATTCGATCATAGTAAGCTTTGTCTATGGTATCTTCTAAATGTTTGAAGTTTTTTTTACCAAGACACGCTGCTTTAAGCGAACAGTCTTTACAATCTTTGCCGGAAGATTCATAGATTCTGGTCCGGGTATTATCCCGGTGATCGGTGCGTATATACTTAAAGGGGAGCTTTACGCCTTTATAGCATTGGTAATAATTTTCTTTCGGATGAAAAGTGAAATTCGTCCTTTTAGGAAGATAGTTTCCCATGCAGGGTATATACCCTTGAATGTTGAGATCTTCTAAATGTCTGAGAGAACGTCCACTGCTATAGTTTGTATCCGCCAATACCTGGGAAATGGTTATACCCATTGGATATAAATTAGTTCTTGCCTGAGCTAAGATATCAGGTAAACAAAGTGAATCCCGTTTGTCTGCAAGGCTTGCCAAAGCACCGCAAATAACATGGGAACTCGTATCTACACTTATTTGTGCAAGATAGTTGAGATTTAGCGCTTTGTGTGGCTTCCTGGATAACCGTGCTTGCGGATCTGTTGAACTGCATCGCTTTTTATTTTGGCCATGCCTGGGATTTGATGGCTTGATAGAGGAATTATTGAACTGAGGCCCTGATTTATGCTCTTGTTCATTAGCACATAGATCCTGATAATACATAGAGCTTGTGACCTTTAATTGAACTTCTTTATCGACAAGACTTTCCATAGAGGCATTCGCTTTAACAAAAGCACTATCAATTGCTTGAGAACGACCCTCAACCATTCCTGCTTCAAAGCAGAGGTAGAGTATATGAGCGAAAACATCAAGAAATAAGTCTTCACCATAGAGTTGACGTGTACGGCTTAGTGTACTATGCCAAGGCAAAGGTTCATCGACATTGTAGTTTAAGAAGTAAAGCATATCCATACGCATACTGGCATGTTCGATGATTTTTCTGTCAGAGCTTAGGTTTTCTATATAGCCAATAAGCATGAGTTTAAAGAAGACTTCCGGATCAATACTGGCTTGTCCTTCCCGCCCATAATAAGGCAGAGCCTTTTTACGGAGAAAGGATAAATCAAGCGTATTCTTTAAACGGCGATAAAAATTATTATCTGGTACCCGATCTGACAATCTGAAGACTAGAAAGAGTTTTTCTTCGTAGTGTTTTTTACCTAGCATAATGATTGAATTTATTCATGTAATATACTAATAATTAACCGTATAATCAATTTTTATTAATGCTTATTTCTTTCTTTTTTAGTTGTGCAACAGACACGTAGCGCTACCCTATTAGGGTCGGGGTGGCAGTGAATCGACCATGATGCTGAAGGGCATCAGTAAGATTTGGTTTACTGGGGCCTTGAACGTTAATTATAAATTAAATTCAGTATGCATTTGCGAAGAGAAGTATAGCCCAGGCTGGCGTTATTTCTAGGCGATGAATATATTGTGAATCCATATTTTACATATTGTAGGCCGTTACTAGCATCATAATGGTCATAGCGTCCGTTATCCACGTTACCTATATAAAAGATATAGCCATACCAATTCGGAGTTGCACCATTTTTTACCAAAGGGCTGATCCAGGCCTCATGCGCCTCTGAAGCGTTCACAATGTAGTCGTCGTTGCCTGTATGATTGCCAGGGCTGGTCATACCTCCAGCGTTCTGGCACCCTTCGCTATTATAAGTGCCTTCAGCTAACACAGCGGTTATATGGTTCAACGGACAGTAAGCTTGAACATTAACAGATCCGGTGCCAGTAAATACGAAAGACGCATCGTTAATGCATTTACCCGTTCCCGTAACGATTATCGTCTCGCCATCGTATGGGTAGTAAGGGCCCTCCTCACCGTTAAACAGTAAATGTCCGTCCCCGGTCCCCAATTTTGTACCCTGTTTGATGGTAGGTATTTCAATCCACCGTGCTTGGTATTCATGGTTGTAACCGTTGGTGAGACTGATTACCGGCTGTCTAGGATCCCCCGCGACCTTTTGTCCGGATGATGTATTGTACCACCCGTCCCATACGTATCCGTCGTTATCTGAAGTGGCCGGAAGTTGGACCTCCTCGTTGCTATTGTAAAGTCCCGATATGTCGTTGAACGAGCCCGCGGCGTCGATATTCTTAGAGAGCGTCAACGTCTCTTTCCGTAGCTGATTAACAGTAATTACTACTGTCATATTATCCGCCTTGAGATGGATAAAAGCGGAGCGGTTTACAAGCCCGGCCTCAAGAACGTCTATGGTCAAAGGCTGGGTCACGTTGGCTGCCCCGTTGTCGGGAGTGGCGGTGAGCCAATCGATGGTTTCTCCTGAGGGGCCCTCGATCTTATCGATTACCCACCCGTCCGGATGGTCTGTGAATACGTCAATGATGTCATTGCCGACGCTCGATGGGAAGGACAAAACGTTGGTGGAGACCTTCAGGTGGTTATTGCCGGCAGTCACCATGGCATGGCGGTCGTTCCACGCTTCCACGGTGGCTTTGATCATTGCGCGCCCGGTGTAGGCATCGGCCGGTTGGCCCGCGCCTTCAAAGTCTATCCCATCGAGAGTTACATTATATGTATAGTTGCGTTTAACATCGATGAAATTGTCGCCGCCGTAATCCTTCATTTCTACACGGTAATACGATGTTGTTCCTTTGTATAAGCCGCCTACGACCAGGCAGGTGGCGTCCAGCGGATCTGCTCCGGCCTTGGCGATGTTATCGGCCTCGAAGGTAAAGATCTTATTCTCGATTTTGTTCGTTGCCGAAGTGGTGAAAGGCCCGAACGTTGTGCCGCGGGGCATCTCCGCGCCTGCTACGACAGTAGGTGCATTAACGATTTTCTGCACGCTGTTCCAGTTATCCGGGATCATGCTGCCTTTCTGGCGGGGGTTGTACAGGTAAGCCTCCTGCAGGACGAAGTCAGCTTCGGTATTGGTGATATTGATCCGGGCCAGCATACGCGTCAGGAAGACCTGCAGCCCTACGGGAGCATAGCTAGCCGTAACGTCCTGGTTGGTGATCTCGCCCCACATCGGGATGCCTGTCATGGTGGAGGCGTCGAAAGCGGTACTCTGCGACAGCACAAGGCTGCTGATAACACTCGCTTTGGTGTCACCCCTGGAGATCGTACTCAGCAGTGATTCGACCTGAGTGCGGCAATTGGCCAGCACGACGAGCGTCTGGTTTTCCGCCTGTTCGGCCAGGATAACGCTAAAGGTCGAAGCGCCTGCCGTATATCCTACGGTGGCACGGTAGAGGAAGGTTCCCCTGTCCACATCCGTCGGGTAGCCGGGGTCTGTCTGGAAGCACAGCACATCGACCGTATTGACCTTAGCCTCGTCAGCAGGCATGGCATAGGTCACAGGGCCGGCCGCCGCGGTGGCGCCCGGTACGGACATCGTGATGGTTACCTGTTTGCCCGCGCCGTTTATTTCCACGGACTCTTCGTTCCTGCACGAGGTGAAGGCCATGGCCAGCGTCAGCAGGCAGTATACCCCAAGACCCGACAGGGCCGATCCGGAGCGCTTATACAGTTTTTTTTGTATCATATCTTTGAGCTTTTTTTAATATTGCATTTTTTTGTCATATAATTGCGTACCGGCATGATTTTTACCCGTTTGATGCATCCTGTTATATCTTTTAATATGTTCGTATGCATTTATTTTTATCTATTTATCAATTCCCGGCCTTTTTTCTTTTACATCGGATACCTCGGCACTACCCTATAGGTAGGTAGTAGCGACAGTGAGCTGAGCCTGGTGCTGTTTGGTGTCTATCGACGGTGGCTACCTGATTTAAGGATTGGTTGACTGCGTAACCGTCACTACATGTGTAAAAGGCCCGGACTGTATTTTTATTTTACCTTCGCGCGCCGCTCCGGCATTTTCGCTAAGCAGAACCGTTACGGTTTCCATTGTGTTGGCGTCTCCTTCCGTGTCATCGACCGAAAGCCAGCCGCCGGCAGCAGGCGTTGTGCCGTCCGCTTCGAAACAGGATATCGTCCAGGCGGCAGTGGATTTAACGGTGATTTTGTTATCGGTGGCTGCTGCCGTCACTTCTTCATATCCGAAGTCAAAGTCCGGCGCATTGACCGCCAGGTAATTCGTTGCATTCCAATAGACATCGGTTAAGTTTTCATCGATGACGAAGAGCTGCGCTGTGATGTTGGTAATGACCTCCGTCGATGCCAGGGCGGCGGCAGCCGAAGCAAAACCCGGGCCGCTGACCTGTGAGACGGTGAATATGTATTTATGGTTGCGGACGATAGGCATGAAAGCGCCTTTGGTGGTACCGCTAACGGTACCGTCGTAGGTGAAGTCAACCGGATAGAAGTATTCATTACTATTGTATGTCCCTTTGATAATGATGCGCGGCGCGGTCTGGGCACTTATCGTTGCGCCTGTCGGGGCGGCCGCCTCGAAGGCATAGATCTCTCCGGCCATATTGGCCGACACCACAGCCCCGGTATAGATCATCGGGGAGGTGGCATTCATCACCGCTCCGGGCAGGTGAGGCTGTGCCGGGGAAGCCCCGTATTGCGTATCGTCGTTGACCAGCAGGCCGTTTTTCCTGAAGTTGTACAGACTCACTTCTGTGAGCGTGAAGGCCGTGGCGGTGTTGACGATATCCACACGCGCCAGCATGCGTACCAGCTTCAGGCCGCTGAAGGTCTTCGACTGGCCCTGCTGTATGGTGATACCGTTCCCCGCTCCGTTTGCATATTCGCCCGTCATCGGGACCGGGGTTGGGTTCGGGTTGGTTGCATTCCATTGTCCGGTGGCATGGGTATATTCGATGGCATTCAGTTCGCTAATGGGGCTGTTGCCGGCCAATCCGGCGACCTGGCTGTCGGCATTGGCGACCACCACCAGCCGGCTGTAATCGCCCGCAGGGAGGGACAGGGTCACCTTGATATTGACATTATCGCTGCCGCTGACCGTGATATCCGATGGTTGGGCCTCGACCTTCTGTTGAAGCTGTTCGGTGCCGCTGACAACTTTGTAGGCCAGCACGGTAAGCTCTTCCACCTGGTTTTCCTGACCCGCGGTCATGCCGTAGGTCGAGGGCGTGCGTACACCGGGTATGCGCACCTCGAGGGTCACATTCCTGTCACCGGTATGTGCGGGATCAGGGATTTCATTGCCGGAATCCTCCGATGTGCAGCCGGATAGCAGCGCCATGGTTAACAGCAATAAGGTTATCGTTATTGTTTTCATCGCCTCTTTCGTTTAGTTTTTATGAAGCATGGATCGAATCAGTAAATCATTATTCATCTTTTCTTCTTGCCTCCTGCTTCCTGTTTTCTTTGTATGCTTGTTTTTTTATATGTTTAGTCCGGCTTCCATCCTTCCAATGCTTGTTGAAGGCCCGGGCCGTTGCCTGTTTTTATCAGAACAGCGTGTTTACGGGGATGTTGCCCCAGTTCTCAAGCAGCGTGACGATAACCACTTTACCCTCGAATGAGATCTCGATCGGTATGGTGACCTCCTTACCGTCAGCGATGACGATATTGTTGTCGGCTATGAACTGCTTCAGGTTAACGGTATGGAGCACCGTATTGTCCGTGCTGTTGTCCAGCACGTCTATCGTGATCGGGTTATCCGCCCGGAAGCGCAGCACGTCGCAGGTGGCCTCGGCCTGTTTGTTGCCCGTGTCTACCGTTACCGGCGGATAGTATGTCGTAGGGTCACCGTGGGTAACCATATTATAGTCGTATGCAGGTACAAGGTTGTTCACCCTGATATAAGGATAGCCTGAAGGCGGTGCGCCGGCAGCGGTGCTCGGCAGGCCTTTGGCTTGTATGATGAGCCGGATATAAGCCGGTGTGAATGGCACTGTTTCGTTATTGGCCGTGCCGGGTTTGACCGTAAAGGTATGTTTGCCGTAATACAGGGCATCGTTGGTCGGTATACGCGCAGAATTGAAGTAACCGGGATGGGCCACTTCGTGCGCTGTAAGGCCGGCTCCATTGGACAGCCCGTTGATTTGGGTATTGTCGAAAGCGTTTCCCCAGCAGACAGCTGTATAATCACCTGCCGGCAGGTATAACCCGACTCCCCGGAAGGCATCCAGATCGTTCTTATCAACTTGCACCGTCTCCACCAGCTTTCCGCTCGGATCGTATATCGCGACTGTCACCCGGTCGATATGGTCCGGAAAGTCCAGGTAGGAAAATGCGAGCGTCAGATTCTCATCCGGTGGGCAATCAACCAGTTCATCACCGATACATCCGGTGAAAAATACGGACGCAACTAGCAGGATTAATGTCTTCAGCTGTTTCATATGTGAATAATTTATTTTTGTAAGGCAATCGCAGGCAATAACCGCGTTACCGCTTGCTTGTTTATTGGCTTTATTTTATGTTGTCGTATCGTTTATTATACCGTTTTACAGAGTCCGTTTCCGGTAAGTTACCGTGAACCGCTTTATGATAAACCCTCCCGGGAGAGGGGAGGCTCCGGTGCGTTATACCCGGAACCCTTCCCCGTCCCTTCTGAAGGTTTTTGATTGGTTTCACCGGAGCGGCCGGACAGTGTGTAAGCCCGGGCCTCTCCCGTGAGGGGTTCAATATTTGTTATTAGAATACAGGATCGACGTCAAAGCCTTCCCATGGCGTTACAGTAGCACTCACAACAACTTCCTCAGTAGCATTTGTTTCCGGATCCGGTGACAGATTTCCGCCTCCTATCAGAATAGGATCACCGGCTACACCGCCATTTAAGCTGTATACTTTTCCCGGTGCCAGTTCTGTTAAATCAGCTCCGCCTACTTTCAGGTTTTTAATAGTAATAAAATAAGGACCGGCAACATCCTGGTATGCGGCATCATCGTAATCTATATCCTCTATTTTAAAGACGATATGGGGAACCGCACCTTGTTGTACCGAGCTGATTTCAGTTCCATTTGCCGATGCTTTTACAGGCAATACAAAATAAGACCATTTGTCGGTGCCGGCCGGTTTAAAGCTGGTAGCGTCTGTAACCGATGCGTTGGCCCATTCATCTTTGAAACGTGCAGGGTAATTACCGTCTATCCATTTTGCATTAGCCTTGTCATAGTTTAGAATCTCTGTAGCCAGAGTCGGCTTAGTTACATAGTCAATACCGAGTTGTGTGTATGTATTGTTGATATAAATCCCTGTCAGTTTGAAACTCTTCAATTTAACAGCTGCGCCCGCATCTGCCTTTATCTCGCCAATCTCAATCCGGGAAATAGCAGGAACCAGCGTTACAGCGGCAACCTTTTTACCTGCATTTACACCGGCACCATCTGTTAGGGGAGCGCGGCCGAATAAGTTAACAGCTGTTTGCGCGTTGGTCTGGCTGGCCTGTAAGAACAGTGTCTCGTTCAGTTTCGATAACGGATCATTTCTCACTATTGTAGAAAGAGCAGGGGATGTTGCCACAGTTCCGCCATTGGCGACAATAATCACATCGGATACGGCACCCGGCACATCGGTAAATGTTTTACCTGCTGCTGCCTCAGCGGCATTCAGCGTACCAACTTCCAGTATAACGCCGCCACCGACGAAGAATACGTTCGTATTTCCGGTGATAGTAGGTGTCACTCCCACTGCTGTCGCTTCAGGGGCATAGGTCGACGGCACGAGGATACGCACGGACACGCTTTGTGTAGGAAGATCGTCCGCCGGAGCGTTCGCGTCGTCATTCGAACAGCTGCTGAATCCTAATAGCAGGGCTGTTGCTGCAATAATTGCATGTTTGAAATTTGTTTTCATTCTTTTTGTTTTAAAAATGTTAATAAAATAAATATTCGTCTGAAGTTTTAATTATGAATTATGAATTATGAATTATGAATTATGAATTATGAATTATGAATTATGAATTATGAATTATGAATTATGAATTATGAATTATGAATTATGAATTATGAATTTTCTTAATCGTTTTTTTGTTTTCTGACTGTTTTTCTTAATCGTTTTTTTCGAACTGTTTCTCTTAACTGTTTCTAGTTTCTCTTAATTATTTCTTCTTTCGCTTAGCTGTAACTGTTTCTTCCAGCTATGTTTAAATCGTTCCTTCCCTGATCTTTACGGCCCTCCTGTTTCCCTGTTTTGTTAATACGTGTTGATACTTTTGTCCGGGTTGTTTGTTTCATTTTCATTCCCTGGTATTATTATGAATAGCTTTTTATTGCGGTACCGGCCTGCAAACCGCTGCCTGCCGGCTTTCCCCCTGCCGGCGCGCCGTATGTCGACGCAGGCAGGTTTGCGGGGACGGTTTACCGGTTTTTATACCGTTCCATTTTCTGATTATCGGCCCGTTTGACCGCCACTTCCTCCAGGTTGCGGGCTGCTTCCTCACTGCCGGCTGTTTTCGCCCGGTTAAACAGGGCTTCGGCTTCATCCAGTTCCCCTGCCAGCAGGCGTATCACGCCCAGGTTGTTCAGTACGGCCGGATGGTTGCCGCCGGGGGCTGTGCCGGCTATCCTGTCCAGCAGGCGCCCGGCGCTATTCGGTTCCCCGTTTTCGATCAGCAGCGCCGCCGCGTTGACGTTTGCCGTTACATCACCGGGATAGTATCCTGGGATCGCCTCGAGCAATATATCCGTATACTCCTTCGTGCCTTTGCCGTAACTCCGGGCCAGGTTGTAAAGCTCCAGCTGGGACAGGTCTTCCGGTTTGCGGCTGAACAGCGACTTGCTTTCTTCGAGAGTGTAATCCCTGACCGTATAGTCGACCCGGTATTCCACCCTGCGGAGTTCGGGGAATATCTCCCGGAGCATCTGCCGGTAGGGCGCACCGTTCGCCAGGCGCATCAGGGCGACTTCGCGGCCGGCCGTTATTCCCGTGGTGGCAATAATTTCCAGTACCTTGTCCCTGTATTCCATACCGGAGGCCTGTACCTGTACGACCAGCCCGTCCCAGTCCTCGGCCACATGGCTTACCTTGAAAAGGCCCCCGTCGAATCCGAACTTCGTTTTCAGGTAATCCCTCAACGCCAGCGACCGTTCTTTCGATAAACGCTCGTTGGTGGCGTACAGCCCGTCGGGGGAAGCATAGCCTTCGATAAACAGGCCGGTGATCACCGCATCGGGGTTGTTTTTCACATCCGAGACGGCCTGGCTGATCCTGGCCAGCTTCGGGGCATTCCGGCTGAAACCGGGATCGATGTGCGAACTGTCTGCCTGGAAGTCCAGGAAGGCTTTGCCCCGGAGCTGGCGCGCCTTGGTTTCCCTGTCCGGTACAAGGAAGGATACCGCGGGGCTGGCCTGGTAGGGCACATACGCTTCCATTTCCACCTTATCGCTCAATGACAGCGCATACAGCCGTGATTCCTGCCTGTAACCCGTTACCTGCTGGTAGAGCACGAAACGGGCGGAACCCAACCAGGATTCATAGGGGATTTTCAGCTTATACAGAAGTGTCGTATCGGTGGACTGCCGGGTATTTACATGCATCTGCGGACGATGATAGGCGGACCGCTTATCTGCTCCCGCAAGGGCGAAAGAGCGTTCGTTCAGTTTCTGGCGTTCATCCCCGTCGATCAGTATATAGGGAAGGGTCAGGGTTTTGCTGTCCGTATTGTTTCCAGCCCTCAGTTCGGGAATCAGCAGCATCGATTGACTGCCGGTAACGGCCTGGCCCTGTATGTGTACCGAAAAGCTTAATAACAGGCTGTCACCTTCCTGTTTCAGCCCGGCGCTTTCGACCTGCAGTCGGCCTTTATAGAGGTCCTTGTTCTGTGCCGGCAGGCTGAGCGCCGCCAGCAGGAAAAATACAGCCGGTATATGGGAAATATGGAATCGTTTCATACGTTTCATTGTCTTATTTGATTATATAGATGATGGATATACCGGCCTTGGTAGGCCCGAAATAATGCTTGCTGCCGCTCTCCAGCAGCTTGCCGCAGGTTTTGCACTCATACCTGTCATAGTCCGAATAGGCAAACCCGAAGCCGAAAGTGGCTTCCAGGTTCCAGCGGGGGGAGAGCATCCAGTGGTAACCGTAGGAAATGCCCGCCCCGAAAAGGTTGCCCCGGTAACGGCTGGTCTCCAGGTCCGGATACAGGTCCAGCGGCAACTTGATGGCCCCCACATTGTAATTGGCATAGAGCGCATGCACACCGATGAAATGACTGAAAAACGGTTCGTAAACCCAGTAACGGAGCTCCGGCTGCACCAGTATATGTTTCAGCTTCCTGTTCCCGCTATAGGTGAAGGGGTTGTAATTAACCGGCAGGTCCAGCGTATAGCGGCTGTCCAGCTTAACCTCCACCCCCAGGTTGAAAGTGGTGGTAGCATCGTACAATAAATTGGTCTTGACTGCCAGGTGCGGCGAGGACAGCGGCAGGTTGCCAACTACGTCCTGCCCCCGTACGGATACCAGGGCAATCGCCAGAAGCAGAAATAGGATTACGGATTGTTTCATAAAATATATAGGTATTATTTAGTTGACTTCATGTTGTTCATTGTTTGCCGGTTCACTGCTGTATGACGGTTATTTCCGCCTTGTCCATCCACTGTTCGTAGTCCAGGGATATACGGTAAGGGTAATCGATGGCCGCCCGGCCGGTTGCCTGCAACAACTTTTTTATATGGTAAGAGCGCAGTATGTCCCCGCCAAGGCCCCATAAGGCAAGCCGCAACGACCGGTAGCGCGAACGCCCGGCTACCAGAACCATCGGTAACTCCCTGCGCCTGTCCCCGGCCGACAGTACGGGTATGAACTGGTGTGACTGGTCGGCCGTGGCCATATCCCCCACAAATTGCATGTCCAGGCCGATATAAAACCGTCCGCCCTGCCGCTCCATCGTTACCGGTAAATAGTGAACTCTGCACATCTTTTTGTATTGTTTTTGTTAAACGTTTCATCTGCCAGCCTTACCGCCTCCTGTATACTGTTTATACCGTTTTATCCCCTCCCGGATGAACCGGAGTAAGATTGCATGCCCCCCTGACGGAAAGGCATGCATCGAGATATATTTATCTGATTCCGGCATCTGACACTTAGCAAGTGTCGGATGGTATGTAGACTGGATTGCAATCGTCTGTATATTAACACATTAACAAGCAATAAATAAATACAGGGGATAACTTCTGACACGAACCGTTAAACAGGCGGACCCCCGACGGCAGGAAAACCGGAGGGCGACAGGCTTTTAATCTGTTGATAACCAATAGCCTTTCCGGGTACAAACCGGCCTGACACAGCAACAGCATCATTAAACATGGATTAAACAAACTCAAAACCAACTGAATATGGATTTATCATACCTTAACGAACACATGGCCTGCCGCACCTGCCTGAGTTGCGACAGGGACGCCAGACCGGCCATTGAAACCAAAGAGATCAGTACCGGCAGCAGCCATGAACAACAGGCCCTGCAGAGTAAGATCATCTTCCTGCTCAGGGGGGAGATCACCTATTCCTTCGGGATGTACAATAACCGCCGGATGCGCTGCGGGCAGGCGCTTTACCTGCCTGT
This sequence comes from Dysgonomonas termitidis, assembly GCF_054657735.1. NCBI lineage: Bacteria > Pseudomonadati > Bacteroidota > Bacteroidia > Bacteroidales > Dysgonomonadaceae > Dysgonomonas > Dysgonomonas termitidis. Next base: position 651,630 of record NZ_BAAHYD010000001.1, on the reverse strand, counting down.
AGGCTACAACTTCAGCTACAGGGCTGAATCCGGAGCCCTGCTCCTGTTCATACGCCCTTACTCCAAGCTGCAGTTCTGCGACTGCTACAGGCTGGAGGACCTGGTACACCGGACCCCGGATACGGGAACGGATTCCCCCTACCTGCTGGAAATGAAGGAACCCGTAAAGGGGTATACGGATATGCTGGCCTACTGTATACGCAAAGGGCTCTGTTGCGGATATTATAATGAACTGAAGATAAATGAACTGCTCTACCTGCTCGGGGAATTTTACTCGAAAGAGGAACTCGCGTTGTTTTTTCACGAAGCCCTGAGCGGCGACCCGGGTTTCTCCCTTTATGTGATGAACAATTACCACAACTACCACTCCCTTTCCGAGTTGGCCGCCGCGATGAATATGTCCCTCTCGGGCATAGAGAAACGCTTCAGGAAGGTATTTAATATATCCGGGTACAAGTGGATGAACCAGCACAGGGCAAAAAAGATATACCATGCCCTCTGCACGGGGGAGAAATCGCTAAACGAACTGCGCGCTGAATTCGGCTTTGCATCAAAAGCCTCATTCAGCCGCTACTGTAAGCAGCACCTGGGAGAAACCCCGGGCGGGATAAGGCAGCATAACCGGCTTGGGTGTGAAATAGGTAAAGAAAGTGTAAAAATGGATAACCGAATCTAACAACATTATTAAAAAATAACGCCTAACTTTGCAATTGTTTATATGCGTTAAACAAACTTATTCCGACACTTGCTAAGTGTCAGATGTTAAGATGAATAGATAAAATGAACGCAAAACGTTCGGTTTTGTGTTGTCCGGCTCAGAATATGCTCCTATTTTCCTCCTTTCAGTAAAAATATGCTTACAAATATAAAAATACTTTTTTATTTTCAGCCGGAAATAAAAGAAAATATGCCCTGCCATATAAAATAGCGGGTAAGCTGATCAAGAAATGTAAGCTATAGTTTTTGTTTGTAAAGGCATATAAACCGGTTTCAGCCCTACAGGCAGGCGAAGCCGGCGGTAGCGGATGGCGGGGAGACCAGGGCCAGGGCGATCTGCTCGTTGGCCCGGTCAAGGGTCGAGCGGTCGAAGGAGGCCAGGTAGGTATAGGTCATCTTTTCGGAGGAATGCCCCAGGCCCTCGCTGATAACCCACAGCGGCAGGTTCTGCTTCTTGCCGATGGTCGCCCAGCTGTGGCGCGAGACATGGGTCGTTAATTTCTCCCCAATGCCGGCCAGGGCGGATAATTTTTTCAGGCGCTTATTCTGGAGGCGCAGGCCGTTCTCGTATTGCAGGCGCGGGGATCTGTCCGCGTCCCGGATGACGGGGAAGAGGTAGGGGCTGTGGCGGACCTCGCCGCTGAAGCTGTCGATGATGCGCTGTAAAGTGGGCGTGACCGTCACCTCGATCTTCTGGCCCGTCTTCTTGCGGTAGTAGCTGATCACCCCCTGGCGGATATTCTCCTTGCGCAGGTAGGCCATATCCACAAAGCTCATTCCCCTTGCATGGAAGCAAAAGAAGAAATAGCGCCACGAAGTATAAAGGGCCCTGTCTGTAGTTTTATCCTCCCGCGGGGCTTCTTTAAGCTGCTTATGCGCATTTACAGGCGGCTGGGTTTGCCGTTCCAGTAAAGCCGAAAAATCAAGGCTGTTCAGCGCGCGGAGGCTTTCGATATCCAATGCCCGTTTACGGGTTTTCTGGAAGCCCGTGAAAACATGGTCAAAAGGATTCTCACGCCGGGCATCGATCAGTTTCTCCTTGACGGCCTTCCAATAGATGGCACGCAGCATACGCATATAGTAAGAGATCGTATTCATGGCCTTGCCCCGCTCCTTGAGGTAGGCCTCGAACTCTTTCATCATACAGGCGTTGATCTGGCTCAGGGGGATATCACGCCCCTTATTGAAGGTGATAAGCCCGCGGCTGACGGTGCGGTAAGCACGGGCGGTACGCTCCTGGCCGGCACGCAGCAGGTTGCGCTCCTGCAGCCCGGCAAAGCCGGAAAGGTTGGCCGGGTTATGCTCCCTATGGTAACTGCAAAGGATGTCATCAACGGTATAACGCCCCGATTTCTCCAGCCGCCCGGCCGCTTCTTCGAATTGTTCGCCGTAAGCGCAAAGGCTTTCGGTTACCTTGCACAGGTAAGGGTAGCGCGGGGAGCCCTCTTCAGGAAGATGTACCCTTTGCCCGGCCCCGTCCCATTCGTGGGGGTAAAGCCGGAAAGGGCTGGTGATGACTTTGACCTTGCGGCTGTGGATCAGGCGAAGGCACAGGCTGCCCTTGCAGCGCGCTCCGCTGACGGACTTGCGCAGGATAAACTTTAATGTGGCCATAATTTAATGCGTTATTGGTATCATATATTATTTGTGAACCTCTCTGTAATTTGTCCCTGAAGACCGGCGCACAGTCCGGGAATTCAATGAGCCCATTTGTGGCCCGCTTACCGGCGCCACTTACGTGCTTAAGCACAAAGGTAAGACAGACAAGCGGATTCAGGGCATTTTAGCCCGGATATTTATCGGGGAATAAGATTTATTCACCTTTACTGTTATTATCGCCCTTTTAGCACCATTATTTTAGAAGCGATGGACAGGGGCTGCATGCAGGAAGGATTTTCCTTGATATACAACAATAATATTTTATCAGGCAATATCCCGTAAAAAAATATTAAAATCATTATATTTACAGGTATAATTATGAACCAATTTTTCAAAATTATGTACAATACATCATCAAAAGCTGTATCTGCCCATGTAGCGGTTGCGGCATTTATCGGAAAAGTCTTTTCATTTAACAGCAGCCTGAAACTGCATCACTGGCATATTACAGGCCCAGGCAGCTATTCCGCCCACATTGCATTGGATCAGGCTATCGAAGACCTGCTGGATGTAACCGACCGCCTGGTAGAAACATCGTATGCTACAATAGGAGACCTGGATATCGTAATTCCTGAAACAAAGAATCCATCGGATATCGTAAAGCATGCGGAAGAGTTTGTCAAATACACGGAATCCCAGAGGGAACTGTTTACGGAAGCCTTCACCCAGGCTATTATCGATGACTATCAGGAAGCAATCCGGCAATTATTGTACCGCCTGAAACGCCTTCAATAACAGGTAGTAATCTTTTATCCAAATACCGGTATTTTCTTTATTCGCAATACCGGTGTTTGCCGTTTATTTATTCTTAAAGAAGGAGTTAATAAGCATGATTCCATGCCGGTACTTTTTAGCGGATCATTTTGAAACCTCGCACATCAATACCCCCTTTCCCGTCACATCCGCTTTGGCAATGGTAACGGCTTTTCCCGTATAGGTTTTAGCGACCGCCGTACCCGCCGCGTTCCAGAGTTTCCATGTATAAGTATATTCCGTACCTGCCGCGTCCAGCTCCTCTCCGCCGCGGTATAGCACTGCTTTAGCGTCCACATCGTTGGCGTCGTTCTTAATAATAAATCCCTTCTGGCTCACGATATCCACCATAACAGGGTCGGACATATCCGAGAAGGAGATAATATCACATACGATCTTATTGGCGGAAGCATTGCCTGCCGAAGTATCCGTGTCTTTAATCGCGCATTTGAAGGTTTCAAAATTCAGGACGGCATCGGCGGTGATGGTAATCTCATTGCTTGTCCACCCTGCCGTTACTCCGCGCGGGTTGGAAGAAGTCAGGCACGACCAGCCCGCTCCCAGCATGGCATTGTAATACGGGTTCCTGACCGTAGCCCCGGATGCGGCCTCCGCCGTCAACGCGGAAGTCAGGGTAACTGCTTTGGTCGAAGTATTGACCGTCGAGATCGTATGTGTAGCCGTACCGATAACAATCTTCCCCCCGGCCTCCATATTGGCTACCGAAGCGACGGTTACGGTAACGGCCCCGGTCGCGGCAGCAGCCGAAAGGGTCGTATTGGCAAAGACGGAAGAATCCTTGATACCCCAGCAATAGGTTACGTTGGTCGTATCGATTGCCGCCCCGCGCCACAGGTCGCAGTGCGCCTTTAACGAAGCGACCTCGCCGTTACGGAAAATGACCCCGTCCGGGGCATAGGCGATAGCGCAGATCGTGGCTCCCGCCGACTGGTGCCGGGTGAATTGTATCTCCGAGCGGAAAGCGATCTCCAGGCCGTTCGCATCAATATACACCGCTTCGAAGGTATACCGTACCTGCGGCGATGTAATGCTCATATGGTTCGTATTGACCGTCAGGGCATATTTGGATGCTGCTGCGGCTATAGTGCAACTGTCTTGTCCCGAGGTGACGGCTACTCCGTCCTTATACCACCTGGACGAGCCGGTCTTGATTCCGGGTGTCAGCGTAGCCGCGTTCCCTACTGAAGTAACCTGGTCGGCATCTCCCTTACCGCTGACGAACAGAGCAGGCGTCAGTACCAGGTAAGGGGACGCCGTCCATGCCGGGGCATAGGCGTTGGTATCTTTCGTATAAATCTGTGTCAGCGGCTGGTTGGAGCCGATAAATGCCTGGAGGCTGACCGCGTCGTTCTGGTCGATAATAGTGACCTGTCCACGCGCTGCTTTTTGTGCCATGATCCTTGTTTTTTATATTGTCGATAATATTACTTCGCAGTCGAATACCGCTTTGCGGTAAACATCCTCTCCGGTTATCTCCAGTGTTTTCCCCGTATGATCCACGCTGTTCCATAGAGCATCGCCGGCAATATCCTTACTGCTCCTTATCCACCTGAAATTCATATCCGGTATTTTTCCGGTCACATCTTCACTGCCTTTATATACCCTTGCCGACAATAGCGTTGAGACAGCTCCGTTTCTAAATACGGAACCGTTGGAAGAGTTTATATAGATAGAATACGCGCTTTGCCCGTCAAATTGTTTATAAATGGAGAAAATATCCTCAAATGCTTCGTCTTTATAAGTCGCTGTATAGCGGAGGGATAAAACATCCCTTCCCTCCCAGTAATGGCCTGTAGGCGATACCTGTATAAAATCCTTATTATTACCTGCTAATTCTTTCCATACTGATTCCGGGGAGAGGTACTGCCATTTCCTTGTTGTCCCTGTAAAGTTATGCTCAGTGGCGTAGATGGTGATCTCCACGGGATCGCAGGCCTCTTCAGGTTTATCCGGATAATGGAATATATCCGTACCGCTCAGGCTTACGGACTTGGGCAACAGGTTTTCCTGCGCTTCCGGATCGAAGTCCTCCCATTTGATCGTTACGTCCTGCAGGCTTATCGTATCTTTTGTCCATTTAAAGCGTCCCGAGGCAAAGTGTCCCGTGCCGTCGGGATTGATAACAAAAGAGTTGTCGCGGGAACTGATGGAGCCGTCATTGTTCAGCTTTAACAGGGGATTTTGTATCGTACCCCCGATACCACCTTTAGAAAACCAGGCCCCGTAATCTTCTACATAGGAAAGCGTCCCGTCTGTAGGCTGGTATTGAGACGGGGTGGAACCTGCCTCCAATTGCGGCGCTGTTATAAGCATTCCGCTGACAGGAGCTTCCAGCCGGATAATACAATCCGTCTCTTTTGAGTCCTTAAAGGTGAAAGGGACGGAATACCTCTTCCAATCTGTAGAATCCGCCTGTATATCCTGCAAATGGTATTCATCCTGGTATACTGCTATATTAGTGGCAATACCTGCTTTTATCCAAATGGAAAAACAATATTTTTTATTCCGATGGGATTCCCGCCATCCGGCTGATTGTACTTTCAGTTTTGTTGTGTTTCCGGTTATCCAGCATTTACCAATACCGACTGGGGAATGTTCTTCGAGGGGTGTAACAGGAGAGTCTGTAAACTCGCAGTCGATACTGTTTCTGATGACGTTCTTATGTATCTTTCCTACATAAAACGTAGAGCTGAACCCGTTCTCATCCCCGGCAGTCAGTGTCCCGGCAATATTGACGTTTTGGGTGGCATACATATTCCGGAAGTAAGCCCCGTAGCCATCAAGCACGCCAAAAACCGGGTCTGCGATCCCCTTTACTTTTCCGATCCGCACTTTTGCCGCGTTGGCGAAGGTGGATATATAGGATTGCAGGACAATATTCAGGTCCGCGATTTCAAACCAGTCTCCCGTCGCCTCCAGTTGCCGGGTAAGGTCAATATAGAGGCTGCGCTGATAATGCGATGGCAGGTCGATGGTTACCATAAACAGCCTATATTGCCATCCTGTATCGATACCGATGGTTTGTTCCCCATCCGCTTGCCCTGCGTCTTCCTTAAAACCTAAAGATACATTTACCCCGGTCATAGCTTTTGAAGCCCTGGCCTTAAACGAAACGATAAGACGCTGGGGATGGCTCAATTGTTTCTCTATCGTCTGCTTTATCCCTAAGAAGTCAGGTTGCCCCACCATTTCATTCCGTGTAATGCGGTATATACGGCCGGCATCCTGTTCCGATTGCTTATAGGCTGTATCCAGAAAAGGGCTTCCGCTACAACTATATTTATTCTTATCCGCATTATCAGGGTTTCCACCCGGTATATAGGGATAACATAATGAATGGTTATATGCCAGGCCGTCTATTACATCCAGATATGGAGCTTCACTGTCAGATGCCGTTAAGTATAAGGCGCCACTCCTGTCATTGTCATGCAGGTTGGTTACACGCACAAAATCCAATAGTTCACCACTCTGAGGTTCATCCCCTTCGATCAGCGCGCCTATGATATAGGAAGATTCTTTTTCGTCGATTATATCAACGCCTGTTTCAAGGACAATCATCAGGGAATAGATAAGGTTGGGATTGTCGAAATATTGCCTGCGGACAATATCCCCGACCTTCAGTCCCTGCATCTTTTTGGAACCGGGAGCTATAAGTATTTTATATTTGTTGTATGTTTGAGTTGCCATGATGGTGCTTTGTAAAATGGAATAGAGAGTAATTAATATTTTTCATCCATTATTGGCTGCTTATATTAATATATCTTTCAGGCTTGATTAAGAATAGGGTATATCAATAGGGACAGGTTTAAGTAATGATTTGCATCAGCACTTTTTCCTTGTAAATTAACCGGATATTTATATCTTTGCAAACCTTTAATACTAAAAAAACGAATATGAGCTTTGTATCGACCGGGGGCAAGATACAAACAAGGAACGACATGGCAAAGGAAAATAAGGATTAATTACCTTTTGATATGTATGTTTTTAAATAGCTAGTAATCAGTACTTATATAAGTATAAGAAACATAATAATTTACGAAAAACGAATAAAGTAACAATTATAAAAATCCATAAGTAACAAACAGGTAACAAATAATAGATAAAAAACGATTATGTAAATGAAAAATAAAAATCAAATTTTACTCTTGTTAACTAATATAAATAGCTATATATAAGTGTATTTAGTTTCATACATATCACTTTTGTTTTCGTTTGTTTTCTTGGAGAATTTTGGAGATAACTTTTAAGGTAACAAAGGTAACACTTTTGTATCATTTTTCTTAATGTCACTTTTTCTATATTTTTTGATGTCATTTGTTTTCGGTTTCTTTTCTCTATATTGATAAAGTTTCTCTGTTTTTATAATGGAAACTGATGTGCGATAAGTGCAGCCGGGAATAATAGAAAAGCTATATGTAACAATAATGCTTTAGGTATCTGATTGATAAAATATTAAGATGGTGTGTAAAAAGTATTTTTAGATTCTATTTACATACGCTATGCTCCTGTAACCGTTGGTTGTCATGTTGAACGGAGTGAAACATCTCGTTTTTTAGGCTTGAGATTCTTCACTCCGTTCAGCATGGCAATAGAGGGTAACACTTTGCTAACGCAATATTACTTTTGACATATCCTTTTCATTAATTCTGGTGTTCCTGTTTATTATTCTTTTAAATCTTTTTCTATTTCATCCATTTCTTTATGCAAAGATTTCAATTTAAATCCTAAATATATACGGAAGAAACCGTAAGAGATAAATGAAATACTAACCAATGCTATAATGAAACCTGTGGTAAATGCAGGGCTCATGATAAAGATAAAGGACATAATGACCCCCAGTATGGCTAATGCCATCAACCATCCCCATCCGTTCACGCCGTTGCGTTGTAATTCGGCTGCCGAACCTATTGCCCATATAGATTGGAACATAACCCAGAATCCTACGAAATAGGTGAGTACCAGAGCAATTACTTCTACAGGCATGGCGACAAGGATAAGCCCGAAAATAAGGTCTATAATACCGCTTATCAGCGTCCATCCCCATCCTTTTAGGACTTTCTTGTTAGATAAGGCAAAGGCGATTTCGAAAATACCGCTGACAAAGAATGTGACGGCAAATACCAGAGTAAGTGCCACCAAGGTGGTTAGCGGTGTTATCAGGGACCAGATGCCAAGAGCTACGGCCAGTATTCCCACGAGTATTGAAACCCACCAGAATTTCACAGCTTGTTTTGCCGAATAGAATAAGTCATTTTTCATAATTCTGTAAGTTTAGATTGTTTTTATACTGAATGTTATCTTTAGATAAACAATTAACATATTCAAAGAGTTCTCAAACATGATTGTTCAGGGAAGAATAGTATAATAAATTATGGCCCGAACGGGCTGGTCTGATAACAATAAGGTCTATCTGTCTTTCGATTATTTAAAGTTAACAATCTATTTATCAATAGGAAAAGTCTTTTTTCTTTCCAGAGAGGAAGATCTTTTATACTCTCTTGGACAATCCGTTCAGATAATCCATTTGTTAATGACAGGTATCTTTCTGATTATAAGCACAACACACAGGGATGCTGAATATACAAACAAGGCCAGCACAGGTACAGATATTGCAGCAGGAAATAGACTAGTGTTTATATTCAACATATTGAGTGCGATATTGAAAAAATCGTGGACAAGGTATATCCCCAGACTGCAATTGGCCAAAAGGGTAATATACCGGTTATTCCTGTACCTTTGGAGCCTTTCACTGTTACTGATGGTATTTTTTGCAAGCACAAAAATGAAAAACGCAAAAATCATTGTATGAGGGCCCATATTTTCGAAGTACTGGGTGCTGCCTCTTAATTCCACCATACCCCAATATGTGGAGGTTCCCAGTACATATACAATGTTTAGTATTCCAACTGTGTACAGTATTTTTTTCTGTAGAGAACTGAGGTCATATCTGGAAAAAAAGTATCCGGCAAGGAAATATCCTGTATATGAATATAAATCATATACTCCGAAGCTTATGTGTACATTATAGGCGGCATTTATCTTTGGTATGACCGAGCCGAAAATGAAATAGATAACAAGAAAATAGAAATAGTGTTTCTTTTCGGCGTGGGCTGTAAATACGCGCAGGAGGGGAGAGAGGATATATATTGCAATAATGGCATACATAAACCAAAGATGGTGCCATGGTGTGCCTAATGCTATTTCAGTATAGATCCTTTGCCAGTCATCGAGAGTTACATCTTTGATATTCAATATTATGGATGTAATAGGGGAGAGTGTCCTGTATAGGATGCTCCAAAAAACAAGAGCTATTACTAATCTTGGCAACGCTTTGGTATACAGTTTTTTAAACGACAGGTCATATTTAGGATCGAGTATTATAATGCCGCTGAGCATAAAGAATACCGGGATACACCATCTGAGCATTGTCATATATGTATTCAATGCGAGCCATTCAGTAGTTCCTACCGTACTATACCATCTTACACCACACACATGTATTATGAAAACAGCATATATTGTTAAAGTTCGGAGTATATCGGCGTATAATACCCGGTCTTTAATTGGTTTTTCTCCCATATTGTGTTCAAATTACTATGAGTAAAGTTAGTAAAATATTCAATTGTTTTTCTCCTCGAAATACTTTCTTATCAAAGCAGTCTTGAACTTTCCTATAATTTTCTCAAGTTCTTTGTCTTCTGCCAGCTTTATTCTTTTTACACTCCTGAACTCTCTGAGAAGCAGCCTTTTAGTCTCGTCTCCGATACCTTTTATATTATCCAGTTCCGATTTTACCTGGCTTTTACTCCGTTGATTTCTGTGGAATGTAATACCAAATCGATGGGCTTCATCTCTAAGATGTTGGAGCACTTTTAACGATTCTGAATTTTTATCAAGATAGAGAGGAATTGAATCTTCGGGATAGTAAATCTCTTCCAGCCGTTTGGCAATGCCTACTATTGCGACCTTCCCATAGATCTCCAGTGCTTTAAGAGACTCGCAGGCAGCGCTTAACTGTCCCTTACCTCCGTCTATAACAATGAGTTGGGGTAGGGGAGTTTCTTCTTCCAGCAACCGGCGATAGCGGCGGTAAACGACTTCTCGCATGGTTGAAAAGTCATCAGGTCCTTCTACTGTTTTTACATTAAAGTGGCGGTAGTCTCTTTTCGACGGTTTTCCCATTTTGAAGACAACGCAAGCTGATACTGGATTCGTTCCCTGTATATTTGAGTTATCGAAGCATTCGATGTGGGTCGGTAACTCCTTGAGGTTTAAATCTTTTTGTATTTCTTTCAGTATTCTTACACTCCGTTGTTCGGGGTTAAGGCTTTCAGCTTTTTTTAATTTGTCTATTTTGTACTGTCTTACGTTTTGTGTCGAAAGAAGCAATAATTTTTTCTTATCTCCACGCTGGGGAATTACAAATTCTACTCCTTCCAGCGTGAGGTCCGGATAAAATGGAACGACGATCTCTTTAGCCTTCGAACCGAATCGTTCCCTTACTTCAATTATACCCAGGCCGAGAAGTTCTTCCTTCTCTTCTTCCAGTCGTTTGCGATATTCGAATGTATAGGCTTGTATTATTGCTCCGTTGTGTACATTCAGGTAATTGATATATGCTGCGCTTTCATCTTCATCGTAACTGTATATATCTATATTGTAGTTTATATTACTTACAACGGTAGATTTATTTTTGAAGTTCTCAATAAGCAGATATTTTTCTTTTAATTTATTGGCTTCTTCAAATTCCTGATTTTCGGCAAGCTCGAGCATTTTTGCATAGATCTCATCACTCACGAGATTTGTATTCCCTTTCAGGATCTCTTTTATCGATTCTACATTTTTTATGTAGTTTTCCGGAGTCTGCAATCCTACGCATGGGCCGAGGCATCTTTTTATATGATATTCCAGACAAACCTTATATTTTCCCTCCGCGATCTTTTCCGGAGTTAAATTTAAAGAACATGTGCGTATGGGATATAATTTGTGTACAAATTCCAAAAGAGTTTTTACGCTTAGTACATTTGTATAAGGTCCAAAGTATTGTGAGCCGTCTTTCGAAATTTTTCTGGTGAGCTCTACTCTCGGGTAATATTCATTACGGATAACAATTGACGGGTAAGATTTATCATCCTTGAGCATTACATTGTAACGTGGCTGAAATTCCTTTATCAGATTGTTCTCGAGTAGGAGGGTATCTTCTTCCGTATCTACAATAATATATTTTATATCCCGTATTTTGCTGACGAGTATTCTTGTCTTTGGGCTATCGTGATTTTTTGTAAAGTATTGCGAAACCCTTTTTTTTAGATTTTTAGCTTTACCTACATATATAATGATTCCTTTGTCATCAAAATATTGATAACAGCCCGGTTTGTCGGGAATGTTCTGTATTATATTTCTGAGGTATTCATTCATTTCTTATATGGAAAACTGTATCAAAGCCTTAATGTCTACATCTTTTGGGAATAGTGTCCGTCCTTTTAACTCTTCCAGCTCTATTATAAAATTCACATAGATATTTTTCACGCCCATTCTTTTTACCAGATTATAGGCGGCAAACATAGTTCCTCCTGTCGCAAGCAGATCATCGTGTATAAGGACAACATCATCTTCAGATAATGAATCTTTATGGATTTGGATTTTATCCACACCATATTCTTTCTCATATTCTTCTTCGAATACTTCAGCCGGAAGTTTTCCCGGTTTTCTTATAGGTACAAATCCTGCTCCAAGTTCAAGAGCCATTATCGGACCCATGATAAATCCTCTTGATTCTATTCCTACTACCTTAGTGATGCCTTTCCCTTTATATTCTTCTAAAAGAACATCTGTCAATGTGGATAGAGATTCTTTAGTATTGAACAATGGGGTTACGTCTTTAAACTGGATTCCGGGAATTGGAAAATCAGGAATGTTTCTTACTGTGTTCCTTAAGAAAGATAGCTTCTGCTCTTTTGTGAATTGCTCCATTTTTTATTGTTAATATTTATATGTTCCACGTGGAACATTCTTTTTTTGTCTTATAATTTTCGTATGTTCCACGTGGAACATCTCGTTTTATCTACCCAAAAGTACCAATAATATTGAGATGTCATTCGGTGAAACTCCCGGAATCCGGCTTGCCTGAGCGATTGTTTCAGGATTTATTTTTGTCAACTTTTGGCGCGCCTCGGTGGAAAGGGAGAGTATCGCTTCGTAATTGAACTTCCCTTTTATCTGGATGTTTTCGAGGCGGGAGATCTTATCTGCGATTAATTGCTCTCTCTTGATATAGCCGTCATACTTAATGATTATTTCACAGGCCTCTTTGATCTCTTCTTTTCTGTTTGGGATTTTATCCAGTTCCGCTTTGAATGCAGGGACTAGTTCGGCTATGCTGTCGATTGATACCTGTGGGCGTGTGATTACATCTTTTAATTTTAAACCATGCTTCAATGGGCTGGTGCCAAGTTTTTCCAATCCTTCGTTTATGTATTCCGGCTTCAAAGAATAATTGGCGGTGAAATCGATAATCCTGTTCATCTCTTCTCTCTTCTGATTCAGAAGATCAATCCTCTCTCTCTTTGCCAAGCCGATATTATATCCTTTTTCGGTGAGGCGTGCATCGGCATCATCTTGACGAAGCAATATTCTATACTCCGCGCGGGAGGTAAACATACGGTACGGTTCGTCTACACCTTTAGTTACCAGATCGTCGATTAATACGCCGATGTATGCTTCGTCTCTTTTCAGGATAAATTCGTCTCCCCCTTGTGTTTTTATATGGGCGTTTATTCCCGCGATCAATCCCTGGCCGCCTGCCTCTTCATATCCGGTAGTACCATTTATCTGTCCTGCGAAAAACAGATTGTTGATTAGCTTCGTTTCCAACGTATGTTTTAGTTGTGTGGGATCGAAGAAGTCATATTCGATAGCATAGCCGGGTCTGTAAATATGTATATTCCTGAATGCCGGGATTCTTTGTAAAGCCTCAATTTGAGTGTGGAGTGGGAGAGAAGAAGAGAATCCGTTCAGGTAGTATTCCTGTGTGTTTTCTCCTTCCGGTTCCAAAAACAACTGATGCGAAGTTTTCTCTGCGAATGTTACAACTTTAGTTTCTATACTCGGGCAATAGCGGGGTCCTATACTTTTTATCTGTCCGTTGTAAAGTGGAGAATCGCCCAATCTATCGCGTAATGTGGAGTGTACTTCTTCGTTGGTATAAGTTATCCAGCAACTAAGCTGTTTCAGTGTGCGGGGGGTGAAGTCGAGGTATGAGAACTTGTGGAAATCATCATCGCCCTTTTGTTCTTCCATTAAACTAAAGTCTACGCTTCTTCCATCTATTCTGGCGGGAGTACCCGTTTTCATCCTGTCGGTAGTAAATCCGAATTCTCTCAATTGTTCGGTGATTCCGAATGATGCCGGTTCAGAAACACGTCCTCCTCCGAGTTGCGTTTTGCCTATATGCATTAGTCCGTTCAGAAATGTGCCGTTTGTGAGAACTACCGATTTTGCCGAGAAATTTACACCCATCGCGGTCTTCACTCCTGTTATGGTTTTGTTTTCTATAATCAGAGATGTTACAGTGTCCTGCCATACAAAAAGGTTATCGGTGTTTTCGATGATCCCTCTCCATTTAAGTATGAATTGCGCGCGGTCGCTTTGCACCCGAGGGCTCCACATGGCTGGGCCTTTCGATTTGTTCAGCATGCGGAATTGGATAGCAGTTGTATCCGTGACAATTCCCATCTGTCCGCCGAGGGCGTCTATCTCCCGCACTATTTGTCCTTTTGCGATGCCACCTACTGCGGGGTTGCAACTCATCTGGGCGATTTTGTTCATGTCCATTGTTATCAGCAAGGTTTTAGATCCCATGTTGGCCGCTGCGGCTGCAGCTTCGCAACCGGCATGGCCTGCCCCGACAACAATTACGTCATATTTGAAGTTCATATTTTTTTCTTTGGATAAAATTAATTAGGATGCAAAGTTAGTATTTTATTGTATTTTCTGCGATAATTACTTTGTGCTTATGAATGCGCTGCTTTAGATATGATGGCTATTTAAATATTATTGGCATTTTCTATTGCCTGTTTAACTTTTTCGGGATCGGTCAGAAGCATGCTGTATTCTTCTTCCTCGTTTGTAAAAACAGGTGATTTGTATTGCATCCCTCCATTATACCTGCTTCGGAACGAGCCATGAAATTCTGTTAAGCCGGTAGCGTTGACCAGTCCGGAAACATTGTTTTCCGTGATGCCTCCTCCGGGCATGATTATTATCCTTTGGTCTGCCTGACCGATTAATTTCTTTAATATCTCTTTTCCTTCGGGAGCAGATTCCATCCCGCCTGATGTAAGTATGCGGTCACATCCCAGTTCTATAATATCTTCCAACGAATTGGACAAATCATTGCACCTGTCAAAAGCCCGGTGGAAAGTAGTACTCATATTATATTTGTGCGCAATTTCTACCAGTTCGCGATTTCGTTTTTTATCAATGCTGCCGTCCGGGTTTAATATTCCGAATACAACACCGTCACATTTGGCTTGTCCGCAATGATGAATGTCTTGTTTCATTATTTCAAACTCTAAATCACTGTACAGAAAGTCTCCCTCACGTGGCCGTATGAGTACATTTAATTGAATATTAATTAGTTGTCTCGTTTTTTCTATCTGTGATAGGGAAGGGGTAGTCCCTCCTTCACTCAGATTATCACATAGTTCAACTCTGATCGCTCCTCCTTTTTGTCCATTTATAGCCGACTGTGTTGAATTGGCACAAACTTCAAGTGTAATCATATGATTTTGTATGAATTAAATGTTTAATATTCAGGTTTTTATCTGTTAATATCCCCTTAATAAACGGATAGCTTCTTCAATAGATCTTCTCTTTTCAATTTTTTTAATGACTTGATAATCTGAGGTCTATAGTTTTTGTCGTACCAGAAAAAGTATTGACGCTGAGCCAGTTTCTGTTCTTTGGTTCGTGCCGTATATACTTTTTCGAGCGTATAGGGATGATAACCGGTATAATAAATTTCAGTAGCCACTGTCATTGGCGAAGGTGTAAAGTCCTGAACCTGTTCCAGTTTAAAGCCTAAAGGCTTTGTTTCGGAGGCTAATTCTGCCATATCTATTTCTGTACAAGCCGGATGGGATGATATAAAATAAGGGATAAGCTGCTGTTTTAATCCGTTTTCGGAATTGATCTTATCGAATATTCTCTTAAATGTATGGAACTGCGAGAAACTTGGTTTGCGCATACAATTAAGCACCTTGTCGGATGTATGTTCCGGAGCTACTTTCAGCCTGCCGGAGACGTGATTTAATATCAGTTCCTTCGTGTATTTGTCGGATATTTTGTTTAACCGGTCATCGTCATTCCGGTGTAATAACATATCATAGCGTACTCCACTGCCGATAAATGATTTCTTGATTTTCGGCAGCGAATCCACGGCTTTATAAATATCCAAAAGGTGTGAATGGTCTACATCGAGGTTCCTGCATATCTTCGGATGAATACACGACGGCCGTTTGCATTTAGCACAAATGTTTTCATCCCTGCCTTTCATTTTATACATATTTGCCGAAGGGCCTCCCAGATCACTTAAATAACCCTTGAAATCGGGCATTTCCGTGATTTGTTTTACTTCGTTCAATATCGATTTTTTCGAACGGGAGGCGATGAATTTACCCTGATGCGCCGAAATGGTACAAAAGGCGCATCCACCGAAACATCCCCGGTGCATATTTACCGAAAATCTTATCATTTCAAAAGCCGGGATGGTTTTTCCTTTGTATTTCGGATGGGGCAGGCGGGTATATGGCAGATCGAACGAGGCATCTATCTCTTTCTCAGACATGGGAGGGTAGGGAGGATTGATTATTACCGCCTTTTCATCGTATATCTGTATAATGCGCGAAGCATTCATCATATTCGATTGCTCTTCTACAATGCGGAAATTGCCCGCTTGTTTAAGTTTATCGGCAAGGCACTCTTCATGTGAAGCCAGATAGATATCCGTTCCATCGTGCCACTGTTTTAAAGCGTTTTTAGCACATAGATATGCCGTTTGTGGTATATCTCTCAATTCATCGAGAGATTTGCCGTTCTTGAGCTCCGAAACTATCTTTTTCAATGGATTCTCACCCATGCCATATACCAGCAGATCCGCTTTTGAGTCGATAAGTATAGATTTATATAATTTATCATCCCAGTAATCGTAGTGCGTTACCCTGCGTAAGGATGCCTCTATTCCTCCTAATAATACAGGTACATCGGGAAAAAACTCTTTCAGAATATTGCAATAGACAATGGAGGCCCTGTCGGGGCGCATCCCTGCCTTTCCATCAGGAGTATAGGCATCGTCGGAGCGCAGGCGCTTGTTAGCCGTATAGTGGTTTATCATCGAGTCCATTGCTCCGGCTGTTACCCCGAAGAAAAGGCGGGGTTTACCTAATTTTTTGAAATCGCGCAGGTCGTCCCGCCAGTTCGGCTGCGGTACAATGGCTACCTTCAGTCCTTCGGCTTCGAGCATGCGTCCTATGACTGCCGCTCCAAAAGACGGGTGGTCTATATATACATCTCCCGAGAACAGGATAACATCCAGTTCGTCCCATCCCCTGAGTTCCACTTCTTTTTTGGTGGTCGGTTGCCAGTCAGTCAGTCGGTATTCTTTCATAATCAGCCACAAAGGTATTGCTTTTTCCAGATTTATGGTTCAAATATGAGTATTCTTAACTTTTTAGCTCGTTGTTGAACATTTCCATTTATCTTTATCTCTTCCAAAATTAGTCATATAAAGCAAGGAAATGTACATTGAATATCTACCACATCCGTTTCTGAGCCGGTATGTCGAAACCTACTGGTCGTCAACGGATTTTACTGAGAAAGAGGTCAGGCGGCGTGTATTGCCTGATGGTTGTGCCGATATCATATTTTCGTTACACCGGCAGCCTCTCCCTCATATTGTGGGCACTATGACTACTTTTCTGGAAATAACGTATCTGGGAGAGGTCAGGTTTATAGGGATTCGCTTCAAACCGGGAGGAATAACGGCTTTTACTCGTGTGCCTATAAACGAATTTACTGATTCGCAGGTAGAACTTTTTTCTACGGAATCGGTATTTGATAAGTCTTTCGGTGAAGATATCCCTTGGGAAAGGAGCACAACAGATATTGTTTCTTCTGTCGATAACTATTTATTAAGCAGGCTTCCGAAGCTGTATGTATTGGATGAAAGGATTAATTATGCCGTATCGCTGATAAAACAAGGCAAGGGAAATACTCCGATACCGCTTATTGCAGAACAGGCCTGTCTGAGTAAACGGCAATTTGAACGCAGGTTCCTGGCCGATATAGGAATCTCTCCAAAAGCATTCAGCCGTATTGTCAAATTCAGGAATACCCACCGGCTTTTGAAGTCGGGGGCCAATCGGAGTCTTTTTGATCTGGCGGTCGACTGCGGTTATTACGATCATGCCCATCTGATAAAAGAGTTTAAACGGCTTTCAGGCTCTTTACCTTCGGAACTTTAAGATTGTCGCTTTTTTACACAAATATTACGGTCTATATTCTTTACTTTTGGTAGTCATTTTCAGATATATAAACTTAAAGCCAGAGATATGATATTAAATGACTCTACTCCAAACCTGATGGTCAGGAATGTTCGTCAGACAGTTGATTTTTATATAACAATACTCGGTTTCAAACTCGTTGGCGCTGTTCCCGAATCGGGGAACGATCTGGTCTTTGCAATCGTACAATCCGGAAATGTCATGTTTATGTTTCAGGAAGAAAGCAGCCTGAAAGAAGAATATCCACAGCTTGCAAAATTTCCGCAGGGTGGGGGATTGACCTTTTATATTCATGTATCGGATATCCATGGGCTGTACGAAACACTCAATGGAAAGGCTACTATCGCGAAAGAAATGCATGAGACATTCTATGGCTCTACCGATTTCGCAATTGAGGACTGTAACGGCTATATCCTGACTTTTTCTCAGGAAAATGTAAAATAGGATAAGTAAAATATTTATTCCGGTATAATTCAGATAGTTTATTAAATAATAGACCGGGAAAAGCGTTATATCAAGAGTTAACAAAAACATTGTATATTTGTAAAACGTTAATATTCTTGATGAGAAAACTAGCAGTTATATCTTTCGTATTTATACTTGCGGCATGTAGTACCAACAAAAACATTCCGGAAGGGCGCTATCTATTGGATAGTTATCAGATCAAGCATGATACTAAAAACGCTACGGCAGATTTGGAAGATTTCGTCCGCCAGCAACCCAATACCAGTCTCCCTTTGCTTGGAAAAGTCCGTCTGGGTATATATAATATGGCCGGGCAGGATACGAGCAAGTGGATAAACCGGACTATACAGAAGCTGGGACAGGCCCCGGTATTGTATAGCGCATCGCAAACAATCATGTCGCAAAATCAGTTGAAGAAGCAACTGAATAATCAGGGCTATCTGAATGCCGAAGCGGATACTATCCTGAGAGTGAAAGGGAAAAAGATTTCAGTTACTTATAACCTGAAAGGAGGTATCCCATACCGTGTCCGTAACTATACACACCAGATAGGAGATACGGCAATGGCGCGGATTATGGGAAAGATACCTATCGAACCATTGCTCAAAAAAGGTGATATGTTCGATATGGGCATGCTGGAAGAAGAGCGGCTGCGGATAAACACCATCATGCGTAATGTGGGTTATTCAACTTTCTCGAAAGAGTATGTATATTTCCGGGCCGATACTACGCTTAATTCGCATGAGGTGGATTTATATCTCGATATTTATCCGAATAAGGACAGCTTGCCTTATCCCCGCTACAAACTGAATAATATTACGATCATTTCAGGGATCAATTCTGTTGATAATATATCGGGCTCCGGAGGACAGATAAATACGAACCGCTGGTTTTACCGGAATGCCGATACGACGGATTATTATGGGACTAAGATAATACGTGGCAGAAATAAGTTCCTGCGAAACTCCGCTGTGTTGCGTAATAACTACCTGAAGAAAGGTGCATATTATTCCGATTATAATATAACCCGTACATACGAAGCTTATACGAATATGGAGGCTATAAAGCAGGTGAATATTACTACCCAGCCCTCACCCGAAGACAGTACACACCTGCTTGATGCTACGATCATACTGCTTCCTGCGAATGCTCACTGGTTCAAAGCCGGACTGGATGGGACCAATACTGCCGGGGATATAGGTATTGCACCAAGTGTTTCATACCAGCATCAGAATTTGTTTAACGGGTCGGAGCAATTGAGCATCAAACTGAAAGGTGCTTATGAATTTATTGCCGGAGACAAGAGCGGGGATGTGATGAACAGCAACTTCTATGAGTACGGGATAGAGACAGGGCTTACTTTTCCTCAGTTTCTTTTCCCCTGGTTGAAGAAGAGCTGGAGGGAGCAACCGTCTGCCAGTACCCGTTTCACGGTCGGGTTGAACAATCAGCACAGGCAGGAATATACCCGCCAGTTTTTCAACTTAGGTGTAAACTATAGTTGGAATACATATAAGAACAGGCTTCGTCATGGTCTGGACTTACTCGATGTAAACTATATCCGTATGCCATGGGTATCAGACTATTTTCAGGAGAATTATCTCGATTCTACTAATAATGTCTTGTTGAGAGAGAGTTATAGCGATAAGCTGGTGGCACGTACCGCCTATACGGTCACCTTGGTAAACGGACGCCGCTTCACCGGTCTGTATCCTACCTATTCATTGCGGATGTCTGTAGAGGTAGCTGGCGCTTTACCGCGTCTGGCGACAACAATAGGCGGGGCAAAGGAGAATGAGTTCGGAGAAAAGATGATATTAGGCGTGGCATATGCAGAGTATGTAAAAGGAAGTGTAGATTATGCCCATACCTTCTATTTTTCTAAAAAACACTCTATGGCTTATCATCTGGGGCTGGGGCTTGCACAGCCTTATGGTAATTCCGGAATACTGCCTTTCGAACGGCGATTCTTTTCAGGAGGGGCGAATAGTGTAAGGGGTTGGAGTACCCGTTCGTTGGGTCCCGGTTCATATAAACGACAGGGCAGCAGCGATTTTGTGAATCAGGCCGGAGATATGAAGCTCGAACTTAGTATTGAAAACAGGATGAAGGTAACAGACCTTTTCGAATTTGCCCAATTCATCGATGCCGGAAATATATGGACATTAATCGACTATGAGGAACAACCGGGTGGTCAATTCAATTTCAAATCGTTCTATAAAGAAATTGGAGTATCCTATGGAATCGGTTTGCGACTGGATTTAAGCTTTCTGCTTCTTCGTTTCGACGCGGGTATGAAGGCCTACGATCCGGGCAGGGACCAGTCTGATCGTTTTATCCTTTTCAAGCCAAGATTGAATAATATGGCATGGCACTTCGGGATAGGGTATCCGTTCTGATTTGGTTAATAAAATTCATTACTCTGTGCCTTATAGCTTATAACTAGTTGACAATCAATGGCTACAGGAGTGCCGCGTGTAAACAATAAGTCTGCATGAGGGATTACTCTTCCGGCTTGATATATCCTACCGGTTTGCGAGGCCTATTTATATGTTTGTGCCGGGTTTGAAGTTCAGCCAATGTTTCATTGATAAGATCGAGTTGCATCCGTGTATCTTCATGCATATCGTTATAGTCGGCAAAGACTTCCTCAATATATGCTTTTAGTTCTTTTACTTCATCCTGTAATTGCTTGCTTTCATTAACAGGGGGATTAGTTAATAGTTGGCGTACAGTAACAAAGGCCCTGACGATCTGAATACTTATATTAACAGCTACATTGCTTCTTAACACACTGGATAACATTGTTACGCCGTGTTCGGTAAAAGCAAACGGCGGGATGTAGCTGTGTTTCATGGCTTCGGGTATCTGGTCACAATTTGTTACCAGTTCTTTCCATTCTTCTTTTGTTAATTCAAACATAAAATCTAAGGGAAACGATTTGTATTTCTCTTTACAGCTTGTTTAAGCGCTTTTGTAGGTACTTTGTACATCTCTGCCAAATCAAAATCCAGCATCACTTTACAGCCTCGTATCTCGTATATCTTGCTTTGTATTACCGATAGTTCCATTAGTATTACTTATTCTTTTAGTAATAATGAACTGTCGCCATAACTTAAAAAGCGGTAGTCATTATCCAGTGCATGTTTGTAAATAGCCTTCCAGTTATCTCCGCCGGTAAATGCCGACACCAGCAAAAGCAGCGTACTTTTTGGCTGATGGAAATTCGTAATTATTCCGTCAACGATCTTATAAATATATCCCGGTGCTATAATAATTTGTGTTTCGGCAATAAGTGATGTCAGGTTATTTTTATCCAGATATGTCAGGATATTGGTTAAGGATTCCTTTACGGAAAGTATTTTTTCAGTATAGGCTTTATAGGGCTGCCATTGCGTTACTTTCAACTCTCCGGACGAATTATCTTTCTCCAGCAGTTCACCAATGTAATACAGGCTTTCGAGCGTGCGTACAGAGGTTGTCCCCACAGCAATTATCTTTCCTTTATGATTCAACAGCTGCTCTATTACATCCCTTTTCACCGAGATAAACTCGGAATGCATCACATGGTCTTTTACCTCCTCTGTTTTTACAGGGCGGAAAGTCCCCGCACCCACGTGAAGCGTTACCTCCGCCGTTCTTACCCCGGCCTTACCCAATGACCCGAAGACTTCGGGCGTAAAATGCAATCCAGCCGTAGGAGCGGCTACCGACCCGTCTATCTTCGAATAAATGGTCTGAT
This sequence comes from Dysgonomonas termitidis, assembly GCF_054657735.1. Lineage (NCBI taxonomy): Bacteria > Pseudomonadati > Bacteroidota > Bacteroidia > Bacteroidales > Dysgonomonadaceae > Dysgonomonas > Dysgonomonas termitidis. The sequence goes on along the minus strand of NZ_BAAHYD010000001.1, from coordinate 629,712 downwards.
ACGTCTCTTTATCCTGTTCTTCCGTATCCCTGTTCAGATACGGTGGAATAGGTAATTCCCCGGCTACTTCAAGCAATTCGGAGAATGTAACACCGGTATTGTCCCACTCAAATTCTATGATATGAGAGTCTCCGTTTGTCTGTATCCTGCGGGCTTTGAATATCACAGGCGCACCATTTACAGCCAATTCTTTTACCAGATCTCCCTCTTTCCACTTTTTCAGATTACCCACCAGGCAAACCCATGAACATCGCTGTGCCTGTTGGAAGTTTAATTGATAATCATTGGGGCTATGAGGCTCCAAGCAGAAAATCTCAATTTGCGCGCCCGTTATTTTCTGAAAATGCAACCGCGCCTGAATTACTTTTGTGTTATTAAAGATCATCAGGCTATTGTTTGCTAAATACTCCGGCAGATTACTGAAACGGGTGTCTGATATTTTTCCTTCCTTGTATACAAGAAGTTTTGATTCGTCCCGTTTAACCAGAGGGTACTTTGCGATGCGGCTGTCGGGTAAAACGTAATCGTAATCGTTAATTCGTATATCCCGGAAAACTGATACTTCCACTTTCATTTTTTTTATCCGACAAAAATAAGCAACTTTGCGTGAATAAAAAAGCCGGAAGAGAGCTTAAAAAAGAACGTTTTAGAATAGCGAGAGCAGGAACAAAATTTAGTTTGATTATGCCGAGTCATGACAACCAACGCTCACAGGAGCGAAGCGTATGTAAAAAGACCAATGAAATTGAATAATTTAGATTTATGAAAACAGGAGATAAAGTCCGCTTTCTAAACACAACGGGAGGCGGTGTGGTAAAAGGGTTTCAGGGAAAAGACATAGTTCTGGTAGAGGACGATGAGGGCTTCGATATTCCCGTGCTGATACGCGAATGCGTGGTCATAGAGCCTGCCAATGATGCACAGGTAAGACAAACATCCAAACCAACGGCTGAAGTTCAGCAAAAAGCTGTAATAGGCAAGGTTGAAGAAAAATATGAGGATTATAAAACGGAAGAGACAAAAGAGGGAGAGCAATTATCGGTCTTCCTTGCTTACCTGCCTGTAGATATAAAAAATCTGAGCGCAACGGCTTTTGAATGTTACCTTATAAATGACAGTAATTACTATCTGTCTTTCAATTATATGAGCAGGAGTGACAACGGATGGGTAAGCAGGAATGCAGGCGTGATAGAGCCGAATACAAAGCTGTTCATCGAGGAATTCGATAAAATGGAACTGAATGACATAGAGCGTATCTGCCTCCAGTTCTTTGCCTATAAGAAGGAAAAGCCTTTCGCCCTCAAGAACGCATATTCGGTGGAAGTACACATAGATACGGTGAAGTTTTACAAACTCCATAGTTTCAGAGAAAACGACTATTTCGAAGACGAAGCAATTATATACCCGATAGCCCGCCGTGACCTTGCGGAAAAAGAACTTGTCATTTCGGCCGTGGAAATAGAAACGGCCATGAAACAGAAAGAAGGTCGTCCGCGCATACAACCGATAGTGAAGAAAGAAAAAAGCGCTATCCTCGAAATAGATCTGCATGCCGATGAACTTTTAGATGATACAAACGGTTTATCATCAGGCGATATTCTGGAGTATCAGTTGAAAAAGTTCAGGGAAGTGATGGATGAAAACAAGCGGAACAAAGGCCAGAAAATAGTCTTTATCCATGGTAAGGGGGACGGCGTTCTCAAAAATGCGGTACTAAAGGAATTGAATTCAAATTATAAATCGGTTTATTATCAGGATGCTTCTTTCCGTGAATACGGATACGGGGCTACAATGGTAACGATAAAATAACATATCAGGATACACAAACTAAATAATTTATCAGAATGAAGAAGAGAATTTTAACATTATTATTAGTTGTAACTACACTGGTTGGTTGCGACAGCGTTCAACAGGGATTAAGAAGTACTTATAACCTGATAAACTGTGAATACAGTTATAAGTCGATTACGGGGTTAACCATATCCGGAATGAATCTTTCCAATGGCTTATCCGTAACATCCATCCCTAAGATAACATCCATTCTATCGGGGACCGCGACTTCCATCCCGCTCAATTTTACATTGAACGTGAATGTGAAGAACCCGAACGAATCGGCTGCATTGTTGCATGGCCTGCAATATATTATCAGCGTGGATGACATTCAGTTTACCACCGGTTCTATAAACCAGACCCTGAATATTGCCTCGGGACAGACCCAGACATTGCCGCTTACTATCGGTGTCGATCTGGCTACATTGATGAAGAATAATTCGAAAGACGCTGTAACAGAGATTGCCAAAAACTTTCTGGGTATCGGTTCTAAGAAATCGAATGTATCACTACAGCTCAAACCGACATTTATGATCGGCAATACTCCTGTGGCATCACCGATGTATATACCTGTAAGCTTCAGCTTCGGAGGAAATTAATCCGTTGGCTGCAATCGGTCAGCAATATATGTAATTATAAAAAATTATAGTCATGGAATATAACATCATACATAACGAAGAAAAAAGCCGCTTCGAAACAGAAGTGGAAGGCCTCTTGTCTCTTGTAGATTACAGAAAGAGGGATAATGTTTTTCTGGTGACACATACCGAAGTTCCCCCTCAACTGGAAGGGCGGGGTATTGCAGGCGCTCTGACCAGGATATTACTCGATTATATCCGGGACAACGGCTATAAGGTACGCCCAATCTGCCCTTATACAAAAGCATATATACAGCGCCATCCTGAGTATGAGGATATCGTGGCGGGAAATGAGTGATAAGTATTCCGGATTACAAATAAAGAGGGCAGATATTTTGATATATCCGCCCTCTTTATTAAATGCTTCTTCGTTAGCCGCTTTCTATTTATACGACGACTTATCCCAATTAAATATCTTAGGCTCCTCTGTCAGATACGGTTCTATCTTCTTATAATCTTCTTCCGACAGATACTTTTCAATTTCATATACCAGTGTCAAAGAATTATCGGCAGGAGACAAGGTGATCTTCATGGGATTCATATCCAGAGCCGCATAAGCATTCTTAAAATCTTGAGTATCCCGGTCTGCATCCGCTTTTATAAACCAGTTTTTATCTCTTTTCGGAAACAGGTCTCCCTGATTGATCGGCAGCCATTTCGTTGTATAGAACTGTATCTGGCTATCGCAAAGGCTATCTTTTCCACATACGGTTTTTATAACACATACGATCTTGGAATCGTTTATCAACGGTAGCAGCTTTATCTGTGTTGTACCCGCTTCCGAGGTCTGTAGTGAAATGAAATCGGACGACATGGCCAGCCTCTTTACTTCTCCGTATGTCTCCCTGTCAACCTTTATTTCTGTTGTATCGCCCGGATTGGAAACAAGCAAATCCTTCTGGGCAGCCTCCAGTCCGAAGATAATATTTTCGGGCATGGTAAGGAATATACTGCTTATTTCCTGCGCCGGAAGAGAGATTACGCTCGTTATAATAAAGGCTATCGTGAATACTATTTTTTTCATTCTGCTTATTTATTTACATTAGATGTATATTGCGAACTGTTTACTGTTCACTGCGAACTGACTTATTTCGTCCCCAAATATAGGAAAAACATTGCTACAATTATTAAAACGAGGTCTATAGCTTTCCCTTTTAAGTTTTTTTCATGGAAGAACAGTACTCCTCCGGCAAATGACACCAGTACACTACTGCGCCTTACCATGGATACGATCGAGATCATGGCATCGGAGTCTGTCAATGCATAGAAATAGACAAAGTCGGCAATGGTAAGGAATACAGATACCAGGATTATACTCCATTTCCACTTGAACGGAGTCGTTTTCTCCCGTTTAGGATACCACAGCATAAGGAGGACTATCAGCATCAGCAGGCACTGGTATGTATTGAACCAATACTGAACGGCCGTAGAACTGAACTGCTGCATCAGGAACTTATCGTAAAGACCGCTTACAGCTCCGGCAACAGCAGCCAGAACCATAAAGAATATCCATTTATTCTTATGAAAACTGATCCCTTCCTTTTTGCCCGAAAGGGAGAGCAGGAAGAAGGAGACAATGGTTATAATTACCCCTATCCACTGGGATAAGTTCAAACGCTCACCGAATATAAACAGCGCGCCCAGCAATGTCATTACGGGGCGGGTGGCATTAATCGGGCCTGTAATGGTCAGGGGCAGGTGTTTTATGGCAAAATATCCGAATATCCATGAGGTGAGGACAATGATCGATTTTATAAAGATATACCCGTGGGTTTCAAGAGAGACGGATGGTACGTATCCTATCGTACCACTTAATGTATCGGGCGAAACTTTGGATATAAGGACAAGGGGCAAGAGCAGCAGGGAGCAGAACAGCGTATTGAGAAACAGTACAGGTATGACAGCATTCCTGTCAACCGACTTCTTTTTACATATATCATAGCATCCGAGGAAGAATGCCGAAACGAACGCAAGCGCTAACCACATATTTTTTTAATATACTATAAGGGTTACAAGTTGCCGGTGCACTCTAAATTTTATTTACGGCTTTACCCAACTTGTAACTCGTCTACTTGTAACTTATCTACTTCTTTTCAGCACATTACCCAGCCATGCATAACCAATAATTCCCGATGCCAGAGACGCCAGTAATATCATCAGTTTCGACTCATTGATATAGTGCGCATTTCCTTTGAATGCCAGTAAAGTAATAAAGATAGACATCGTGAATCCTATACCGCCCAGCATACCTGCTCCCAGCAATGCTTTCCAGTTCACACCTCTGGGAAGCGCGCATAAGCCTGTTTTGACCGAGATAAAGCTGAATAACGTTATACCTAAAGGCTTGCCGACAATAAGACCCAAGAGGATACCCATTGCGAACGGCTCTCCTACCGACTGGTCCCAGTTACCCTCTATTACCATGGCTGTATTCGCCAAAGCGAATATCGGCAATACAATAAAGGCGACCGGATAGTGTAAAGCATGCTGCATCCTGTTGGACAAGCATTTCGCGTCTCCTCTTCTGAACGGGATTGTTATGGCGAGCAATACCCCTGCAATAGTCGCATGCACACCCGAGTGAAGCATACAATACCACATAATGACACCGCCTATAAGATAAGGGATAAGATTGGTTACATTGAATTTCTTATTCAGGGTGAGCAATAACACAAACATGCCCAATGCGATAATCAGATACACCCACGCCAGTGACGTTGTGTAAAATATAGCGATAACGATAATAGCGCCCAAATCGTCGATAACTGCCAGAGCGGTAAGAAACACTTTCAGCGAAACGGGTACGCGGTTGCCAAGCAAAGACAGTACGCCAAGAGCAAAAGCAATATCCGTTGCCATAGGTATGCCAAATCCGGCGTGTGTATCCGTTCCGAAGTTGAGGAACATATATATTGCCGCGGGAATTAACATCCCTCCCAATGCCCCCGAAATAGGCAGCATGGCCCTTTTTATATTCGACAACTCACCTTCATAAATTTCCTGGATCAGCTCCAATCCTACCAAAAGGAAGAAAATAGCCATCAATCCGTCGTTTATCCATTCTGCGACAGTATGGCTGCCTGCATGAAAATCCCATACACCGCGATATCCTTCCCCTATACTGGAGTTGGCCAGCAGTATCGATATTAATGTGCATACGATGAGAGTAAGTCCTCCCGACTTCTCACTCTCCATAAATCTACGCAGTGTTCTGCCACTTAAAAGGTTAGATATCCTCATCGTTGTTAAATATATCGTTATTATATTCTATTTCTTCCAGAAAGAGGGCATGTCCCGGAACGGAAGTCCCGGCTTTACACCTGTCTTTAGCTTCAATAATGCGCCGGAAATCATCTGTGGTTATCTTTCCCCATCCGGCTTCAAGCAGTGTTCCCACGATGGAACGTACCATATTACGCAAAAAACGGTTTGCCTTGATGGTGAATATATAATCGTTCCCGGCCTGTTCCCACCGGGCAAGCATAATCGTGCAGTTATTCGTTTTTACATCGGTATGCAGCTTGCTGAAGCTGGTAAAATCCTCGTAATCGAATAATACCTTTGCGCAGGCATTCATTGCTTCTATATCCGGATTTCCGTATATCTTATATTTCAGATGATGCAGAAAGGGATCTTTATCGGTTGTAATATAATATCTGTACAGCCTCGATTCAGCATCGAAACGGGCGTGGGCATCCGGCTTTACTTCTACTATTTTTTGTATGGCAATATCTTTTGGCAACAGGCTGTTCAGTTTATTAGCCAGCAATAGCAGATCCGTAATTTCCTGTTCGCTGTCGAAATGCGCTGCCATCATACGGGCATGTACACCCGCATCGGTACGCCCGGCGCCCACAATGGATACCGGAACACGCAGCAGGGTGGACAAAGCTTTTTCTATTGTTTCCTGCACCGATACACCATTGGGCTGTATCTGCCATCCACAATACTTCTCCCCGTTGTATGATAAATATATGAAGTAACGTTTCATCTTAGCTTTTAGCCGATAGCCTTTAGCTATTAGCTTTCTTGATTATTTTCTAGCTAACAGCTAAAAACTTTTTTATCTTACCGTTATATGAAAACAAGACTGTTTTCTTTCGTGCTTCACATAACATCTGTCGCGTTGCCGCAGGTCGTGGAGGACCTGTCCCAGTACGGCTTTTAGCCTGCCATCGTCGAGAGTACGCGGATCTGATGGATTTACCTTCTCGAAGCGTGTCCAGGCAATATCGAATGTCGTGGCATAGCGGTGTGTCGAGTTGTCGCTCGTATTCCTGTTACGTCTTGAGAGCCCTTTTACATCGTCATCCGTACGTGTAATACTGGTAACAATCGGCTTATATAAGACCATTTTCTTGCTGATAAGCGAATCCCTGAAATTAAGGCAGATATCCGACAGCAGGGTTGCCGCTTTCGGTACAAGGAAAGGCATCGAGTGTTTCAGCTTATCCACCTTGTATATATCCAGTTCGCTCGGTATGCGTACTAATTGTCCTTCATACAAGGCAGTATCCGCTCTGGAAACCAGAGGCCCTACTCCGTTTGCGATGGCGGCTTCAATCTGGACATCCTGCAAATCGGCAAATGTTCTATTGTAATTCCCGTTAAAACGGCTATATTTCCTTACTTCGGCCGCTGGCTTTTCTTCGTCGCTCTGCCCCTTCGAGCTACAACTTATCATAGATAGAATACCGATTGAAAGTATCCACATATATCTCATAAATCTCCTTAATTTTGATTTTTCCGGCACAAAGGTACAAAATAACCGCCTTAGTTGTTATTTTTGTCTTTGCCTTTTATGGCAACCCGGTTAAAAATGAAAAGGATATAAGAAATAAATGGAAAAAATAACCAGCCTGCAAAATCCGAGGATAAAGAATATTGTAAAACTCGCCAAGAGCAAAGAGCGTAAAGAGCAAAACCTCTTTCTGATAGAGGGCGCAAGGGAATTGAGCCTTGCCATGACGGCTGATTATGAGATAAATTCGGTATATGTCTGCCCGGAATTATTCCGGAAGACGGATTATCCGGAAGTTCTCGATTCTATCGGTGAAAACAAACTGTTTGAAGTATCGGAAGCCGTATTCGAAAAAATTGCATATCGTGAAGGTTCGGACGGACTACTGACCCTTGCCAGACCGAAAAACCATACTTTAAACAATTTGAAACTATCGGAAAACCCTTTTATTATCATACTCGAAGCGGTAGAGAAACCCGGTAACCTGGGGGCGATACTCCGTACGGCGGACGCGGCGCAGGCTGATGCTGTAATCATCTGTGATCCTGCTACCGACCTGTACAACCCCAATGCTATACGTTCCAGTGTAGGCTGCCTTTTCACCGTACAAACGGCAGTGTGTTCTTCGCGGGAAGCTTTGGATTTCCTCCGGGATAAGAAAATAAAATCGTTTGCCGCCGAATTGCAGGCTTCGCAATGGTATCAGGATACGGACTTTTCTATTCCGTCGGCTATAATAATGGGTACGGAAGCGGACGGACTGACTGATTTCTGGCTCACCAACGCGGACGCAAGGATAAAAATACCGATGCGAGGAAAAATAGACTCGCTGAATGTCTCCGTTTCCACTGCTGTTCTCACGTTTGAGGCTATGAGGCAACGTGGATTTTAAAGTTGAAAAGGCACATGATTATAGAAAAAGGGACAATAAACGATATAGATGAACTGGAAGATCTATACAATGATTTGAATGATTATCTGGAATCCAATATTAATTATCCCGGTTGGATCAAGCATATTTACCCTATACGGCAGACAGCGCTTGACGGTATTGAAGACGATAGCCTGTTTATTTTGAAAACCGCCGGCAGGATAGCCGGCAGTATCATTCTGAACCATAAGCCGGAAACCGCCTATGAAGAAGCTGACTGGAAGATATCTGCGGATTACAAAAATGTATTTGTAGTACACACTCTAGTGGTGCATCCACATTTTATGCAAAAAGGTGTGGCGTTTAAGCTTATGACTTTTGCAAAGGAATATGCAATTCAGCTGAAAATGAAATCAATCCGGTTGGATGTTTCTGTTAACAATACAGCAGCCATATCATTATATGAAAAACTGGGCTATACATATATAGCCACGGTCGATTTACAACTGGGTTACGAACACCTGAAATGGTTCAGGTTATACGAGTTATTATTGGATACTGTTTAAAGTTTTTCTTTCAGGAATTTTCCTGTATATGACTTCTCACATTTGGCAATCTTCTCAGGAGTACCTTCACAGACCACATAGCCACCCTCCTTTCCCCCTTCGGGACCTATATCGATAATATGATCGGCGCATTTGATAACATCCATATTATGCTCGATGATAACGATGGTATGCCCCCTTTTTATCAGCGAATCGAACGCTTTCAACAGGGTTTTTATATCATGGAAATGTAATCCTGTAGTAGGCTCATCGAATATAAAAAGAGTAGGCTCCGGTTTTTCGTCCACAAGGTGGAACGCCAGTTTTACACGCTGGTTTTCCCCACCGGACAGGGACGAGGACGATTGTCCCAGCTTCACATATCCAAGTCCTACATCCTGCAATGGCTTCAGGCGTTTTACGATTTTCTTTTCGGTGCTGCCTTTTCCTTCTTCAAAGAACTCGATAGCCTGATCTATTGTCATTTCCAGTACATCGTGGATACTTGCCCCTCTGTATTGTACATCCAATACATCCTGTTTGAAACGCTTTCCTTTGCAGGCCTCGCATTCGAGTAGCACATCGGCCATAAACTGCATTTCTACAAGTATCTTACCTTCTCCCGCGCATTCTTCGCATCTTCCGCCCTCTACGTTGAAGGAGAAGAAGGCCGGAGTAAAATGTAATTGTTTGGCCAGTGGCTGGTCGGCAAACAATTTACGGATTTCATCGTAGGCTTTTATATAAGTTACAGGATTGGAGCGGGACGACCTGCCGATAGGGTTCTGATCTACCATCTCTATATCCTTTATCAGCTTCAGGTCACCTTCGAGCCCGTTGTATTGCACTATCTGGTCTCCCTTCCCTTTATAATGACGCTCAAGGGCGGTATAGAACACGTCACATACCAGTGAGGATTTTCCCGAACCGCTGACACCCGTTACCACGGTCATCACATTTAGCGGGAATTTCACGTCGATATTTTTCAGATTGTTCTGCCGTGCGCCTTTTATCTCTATGAAGTTATTCCATTTGCGCCTTACTTTGGGAACATCTATCTTTTCTTCTCCATTCAGATAGCGGACAGTATAGCTTTCGGTATGCTTCTGCAGGCCTGCCATATCCCCCTGATATACGATTTCACCGCCTAAACGGCCGGCTTTGGGGCCTATGTCGATTATATAGTCGGCTGCACGTATTATCTCTTCGTCGTGCTCTACCACAACAACGGTATTCCCTATCGACTTGAGTTCCTGCAATACCTTAATTAACAAATCGGTATCACGAGAGTGCAACCCTATACTCGGCTCATCCAGTATATAAAGAGAACCCACAAGGCTGCTTCCCAACGATGTAGCCAGATTGATACGCTGACTCTCTCCTCCAGAAAGCGAGTTCGATAAACGATTTAATGTAAGGTATCCCAACCCAACATTCATAAGATACAGGATACGGATATTTATATCGGTTAACAGGCGCTTAGCGATAGCTGCATCTGTTTCATTCAAATCGAGGGAATCAAAGAATACTTTCAGCTCGGATATAGGCATCAATACGAGGTCGGCAATGGTCTTGCCGCCTACTTTTACATACAATGCCTGGGGTTTCAGGCGCGAACCTTTGCAAGCCGGGCAAGTCGTTTTTCCCCGGTAGCGGGCAAGCATTACACGGTATTGTATCTTATACTGGTTTTCCTCCACCATTTTGAAGAAATCGTCTATGCCGTGCAAGCCTCTCGCACCATGCCAGAGTAAATCCCTCTCGCTATCCGATAATTCGAAATAAGGGCGATGAACAGGGAAATTATATTTACCGGCGGCATGGATAAACTCTATCTTCCATTCGCTCATTTTCTCGCCTTTCCAGCAGACTACGGCGTCTTCATATACCGACAGGCTTTTATTGGGAACCACAAGGTCTTCATCTATCCCCATCACACGGCCGAAGCCTTCACAAACCGGGCAGGCACCCACCGGACTGTTGAAACTGAACATCAGGTCGGACGGTTCTTCAAACTGGATGCCATCGGCCTCGAAGTGTCTCGAAAAGTCGAAACTCTCAACTTTATCCCCTATATAGAAACGGATCACACAATCACTCTCTCCTTCGAAGAAAGCGGTTTCTATGGATTCCGAGAAACGGCTGATGTTGGCCGCGTCCTTATCGCAGGTAAGGCGGTCGATAAGCAGAAGTAATTCGTCCGCTTTATATTTGGTCTTGGATGCAAGAATATCCTCAATCCGTTCGAATTTACCGGCTGTCTCTACTCTCGAAAAACCCTCCTTCTGTAAGATTTCCAGCTGTTCATTCAAAGACCTGCCATCGCGGAGAATTATTTTAGTCAGAATGGCAAGCCTTGTTTCTTCCGGATACGACTTCATCTTTTCTACAATATCGCTCACCTGATGCTTCTTCACTTCCTGTCCCGATACGGGGGAAATGGTCTTGCCGATACGGGCAAAAAGCAACCGCAGGTATTCATATATCTCGGTCGAGGTACCTACCGTGGAACGCGGATTACGGGCGCTTACCCGTTGCTCGATAGCAATCGCCGGCGGAATGCCTTTGATATAGTCACTCTCAGGCTTATTCATACGGCCGAGGAACTGACGGGCATATGACGACAGGCTTTCCACATAGCGGCGCTGGCCTTCTGCATAGAGCGTATCGAATGCGAGCGAAGACTTTCCCGAACCGGATAGTCCTGTAATTACTACAAATTTGTTGCGGGGTATTTCTACATCAATGTTTTTTAGATTGTTAACCCGCGCGCCCTTTATAAATATATTTTTCTCTTCTGACATAATCTCTTCAAAAAAATGGATACAAAATTACGAAAAAATAAGCGCATTCCCTTAGCCAGTTAATTTAAAGGAATGTAAAATATCCGAAATTCCCGGAAATAATTATAATTTCTTTATAAAACGTGAATTTCTTTATCTATATATAGCTGTTAGTTCTTTGACGTATTGATTAAAGCAGTTACGAGTTACAAGTAAACAAGATACGAGATACAAGATGTTGACTGCTAACTGTTGACTGAAAAAACTGTTACCTTTGTTACTTTTTAACATTATACAGATAATCAACGAAAGAATATGAGAAGCAGAAATAAAAAAACGAGGACTCTGAAGCTCGCAGGAAAGACACGCAGATACACCGGGAGAAATGCGGTTTGCAAGAAAGGATTGTTAACTGATAACTGTAAAATTAGTTACGAGTTTGCCTCGCCTTCGCTTCGGCGAATGTTATTTCTGTGCCCTGCGAGCAGTTATGAGTTACACGTTTTGTCGCTTCGCGCCATTGGTACATCGGTATATTAGTCAATTAGCACATTGATTCCTGTTACTTTTGTTACCTTTTTCCCCCCGCTGGCGCGGACTTCCAGTCTGTGTGTTGCGTAGCAAACATTTTTGCACTATCAACAAGACATGGACTGGAAGTCCGCGCCAGCGGATGTTTAGTGATTATATGTATCAACTTTCATATAAGAACTGTACAAAAGAATATTCATTCTTCATTCTTTATTATTAATTGTTTTCTGTTAATTTTGTTACCTTTCTATCTCACGACTAAAAGAACAAAGAAGAAATGAAAAAGAAAATTTTATATGCCTTTATTATAATTGCTATTATAGCCATAGCAGCCGGCGCATATGTCTACAGTATTATAAATACAGGGTTTGGCATAGATAAGACTGTCTATCTTTATATAGATGGGAGCAGGGACTATGATGCATTACTGAAAGAACTGGAGGATAGCGCTAAAGTAAAAAGTATAAACAACTTTGAGCTACTGGCATCAGTTATGGATTATAAGGATAATTTAAAGACAGGTCGTTATGCGGTAAAGCCGGATATGAATATCCTTGACCTTATGCGCCATCTGCGCAGCGGGCATCAGACACCCCTGAATTTGAAATTCAATAATATACGTACCAAAGAAGACTTTGCCGAACGTATCTCGGGTCAGTTGATGCTGGGCAAGGAGGATCTGTTGGCGACACTAAATGATCCTGAAAAATGTAAAGATCTCGGATTTACCACGGAAACTATCGTTGCCATGTTTATTCCCAATACATATCAGTTTTACTGGGATGCGAGTTCCAATGAATTTTTTCAGCGGATGAAGACCGAATATAATGACTTTTGGAATAATAAGCGGGTGGCACAGGCTGAAGAGTTGGGGCTATCTCCTGCCGAAGTATCGACGTTGGCTTCTATAGTTGAGGAGGAGTGTACTTTTACGGATGAGTACCCGGTTGTAGCAGGATTGTATCTTAACAGGCTCCGCTCGGGTCAGGCATTACAGGCAGATCCGACAGTGAAGTTCGCGGTGGGCGATTTCAGCTTGCGCCGTATATTGAACAAGCACCTGGAGACCGATTCTCCATACAATACATATATGCATACAGGCTTGCCTCCGGGACCGATCCGCATACCTTCGATCAAGGGAATTGACAGTGTGCTCAATTATACAAAGAGTGATTACCTGTACATGTGTGCAAAGGAAGATTTCTCGGGACGTCATAATTTTGCTAACACCTATGCGGAGCATCAGAAGAATGCTGCACGGTACAGAAATGCGTTAAACGCGAGAGGAATATATTGACCCGGTGTTAAAAGGCTTTTTCGTCTCCTTTGAAGACGTTCGTGACCGTAAGGTAGATTATCTTCAGGTCTAGGAAGAAAGTCCAGTGTTCGAGATACCATACGTCTCTTTTTACGCGTTCTTCCATTTCCTCTACAGTTTTGGTTTCACCCCGGCATCCGGTAACCTGCGCCCAGCCGGTGATACCCGGCTTCACCAGGTGGCGGACCATGAATTTATCTATGAGGGAGCTATATAGGTCGGTATGTTGCAGCATGTGCGGACGAGGGCCCACAACAGACATATCGTTCTTGAAAACGTTGATAAACTGGGGTAGTTCATCGATACTGGTCTTCCGCATGAAGGCGCCTACTTTAGTTATGCGCGGGTCTCCTGCTGTTGCCTGCTTTTTATTAGCTTCTTTATTTAACCGCATTGAGCGGAACTTATAGCAATAAAATTCTTCTCCTTTAATTCCTGTTCTTTTCTGTTTGAAGAATATCGGACCGGGGGAAGACCATTTGATAATAGCGCCGAAAATGATATATACAAAAGGGAAGATAAGTATTAATACAAGGCCTGAGAAAATGATGTCGAAAACTCGTTTTATAAATCTATTGGTAAAGTGCTGCAAAGGCTCGTATCTAAGGCTCAGTACAGGAGTAGATTCTATAAAATGGAGGGAAAAACGCCTCCTCATGTATTTGTGGAACTCGGGTATGAGATGGAAGCGGATCATATTCTTTTCACAGAGCCTTACTAAATCATAGACCATTTCGTCCTGGTTTCCCGATAGCGTGCAGAACATCTCGTCTACTTTGGCCTCCTTGATATATTCTTCTATGTCGGAAATCTTTCCAAGATAATTAGGCAATACATCCTTTTTAGAGATATCATTGTCAAAAAATCCTAAGATCTTATAGCCGAACTCGCTGAAAATAAGTGATTCATATGTCTTAATAGCGCTGGCTCCCGCTCCTATGATAATGACCTGTCTATAATTGTAGCCCTTTTTTCTATACGATTTTAGCAGAAGACGGAATGATACATGCCAGCTTATAAAGATGGTTCCCATGATAAAAAAGCCTACAATCCACGGGATGATAGGAATGCTTACTATATTGAAAATAGAAAATCCGGCAGTAACCAGCACGGCATAGAGAGTAATAAAGGCAGATGAGCGTTGGACTATTTTATCCAGATATACGACGTTGGAGGTTATGTGAAAGCGGACAAATGACGAGGTCAGGAAATAGCACAGGTTAATCAGTAGGAATGCGATGATTTTCTCCCTGTAGTGGAGGCTTTCGGTTACAACATCGTCTTGGCGGAATATGAAATACGCCAGTAAAAAAAATATATTTATAAGGAACAAGTCGCCAAAACGAACTATCCAGTCAATCAGGTAACCATATCCTTCTTTTCTATCCGTACTATCCATAGTGTAAGTAAAACAGACTGCAAAGATAATATTTAGTTCTCAGATTTTTGCTTATTTATCACTCTTCTATATATCATAAATATTATTATAGCCGATAAGGCGAAGCTTACTGATACCAGCAAGGTATTTTCTTCGAAGCGGAAATCTTCTATTTGATTGGCCTGCGGCGTATCGTAATATATATGAATAAGTACGACATTTATCGCATTATGTATTGTGTGTACAATAACCGGAACCCATATGCTTCCCGACCATACGAATAAGTATCCCAATAAGGCGCCTAGCAAAACTCTCGGGACAAATCCGTAAAACTGAAAGTGGATAGCACTGAAGATAATCGCTGTAATCCATATGGCAAAATGCTGGTTTTTTACAATCTTTTGCATTATCTGCTGTAAGCACCCCCTGAAGAAGAATTCTTCGGCCAGGCCTGCCATAACTGCAATTACCAGCAAATTGAAGATAAGGGAGGGGATTGATCTGTTTGAGAATAAAAGCTTTAACGATTTCTCGGCTGACTCCTCGTACTCTTTCATCCAGTTGAGGGACTCAGGCAGTATTATTTGCTGATTATAATACCCGATGCAGTTTATAAGCGGTTGAATAGAAATGATGAGGAGAACCGAGCAGAGCAAAAGGCGTATATTTATATGTTTATCGGTGTTCAAATAAGATTTAACGTTACCCTGATACAAAAAAGCATAGGCCAGTGCAGGGATCAGAAACATAAAGACTGCCTGTATAACCTGAGCTAACCGCATAGCGCGTGCAGACTCCAATAATTCATCCATCGGCATGATTAATACGATAATGAAGGATGCCATCATCAACCCCGAAAAGAAGAGGAAGAAGATGAAGAAAAACTGTGACCAGCCTCCCATGTTATACAATATCCCTTTGTTATCCATAATCGTTGTCTTTTATTTCTGATTAATGCGAAGTATAGTTATTCCTGTACAGCTTTTTGAGGTCTTACAATAATCCGGAAGTGTTTTCTTTTCTATTACTACCTGTTTGGCGCTACTTGATGCATGAATGAAATGCAACTCTTTATTCTGCCAGTAAGCAATCCCTATATGTGAGTAATCTAATCCCGTGACCGATGTGGCAAACACGATTATATCCCCTGTTCTTATTTTGTGCTGATTGTTATAGATTGCAGCTATCGGTAGTATTTCATAAGCATTTCTCTTCGAAATATCCTTTTCTATTTTATCCAGTTCCTCAATATTCCGGGCATTGTTTTTCAGATGCTTATATAGTTGAGGATGTGTTGTCATAAAGTTGATGTCCTTCTTTACTTTTTCTCCACCGGTTTCTGAACTGATATCTCTCAATAATCCATGTTTCTCATTTTCATATATCCAATCGCTTGTATAATGCAGGCGTGATGTATAACCGGCGACCTCTCCGTCCCGGTAACGCATTGTCATTAGTGTCCGCAGGTAATTGTTATAAGAAAAATCTCCGGATTTGGTGACTTGCGACAGAGCGATACAGTTTTCGACAAAGGTGGTGCAATCAAATTCCCTGAGGTTAACGACCATTCTCTCTGTATCCGGTATCTCTAGCGTATATGCCACATACGGCTTTCCCAGAAAGTATTTGGCCGTATTGATCAATATTTCTCCGAAGGGCTTATCCTTTTGTTTTTCAAACTGCTTTATATAGGCTTCATAGATACGTACATCGGAGGGGGTGGAAACTATATCTCCTCCTTTAGCCCCATTGGGTAAAGTTAATAATGAGAATATGAGTATAACCAATTTTGCCGGTTTCATAATCAACTTAGTCCTACAATCTTGCCGTCTATAATATCAATATATTCTGCCTGAGGTATAGCTGGTAAGCCGGGCATGCGCATAATGCTTCCGGCAATGGCTACTATAAATTCTGCCCCATTGTTAATTACAATGTCATTAATAGTGAGAGTAAATCCTGTCGGCGTGCCATAAGCATGTGCATTGTCAGAGAATGAGTACTGTGTTTTCGCTATACAAACCAGATAGTGATTGAGGTTCTGTCTTTCAACCAGAGCAAGCTTTTTGCGTGCTTTATCTCCAAAACTGACTGATGCGGCCCCATATATCGATTTGGCAATCTTGTTGATCTTTTCTTCTATAGGATCATTATCCTCATATGTAAAACTAAGAGCCGGAGATGGGTTCTTTCCGATCTGCCTGACTATTTCTTCCGCAAATTCAATCGCCCCTTCTCCACCCTTTGTGAAAGAATCGTTCAATGCGAAACTTACACCCTGCTGATAGCAGTGATCCCTTATCAGCTTTATCTCTTCTTCAGAATCGAAACCATACCGGTTGAGAGCTACCAAAACATTCTGGCCGAACGATTTCATGTTTTCAATATGCTTATCAAGATTGGCAAAGCCTTTTGTCAATCCTTCCCTGTTTCTCTCTTTGATGTTTTCAATAGGGACATTCCCATGCATTTTCAGAGCCTGGGTAGTGGCCACAATGACTGTAAGCTTGGGAGAGATCTGTCCTTTTCTACATTTGATATTGAAGAACTTCTCTGCTCCCAGGTCCGCGCCGAACCCTGCTTCGGTGATTACATAATCCGCATGGCTCATGGCCATCTTTGTCGCTATCAAAGAATTACATCCGTGGGCTATATTGGCAAACGGACCTCCGTGTATGATTGCAGGAGATTGTTCGGTCGTTTGTGTCAGATTCGGATTTATCGCATCTTTTAGCAATACTGTGATTGCACCGGCAACACCGAGATCTTTCACTGTGAAAGCATTCCCATTGGCAAAATAACCAAGTATAATATTTCCGATACGCCTTTTCAGATCTTCTATATCGGAAGACAGGCAAAGGATAGCCATGATCTCTGATGCCGGAGTGATTTCAAATCCGGTTTCGGCAGGAACACCATTCTCCGTACCGTTCAGTCCGGACACAACATATCTGAGACTTCTGTCATTTACATCGAGCACCCTTTTCCATACCACCTCTTTGAGGTAATTTTCAGTACCCCTGTTCCGGTAAAGATAGTTGTCGAGTAAGGCGGTAACCATATTGTGCGCAGATGTTATCGCATGGAAATCCCCGGTGAAATGGAGATTGATATCTTCCATAGGCAATACCTGAGCGTAGCCTCCTCCGGCGGCTCCGCCTTTCATGCCAAAACATGGTCCAAGGGAAGGTTCCCGGAGTGCTACAATTGTTTTTTTCCCAATCTTGTTCAATCCTAAAGCCAGGCCAATAGATGTGGTGGTTTTACCGATACCGGCCTTTGTCGGCGTAATGGCTGTTACAAGAATAAGGTTGCTTTCCTTCACTTTGCGCTCCTCAATAAAGGATACGGGGATTTTTGCAATATATTTACCATACTGATGTAGCTCTTCGGCATTAATGCCCGCTTTATTCGCTACATCTGAAATCTTGTCAAGTTGGATACTTCCGGCTATTTCAATGTCTGTTTTCATTCTTTGTTTTTGTGTATTTCCCGTTGGGACAGCAAAGATATAAATTTTTATTATTCTAAACCGTTTTTGCTGATCTTGTATAGGGCAATTCGCACGAAAGTTGGCCGTTATAATTATTGGTTTAATTTATGTTTATTAACTATATAATGTTAAAACCTGACATATCTGACAGAAAACTAATGTGCCGATTAGTAAATTTGCCGATGTGCCAATTGAGTTGCAAATCGACGGAGTCAAACTCCTCCGCTTGCGCGGACTTCCAGTCCGTGTCTTATTGATAGTGCAAAAATGTTTGCTACGCAACACACAGACGGGACGTCTGCGCGAGCGGGGCAGGACTGTTAAGTTCTCCGCTTTATTCTGTTATTGTCTGCTGTCATCCTGAGTGGAACGAAAGATCTCATTCGATTTAGGAGATGTTTCACTTCGTTCAACATGACAAAGAGTATATAAGAATTCAGAACCCAACAGCACTACCCTTTGGGGGATTGAGGGGGCCTGTCAATACTTCAAAGAGCTAACAGCTAATAACCAACCGCTAACAGCTATCCACCCTATAGATAAACTTTTTCAAAAAGATTAAGAGCCTGTTTAAATTTTAGCTAAAATTTAAACAGGCTCCTAATTTCGTGCATTTACCCTAAATCTTGTAAGATTGATTGTGCAGCCATTCAAAATGAGAACAGGGATCACCAAGTGATCCCTGTTCAACTATACTTTAAGTCCTGTTATTATTGAAGTCTTTTCAGACGATACAGTAATTGTTGGATTGCTTCCTGATAGTCGTCAATGATTGCCTGAGTGAAAGCTTCAGCGAATAATTCTCTCTGGCTTTCTGTATATTTAAAGAAATCCTCGGCATGTTTTACAATGTTTGTAGGATTCTTTGTTTCAGGGATTACGATATCCAGGTCTCCTTTTACTGCATAAGAGGTTTCTACCAGGCGGTCTGTTGTATCTAATAGGTCGCCGATAGCCTGATCGAGTGCAATATGTGCTGCATAACTACCTTTGCCGGTTATATGCCAGTGGTGAAGTTTCAAACTGCTGTTAAAAGCGAATACTTTACCTAAAAATGTTCCGATTTCTGCATTTACTGATGCAGCTTTTTTTTCTTTTAATGTAGATGTACTCATAATTATAAAATTTATTTATTTATGTTGTTTCTATATAGACAAAGGTAATGATTGCGATTTTCAAATCCAAGTATTAACAATTGAATGTGTAAATGTTAATATTGATTTTATCTATAATAGATTTTTAGTCTGATCTGTACGATGTATAGTAGGTAAACAACAAAAGTACCGCTTTTGTTTCAGTGAATCATGATATTTTATAATGAGTTGATACTCATCCGGTCTTTATCACTCCAGGTACAACCTTCTCATTCTTACTATATCTACTTTCAATTCCCTGGTAAGAAAATTCATTATGGAACCGTGCTCTCTCTTTATCTGGTTTATGCCTGCCTGCAGAAACATACGCTTAACGGTGAATATCGATTCTGCCCGTGGATATTTTGCTATGAAAGCATCATATTTATCACTCAGATAAATTTTCGACATCAGATAATCGTCCATAACTGTGGCTTCATCTACTCCCAGGGCGAACAATACCAGTGCCGTAGCCATACCCGCCCTGTCTTTTCCGGCAGAGCAATGGAATATAAGAGGGGCGCTGAGATTATTCTGTACGATAGCAAAAAATATACGGAAGGCTCTTACGCATGCAGGGTTGCTTACCAGGAGGCGGTTCATATGCTTCATATGAGAGTCGATGTTCGTTTTCAGCATATTGGACTGAATCCCTTCCGAACTGAGATTGCCCGGTGTGATGGCTATAGGATAGGTAAAATGGACAGTAGGAGGCAGTTTGTCGGGCGAGCGGCGCGCTTCGCTTTGTGCCCTGAAGTCTATGACAGATGTGACCGGTATGCTTGAGAGGTACTTCAGATCGTCGGCAGTAAGATTGGATAATTCGTCCGCCCTGAAAAGCTTACCCCATTTTGTATATCGCCCGTCTGTTGTTCTGAAACCTCCCAAATCCCTGAAATTGTATCCTCCTGCCATAGGGAGGTGCCTTTCGCTGAGGAGCAACCGTTCAGTACCGCAAACCAGTTCAAAATAAATGCGGCTGTAAGTACTGACGCTGAGGAAAAAACTTCCGCTTCCATTGCCCGTCAATATAGGAGTGGCCCTGTTGATTGTATTCACAGAACTGCCCGCATACAAAGACCAATTACCTTTGGCTTCGAGCCTTAAGCTTGCTTCCTTTGTATATTTCTCCCGTATTATATGAGCTTTTCGAATGGCTTTATCCATTGTTAACAGAGATGTCCTTTCCTGATAATTGTTTACCTCTTCTTTTACCATATTGATAATACATGGCAAATATACGGAATTAGTTGATATATTCCCTATCATAGAGTTAAATCACTTTGAAGTGTAAAAAAAAGGTAAATCTTCGCAAAAAGACTGCAGTCTATTGACAAACACGTCAGACTGATGTATCTTTGTTATAAGTGCTGCCCTTTAGCGGGACGAAAACCTTATATAATATCGTTATCTGACATATGTTTTAAAGAGATACTAAAGTAATAAAGAGGTCGCAGACCTTAAATAAACAATTGCTTGTGACATGAAATTAAAACTATTTACCTGTATTACATTAATAGCTACCTTATACAGCTGTACCTCCAGGCCTACGGTCATAGCCTTATGCGAAAGAGATGCAAAAGGTAATTATATATTAAAATGGGAGCTGTACCCGGAAACGGATAATGTTCCGGCCGAAATATTCGTGTCGGACAATGACAGCGTTTTCCCTTCAACCCCTTCTTTAACTGTAAAATCAAATGATTATATCGCGATAATAGACAATACCTCCAATTCAGTAGAGAAACGCAAATACTTCCGGATAAAGATTGCGGGGACTATGTCCAATATCATCACAAACCGCTTTTTTGAAATGGATAGCATTCAGAATTTCAGGGATATAGGCGGATACATAACAAACGATAACCGGACTGTTCGTTGGGGTAAGCTGTTTCGTTCAGGCAGTTTTCTCCGCATGACTACTCATGATAGCGCCGAGTTGACAAGCCTGGGGATAAAGACTGTTATCGATTTACGGTCCGAAGATGTGAAAAGGCCGTATATAGACCGTTTCAAAAGCGCGAATAATATCCGCATCCCGATTTCGGAGAAAGGATACAGTTTCATTTCGCAGAAAGTAATGGACGGGAAATTCCTTCGCGGCGACGCTGTTATCTATACCCAGGATACTTATAAAGATATGATTGTCAACTTTGCAGATGATTATGCGCGGTTTTTCGACTACCTCTGTGACGAAAATAATTATCCGATAGCATATAATTGTTATCTGGGTAAGGATCAGAGCGGCCTGGCTACTTACTTCCTTCTGCGTGCGCTGGATGTTCCCCTGGATGTAATAGAGGACGACTATATGTGGTCGGGAATAGGAATAGACCGTACTAAGCTGGTAAAAGATGCCGACAGCCTCACCGAATCGCGGCAGGAAGCATTGACTATGCTTACCAAAACAGACCTTGCGTACCTGAAATACGGAATATCGTGCATCAGGGAAATGAGCGGCTCGGTAGACGATTATATGCTTAATAAATTGAAAATTACTCCGGAAAAAAAGAAAAAACTGAAACAGATATTACTTCATTGATGACAAGTTGGTAACAACTCGCATCTTTTCCGTAAACAGTTGACAATGTACTGCCTTGCCCTGCCGGGAGAAACGAAGTGTCTCGTCAGTAAGCTGCGGATATCTTGTATCTTGCCTGCCCGTATCCTTATTACTTAGCCCTTCCTCAATCCGTTCTCGATGTATATCCCGGTGGCAGAAACGGGTAAAGATTCGGCTTAGGTTTTTCTACCGGAGCGGCAGGCGGTTCCACAACAGTCGGCTGTTCCTGTGCTTTATCCTGTTTGTCTGCCTGCTCAATTTTCATTTTCCGTTCTTCACTTTTCACTTTGCCTTCCTCCTCCAGCTCCTTATCCACGGCCGCCACAACCTCCGGATCGAGCAAGCCTCCCGGACGGAAGCCGTTCTCCTTTAATATCATCAGTTGCCGCCTGGTTTCCTCGTCCTGTACCTCGATGATCAACGGGCGTTTTTCCCTGCTTTCCAACTGCAACTGCTCTTTCCTCCTTTCCTCATGGTCGAGTACGTACTTTATCGCACGGATACTCGGCGGGCAGAATTTCTTTTCCACTACACGGCATTTCACCACATCCTCCGCAGGGTTGTCCTTATCCGGGACATAGGTGATCTTCTCTTTTTTCTGTATGTAGCCTTCGAGTAATTGTTTCAATCCTATGCGGGCATTGGCTACCAGCGCCTCTTCCCTGCGGATAAACGCTTCTTCGACTTCTTCCTTAAATCCGGGCCTGTTCTTTTTCCAGTCATAGAAAGTCTGACGGCTGATCCGGAGTATCTTACATATTTCAGATACTCCGTGAAGGTCTTGTTCTATCATTTCCACGATGCGTGCTGCGGTTTTGTCGTTATATTTCATAATGTTAAAGGTTTTGCCCCTCCTGTCCTCTCCACAGGGGAGGCGGCAAAGAGGGTATTGTTTGTTAATATACTATTTATAAAAGCTGATGGCTAGCAGCTTCTACATATAGATAAATGATTTGGATTTTGATAATATGAATTCGTAGTGATGTTATTCTTGCTGTATAGAAACGTTTGATTTTTCTAACGTGCCTACCGGCTTATATTTGGCTAACGCCGATTTGCGGATTGAATACCCCGCCTGCTGGACGAGGCCGGAATCGCGATGCGACGGCAAGACAGCGGCTCTTCAGTCTTTAGCACTGTGTGCATCAGCCTACTCGTAACTGCCCACAGGGCGTAGTAACTTGTAACTAAAAATCAAACAATTTTATACAACAATAATCACTTCAACTACTGACTGGTATTATTAATTTAACTACTGGTTTGTATGAATGTTAATAGACGCGAATTAAAAACGTAACTGCATAATTCTTATTACCTTTGGGATTCCGAAAGATACAGAACGATGGATTTCAGATTAACGTCTTATTACAATCCCACCGGAGACCAGCCGGCCGCAATCGCTGCGCTGTCGGAAGGGATCATGCAAAACCTGCCTTCACAGACATTACTTGGAGTGACGGGTTCGGGTAAAACGTTTACGGTCGCTAATGTTATTCAGAATGTAAATAAACCGACATTGGTTCTTAGCCATAACAAGACTTTGGCGGCTCAGTTGTACAGTGAGTTCAAGACATTTTTCCCGGACAATGCGGTCGAGTATTTTGTCTCTTACTATGATTATTATCAGCCCGAGGCGTATATTCCTTCCACAAATACATATATAGAGAAAGACCTTTCGATAAATGAAGAGATAGAGAAACTCCGGCTGGCAACGACCACATCCTTACTGTCGGGCCGGCGCGACGTTATTGTGGTATCTTCCGTTTCCTGCCTTTATGGTATGGGAAATCCCGAGGATTTTGAAAATTCGACCATCTCTATACATGTCGGTCAAAAGCTTGTCCGCGATGTGTTTTTGCGCGGACTGGTCAGTGCTCTGTATTCCCGTAATGAGGTAGAGCCCAAGGCCGGAAATTTCAGGGTAAAGGGGGACACTGTCGATGTATTTCTCGCCTATGGAGACCCTATTGTGAGGGTGGTATTTTGGGGCGATGAGATAGAGAGTATAGAGTGTCTCGACCCGCTGAGCGGCGTCAAGATAGATAAGTATGACGATTTTCGTATCTATCCCGCCAATCTTTTTGTGACTACCAAGGACCGGATGGTGAGGGCTATAGCCGAAATAGAGATAGACCTCGGACGCCAGGTCGATTTCCTGCAGTCCATAGGCAAGCAACTGGAGGCGAAACGGCTTTATGAGCGTGTGACATACGACCTGGAGATGATCCGTGAAGTAGGGCATTGTTCAGGTATAGAAAACTATTCGCGTTATTTCGATAACCGTAAACCGGGCACACGTCCGTTTTGCCTTTTGGACTTCTTCCCTGAGGATTTTATGCTCGTAATAGATGAGAGCCACGTGACCATCCCCCAGATACGGGCGATGTACGGTGGGGACCACTCGCGCAAAGAGAACCTGGTGGAGTATGGTTTCCGCCTGCCTGCGGCCCTGGATAACAGGCCTTTGAAATTTGAGGAATTCGAATCGCTTGTACCTCAAACGATATATGTAAGCGCCACCCCTGCCGATTACGAGCTGATGAAATCGGAAGGGATAGTCGTGGAACAGTTGATACGGCCGACAGGCTTGCTGGACCCTCCTATCGACGTTCGCCCGAGCCTGAACCAGATAGATGACCTGATGGAAGAAATACAGATACGTGTAGAAAGGAATGAGCGTACACTTGTCACCACGTTGACCAAGCGGATGGCGGAAGAGTTAACCGCCTACCTCTCAAACAATGGAATGAAGTGCAGCTATATCCACTCCGATGTGGATACGCTGGACCGTGTGCAGATAATGGATGACTTACGCAGCGGGCAGTTCGATGTATTGGTCGGGGTAAACCTGTTGCGTGAAGGACTTGACCTGCCCGAAGTCTCACTTGTTGCGATCCTGGATGCGGATAAGGAAGGATTCTTACGTTCTCACCGCTCTCTGACGCAAACTGTCGGGCGCGCAGCCCGTAACGTGAACGGAAAAGTGATTTTCTATGCAGATAAAATTACTGAGAGCATGGAGAAGACGATAAATGAAACCAACCGCCGTCGCGAGATACAGATGGCTTACAATAAAGAGCATGGCATTACTCCGCAGCAAATACGCAAAGCGCGTGCTTCGGTGTTCAGTTTGCGGAAGGAGGAACAATTCTCGGTGAAATCGTACACTCAGGATTCAACTATTGCGATAGCATCGGAAGACAAAATACGATATATGACCAAGGACGAGCTGAAAAAGGCGATTGAAAAAGCGCGTAAGCAGATGTCTGCCGCCGCTAAGAGGCTTGAGTTTCTTGAAGCAGCCCAGTTCCGCGATCAGGTGATTAAGCTGGAAGATGAGTTGAAGGCGAAAAAGTAATTGATTACGCGAATCAATATTTGAATCAATTTTGCTTTGGTATTTATTTTTTTTATCCGCTGAATCCTTTTGAGGCAAACCCCTGGATTCTCCCCCGGAACGAACATTCTGTCCTTGTCTTGCAGTATTATTTTCCCCGCCGTTTTATTCATAAAATTTCTTTTTACAGGCCATTTTGAAAGTTTAACATATTTTGTTTGAAAGATAGCGGTTAAATTTTTTATTCAATATGTGCGGATATATAGTGTCTTTAAGTTTATTTTTGTTAATGATAAAATATACTTATGGAAAAGATAATTATCTGTACGGAAATTCAAAACGGGTTATTGAATGGATCTCAACCTTGCCATACTTCGACCGATGAATATAATGGTATGTCTCTCACCGACTTTATTAAAAAATTCAGATGGTTTAATGTAAAATATCCGGATAAAGATAACAGGAAGCAATTCCTGATAGAACTTCGGCAAGAGGACTGTGTAATTACATGTAAAATGATAGATAATATATGTGTCGGCACATATATTATTGAAAACGATTAATATATTTATACTATAAGCTCCGGTTGAGCTTTTTAATATTTCTCATTGAAAAAATGTCATATTCTATAATTTTATCGGGATTCTTTGGATTTTACATACTTTGTTGGTCATTTATAGTTTATTCTTTGTGCAATGCCTCAAGTGATATAGAATTATAATAAACACGATTCTCTATTCAACGATGTATGTGAGTTTTAAACAATCGATTGTAAGTAAGCAGATTATTGTCTTGTCAGGAAGCCCCCGGGATATTGAAGGGGGCATCTTTTTATGGTGTTTTTCAATGGTCTTTTATCTGATAGGCAAGGCAGAACTGTGGTTGTGTCGTCTTTTTACGTAATTGTAAATATTTTTTTTGAAAAAGTTTATCTATAGGGTGGATAGCTGTTAGCGGTTGGTTATTAGCTGTTAGCTCTTTGAAGTATTGACAGGCCCCCTCAATCCCCCAAAGGGTAGTGCTGTTGGGTTCTGAATTCTTATATACTCTTTGTCATGCTGAACGAAGTGAAACATCTCCTAAATCGAATGAGATCCTTCGTTCCACTCAGGATGACAGCAGACAATAACAGAATAAAGCGGAGAACTTAACAGTCCTGCCCCGCTCGCGCAGACGTTCCGTCTGTGTGTTGCGTAGCAAACATTTTTGCACTATCAATAAGACACGGACTGGAAGTCCGCGCAAGCGGAGGAGTTTGACTCCGTCGATTTGCAACTCAATTGGCACATCGGCAAATTTACTAATCGGCACATTAGTTTTCTGTCAGATATGTCAGGTTTTAACATTATATAGTTAATTAATGTAATAACCGATGGTTATAGCTACCAATTTTCGTGTGTTTCCCCACTATCGAAAAAATATATTTTCTATATTATCCGAATGTAAATTGTATTTTTGCAAAAAAGAGTCTCCCTTTTTATCAAATCATAACTATGAAACATCTGCTTCTATATAATAAAGAAAATATGAGGAAGTCCGGCTTGTTGGCATTCCTTTTAATTACCGGCATCTTGCTCTCCCATGCGTCATATACATTGCACCGGGCGGACAAACTCGATTTGTCAAATAATGCGATTCTGTGCATGTATCAGGACAGAGACGGCTATATGTGGTTTGGGACATACGACGGGCTGAACCTGTATAACGGGAAAAATACTTTTGTTTACAGGTCCGAATTCGACAATGAATTTTCTTTATGCAGCAATATTATTCATAATATCACGCAAGCAGATGAAAACAGCCTGTGGATATCCACATTTCTGGGCCTTAACAAATTTTCGCTGAAAGAAAGAAAAGTGATAGAATCATATCCCGAATTGCCGGAAGCCAAACTCCTTGCAGCAGATAAAAATGGAAACACGTGGGTAATAAGCAAGAAGAACTATATATCTCATTATAACCGCGAAAGTAAGAGTTTCACGAATATTCATTTGCCGGGAGCCGATATGGCTAATATAAAGGCTATGTTCGTCGATGGCAATGACCATCTCTATATGGTTACTGCCGATGGAAAACTGAAGAATATAGAAATCGCCGGCGATTCCAAGAAGAATGATATCAGGCTGCAGGTAAATGAATATCTGCTTCACGATAGAAATGTAATAAACGCATACTATGAAGACAACAAGATATATTATATAAGTGCCGAAGGGAAACTCTATCTGTACGACCTGTCGGATAATAAGAGGATATTGATCACAGACCTGTCGTCACTGATAGTAAAATACGGAGGAATATCCCGGGTGGTGTCTTTCAAATCTGATTTGTTTGTTTCCTTCAATGATAATGGGCTGATAAGGCTGGATGTAGAGAATAATTATCAACCTGAAACCGTATATCTCGGGATAAGGGTATTCTGTTTGCTGAAAGATAAGAAGCAGGATGTACTCTGGATCGGGACCGACGGGCGGGGGGTGCAAATGTATTATCAGGGACACGATCTGTTCGGGAATATTATATTCGATAATTTTCTTTCAGGTACTCAGAAGCCGGTCAGGTCTATCTACGCCGATGAATCACAGAATCTTTGGGTAGGGACGAAAGGTGATGGCATCATGCGGATCAGGAACTACGATGAGCACAATCAGCGTGAAGTATCCCAGTCCCAGTTCATAAACTACACAACTGCCAACGGGCTATCGAGTAACCTTGTATTTTGCTTCCTCAGAAGCAAATATAGGAATGTGCTCTGGATCGGGACCGAGGGGCCCGGGTTCTCATATTACTCATATAAGGATAACACAATAAAATCGTTATCGGAGGAGGATGGATGTACAATCGGGAAAGTTCATTCGATTTGTGAGGTGAATGACTCTACCTTGTGGATGGCAACGGCCGGAAATGGTTTGCTCGAAGTTATCATAAAGGATGAAAATTCCCGTCTTTCAGTTAAGTCTGTAAATGAATATGTGCTGAAGAAAGGGGATAAGACCTGCGTGGAATTCCACTCTATGTTTTATGACGGAGCATCTACTTTATTTATCGGAAGCCGTGGAGGATATGGCGTGGTCCGTTATAATATAAAAAGTAAGCAGTATGATTTTATCCAGATGAAAAATGCTGAGAATACAGCTATCGGAGATGTATTGTGCGTTTATCAGAGCAAAGACTCTACTTTTTATATCGGAGCCAGTTCGGGGATGACCCGTATCCAGTTCTTGAAGGATGGAGATACTGTGATTAAGCAGTTTGACAGACGCAACGGGATGATCAATGATATGATACACGGAATACTTGAAGACGCGGACGGATGTATCTGGTTAAGTACAAATAAAGGTCTGATAAAATATAATCCACGCAACGACTTTTTCCATAATTATTCCTATCCGGACTTAAAGGTGACAGAGTTTTCCGACGATGCCTATTGGAAGTGCCCGCAGACCGGACGGCTTTTCTTCGGTGGAATAAACGGGCTGACATGGGTAGAACCTAAAGAGGTCAACCTTCAAAGCAATTATAAACCTGACCTGTACTTCTTCGACCTGCAAATAGCCGGGGAGAGTCGTTCACTATATGATTATACAAACAAAAAAGACGGGTATCTGGAGATCGGGGCCAATATCTCTTCATTTACCATTTCGTTTGTTGCGACGGATTATATAAACGGTGATAATTATGAATATTCTTATCTGCTCGATAATTATAATACGGCGTGGACCGAGCTTCAGAAGACCAATGAAGTTACTTTCACCAACCTGCCGCATGGCGAGTATATACTGAAAGTGAGGTACAAGAATGATGTGTTCGATTCGGATGAGAGATATTATTCTTTAAAAATCAGGAAATTGCCGCCGTGGTATCTGACCGGCTGGGCTTATCTGGCATATGTGGTAGTGTTTGTCCTTATTTGCTCTTATGTTATATATCTTATCCGTAAACGGATAATGGATAAGCAGATGCAGATCGCCCAGAAGATAAATGAGGAACAAAAGGAAAAACTACTGGAAGCGAAATTGAATTTCTTTACTAATGTTACCCATGAGTTTTGTACACCCCTTACGGTGATAAAAGGAGTGAGCGACTATATTGAGAAGTCGGCGGAAGTGGATAAAAATATCCGCAGATATACGGGTATATTGCGTGACAATGTTGCCAACCTGAGCGGGCTGATACAGGAGATACTGGATTTCAGGAAGATGGAAGAAGGTAAGTTCGACTTCAGTTACATTGAAGAGGCTTCGGTATCAGACCTGGTAAAAAAGCAAGTGGAGTGGTTTGTCCCTATTGCAGAAGAAAATAATATAACATTTGAAACATCGGTCCCTGACGCTTTATATTGGAATACAAACATCTTTGGCTTCAACAGGGTATTGGTCAACCTGCTTTCCAACGCCTTTAAATATGGTACGGAAGAAGGAGAGGTAAAGGTAACGGCAGAAATAAACGAGGAGGAACTTATCCTTCTTGTGTATAATACAGGACAGGGGATAGAGGAGTCAAAAATACCGACTATATTCGACCGTTACGGCGTGCTTGAAAGTATGGAAATAAACAATTCATATTCGACGATGACGTCACGTCACGGTTTGGGACTATCTATCTGCTACGATATTGTGGAATCGCTCGGAGGTAATATTTCAGTCAGGAGTGAAGTCGGTAAATTTGCTGAATTTATGGTAGTATTGCCGGCGCTTCAGGTAACCGGGGAAGGGCAGCCGGCCGGTGATGAAGACAGCCTCCCCTCGGAGTTTGAATTGTTGAGACAATCCACGGGGGCAGGACAAACCATTTTAATCGTAGATGATAATAAGGATATAGTATGGCTTATCTCTGATATTTTGTCCGGTAGTTATCATATAAAAATTGCTTATGATGTAGCAGAGGCTCTCAGGATTATAGAATCGGAGACACCTTCCCTTATTATCACCGATATCATGATGCCGGGAATGGATGGTCTCGAATTTATAAACAAGCTGAAGAATGATAAATTCACAAAGCATATACCGCTTGTGATCGTATCGGCTAAGATCAGTGAGAAAGAACAGGCGGAAGGTCTGGATATAGGAGCAGACGCTTATCTGACCAAACCTTTCTCTCCGCTTGTGCTTCGTTCCGTTATAAACCGTTTATTGGTCGTGAAAGATGAACTGAAAGATTACTTCTATTCTCCCGAAAGCGCATATAAGTATTCGGACGGGCAACTGATCCATCAGGAAGATAAGGCCTTTATGGATTCTGTTATCGATATTATATCGGATAATATGGAAGAAGAGAATCTGCGGCCCGAATTTATCGCGGAAAAGCTGAATATGAGTACCCGCAGCCTTTATCGCAAGTTCAAGAAGATAACGACCCTTTCGCCTAACGACTTCATCAAGGATTACAGGTTTGCGCAAGTCTCCAGGTTGCTTATTACAACAAACCTCACCATTCAGGAAATCATGTATAAGGTGGGGATTAACAATAAGTCATATTTTTACCGCGAATTCTTGAAAAAATATAATATGACCCCCAAGGAATACCGCCTGCGCAAGTGATTTGACGCGATTTCCGGGCAAATCTTGCATTAGTATCTTAATATACCAAATAAGTATCCCAATCTGCCAGTGGTGAATTGGGATACTTATTTGCGTAAAGGAGATACTTCAAAACATTTTTATATTAATTAACATTGCGAATGATTTTTCTTCGGGATATCAGAATCAGACAGAAAGTAAAAAGGAATTTTGTTTAATAAGTAGTGCACATATATTTTTATCTCTAAAGTAAACAGTATATATGTCCAAAGCAATGCAAAATACAGCAATAATAAACGACATTTTTTCACCTGAAAATTTGGTGGTTAGCCGTATTTTACTAGAGAGAGAGAGAGAGAGAGAGAGAGAGAGAGAGAGAGAGAGAGAGAGAGAGAGGAGAGAGAGAGAGAGAGAGAGAGAGAGAGAGAGAGAGACGTAATTTACTAAAAAATAGTTTAATCTTAGCAGAACAGAGATTTAAAGAATCTATTTGTTCTGGATTTTTATACGTTAAAAAATCATTGACCTTATTTCAGAAAGTTAAAAACCTTCTGGAATAAGGTTTTTTTGTGTGCGTAATTTTCTGAATAACCTTCTTAAAACCATTGTGTTGATGTATGGTAAATATATTTAATTATTAACCTTTAAAATCTTTCTTTATGGAGAACCAGCTAATCCTTTATTTATGATGTTCAGGCACTGAGGTATTTTTTACCTCTTTTAAGTAAAGTGTGTATTTATTCCCAGTTAACTTAATTAAAATTATATTATGAGAAAATTTGTAGATAAAATTTCAACATGCTACTACAAAAGCTATGGTAGGCGGATGCTCTTTTTGCTACTCATGTTTATATTCGTCCAGTATTCATTTGCTTCGGGATCTGCAAGTAATGTGAAAGATATTGATAATGTGGTACAAAACGGAACAATTGTAAAAGGAATTATTAAAGATCAGAGCGGAGAGCCATTGATCGGCGTAAGCGTTGTAGTGAAAGGAACTACTACCGGAGCTATTTCTGACGTAGACGGATTATATTCGGTAAGGGTTACTGACACTAATCAGACGCTGGTTTTCTCCCTTGTAGGATTTCTTACTCAGGAAATAGCATTAAAAGGACAGACTTCCTTAGACGTAGTGATGGCTGAAGACGCTAAACTATTAGATGAAGTTGTTGTCGTTGGATACGGTACGCTGCGCAAATCGGATGTAACGGGTTCTATTTCTACGGCTAAAGGTAGCGATATTATCAAGAATCAATCATTTAACGCTCTTGAAGGCCTGAAAGGTAAAGCTGCCGGTGTAAATATTTTCTCCAATACAGGACAACCGGGCGGGGAAATGCGTGTTATAATCCGTGGTATATCCACGATCAATGCCTCGGCAAGCCCATTGTATGTGGTTGATGGAGTGGTTATGTCAAATTTCCAGTTTCTTAACCCGAATGACATTGAGTCTATCGAAGTCCTGAAAGATGCTTCGTCTGCTGCCATCTACGGTGCCCGTGGTGCCAACGGCGTCATTCTGGTAACGACCAAACGTGGAGGTAATACCGGAAAACGCGCACGTGTTTCTTATGATGGTTCCATGTCCATTAGTACCATGGCAAGATATATGGATGTCATGGATTCTTATGAATGGATGGCTACGTTTAAACAAGGTTTGGAAAATGCGAATGCATGGCAAGGCAGGAACTTTACGACCGATTTGTCGCAAATATTCACAGACCCGCGTTTATTCAATGCCGACGGATCACCTATTTATAATACAGACTGGCAGAAAGAAGCATCCCGTACAGCTTTCTCTCACAATCACCAGCTCAGTATCCAGCGTGGCGACGAAAACTCGTCGGTAGGGGCATTTATAAACTATACGGACCAACAGGGTGTTTTGCTTAATTCTTATTTTAAGCGGCTGAATGCGAAATTGGCCTATGACGACAAACCAACCAGCTGGTTGTCGACCGGTGTTAATTTATTGGTAAACCACACATGGGGTAACAGAACCTCCGATAATCCGTACGGACAGGGAGCTTTACGTACTATGATAGAACAATTGCCGTTCCTGCCTGTTGAGCTGGATGGTGTATATGCGCAGACGAATGACATCAGAACAACTTCTATTCCTGTAAATAAGGATAATCCTAGTGGCTCAAAACAAGGATTTGGCCCTGAAGGTGTAGGTAATCCTGTCGAATTGCTCAGGCGGATGGAAGCCATGCAATATAAAACACAGATATTCGGTAATGCGGCTTTGACATTCCATATTACAAAAGACCTCGATTTAAAAACACAGTTCGGTATCGATTACCAGAATAACCGCAACCGCAACTATACACCGTTTACTCCGCGCCCAATGATCAATCAGGCATCGACAGGTTCGGCTTCTGAAAACACATCGGGTACACTGTACTGGCAGGAAGAAACATATCTGACTTTCAATAAGACTCTGGGCAAACACTATGTGAATGCTATGGCGGGTATGTCCTGGCAAGAACGCGATTATACATATTTCAGCGCTTCAGCCAGCAAGTTTACCGACGATTTTTATAGTTACTACAATCTGGCGAAAGGAGAAGACCGTCCGGGCGTTAGCAACGACCATGACAGATGGGCGATGAACTCTTATTTCCTGCGTGGGGTTTATAACTATGATAATAAGTACATGACTACCGTAACCGGCCGTTATGACGGTTCATCCAAATTCGGGAAAAACAACAAATATGCTTTCTTCCCTTCCATCGGTTTCGGATGGATGGCTTCTAATGAAAACTTTTTGAAAGATAATCCGGTCATAAGCAAATTAAAACCGCATGCATCTTTCGGGGTAACGGGAAACTCTGAAATAGGAACGTATGCGTCGTTGGCTACAGTAAGCCAGTCGAATACTATTCTCGGCAATGGCCTGAAAATTGTATCTTATCTGGACAGGATGCCTAACCCGGATCTGAAATGGGAGAAAACAAATCAATTCGATATAGGTGTTGAGCTGGGATTGTTCAATAATCGCCTCAACCTGGAAGCATCGTACTACTACAAGTATACAACCGACCTGCTGCTTGACCGTCCATTGCCGGAATCGACCGGTTTTACATCTGTTAAATACAATGTAGGGGAAGTTTCGAACCGGGGGCTGGACCTATTGCTTACCGGACATATTTTTGACAGCCGTGATTTTCAATGGACTTCTACCGTCAATCTCAGCTTTAATAAAAACCGTGTTGAAAAACTGGATGAAAGCTCATCGGTAGACCCGATCACCGGTAAGCGTCAGATTCTTCTCGATGGTTTTGTCGGCTATGATATGTTGATCCGCGAGGGTGAAGAACTTTCTACATTCTACGGCTATAAACGTGCAGGTATTTATGACGGTAATCCGGCTAACTGGGATGCTACGACAATGAATATACCTTCTACTATCGGTGAAAAGGTTACATATAAGGAACGCCAGATTTTAGGTAATGGTTTACCTGATTGGATGGGATCTTTCATTAACACCTTTAATTATAAGAACTTCGATTTGACTCTCGACCTCCAATTTTCAATGGGTGCGGATATTATGCAGGAGTATTTCCATTCAACTGAGGGCCGTTTCCTGACAAGCGGGCTTGACCGCCTTTATCAGGAAGCATGGCATCCTACGCTGAATCCTAACGGTAAAGCGCAGGCAATACGTCTGGCTAACTTCGGGCAAGGAAACAACGCCAATGCCGATGACACCTGGGTTGCCGACGGCTCTTATCTGCGCGCTAACCTGATCCAGCTCGGTTATACATTTAACTCTGATGTTATCAGGAAAATGGGTCTTTCGGCTTTACGCTTATATGGTGGTGTGAACAATGCCTTCCTGATCACTTCATCCGATTATTTGGGATACGATCCGGATAACTCATCCCGTTTGGGTGATAACAAGTGGGGAACTAACCGTCAGTTCTTTACCTATCCGCGTCCGAGAACATTTACGTTCGGTATCAACGTTTCATTTTAATTCATAGTATTAATATAAATCATAAAATAGTAATCATATGAAATTGCATAAAACATATATATCCATCTTTTGCATGATTATATTATCATTATTGATGAGTTCATGCGATAGCTTCCTGGAAGAAAAGCCGCAGGATGAAAAGACTGCCGGTCAATTCTGGAAGACTGAAGCTGATGCTCAATCGGCTGTAAATGCTCTTTATTTCGGTGGTGTTCCGTATCTGAACAATACTGATGTGGATGGCGGATGGACCCCCAAAGCAACCATGTGGGGCGGCGTTATGTCCGGACTGTTTGTTGACAAACGTAAAGACAGAACCTTTACCAATGCATCTGAAGGCTGTAACTTTAATATAGAGTCGTTCAATTCAACGGCGCTGAAGTTGTGGCATGAGTTTTACAAAGGTATTTCCCGTGCAAACTTTGTTATTGCCAATATTCCCACAATGACAGGCGTATTAAGCGATACCCAGATAAGGAATTTTACTGCACAGGGTAAATTCTTCCGGGCATATGGATATTTTTACCTGGTAAAAGAGTTTGGCGATGTTCCCTATGTAGACCAACCTTATACATCTTTGGAGGGTATATATAAAGAACCTTCCTCTGCGGAACAGGTGTATAAAAATATCGAAGCCGATTTGCTCAGTATTATTGAAGGGGATGCATTACCTAATAAGGCATTCTATGACAATGGCTGCTATGTTACTAAAGCAATGGCACAGACTCTTCTTGCGCAAGTGTATCTGCAATGGGCCGGAGCGCCTCTGAATGGAGGAAATGACTACTATACCAAAGCTGCCAATATGGCGATGGATGTTATTAATGGAGGCCAGCATATCCTCGAGCAGGCCAGCGGCAGCAGTGATAGCATTTATTCTGCCTTTAATGTTATCAAGACAACAAAAACATCCAAAGAAATTATCTTTGCCAAGGAGTATAATCAGACCCAGTATAATGTGGGAAACTCTTATGCATGCCGCTCGATCGGCGCAGACGCTTTTCAATGGAATGTGTTCTCGCCGGGTGGAGATGTTTTGTATAATGCGTACCTGCCTTGCGATATGTTGATAAACAGTTATCTTGTTGCGGATATCCGGTCACATGAAAAACAATTCTTTTTCTGGGAATATACAGGGGTAGATAAGAATAATGTAGTGGTTACCAAAAGATTAAACAATATCGGTAACTGGGCATGGTTCGATGAAACCTCTTTAAAAACGGGTAAAGACGGCGACTATAATATGCCGACGTTCCGTTATGCCGAAGTGTTGCTCATTGCAGCCGAAGGCCTGGCCCGCACAGGGAAAGAAGGTGATGCTGCAGGAGGAGCGAGGTTCTATCTTAATCAGGTGCGGACACGTGCGGGGATTCCTAATGAAACAGCTACCGGAGATGCTTTAATACAGTCTATCCTCACCGAGCGTTTCCACGAGTTCCCATTAGAATTCAAAATTTGGGATGATATTCGCCGTACACGTTTATATCCGGAAGAAGATGGAATGAATTCAGGTAAATTGAAATGGGTTGCACTGGAATCAGCAAAAATCCAGAATAAGCCGGATGGAAGTATCAGGGTAGGTGCTATTCCTGCATATGCATTATTATGGCCTATTCCATTGAGCGAAATGCAAGCGAACCCGTCTTTGCAAGGCCATCAAAATCCGGGATGGAATTAGAATAGCTGTTTACGGCCTTTCTCCATAAGTAACAGGGCGCTTTTCTTATTTACATTACTCTACGGAGAAGGCTTGTATATACTCTTTATGCGGATACTCATTTTTCATGGGTATCCGCTTCTTAACAGAGAAAACATACAAATGTCCGTTATCGTTTGTATAAGAGATCATAATGTATGTTTCTGATAATAAGGGGCATAGTTCAATGACACGCTGCTCGGTCAAAATATACTTTTAATTCAAAGGGAATAAAAGGGCTATAGCCCAATTGTATATAATTTCAGTACGATAATAGAAGAAAGATACACAGCAAGCCAATTTAAGTATTCAGGATACCTTTATTGCCGAACAGGATAATTAACCTTTTTCCTATAATAATTATACTTGCATCAGATCTAAACCCTATAACGAAAACATAATGAGAAGAATTTTATTTTTGGCTTTTGCTTTATCATTCCTGACCTGTCAGAGTCAGGAAATTAAAACGGATTATCCGCAACTGACAGACAACAACCTCACAACCTATTATATAGGTAAACCGGGTACAAACAAAATGACATTCCAGGTCTCGTACAACTCTCCTGTACTGAGTTACAAAATATATTCTTCGGGCGATAATCCCGCCCACGACCCGGCGAACTGGGTGCTGAAAGGTTCCAATGACGGAAAGAAATGGACTGTCGTTGATGAACGGAAAGATCAGAAATTCTGCTCCCGTTTTCAGGAAATATTATGCGTCGCACAAAAACCGGCTGCATATAAACAATATATGCTCGAAGCCCGCACAGCAGATAAAAAAGAGAATCTGGTCATAGCGGATGTATTGTTATCAGACAGGAATATGCTGGCAGGATGGGAAGATTTCAACTACCCGAATATAGATTTTGAAGTAAAATCTCCCGGCACAGAAGGAGCGAAAGTATATAATCAATTGGTGCAGAATCCCGATGAATATATAAAATACCATGCCCGTAAAGTCGCTGAAATCTTATACTATACAGACAGGGACAGCATAAACGATGTAAGAAACATCAGATATACACTGGAAGATCAACCGGGTGTCTCGGCAAAAGGAGGCAGTACCCCTAACATCAATATTTTCTACAGCACGCAGCATATCGAAAAGTCAGCGAAAGAATCCCTTTTCAAGCTCGATTTCGAAACACGAGGGGTACTTTACCACGAACTTACACATGGTTACCAGTATGAACCGAAAGGGATAGGTAATTATGGAAATAATAAAACATTCTGGGCATGTATAGAAGGAATAGCCGATGCCGTAAGGGCTGAGGCCGGTTTATTTGATATGAGTACACGTAAGCCGGGCGGTAATTGGATGGATGGTTACCGCACCACCGGCTTTTTTATCCAGTGGCTTACAACAAAAGATCCGGATGCTATCCGTAAGTTCCACCTTACTGTGGAAAAAATGGATGTGTGGAGCTTCGACGGAGCTATAAAACTGGTTTTCGGACCCGAAGCCAGTATCGATGGAATGTGGAATGAATATCAGGAATTCCTGAAAAAACAATAAACTGATATATGCAAATGAAATTAAGCACACTCACTCTTTCTTTTTTACTTATGAGCGGTATAGTATCCGCGCAGGACAAAGTATCTTTTGTCAATCCGATGATAGGTACGGTAAAAATGGGACATACATTCCCGGGAGCATGCGTACCCCATGGGATTGTCCAGTTAAGCCCGGATACGGATACTATCCCTCATAGTATAAATGGCGTGTATCAAAAAGATACTTATAAATATTGCGCGGGCTATCAGCACGACGACAAAACGATTGTAGGATTCAGCCATACGCATCTTAGTGGAACAGGGCATTCCGATCTCGGGGATATCCTCGTTGTACCCGTAACAGGCGAACTGAAGTTCAATCCGGGCGTGGCCGGCATTCCCCGTTCGGGTTACCGTTCGAGCTATTCGCATGATACGGAGGTTTCCCGTCCGGGTTATTACGAAGTCGTACTGGACGATTATAAGGTAAAAGCGCAGTTGACAGCTACCGAAAGAGTAGGAGTGCATAAATATACTTATCCCGAAAACGAAGAACAAAAGATATTGCTCGACCTTGTTCATGGCATCTATAATTACGATGGAAAGGTATTATGGGCAAGCCTGAGAGTTGAGAACGACACTCTGATTACAGGCTATCGCATCACCAACGGTTGGTCGAGGGAAAATTATACCTACTTCGCCATATCTTTGTCGAAGCCGATAAAAAACTATGGCTATGTAGATCGTGAGAAACCCAAATATACGGGCTTCTGGCGGAAATTTAATCTGTATAAGAATTTCCCTGAAATAGCAGGCCGTAAGATTGTAGCCCACTTTGAATTTGGTTCGGATAATTCACCTCTTGTAATGAAAGTCGCCCTTTCGGCAGTAAGTACAGAAGGAGCGCTCAAAAATCTGAAAGCGGAAGCAGCGGCAAAGTCATTCGATAAAATTGTCGCCGAAGCCTCGGCCAAATGGGAAAAAGAACTGGATGTGATAGATGTAAACGGTGATGCCGACAAGAAGACAATGTTCTATACTTCCCTTTACCATACTATGATAAATCCTTCGGTTTATCAGGATGTGGACGGACAATACCGTGGCATAGACCATAATATACATCAGGCGAAAGGATTCACCAACTACACCATTTTTTCCGTATGGGATACTTACCGTGCGCTCCATCCGCTGTTCAATATTATCAACAGGGAAAGAAGCGTGGATATAGTGAACTCAATGATAGCCCATTACGAACAGAGTGTGCACAAGGCATTGCCTGTATGGTCGCATATGGGAAATGAAAACTGGTGTATGATAGGCTATCATTCCGTATCGGTACTGGCCGATGCCATCGATAAAGGCCTGAATATCGATAAGAAAAAAGCACTGGAAGCCATGATAAGTAGTTCGAATGTCGATTATTACGATGGAACGGGCGAATATAAAAAATTAGGCTATGTGCCTTTCGATAAAAACGGTAGCGGTTCGTCTATTACACTCGAATATTCATATGACGACTGGACGATTTACAATACAGCTCTGAAAGTGGATAATCAGGCGGCTACGGATACTTATAAAAAGAGGGCCTTGAATTATCATAATGTATTCGATCCTGAACTGGAATTTGTCCGTGCCCGTTACAGCGACGGACGCTGGAAGACTCCGTTCAATCTGCTGAGTACACACGGGGAGGGCTTTATCGAAGGAAACTCATGGAATTACTCATTCTATGTGCCGCACGATGTAAAAGGACTTATCAAGCAGATGGGAGGAGATAAACAATTCGTACAACGCCTCGATTCTCTTTTCATCATGCATTTACCCGATGAATTTTTTGCAGATACGGAAGACGTTACCCGCGAAGGCGTGATGGGTAACTATGTACACGGCAATGAACCCAGCCATCATATCGCTTACCTGTATGCATGGACGTCACAGCCTTGGAGGACCCAGTATTGGGTACGCGAGATCATGAACCGGATGTACCGTAATTCTATCGACGGACTTTGCGGAAATGACGATTGCGGGCAGATGTCGGCATGGTATATCTTCTCGGCTATGGGATTCTATCCTGTTTGTCCGGGTTCGAATGAATATGTGTTCGGTGCTCCGTATTTTCCTTACATGAAAGTGAAGGTGGGTGACGGAAAATATCTGGAAATAAAAGCAGATAAGGTAAGTGACAAGATGCGTTATGTAAAATCGGTTAAGCTGAACGGAAAGCCTTATACAAAGGCGTATATCACATATGACGATATAAAGAACGGAGCGGAACTGACATTCGAAATGGCTGCTGCCCCTAATAAGAAAAGGACATTCAGCGAAGAAGAGAAACCTTATTCATTGTCAAAACAGACAATTTAAAATATATCAATATGAGAAAGATATATTCTTTAATGCTCGTGCTATTCTTGTCATTGTCCGCTATGGCCCAGGCGGGAAAACCTTTGGTACAACTTCAGCAGGAGTTTGTAGATCTGAGGTTCGGGATGTTTATCCATTTCAATATACCGACATTCATGGAGGACGATTGGGCCGATCCCGATGCATCCCCCGCTATATTCAATCCGGCGAAACTCGATTGTAACCAATGGGCCAAGACAGCCAAAGAGGCCAATATGACGTACGGCTGCCTGACTACCAAGCATCATAGCGGATTTTGTATATGGGACACGAAAACTACCGATTACAATGTGATGAACAGCCCTTTCAGGAGGGATGTGGTGAAAGAATATGCCGATGCTTTCAGGGCGCAGGGCTTGAATGTAATGCTTTATTATTCTATTCTCGATACACATCATAAACTCCGTCCGGGATGGATCACGCCGAAGCATATAGATATGATAAAAGCCCAATTGACCGAATTATTGACCAACTATAGGGAGATAAAGGCCCTGATTATCGACGGATGGGACGCTCCCTGGTCGCGTATCTCATATGATGAAGTTCCGTTTGGGGATATTTATTCCCTGATAAAGTCTTTACAGCCGAACTGCCTTGTTATGGATCTGAATGCAGCTAAATATCCGGCAGAGGTTTTGTATTATACGGATATTAAGTCGTATGAACAAGGCGCGGGTCAGCATATTTCGAAGGAGAGCAATAAACTTCCTGCATTATCCTGCCTGCCCATCAATTCGGCTTGGTTCTGGAAACCCGATTTCCCGACAACTCCGGTGAAATCGCCTGAAATGCTCGTCAATGACAATATCATCCCTATGAATGAGGTTTATTGTAATTTTATCCTGAACGCGGCCCCTAACCGTGACGGGCTGATAGACGCCAACGCGGCCGATGCTTTCAGGAAGATAGGAAAACTATGGAAAAATAAAGGACCTGTCGCTAAACTGCCGGCTTATCCTGCCCCCGTTATTTCTAAGAATATTGCAAAGAATAAGAAGACAAATGCCAGTTGGAGCAACGATATGAATATTATGGATTTTGCCAATGACGACAATTTCCGTTCTGCGTGGGAATCCAACAAGGCCGTAAAAAAGCCCTGGCTCGAAATCATTCTGGATAACACAGAACTGGAGTTCAATTTGATTACCATTGCTCAAAGGGGGGAAAGTAATTTCAGCAAATACCGGATCGAGTATTTCCACAATAATAAATGGCTACCTCTTTTATCCGGTGAAAACAATGATATAATAAAAGTACATAGATTTAATAAAGTTTGGGCCGATAAAGTCCGCATACAAATAGATGAATTTAGTAAACCTCCCGTTATTGCCGAATTTGGAGTATATAATGAGCGATAAGAAGTAACAGAAAATATTAATGATATATTCGAATGATAACCTATGTTAGTTATTGTGCATACCAGAGTAATAAATAGGTCTGCGACCTTAACTACACGCTAAAAAAGATAATATGAAAAGTAAATTGCCCTTAGGGCTCCTTCTCTCGGCCTTATTGCTGGTCTCGTCATGTAAGGAAAAAACTCAGATTGCGGATGAATCGGCGGACCTGTCCCTCAATGCCTATGTAAATCCTTTTGTGGGTACATCCGGATTCGGAAACGTCTATCCCGGTTCGCAGATACCTTTCGGGGGGATACAGATAAGTCCCGACACTGATAAAGATTATTATGATGCCGCTTCCGGTTATAAATACGACCATATGACCATTATGGGTTTCAGTCTCACACATCTCAGTGGTACGGGGATTCCCGATCTTGGCGACTTCCTTTTCATCCCGGGGACAGGAGAGAAAAAATTTATACCCGGAACACATGAAAATCCCGGTGAGGGATATCGCTCACGATACAGCCATGAAAGAGAATGGGCTTCTCCAAACTACTATGGAGTCGACTTGCTGGATTATGATGTGAAAGCCGAAATGACCTCGGGCTTACGTTCGGGTATTTTCAAATTCACATTTCCTAAAACAGACAGCGCATTTGTTATGGTGGATATGGACCATGTACAATGGTTCAAAACAACATGGTCGCAACTCCGTATAGAGAACGATTCTACCATCTGCGGTTTTAAGCTCGTGAACGGATGGGGGCCTGAACGCTATGTCTACTTTGTAGCCCGGTTCTCCAAACCGTTTACCCGTTCGGGTATCATGCAGGACGGCAAGCCTGTTATCTATGATACAAAGCGTTTCCGGAGCGACCGTGTTGCCTATGGGAATAAAATCATGGGATGGCTCGATTTCGATACAAAAGACGGAGCCGGAATAGAAGTAAAGGTCGCTATATCATCAACAGGAACTTCAGGCGCATATACAAACCTGAAAGAACTCGATAATCAAAATTTCGAAAGCCTTAAGAAACAAGGTGAAATATTATGGGCAAAAGAACTTGGTAAATTCAAGGCCAAAGGCACAAAAGAGCAACTGGAAACATTCTACACTTCGGTTTATCATGCGTCCCTGCATCCTTTTGTTTATCAGGACGCGGACAATAATTACAGGGGACATGACTCGAATATACATCAGGCCGGTAAATTCACCAATTATACAGTATTCTCTCTATGGGATACTTATCGTGCCCATCATCCGCTACTCAATCTCATAAACCCTGAACGTAATGCCGATATGGTAAATTCCATGCTGGCGCATTACGACCAGAGTGTGGAGCATATGCTGCCTATCTGGTCTTTCTATGGAAATGAAACATGGTGTATGATTGGCTATCATGCCGTGTCCGCTATTGCTGATGCCATTGTAAAAGATGTGAAAGGGTTCGACTACGAACGGGCTTATCAGGCGATGAAAAGGACTGCGATGAATCCTAACTACGATTGCCTGCCTGAATATACCGCGTTGGGCTGGGTGCCATTCGATAAGGAACGGGAATCTGTATCCAAGACACTGGAATATGCTTATGATGATTACTGTGTAGCTATGGCCGCAAAGAAACTGGGTAAAGAAGAAGACTATAAATACTTCCTGAACCGTTCGCTTGCTTATCAGAACCTGATAGACCCGGAATCCG
Organism: Dysgonomonas termitidis; assembly: GCF_054657735.1. Lineage (NCBI taxonomy): Bacteria > Pseudomonadati > Bacteroidota > Bacteroidia > Bacteroidales > Dysgonomonadaceae > Dysgonomonas > Dysgonomonas termitidis. The sequence continues at coordinate 586,414 of NZ_BAAHYD010000001.1, read as the reverse complement.
GATTTATGCGGGGGCGCGACTCTCATGGAGAATGGCGTACACCTTTCGATGCGGTCGCTTACACCGGGCCGGGGTCGGTACACGGTTGGGGTGATATTACCGAAGGATTCACTTACCAGTACACATGGTATGTGCCTCAGGACGTACAAGGATATATCAATGAAATGGGAGGGGACGAGATATTTGCCCAGCGTCTCGATTCCATGTTCACAATGGAGTTGCCGGATGATATCCCGGGGGCGCACGATATACAGGGACGTATCGGGGCATACTGGCATGGCAACGAGCCCTGCCACCAGATACTATATCTCTACAATTATGTGAAACAGCCATGGAAAGGACAGGAAAAGATACGTTATGTACTGGATACCTTCTACGGAAACAAACCTGATGCGTTAAGCGGGAATGATGATTGCGGACAGATGTCGGCATGGTATATCTTCAACTGTATGGGCTTCTATCCCACTTGTCCGTCGAGCAATATATATGCTATCGGTTCCCCTGGGCTTGAAGCCGTAGAGATGACTCTCGGCAATGGAAAGAAAATATCCATGACTACAGAGAATTATAGCAAACAGAATGTCTATATCCAGTCTATGACCCTCAACGGGAAGGAGTATAACAAGACTTATATAACCTATAACGACATAAAGAACGGGGCTGATATAAAGTTCGTTTTGGGAAGTAATCCGAACAAGGACTGGGGTACATCCGGCGAATCTGTTGCGCCGTCTATATCGAAGCCAAACCAAACATTGCGTTATCAAAAGAGTAATTAAATAATAAACAGGTGAGAGAAATGGCTGTCTCAAAAGTATTTTTTACTATCTTTTTGCTCCTGTGACCGTTGGTTGTCATGTTGAACGGAGTGAAACATCTCCCTTTTCAAAGTCGAGATTCTTCACTCCGTTCAGAAACAACGTTCGGCAGAGCGAAGCGGAGCCAATGATAATAGGAAGTAATACTTTGTTAGCGCAATATTACTTTTGAAACAGCCACTTCTTTATTAAATTATGATGGACGGTCAGCATCTCCAGCCATTTTAAATAATAGCAATCTGAGATTTGACGCGAATTGAATATAAAAAATGCAAAAAAATGACTGGAATAATATTATTCTGACTACTTTAGCGAACTAATTATTTAATAAGTAAATATAATTGAGATAAACCAGATGAACACATTATTATTTCTAGGCAACCTTGGGACCGGGGAGATTATTATCATCGCCATTGTTGTTTTATTATTATTCGGGGGAAAGAAAATTCCTGAACTTATGAAAGGTATCGGAAAAGGCATCAAGAACTTCAAAGACGGGGTAAACGGCCTTGAAGATGATATAAAAGGTACTACAGAGAAGATAGACAACAAATAAGTTTGTTCTGTCATGTTAAGGATATATGAAACCCGGGCTTTACAGTCTGGGTTTCTGTTTTTTATAAATTAATCGGGCGAAGGGAAACGGGTATCTTCATTTGCCCGGATTATTATTCAATTATGGAAATATCGGAGATCAGAGAGTTTACGCAGGAAGGGTTTAAGGCTGTACAAAAAGTTTACGCAGGAAGGGTTTAAGGCTGTACAAAAACTTACCGGGACATTAATATCTTCCGGTACGATTCATTTGACAGAATCATATTATAGGAAGCTACTGGCTTCAGATAATAGTTATCTGTTCTTTATTACCGATGGTGGGAATATTGCCGGCATGCTTACTGTCGGCGTATATAAAAGCCCGACAGGGATAAAGGCATGGATCGAAGATGTTGTAGTTGACGATTCATACCGCGGGCAGGGCTTAGGCAGATTACTTGTAGAACATGCGATAAGCTTTGCAGGATCGTTGGGAGCCGGTTCATTGATGCTGACATCCAATCCTTCACGCGTAGCGGCCAATAAGCTTTATCAGTCTCTGAATTTTGCACGCAAAGAAACAAATGTGTACCGTATGGCGTTTGAACAATAATATGATTAGTAATGCGCGCTAATATTTAAAGGCCGGGTGTTACTTTATTTATATAATTTTATCTATATGTATAAGCTGTTAGCCTTTAGCTGATAGCTATTAGCTCTTTGAAAAAATGAATTAGCAGATTTGTAAATTAGCATATTAGCAAATTAGCAAATGAATGAAATAGTGTAACCTTTGTTACCTTTTGAAAAAAGTTACAAGTTTGCCTCACCTTCGCTTCGGCGAATGTTATTTCTGCGCCCTTCGGGCAGTTACAAGTTACGGGTAGACAAGAAACAAGTTGTTCACTGATGACTGTTTACTGTAAATAGTGTTCTTTGTGTAACTCTTTGTGTCCCTTGTGGTAAAGAGTTTTAACCACCAAGTACACGAAGGAAATCACAAAGGGCACAAAGGCTAAAAAGACTGTTACTTTTACATACGCTTCGCTCCTGTGACCGTTGGTTGTTACCTTTTGAAAAAAGCTACAAGTAGACGAGATACAAGATACAAATTTTTTAACCCGTTTACTTGTCTACTTGTATCTTGTAACAAAGTTGTCAGATATGTCAGGTTTTAACAACACAGTTACGAGTCACAACCTGTAACTAAAAAATGAATATTATTACATTACAATAAATATAATAAGTTCCTATGTTTAAAATCGGAAGCGATGGCTGAGTAGAAAAAATAAGCTATATGTTTTTGGTTAATTTTAGTAATAGAGATTACTTACTTATTAACCTCAAAGAATATAGCTTATGAGACAAAGAAAGGAATTAGATTTCAAAGGACAAAATATCTATGTAGGGATAGATGTTCATTTGAAGAGTTGGTCGGTAACAGTTTTGTCGGAAACCTCTGTAATGAAGAAGTTTAGCCAAATACCAGAACCGGAAGCGTTGTATAAGTTTCTGGTCACGAATTATCCGGGAGCGGATTATCACTCGGTATACGAAGCGGGATTCTGTGGTTTTTGGATACATGAAAGATTGACAGGGTTAGGAATTGATAATATTGTTGTAAATCCGGCCGATGTTCCGACCAAAAGCAGTGAAAAGCTGCGTAAGACCGATTCCATAGACAGTGGAAAACTGGCGCGAAGCCTGCGGGCTAAAGAGCTGAAAGGCATCTACACGCCGGACAGTGTGTCATTGGAGATGCGTTCTTTGATAAGATTGAAAAACTCGATAACGAAAGACATGACCCGGCAGAAGAACCGCATCAAGTCACAGTTACGCTATCTGGGGATAGAGATTCCCGTAGAGTATCTGGAGCCGTACTCTAATTGGTCGAAGCGCTTCATCGTCTGGCTGAAGGAGGTACAGACACTCACATCTGTCGGCCGTCAGTCGCTTGACATCCGGATCAGGCATCTGGAGGAATTGCGCAGGCAGAAGCTGGAGATGACGCGGGCCTTGCGGGCTCTGGCCAGGACGGAACAGTTCCGCGAACCGCTACGGTTAATCATGACAGTTCCGGGTATCGGTCAGGCCACGGGTATGGTGTTCCTGTCGGAGATATGCGACATATCCCGTTTCAGGAATGCCGAACAACTGGCGGCTTATATCGGTATGATCCCCATGTGTCATTCAAGCGGAGAAAAAGATGGGACAGGAGATATTACCGTGCGCAAGCACGCTGCTATGCGCTGTAATCTGATTGAGGCCGCGTGGGTGGCAATCCGGCAAGATCCTGCAATGAACCTGATCTACACGCATAACTGCAAAAGGATGGCTCCAAGCAAAGCCATCGTAAAGGTGGCGCGTAAACTGGTTAACAGATTATTCTTCGTACTGAAACACAAAACAGAATATATCAATGGTATTGTGTCATAGAGAGAACTTCCTTCCGGTAGACGGATTTTCCGAGAGAGAATACTACATAATTGTTGCGGCTTTGAAGTCCGCTTAAAAAAGTTTGCTCCTCTCGCCTTTGTGAACTAATGCAGGAACTTGCGGCAGAGACTGACCGCTGTGGAAAGTCTGTTTACCGAAGGATTTAATATCGGGTTTTTTAAGCCATACGGACAGTATCGGTAACTTAAAAAGAGAGGCAGAAAACCGGCCTCCCAAGTAGCGTTACCGCGTACCGTCAGGATGTTTATTGCTGACAGGTTGCTCCCCAGCAGTGCCTGTTTCCTCTTAACATCCTGACATAAAGATATAAAACTGAAATTAATTAAAAATAATCATCCAATTTGTTTGGATTTTAACTGGAAATACAATTATGGATATATGTCTGGATTTTGACGGTACATGCGTATCGCACGAATTTCCCAAAATAGGGAAAGATATAGGAGCAGTGCCTGTCCTGAAAGAACTGACGGAAAAAGGTCACAAACTAATCCTTTTTTCGATGCGGAGCGACCGTAAGAAAAAAAAGAAAATAGACGGACAGGAAGTCGTGGTGGAAGAAAATGTACTGACCGAAGCTGTACAATGGTTTGCCGATAATAATATCCCGTTATACGGCATACAGAAAAATCCTACACAGCGATTCTGGACTTCTTCGCCAAAAGCTTACGGGCATCTCTATATAGACGATGCCAATCTGGGTTGTCCGCTGATTACTAATGACCCCGGGGCCGACAGGCCCTATGTAGATTGGGTGAAAGTACGGGAAATGCTCATAGATAAAGGAATCTTATAAAAAGGTAACAGTATGAAAAAGATATTGATGGGACATAATTTCGTAAGAGAAGGATTTGCTTCCCTTGAAGGAAAGTATGACGTTGTATATCCCGAAAAACAATTGTTTACGAGGGCAGAAATACTGGAACAGATAGCAGATGCGGATGCTTTCGTCCCTAATTTCTCATTCCAGACCGATGAGGAAATGATAAATGCAGGCAAAAAACTGCAACTGATAGCCAATTATGGCGTGGGATACAACAATATAGATACCGCTTACGCAGCCGCAAAAGGCATTACGGTGACAAACACCCCCCAATCGGTACTGGAACCGACCGCGGAACTATGCTTTGCCATGATAATGGCAACCGCACGTAAGGTAGCCTATTACAGTCATAAGCTGCATAATGGAGTGCGTCTTGACTGGAGTCTGTATGGCGATCTGGGCATGCCTGTCTATGGGCAGACGCTCGGCATATACGGTATGGGACGTATCGGGCAGGCGATAGCCCGTCGCGCAGTGGCTTCGGGTATGAAAATTATCTATCACAACAGGCATGCCTTGCCTAAGGAGGTGGAAGAGAAATACGGCGCGGTGTATGTAGATTTCGATACATTGCTCCGAGAATCTGATATTGTATCGCTGAATGCGCCTGCAACAGCCGAAACATACCACCTGATAGGAGAACCGGAATTGAACAGGATGAAAAAAACGGCTATCCTTATCAATACTGCCCGCGGGCAGCTGGTAGATGCTCAGGCTCTGGCTAAGGCCTTACAGGAGGGGGAAATATATGCTGCCGGACTGGATGTGTACGAGAACGAGCCGAAAATCCCGCAGGAACTTATCGGGTTGGATAATGTAGTGCTTTCCCCTCATGCCGGAACAAAAACATATGCCGCCCGCCTCGATATGGAACAGGAAGTAGCAAAGAATATAATCAACTTTTTTGAAGGAGGGGAGATAGACAGGGTGAACTAATTACAGTTCATTTTTCTTCAGTTTATCCAGTAATCCTTCACATGCGTCTTCCAGTAGATCGAGAACTAGTTCGAAGCCATCGGCACCCGAATAATAGGGGTCGGGGATATGGTCGTGGCCGAATCGTTTCGAAAAATCTGCCATTCGGTACACTTTCTTTTCCGATTCCAAATCAGGAGCAAGGCGCATGATGTTATGGTAGTTGCTGTCGTCCATAGCCAGTATGACATCAGACCGGTCAAAATCGCGGCTTGTAAACCTGCGCGACAGTGAATCGAACTTATAGCCCCTGCGTGCACCGTGCTGTCTCATCCGGTGGTCGGGCAGGTCGCCATCGTGGTAGCCTGATGTCCCTGCCGAATCGACAGATATTTTATCTTGCAGTCCGTGTTCCCTGACCATTCTTTTGAGGATACCTTCGGCGGCGGGAGAGCGGCAGATATTTCCGAGACAGACAAAGAGTATATTATATTCTTTCATAAGACTTTCTTAATTTGAGAATGGCAAAGATACAAAATCCTTATCTTAGTTACATCTTAAACTAACCGATTGATATAATGGACAAACACAAACAGGAAAAATCCGAGATAGTCACTCCTGAATATTATTCGGGCAGAGTTCCTGCCTGTGGCGTATTCTGTGGAGGATGCCCCGTGTATGTAAGGGATAAAAAGCCCTGCCCGGGTGCCGGTATTAACAAAATCAGATGTGAGAATTGTAAGACATTTCACCTTTGTTGCCAGTCGAGAGGAATAGTACATTGCTACGAATGCAGGACATTTCCCTGTTCTAAATTCAAAGGCTTTGCCAAACGCTGGCTGAAATACGGGCAGGACTTCATCGAAAATCAGAAGTTATTGAAAGAAGTAGGAGAACAGGCATTTTTGAATTATTTTAATAATAAGCTGGATGATAGTAAGTAAGCTGGTTATGATTTTCATTTGCTGCGGATTAATCAGAATTTGTATGCCAATGCTAAAGAGGCATAAGGAGCGGCTTTAAACTCCGGGTCATGCTCCCTGTCCATTGCTTTGAAAAAGGATTTGAGGGTTCTTTTTGTATAGTATGCCGGACGGATTGCCGACACGCCGGCCGTAAGAGATAGGGACAATGATTTACCAAAGGTAAATTCGGGGCGGAATCCTGCCACCATATATTGGTGCGTGAACATCATGTCTTCACCGTTCACTTCTTCCAGAACCATCGAACCATTCATCTCGCCGATTATACCGAGTTTGATATTTTCATGGACCTGCATACCTGCCGAAATTTCCACGGCATTCATCATGGAAACCTTGACCTCGTAGCGGCCTCCCAGTCTCCAGTCGAGATAGAGTGCGGGGAATGCCATCGGATATCCGAAGGAGTTATTTAGGGCTAATCCGCCGCCTATATCCAGGTTATCTTTCAGATGCCAGATGAAGATGGCGCCGCCGTGTGCCAGGATATTCTTCATCTTGATCCTTGATATATCGGCATGGGCTGTGTATGCGCCCGCTCCGAGCGAAGCAAGGAGCGACCAGTTTTTGCTGACAGGTCTCATATGCAGCAGGGATATCTGGGCATTGAGCATTTCGGATGGACAAAGGTCTGTAGGTATATTCTTATTAGTGAACGAAGTGTATGAGCCACCTATGGTCATGCCCCACGTAGTGGGCCGGTTGTTTTCATCCATCTTCAGCGAGAAGGGTATTCGTATACCTCCCGATATTACTTTTGCATCACCTTTTCCTCCGGTTTTGCTATTATCTATATCCTCATAGCTGGAAGAACCAATGTATTCGGCCTTTAAAAATGCCTGGGCGTTTGTTCCGATATTTACAGTTGTTATTAGCAGGAGAATAAGTACGGATTTCATAGATGTATCAATTACTTTATATGCCTAAGACGATTTGTTTATGCAAATATTATATATGGAAAGTCTTTATTGATAATGTATTTGACGAATGGCATGTTGCTTATGATGAACGGTAAATTTCTTCTCTCCTAATCAGTTATATTTGTAAAATGAAAAATTGCCACACTAAAGCTTATATATCCTTTGTTGCCCTGATCTGGTTAATGCTGGCCGCATTATTCCTTTTTCAGTATATGAACCAGGTTTCTTTTATAGAGGCTATCCTGTTTTGTTTTAGCTTATTCCTGCCTACCTGCCTTATAACGTCCTATTTAAGTAATAGTCTCTTACCCGAGGCGATCAGGAATAAAAAGATGCGCTGTTTTGTCGTTCACTTTATTGTAATCATGCTAGTGACCGGAATGATTCATCTGGCGATTTTTATCATATTCGAAAAACTGGAAGAAGCAGGCGTTTTTAAGCCTTCGGAACTTGTGAGGACGCATTACCATGTTGTTATTGAGTATATAATGGCCTTACCCGCCATCTTTATTATCAATCTTGGGTTTTGCGGTATCAGATTCTATTATGAACATAACAAGCTTCGGCAAATACATTTGAAAACCCAATTACAGGTGCTTCAGCAACAGATAAATCCTCATTTTATGTTCAATGTATTAAATCATATTTATATACTGATGCAGAAAGATGTGGACAGGGCTTCGGAACTCTTGGTCAAATATTCTGAGATACTCCGCTACCAGCTTTATAATGGTAAAGAAGAGCTGGTGCCGTTGAGTCAGGAAATACAGTTTCTGAAAGATATGATCGAAGTAGAAAAAACGAGGTGGGGAAAAGAATTGAGTGTGGATTGTACATGGCAGATAGAAAATGGTGATAGAGACATACAGCCATTGCTCTTTTTTACTTTTATAGAAAATGCATTTAAGCATGTCTCCCGTTCCATATCCGAAACAGGATTCGTAAATGTCATTGTCAGGCAAAAAGGGGCTTCATTATTTATGGAGGTGGTAAACTCGAAACCGTTACGGCGGATAAAAAAGAATAATGCATCAGGCCTGGGTTTAATCAATGCGAGAGAGCGGCTTGAGATTCTATATCCGGACAGACACAGTTTATTTATAGAAGAAAATGAGCAGGTTTATATTATCCGGCTAAATATTACGTTATAAGGTTATACAAATAAAACCTAAAAACTATTCGCTGATATGAAATGTCTGGTAGTGGACGACGAACCTATAGCACGGGGAGGAATTATAGATTACATAGAGAAACTCGACTTTCTGGAGGTCAGCGGAGTGTGTTCTTCTGCAATAGAAGCAGCGGAAATATTGAAAAAGAAAGATATAGATCTTATATTTCTGGATATCCAGATGCCCCATCTTACCGGGCTTGAATTCTTAGAAACCTTGGAAAATAAGCCGTTAACGATACTTGCTACAGCGTATTCTGAATATGCGCTGGAAGGGTTTCGCCTACAGGTAGTCGATTACTTATTGAAACCTATCACCTTCAAGCGTTTTTTTCAGGCGGCGCTGAAAGCAAAGGAAGCATTTGAACTGAAAAGCCATGTGTATAACGAGAATACCAGTGTGTATGTCCGGCAGGGGGATTCTTTTGTAAAGATTGCATGGACTGATATATTATATGTGGAGAGCATGCAAAACTACCTGAAACTCCATTTCAACGATAAAACGCTTATTATCCACCAGACGATGACTTCACTCGAGGACATGCTCCCGAAAGATTCTTTTTTCAGAATACACAAGTCTTTTCTGGTAAATATTGCTCACATTGAGATGATAAACGGCGGGCGGATTTTTGTCGATAACAGGGAATTGCCTATATCGAGGCAACGAAAAGACGAACTTCTGAATACGGTCGTATATAAGAACCTGATAAGTAAATAATAACGGGATAATATATATCTTTGCTATCCTTTATAGAGTACAAATGGATAGAATAATCAGATATTTAAAGCAACCGTATCCAGTCAGTGAAAAGCCGTGGCAGACTGTTGTCGTTGCATTCATTGCTGTCTTTCTGCTACTCGCTCTGTTCGAGCCATTCCATCTGCAAGGTGAATTTAATAAATGGTTGATAATAGGAGGATATTCTCTGGTGACGGCAGCATGTACTTCGATCGTAACTTATGTGTTCCCTGCAATATTCAGGAAACTTTATGACCCTGCCTGTTGGACTACCTGGAAGAATACACTGAATAAACTGATTATAATCCTGACTATTAGTATTGGTAATTTTCTGTTTGATATTTCTATCAGGCATAGGGAACCAGAGGTTCTCCTATCTGTTTTTACCTTCTATGTGGTCGCTACATTTATGGTAGGGTTAGTTCCTGCTATTGTCATTTCATTCTTTATACAGAATAATGCACTGAAACGGAACCTGCGCGAGGCAAAAGAGAGTAACAACAGGCTGCTCGAACGTTTGGTTGCCAGTCAACAGGCTTTGCCGGCTAATTCCGGCATAATTACATTGAGTGGCACTACAAAAGACTCCCTTAGCTTTAACCCCGGAACACTCCTTTACATCGAGTCATCGGGGAACTATACTACATTTTATTATCAGGAAAACGATATTATAAAACAAAAGCAACTCAGGGCTACCATCAGTCAGATAGAAACCGACCTGCAATCTTACCCTGACATCGTACGCTGCCACCGGGCTTTTATGGTGAATATAGCACAAGTTGTTTCAGTCACAGGAAATTCGTTAGGATTTCAGTTAAAACTGAAATATACAAAAGAGGAAATACCAGTGTCGCGCAGCTACACAAAACTCATCCGTACCCGTATTGCGGGATAAATAAGTTCATATTTTATTATAACCGGCTTATAAGGGGCAAACTTTGCTGTTTGTCACATTTATAGCTGTCTGTCACAGAACTTTTGAAACTGTTTCTATACAGTCTATATTTGCCTCTATTAATCTATTAATAATTTAACGTATGAAATTCAAACATTTTGTTCCTTTACTTATCGGGCTTTTACTCGGATTCTCTTTAGGCTGGTGGGGCTTCCGCATCATTTTCCCCTGGATTGGCGGCTGGATTACAATCGGTTCGCTGGTTGCGTCCCAGCTGGAGGGGAAGAAAAAAGATCTGGGGCGCCGTATCACTATTTTAATGATTTCACCGGTGTTTCTTCTCTTCCTGGGAGTTATGCAACGGGAGAATCTACAACTGGAAGAGAATGTGTTTTATATATTATTATTTATTTCCACCGGACTATTTACCCGGGTACTGGTACATTATACCATTGCCAAGATTATCGGGCCGTTGATCTGGGGGCGTGGTTTCTGTGGATGGGCCTGCTGGACAGCCGCTATCCTGGAATGGCTGCCGATAAAAGAAAACTCTAAGATTCCGGTCAAATATACCCGCATGCGCTATCCGGTATTTATTGTTTCTATATTGATCCCTGTAGCTTTTATTCTGCTGGGTTACGATTGGCAGACGAATCATATAAATGAAGATGGAGGTATTGTGCAAGGGGGAAAACCCGGGGCTCTGATCTGGTTCCTTGCAGGCAATGGCCTTTACTATCTTGTCGCTGTTATCCTTGCTTTCAAATTCAGGAAGAAACGCGCCTTTTGCAAAATCGCCTGTCCGGTGTCACTGGTTATGAAAGCACAGACAAGCATCGCTTTGATAAGGGTAAGCCCTTCCGGAAACGAGTGCACCTCTTGCGGTTCCTGCAACCGTAATTGTCCGATGGACGTAGATGTAGTAAATTACATATCGAAAGGGAAGAAGATAAGTTCAGGTGAATGTATCCTGTGCCGGAAATGCGCGGATATATGTCCGCAGGGCGCCATCAGATAAATCCGCTGCTTCTCACGCCTATTTTGTAAGGGAATCATATACAGCCTTCGATATTTCTGCTATCATCCGCATATTCGTGGCATCGTCTTCCATCGAATCGGCGACAAAAACGGCAAGTGAATAATAACGGCCATCGGGTAACCGGATGATTGCAATATCATTTTCCGCGGCTTTCAACCCCTCGGCATTCCGGAAAGATGAGCCTGTCTTATGAGCGACGATCGTTCCCGGAGGGAGCAGGCCTTTGATCTTCTTCGGTCCGGTTGCAGTATCCACCATGGCATTCCACAGAAAGTCGTGGAAATGCTGAGGAAGTATATTGCCTGTCCTGAATTTTTCCAATACCCGTGCAGCTGTAAGAGGAGTACTCCAGTTGGTATATTGTACTTCCCACGGGCCATGCATCTCTTCTTCAGTGGCGGCAATGGCAAAATCGGAAAATCCAAGGTTCATTATATACCGGTTTACTGCGGAGGTACCACCCACAAAGCGGAACAGGATATCACATCCGTTGTTATCGCTCTGGGAAACTGTATATTTTAAGATTTCGCTAACCGGTAATTCGATGTTTCCATCGGGATAATCGTCTCTCAGAGGACTATAGGTTCCGGGTAGAAGCTCGGTTTTAGGAATAAATATCTTATGGTCGAGCGATAGGTTGTTCTTATCCAGATAGTCGAGTACTGCCAGTGCCAAATGGAATTTGTAAGTGCTTTGTGTCGGATAATGGAATCCGTTATTGACTGTCAGTGTGTCTTTTCCATCGACAATCAATGCAACTCCGACAGTAGCCCGTTTGCCCCTGATAATTTTTTCTATATCATTTCTTAGTCCATCATTTTGGGAAAAAGTATGAGTTGGGGTTGCAAACATGCTTACTTCCGTCGGTTCATGAATTAATTTATAATATTCTTGACTTTTTTGAAGTGTGAAATGGCTGATATATCCGATAGGTATGTTTTTCTTTTGAGCTATGATATTTTTAAACTGCATAGTGACTAATTTACCATTGAAAGACAATATGATATCATATGTAATAATGACAGGATGTTTCTTGTATTCTTTTATAGTCAGCATACCTTGCTTATATTCAGCTTTAGCGTCTATTACAGACAGTTCCTTAAATTCTATTCTATCGGGCCTGGTTATTTTTATAGAATCACCGTTTGAATGTATTGCCCACGCTCTCGATAGATTAAAAATTAATTGTGGACTTTTATTCTCAAAACGGAATTCTTTAGTTGAGATACGCGGATCAACATTTTTATATATTGTAACATCCTTATCTTTATTTTGACTGAATGCTGATATGGATACGATATACAGAATAGAAATAATTTTAAATACTTTCATTTTTATTCATATTTTGTTGTGTGTTATGCATTACTGGTTAAGGATAAGATACTTAGTGTAATATATATGATGCTTGATTTCACTTTGATTTTAGATAAGGTTTAACACTTAAGTAGACGCAGATGTTCCATATATCAGTCGATTAGCCTTAGCTGCTCTTTCAAGCGGTGTATTTCTTCCTGCATGTCATCTATCTTATCCAGCAGGTTCCGGATAACATCTATACCCGCCACGTTGATAGAAAGGTCGTAATACCACCGCACATACTGGTCGAGGTATTTCAGCTGGGAGATATGTATGTAGCGCTCATCCCCGACAATACTGACCTGTATAAGCCCTTCGTTTTCGAGTTGTACGATAAAGTCGGGTTCCACCTGATTTTGTATGCAATACTCCTGTATGATGATTAATTCTGATGTCATAACGTTGATACTTTAGGGTTAAGACTTCGCTAACTTTTCGAACAATTCCTTTTGTTCTTTATTCAGACTGACGGGTATCTCTATCGAGTATGTTATAATAAGGTCTCCAAACTGTCCGTCTTTTTTGTACACAGGAAATCCTTTGCCTTTCAATCTTACTTTTGTTCCATTCTGAGTCCCTGCCGCTACTTTCAGTTTTACTTTTCCGGTAAAGGTGTCTACGGTCTCTTCTCCGCCAAGAACAGCTGTGTACAGGTTCAGGTTGGCATTAGTATATAAATCGTTCCCTACCCGTTTAAATTTAGGATCTTCTTCTATAACAAATGTAATATACAGGTCGCCATTCGGCCCGCCGTTTTTACCAGTTGCTCCTTGTCCGGTAAGTTTTATTACCTGCCCGTCGGAAACTCCGGCAGGAATGGTTATGCGCAGGTTTTTACCATCCAAAGTGAGTGTGCGTTTATGGGTTTCAGATGCATCGCGCAGGCTTAAATGCAGTTCCGAAGTATAGTCTTGTCCTCTATACCCTCTGCTTTGACGGCTGCTACCCGACGAAGATCTTCGTCCTCCAAACAGCGATTCGAAGAAATCGGAAAATCCCCCTTCATCCTCTCCTCCGAAACTATACGAACCTCCCCCGAAACCGCCAAAGCTGCCATAGTCGGCAAAACCACCATTTTGAGATTGCTGCTGACGGGCTTTTTCGTATTCTTCGGCGTGCTTCCAGTTTTCGCCGTATTCATCATATTTCTTCCGCTTTTCGGGATCGGAAAGCACTTCGTTAGCTTCGTTTATCTGCTGGAACTTCTTTTTCGCTTCTTCATCATTTGGGTTGATATCAGGATGATACTTTCTGGCCAGTTTGCGGTATGATTTCTTGATATCGTCCGCACTGGCTGCTTTAGATACACCCAATATGCTATAATAATCTATGAATGCCATATGTGATTAATTTCAAGATTTAAAAATTTCATTATTCAAAGATTGGGAAAAGCAATCCTCGACTCTTCATTTTATCTCTTAGTCTCTCTGTAACTCCCGCTTGGGGGGATCAGGGGACTATTTTTTCCCTTACTTTCAACTCATTATATATTCTAAGGCAAGCCCATGCATCAATGGCAGCATACATTTTCTGTGCATCGGATAACACATCCGCCTCCCAGTTTGACAGGCGCTGGCCTTTCGATATCCTTTTTTCAAAAAGTATGCCATAAATACGTTGTAAACCATTGTCTTCGATGCCATAACTTTTCACAAAAGACTGGAGTTCAATGAAATTGGATGGGACGAAAGCTGCATTCCGTTTATGAATGGCTGAAAAATCGTCTTTTAAAGAGAGCCCTATTTTTTTTATTGCCGGATTTACCAGAATTTCTGCCAAACAATCAGGTAACCCTATTATATTCAGACGAAAAAGAAAGCAGGTGTCATCTGTGGATAATTGCATCAGTGCAATCTGATGGGATACACCTTTACGGAAAGCCGGCCGGGTCTCAGTATCGAATCCGATAGCCGTTTGTTTTTTGAGATAAGCAGCGGCTTTCTCAGCCTCACTTTCACTTTGTACAACAATTATCCGCCCTTCGAATTTTTCCATTGGCATTACGGATAATTCTTCTTTTGAAATTGTTTTTACCATAATTCTTCACTATCAGTCTGTTCAAGGTCTTCGTCTCCGAGTATATCCGGTTCTGTCGGGTATTTTATCGAATGCAATGCCCGTAATACGTTCACAAGCTTTTGTCCCCAGTATGTTTTGAAGTTTTCCATACATACATAGAGGGCGTCATTCATATTTTCGGTAATACCCCGTTCGAATATGGTGATAAAGTTCTTTGTATCCTGATAGATGTCCGCAAGGTCCTCACTTATACTCGCCGATATAGGCGTTTCACTGTATTTCATATCCTGAAGGAATACTTCGAGGTACGTATCGTTGTTTACGTATACGTTGTATAATTTGGAAGTGATGAAATTGTATATGTCTTCCGTAACTGTTATCTCCTGCTCTTCATCATTTACCGTATCCGTTTCCGGTACGAGGGTTGCCTTCAGATATAGCAGAGGAAGGAGCTTTGTCAGTTTATCGGTCAGTTCGGTTTCCGTGATTTCATCGAAATTTTCCAGAAAAGCGCAATATTGCACGGCTACTGTTACGAATTCAATCGCATCTTTCGAATATACAATTTCTTTTAGTTGATCTGTCATTGTTGTTCCTTTTTTTCTCCGGTACATTTTAACGCACGGATTTTTCTCTGTTTTTTATAAATAACAAATTTAGGCGATTATTTGTTAACTAGCGAAAGGAAAAGATATTTTAAATTTTATCTTTTCCCAATATACTTCTTATAATCTATTCCGGCTTTCCTCGCCTGCGAATGCTGCATCCGGCGGGGTATCGTATATGATTTCCCGTCTTTTATGAAATTCGTTCCTGTTTGTTTGAACCAAAAAGAGATATTGTTTTCTACACATAAGTCGTGTATTTCCATTATCCAATCAAAATCACATGCCCGTGTATCTTTTCCTGATTCTCCTCCGGCAGTGACATGTTCCACCCATGATCCTATATCATAAGGTTTCAGGTCAACCCTTTCCAATAGAGGTTCGCAGATGATTATCTTGTGTTTGACAGGAGCTTCTTTGTAAATAGGTAAACGGTAATCGGCCCTTTCCTGATTTTCCACCGTGCAGGCTATGGTTACATTATCGTATCCTTCTCCCCAATCTTCGGGCAGGCCTATATGTAATCTGTCGATTCGCTTGGTTATCATCAAAAAGTTGAGGTCGCTGCGCTCACGCATCATACTCCATGCCTGGGGGCGCCATTCATCGGCATCAGCATGGAAGAAGTCGGATGTGAAGCAGGTAAAGACATCTCCGCCGGGAGGAATTTTATATTCTCCGTTTCGTTTTCTCTTTACAGGCTTATCGAAATCCTTGGTCTGCTTAACAATAGTGCTGTCTACACCGCGTCTGGCATCACCACGATACATATAGCAATTGAGACAGCCTGCGCTTATTTTGTGGCAGCCATGCCACGGATTCCAAAGTGATGACATCAGAAATGAAAATCTTTATCTATATAGTGAGAGAGTTTTATAAAATGTAAATATACAATGTTTGAATAAAATAATGAAAAAGTTAAATGTATTATTAAATGAGACAGGAGCAGGCAGGATATGCGATACAAGTTGCTTGCTGTTAACCGGATTGAAGCGTAGATTGCCGGAACCAAAGCGGGGAAATAAGGATTTCTGATATCATTTGGCATATACATATAATATCCATGATGAGAAAAGCACAATCAGTTTTTCACTTTATAGCAAAAGTTTATATCTTTGTGCTCCCATATAGCATTGATAATAAATAACAACAATAATATGTTTGAAAGTCTAAGTAATAGATTAGAACGCTCGTTTAAGATCCTGAAAGGTGAAGGTAAGATCACCGAAATAAATGTAGCCGAAACGCTGAAAGATGTACGCCGCGCATTACTCGATGCCGACGTTAACTACAAAACAGCTAAGCAGTTTACCGAAACCGTTAAGGAAAAGGCATTAGGACAGAATGTACTTACTGCCGTGAAGCCAGAACAGTTGATGGTGAAGATCGTTCATGACGAACTGGCCGCCCTGATGGGAGGTACGGCAACCGATATAAATCTGAAAGGTTCCCTGGCTGTTATACTTATGTCGGGTCTTCAGGGTTCGGGTAAGACTACTTTCTCGGGTAAGCTGGCTAAATTGCTGAAATCGAAGAAAGGCAAGAATCCTTTGCTTGTAGCCGGAGACGTTTATCGTCCTGCTGCTATCGAGCAGTTGAAGATATTGGGTACGCAGATAGAAGTTCCTGTATATTCGGAAGAAGATAACAAGAATCCGGTGCAGATAGCCCAGAATGCGATCAAGTTTGCCAAGCAAAACGGAAATGACCTTGTAATTATAGATACTGCCGGACGTCTGGCCATAGATGAGGAGATGATGAAGGAGATAACAGCGGTAAAAGACGCTGTGAAACCTGATGAAATCCTCTTTGTAGTAGACTCCATGACAGGGCAGGATGCTGTAAATACCGCCAGGGAATTTAACGACAGGCTCAACTTCGACGGAGTCGTACTAACCAAGCTGGATGGTGATACCCGAGGTGGTGCTGCGTTGTCTATCCGTTCGGTAGTGGATAAGCCGATCAAATTCGTGGGTACAGGCGAGAAGATGGATGCACTCGATGTATTCCACCCTGAGCGTATGGCCGACCGTATCCTCGGTATGGGTGACATCGTTTCACTCGTGGAAAGGGCACAGGAGCAATACGATGAGGAAGAAGCGCGCCGCCTGCAAAAGAAGATTGCAAAGAACCAGTTCGACTTCAACGACTTTATCGGGCAGATACAGCAGATAAAGAAGATGGGTAACCTGAAAGATCTTGCTTCCATGATTCCGGGGGTGGGTAAAGCAATCAAGGATCTGGACATTGATGATGATGCCTTCAAAAGTATCGAGGCTATCATCTACTCCATGACACCGAAAGAAAGGTCTCAGCCTGAAATCCTGAACGGAAGCCGTCGCCAGCGTATTGCCAAAGGTAGCGGTACATCTATACAAGAGGTGAATAAGCTGATTAAGCAGTTTGACGAAACCCGTAAGATGATGAAGATGATGACACAGATGAAGGGAGGCAAGATGCCTAAGATGAGGAGATAATATCCTTACAAATAGATAGCTTAACCCGGCCTGTGATATCGCAGGCCGGGTTTTTGTTGTATATACATTATCGTTTAGCTTTCCCTTCCAGTTTGATGTCTTTTTCCTGTGCCTGTATTTGTACGGCTTTGTAGATGACATCGTCAAACGAGCTTTCTACTTTGTCTTTATCCATTTTTGATAGTTCGGCTTCTATATACTGCTGGCGTTGTTTGCTCAGGTTTTTTATTTCCTGTTCCAGTTGCTTGCGTTTCTCTATCAGGGCATTTACATAGGCCTGGCGCTCTGAGGCAGACATCTTCTTCATTTGGTCGGGTAAATCTGCAGCAGGGATTTCTGTAAGGGCCTTGCCGGACATTACTTCTTTGACCAGTTCTTCCGAGCCATAATAAGCGTCTTTGTTCGCCGCCGACAGGTTATATTCTGCCCGTCTTGCATTGATAGCCGCATCACCCCTGCTTACTTTTGCGCTCTGCATCTGCTTTACTTCTGTCAACTCAGATGATTTGCCGTAATAGAGCCGGGTCTTATCCAGTTCGTACTGTAGGGAGTTGATACGGTCATCATAAGGAGTCCTTACCTCTATGTTATTTACGCTCATATCCGTCTGCACATATTCTCCTTTTGTCTCAGAGGCAATCTCTTTCCATATGCGGGTGGCAGTAGGTTCATTCCCCATGAGGATGGTATTGATTACAATCCCTTTCTTTATGGCTTCCGAGCAGGTTTCAGGATAATGTACGTCGTTTCTGTAGTCCATATGCGGAGGATAATCACCCACAAGGAATATAGCTCTGTAAGTATTAGGTAAGTTGTCCCATTGCATCTTATTCACACCTTCATACAGTGCCTGATTCACACTTTCGGGTCCGTCTCCGCCTCCCGATGCATCCATAGCCATCAATTGCTCGTAAAGATTGTCCATATCAGTGCCTAAAGGAATAATTCTGGTTATAAAATCATCCCCCCTGTCACGATAAAAGAGCATACCCACTTCGATATCGGGAACCGGTTCGCTTTGGGAAAGGCTGCTTGTTATGGACCATATCTTTTCCTTTGCTGCCCCTATCAATCCCGACATGCTGCCGGTGGCATCTAGTAGAAATACTATCTGCATTTTTGGTCTGGCTGTACGGTCTGCTTTCTCTTGAAGCTCACTTGCCGGTAATGCAGGTGTGATAGAACGCCCCGGATTTTTGAGGAAGGCCACGCATGTACAATAGATGAATATACTTACAGGAAGTATCGATAATAGAATGTAAAGTCGCTTTTTCATATGCTTTAGTATTATGTTAATTACCACTTATTTCTAAAGCAAATATAGACTACATTGATAATACAAACAGGGCAAAACGGGTGAACAGGCTTTCTTAATTGGTGAAAAAGGATTATGACTATTCTACAGAAGGAAAAGCAAGCCTGCGAAGTCATACTTTGCAGGCCTGTATATCTGTCTGGTCAACGAATCTTATTTGGAAGAGATTAGAGACGCGCGGAGTGAATTGTTCGAATTAACTCCGATAAACTTAGAGGCGGCACTTAGCTCAGCTGTATCATCATCAGCTGCGGCCTGATCGGCAGTTTCCATTTCAGCGAATTTGTTTAATGCAGATACTAGAGCATTGGCAGATACATTGTTCTTTGTCAATAGATTGTATGCATATTCATCTGCTTTCTTGTTTTGGTCGTCAGTATAAGGAATCTGTATAAGTTCGTTGACTACCGTCCCCATTTTGTCTCCTGAGAAAGAGAGCAGTTTTTCCAATTGTGCAGAACCTGCTTTAGTTGCATTATCCTCAGATGCGACTTTTAATAGTGAATCACGAACATCCTTGTTTGCTATGTGCCCTATCTGAGTAGAAATGACAGCCAGAAGCTCTTCATCAGACAACATATCCATCATACCTGTATAGATACGGATACTTCCGTCGGATGTGGCAAGGATATTTACTTCAGGGTTTTCATATACTTTATAGTTAAGGCTTAGTCCGTCTACAGAAATATAGTCTGTAGCTACCAGGCTTGCTAGTCTTTTGTAATAGTCTGAGTCCTCCCCGGCAATAGTATTGTTGTTATCCATAAACTCTACCATTTTCACGGATACCTTATTGGCTACTATATCAGAAGCCATATCTCCGGCGACATCGCCTACAGCTTTTGTTACAGACTTACTTGCATTTTTTAAGGCTTTTCCGAATTGGGCATTTGCAGGAAGTGATAGTGCGCACATAACAGCAACGGATACTGTTGCTAAAAATAGTTTTTTAGTCATAGTTCTTAAAATGTTTGTTATTAAATAGTTCGATTTATGTAGTTTTATTAATAAATATTCTTTAGTGTATTTTATAAAGTTATCCCTGCGGGAAGCAATCCTTTTCGGAAAGCAAATATATTATATTATTCCCGAACGGAAGAACTATAACTTAAAAAATGAAACTTTTAATATTTTCCTTCTCCTTTCTCTGGTATAGATAAATTTGTGGGGAAAAGATAATATTATTTAATATTAAGTTTTACTTATTTAGAAGCCAGATACATAGAGCATGTACCCATTGTGTATGTTTTATAAGATGCTTCCGTGAATCCGTTCTTTAAAAGCGTGTTGATCATATCTTTACCCTGAATAAAGGCTTGTATGGATTTTGGAAGGTAAGAGTATGCCGTTTTATCTTTGGATATAATCCGGCCTATTGTGGGTATAAACAGATTTGTATATAGCCAGTAACCCTGCTTCATCGGAAAATGCGCGGGAACAGTAAGCTCCAATATCATCAATTGTCCTCCCGGTTTCAGCACCCGTAATATTTCCTTGAGCCCCTTGTCGAGATCCTCGAAGTTGCGCACTCCGAACGCGACCATGGCAGCGTCAAATGAGTTATCGGAAAAAGACAGCGCCATGCAATCCTCTTTGGCGAAGCTGATTTTATCTGATAGTCCTGCTTTAGCGGCTTTTTTCCGGCCAACCTCTATCATTCCTTCCGATATGTCTATGCCGAGTATAGATTGCGGCTTCAGTGTATCATAGGCCTGGATGGCCAGATCGCCGGTACCGGTGGCAATATCGAGTATGGTCTGAGGATTCAGCTTTTTGAGCATGGATAGTCCTTTCTTACGCCAGCTGATATCTATTCCCATCGACATAGTACGGTTCAATATATCGTAGTTTCCGGCAATAGAGTCGAACATGCGTTCTACTTGAGCCCCTTTGCTTTCGGAGTCGGAATAAGGAACTATTTTCTCGGCGTCGTAAGTCATTTCAGTTGAGGATTGTTGTATTTATACGTTTTTAAGATAGTAGAATATATCTTCATCGTGAATGTCGATGATTTTTGTCCTGTTACCTTCTGCGATCATCCGGAAGGGGTCTGTAGAATTATCCACCAGAAGCCAGTAATCGGCAATGGGGATAAACATGGAGAAAAGGTTTCTCATACCGGCGTAATAGCGCCTTACGACTACATCGTCGTCTACATGGTGCCCACCGAAGCGGACGCGTTGTTCGACACGTCTGATAGCCAGTTCGGGCGATTCGAGCCAGAAGTAGATAAGAGTAACAAAATAGCCTTCCTTCTGCGCCCTGCGTATGAAGTTAGCGTATGATTTAGTTGCCAGCGTGGTCTCTATAGCAAAATCTTCCTGCATGCGCAGCATTTCATTCATGCGCATAATCATAAGGCGGCCTGCATCGATAGCCACCGTCTCGGGCTGAAAAGGGGAGAGGCCTTTGGCTATTTCATCGGCATTGATAAACTCCTTACAGTCGAGCATTTCGGGGAACATGGCATACGACGCGGTTGTTTTTCCCGCGCCGTTACAGCCTGATATAATATAGAGATTCGGCATCTAAACTAAGTAATAGATAAATTTAATTATATACTTTCGGACCACAACTTGTTTTTGTTGTTTTGCTTACCCGAATAATAAAAAGGCCTACGGCCTTAATCTCTCTTTTTTAAATATTCGTTTATATTCTTTTCAAGGCGTATAGCGACATCGGCAGCTTCCGCCTTTACAAATTTTTCACCTACTATCTTTTCATATAGTTCGATGTAGCGTTCCGAGACGGAGTTGCAGTATTCTTCGGTCATTTCAGGCACCTTCTGCCCGTCTTTTCCCTGGAATCCGTTATCCATTAACCATTTGCGTACAAATTCTTTCGACAGTTGGCGTTGTTCTTCCTCTTTGTCGAACAGTTCCTGATAAGTGTCCGCATAGAAATAGCGGGAAGAGTCCGGTGTATGGATTTCGTCGATCAGATAAATCGTGCCGTCTTTTTTCCCGAACTCGTATTTTGTATCTACAAGTATCAGGTTCTTCTGAGCTGCCATTTCGGTTCCACGTTGGAACAGCGCATAAGTATATTTTTCCAGTTGCTCGTATTCTTCTTTGCTTACCAGTCCCTGAGCGATAATTTCCTCTTTCGAAATATTCTCATCGTGTCCTACATCTTCTTTTGTAGTAGGAGTGATGATAGGAGTAGGGAATTTTTCATTTTCTTTCATTCCTTCCGGTAGCGGCACTCCGCAAAGCGTCCTTGCACCGGCTTTGTATTCGCGCCATGCGCTACCGGTGAGATATCCGCGGATAACCATTTCCACCTTATATTGTTCGCATCTCAGACCAACGGTTACCATAGGGTCCGGGGTATCCAGCTTCCAGTTAGGGACAATGTCGGCAGTAGCATCCAGAAACTTGGCTGCAATTTGGTTCAGGACTTGTCCTTTGTAGGGAATACCCTGTGGTAATACAACATCGAATGCTGAAATACGGTCGGTAGCGATCATCACCAGTAAATCGTTACCTATTGAATATACGTCCCTCACTTTGCCATGATAAACGTTTGTCTGACCCGCAAAATTAAAATCTGTTCTTACTAAAGTATTCTTCATTTGTTTAAAAATCTAATTTGTTCAGTCTTATAACAAAAAAGTACGCTCAAAGTTACGCCAAAGTTGCTTAAAAAGCAATAAAGATGTTAATTAATAGCATGCTCCTCCAAGTTGCTGATAGCTGTGTAAGTAAAACTAAAACTTGACAAATCTGACAACTTTTGCACAATTTTTTATCTGGTGTTTTATCTAAGTATTGTGAAACATTTAAATATGTCATTAATTTTTTTCTGATTACTTACTTTTTCATTCTGAAATTCCAGTATGCCGGCTGCTTCTTATATAGATAAATCAGATTGGGAGTATTGCAATTTAATTGATAATCTTTTTGTGTTTTTATACAGAGCTTTGCTAATAAGAAAGAGGGTGTGTCAAAAGTATTTTTTACTTTCTATTTACATACGCTACGCTCCTGTGACCGTTGGTTGTCATGTTGAACGGAGTGAATTGAATTGAAAATCGGCGGAGCCAAAATCGCCGAAGCGAAGGCGAGGCAAATATCTTGTTTCTCAGGGTTGAGATCCTTCGTTACACTTAGGATGACAAAGAGGGTAGCACATTGATAGTGCTGTTCCCCTTTTGACACACCCTCTTTTTCTAATAAATCTATATTCTTTCACCTTTTACGGTTTTTGCTTTCATCTCTTCCCGCTTTTCCCTTTTATCCTCTCTTTCGTATGCATCCACAATGCTCTGAACGAGTTTGTGACGGACAATATCGGTCTTGTTAAACTCGATATAGCCTATCCCTTTCACATCTTTCAGTATGCGCAGGGCATGTTTTAGCCCCGACTGCTGGGACGGCGGAAGGTCTATCTGGGTAATATCGCCCGTGATAATCATTTTGGCGTTCATACCCAAACGGGTGAGGAACATCTTTATCTGGTGCGTGGTCGTATTCTGGGCTTCGTCGAGGATGATGATAGCGTCGCTGAGGGTCCGACCGCGCATAAAGGCTAAAGGGGCTATCTGTATCGTCTTATTTTCGATATAATCCTTTAGCTTGGCTGGGGCTATCATATCTTCGAGCGCGTCATACAAAGGTTGCAGATACGGATCTATCTTATCTTTCATATCTCCGGGCAGAAAACCGAGCTTCTCTCCGGCTTCCACTGCCGGACGACTGAGGATTATCTTTTTCACCTCTTTATTTTTAAGGGCTTTTACTGCCAGAGCGATAGCTGTATAGGTTTTTCCCGAACCCGCGGGTCCGATACCAAACACCATATCGTTTTTGTAAAAGCTGTTTACAAAATTCTGCTGGTTGGGAGTACGGGCAAAGATAGGTTTGCCGTTCAGCCCGTAGATAATGAGGTTGTCCTGCTTGATTGTGTTGGGCGATTTTCCTTTTACAATGTCTATTATATCTTCTTCTGTCAGTTTATTCCGCTCATTCGCATATTTCTCGAGTTCCCTTATCTTTTCTTCAAAGAGAGGGACATCTTCCGCATTACCGATCGCTTTTATGGCATTGCCACGCGCTACGATACGCAGCTTTGGAAAAAGGGTTTTTAATAATTGTATATTGGCGTTGTTTATCCCGAAAAAGACAACAGGGTCTATATGTTCTAAAATAATTATTTGTTCTATCATTCAATTCTGTATCAAGAATGTACCATGTGATTTATTATGTTTTGTCGGGTAGCGGTATGTAATGGTATGCAAAGATAAGGATATTCGATAATATATTTCGTTATTCATTCATAATTAAATTATTCTTTCAGCCAATAATATGCAAGGATGGATATTGTTGGCTGAAAGATCTAAAAGTTATTCAGAAAAACTATTTGCTCATCTCCCTCGATTTATCGCCCAGATATCCCCCGTGGTGGCGTTTGGCATAATCGGCGGGTGAGAAGCCGATTCTTTTCATTGTACCCACTACAAGTATATCGCCTATTACGGTCATTACTGTGGTAGAAGTGGTCGGGGTTAGTCCAAGATTGCATACTTCACCGGGCCGGCCGGTAAGGATGCAGACATCGGATTTCTGGGCCAGTAAGCTATCCGGGTCACTGGTGATGACAATAAACTTTATATCCTGAATAAGGTTTTTTGCAAGAGATATCAGTTCGATAATCTCCCGTGTCTTTCCCGAATTGGAGATAGCCAGAACGATATCGTTTTCCTGCAATATCCCTAAGTCGCCATGCTGGGCCTCACTCGGGTGCAGGAAGACGGACGGTGTCCCTGTAGAACTGAATGTGGTTGCAATATTTTGTGCTATTTGCCCGGCTTTTCCCATGCCGCTGGTCACCAGTTTGCCTTTCTTCTTGTTTACCTGTTCTACAATAAGGTCTATGGCTTTTGTATAAGCGTCACTCACCGGAATATTCAGTATCGCACTCGCTTCGGTGCTCAACAGGGAACGGATATCTTCAGTATTCATGCATTTAATTTTTTGCTACGTCAAAGATATAACATTTATCTCATTTTATACAAAAAGGTTTCGGTCATGAATCCGGAGGCATAATATTAAAGAAGATAATCCTAACAGCTTCTGAAATCCCTATTTGCCACTAAACAAAGTTTCCATAAATTCCTTCCCTTTTATCAGCCCGTATGCGCCCTTCGGCGATTCGAACTCATCATATACCTGTACATCATCTGCTTCCCCGTCCGGACGGTAGATAAGGAACGGTATAGGCTTGTTTGTGTGGGTCTTTATGTCACACGGGGTAGGGTGGTCGGGCAGGATGGCGATAGTAACCGGCTCGTCCCAGTCCTTAGTAGCTTCATATATAGGCTTTACAACGCGGTTGTCAAGAAATTCGATCGTCTTTGTCTTTAGTTCATAGTCGCCTTCATGCCCGGCTTCATCGCTGGCTTCGATGTGAAGATATACGAAATCATCGTTTTTCAACGCTTCTATGGCTGCCTGCGCTTTTCCTTCATAGTTGGTATTCCACAATCCGGTGGCCCCTTCTACATGGATGAGTTTCAAACCTGCATATACACCGATACCCATAATAAGGTCTACCGCGGAAATTACCGATCCGCTTTTTATTCCGAATAATTCCTGTAATGTCTGCATCTGCGGACGGTATCCCGGAGACCATGGCCAGATGCTGTTTGCCGGGTCTTTACCTGCAGCGATCCTTTTTTTGTTTACGGGATGGTCTTTCAATAACTCCTGTGACTTTAAGATCAGCTGATTCAGGTAATCGGCGGTTTCTTTTGCGTCAGGTGTTTCCGGCTTTATCAGAACGTCTTTGAACGGAGTCCCTGTAACATCGTGGGGGGCTGTGCAATCGAGGTTTTTATTTCCTCCTTCAAGTTTCAGCAGGTGGCGATATGATACGCCCGGATAGAAACTTGCTTTACCGTCATTGAGTTCTTTATCCAGAAAATGAATAAGCTCTGCCGCTTCTTCATTCGAGATATGCCCTGCCGAATGATTCTTGATTTTACCGTCTTCGATGCAAATCAGGTTGCAGCGCATAGCCATTTCTCCCGGCAGAATATCCACTCCCATACTGGCGGCTTCGAGTGATCCCCTTCCTTCAAAAACTTTCGGCACGTCATATCCGAGTACCGATAGGTTAGCTATTTCACTACCAGGTTTAAATCCGGGAGGGATAGTATCCAGTTCACCGCTTTTGCCTTTGGCGGCAAGCATGTCTATATATGGTTTCCTAGCCACTTGTAATGGCGTTTTATTTCCTAAGGCGGCGATAGGCTCATCGGCCGCACCATCGGCGAGGATTATGATTGTTTTCATTTTTTAGTCTATTCTGCTTACAATAAAATACAAAATTGACGATAATTTATCAAAAAAACAATTATAATTGCATTTAGCTTACAATGGCGAGCGATTGTTGCATATCATTCTTATAACCGGAGAATGTTAAAATCTGACAACCAACGGTCACAGGAGCGTAGCGTATGTAAATCTGACACTTTTGTCAGTTAACAGTAAACAGTTGGCAGTCATCAGTAAACCCCCGCTGGTGCTGACTTCGAGTCCGTATCTTGTTGACAAGGCGAAAATGTTTGCTACGCAACACACAGACGGGACGTCTGCGCGAGCGGGGGATATAGTAAAAACTCGTCTTCAATCAGGCTTGTAATGCAAGAGCAACCGGAAAAAATAATATGTTTGTTATCAAATGATCTTAACCGTAAGCTCCATGTTGCGTTTTTCTTATTTTTCCCTTTATCCCTAAGTTCTTTTAAATTGATGTGATATGTGGATTTTTTCTTACTTTTGTTTCGGGCTGGATATCCTTAATAACAAACCATTTCATAATGATACATATTCTTAATAACGAAAAACGGGGAAAAACGTTTTTTATATTTCTGACTGCTCTTATCTTGCTGTCTGCGGCAATGATAGTGCTTTATATTCCTTTTGCCCCCGGTCATGATTTCTATTTCCATTGCGGAAGGTTGCAGGCACTGATCGATAATCTGGGAAGCCCGTTTCTTATCTATCTGGACTATGATGGAGCAAACGGCTACGGATATTTTACAAAAGCATTTTACCCGGACGTCATGCTGATCCCTTTTGCCATCCTGGGTAAATTTATTCCCCTGATATACGTTTACCTCATTATGCTTTTTTCCATCACTGTCCTGTGTGGTATTTCGTCCTATTTGTTTGTGAACTATCTCTTTAAGGATTCTTTTGCTGCCGCGGTTTCATCATTGTTATATACATTCAGTGTCTATCGTATAATCAATTTGTATGAACGGGCCGCGTTGGGTGAAAGTATCTCCCTCTCCCTTATTCCTTTCGTCCTTTTAGGGCTTTGTCTTATAATTAAGGGTGATTACAAAAAATGGTATGTCTTAGCCATAGCATATAGCCTGCTGATTTTCACGCACCTGATTTCATCGGTACTGATGTTTGTAACGGCAGTCATTTTGCTTGCCGTCAATTATAAGAGCCTGGTAAAAGAGCCGAAACGTCTCGGCTATTTAGTGCTGGCAGGTATCGTAACCATAGTTATTACAAGTTATTACCTGTTTCCCATGCTGGAGCAGATGGCGTCCGATACATTTTACTTTGAGGACAAAGACCTCAGTGGTAATATAGAAATAACAGACCTGACGTTTAATTTTTCCTATGTATTGCGAAGCGTGATCACCTATCCGCAAGATATTAATCGGGGTACCTGGTACTTTTTCCCGCCAATAGGGATATTGCTTATTATGCCTGTTTTATTACGTTTCTTTGTCCGTAATAAATCCGAACAATTGAAATATGCCGATATTGGTGTAATCATAGGCCTGATCTATATTACACCAAACTTAAATGTATTCCCGTGGGATGTTTTTCCTTTCCGCCTGCTGGATTTTATCCAGTTCCCGTGGAGGTTGTTCGGCTTTTCCAGCCTTTTCTTTGCCATAGCCTCGGGGTATTATTTGTCGCAGATACTTAGAACAACAAGAAAGCAGCTGATAGGAAGCATTGTTGTGTTTGTAACCTTTGTATTCATATACACAATTATCGATAATGATGCTTATTCGTATAATAATATTAAAAGGAGAGGCTATGAATATACAATAGGCAAAGATACGCCATTGCGGGAACAGTTGCAGCAGTACTCGAAGAAAGATTCGTTGCTTGTATATTGGCACGTTGCGGGAAGAGAATATTTTCCCACAAAGCTGCCTGGCTTTGATTATATCTGGTCAAGGGGCGATACCGTGAAAAGTAAAAATGCCGCGACATCTATATCCGGATTCAGCAAAAATAAAGGAATAACGAGTCTTGATGTAGATGTATATATTCCTGACAGCCTGGAACTTCCCCTGGTGTATTACAAGGGATACGCGGCGGAAATGGACGGCAAAAGGCTTCCTGTGAGCGAAAGCTCCAAAGGATTGGTACAAATTCCGGTGGATAAACAAGGACATGTGAAAGTCTGGTACAACGGTACAATTATCCAGCGTATAAGTTATTGTGTGTCAATCATAAGCATTATCATATTGTGCCTTTATATTTTCCGCGATTTTTTTCGGAAGAAATTTCGCATATGATGAGAAGCCTAAATTTTCCCCACTGACGCGATTTTACGAACCGTATCCTTCCCGAGCAGGGTTGATATGTTTGTTCCGGCACTGATCCTGCCCCTTTGGGAAGGGTAAGACCCTTATCTTATATTCGCGATACTGATAATATCCGAAAACACCCCGGCGGCAGTGACGCTTGCGCCTGCTCCGTATCCTTTTATTATCATAGGGTATTCGTTGTATCGTTCGGTGGTGATCTGTATGATGTTATTACTACCTTCAAGATCGTAGAAAGGATGGTTTTGTCCCACTTCCTGCAAGCCTACTTCGCATTTCCCTTTTTCATATTTAGCGACAAAACGGAGATGCTTATGCTCGCTTTCCAGTTTCTTGCGTCTTTCTTCAAATTCAGAATCCAGTTGGCGGATATTTGCCCAGAATTCTTCAATCGTACCATTGAAATACTCTTGCGGAACAAACAGGTTTTTCTCTACATCGGCCTGCTCTACCTGATATCCTGCTTCACGTGTAAGGATAACCAGTTTGCGGACTACATCCATCCCGCTGAGGTCGATGCGCGGGTCCGGCTCCGAATACCCGCTTTCCTTAGCCAGATAGATGGCTTTGCTGAAAGGAATATCTTTGCTTATGGTGTTGAATATAAAATTGAGCGTACCCGAAAGTACGGCTTCTATCTTTACGATTTTGTCTCCCGAATTAATAAGGGAGTTCATTGTATTGATAATAGGAAGCCCGGCACCCACATTTGTTTCGAACAGGAACTTTATATTGCGTTCGCGTGCTGTATTCTTCAGCTTTATATAGTTGTCGTAGGCAGACGATGCCGCTACCTTATTGGCTGTGACCACCGAAATGTTTTGTGACATCAGGTCTCCATATATCTGTGATACAGGTTCACTGGCGGTACAGTCTACAAATACGGCATTAAATATATTCATATTTATAATCCCGTCGCGCAGTATTTCGGGTGAGCTTGGTATGCCTTTTTCGTCCAGTTCGGTTTTATAATTATCCAAGTTTATACCTTCGCGGCAGAACAGGGCTTTGCGTCCTCTGGCTATACCTACAACATTTAACTTGAGTGCATACTGTTCCATCAGCTTCGGTTGTTGCTGGCGGATCTGCTCTATCAGGTTTCCTCCCACTGTACCGATGCCTACAATAAAAAGGTTCAACGCCTTATATTCCGACAGGAAGAACGAATCGTGAATAGAGTTCAGGGCTTTACGCAGGTACTTGTTCTTGATGACGAATGAAATATTTACCTCCGAAGCTCCCTGCGCACAGGCAATGACGCTGATGCCGCTCTTACCGAGTGTCTCGAATAATTTTCCGGCAATACCCGGAGTGTATTTCATATTCTCGCCTACAATAGCGACTGTGGCAAGTTCGGTTTCAAGTAATACCCGGTTGATGCTGCCTAATGAGATCTCTTTTTCGAATTCTTCTTCAAGCACCCGTACGGCAAGGTTTGCGTCCGCTGAACGGACACCAATGGAGGTGCTGTTTTCGGACGAAGCCTGTGAAACCAGGAACACACTGATGCCATTCTTAGCCAATGCACGGAATATACGGAAATTGACACCGATAATACCTACCATCCCAAGCCCCTGTACTGTAATCAGGCAGGAGTCGGAAATGGAAGAGATTCCTTTTATCATGGCTTTGCTCTTTCTGGTCTCACCGTCATGCGAAATATATGTACCCGGAGCATCAGGTTTGAATGTATTCTTTATGCGGATAGGTATATTTTTGTGATATACCGGGAATATTGTAGGCGGATAAATCACTTTTGCCCCGAAGTTACAAAGTTCGGTGGCCTCTGTGAATGTAAGGCTTTCGATTACATGCGCATTGTTTATTACTTTGGGGTCGGCTGACATAAAGCCGTCGACATCCGACCATATTTCCAGAATATTGGCGTCTAATGCCGAAGCGAATATGGCTGCGGTATAGTCCGAGCCTCCCCGTCCGAGATTGGTAATCTCCCCGGTCGTTTTACAGGTGGATATAAATCCGGCAACCAATACTTTTTTCGATGAATTTTCAAAAGCATTCCGTATCAGCTTATTTGACAGTTCCATATCAGGCGTATGTTTCCCAAACGCGCAATCGGTCTTGATAAGCTGTGTCACATCGAGTATCTCATAATCTGAGAATGCATAACTGATGATAAGAGTAGACAGGCGTTCGCCATAGCTGACTATCTTATCTGATGTTTTTGGAGAAAGGTCGTTGATAAGAAATACTCCTTTGAAGATATTGCTTAATTCATCCAGTAGTTTGTTGACTTCAACCGCCAGTTTTTCACGTTGAGGTTCGGATATATCAAGTTTGCAGACAACCGTTACATGTTGTTCCACTATTTCCCTGAATTCCCGTTCGTATGAATAATCTCCGGCTGCGGCCAGCCGGGAGGTCGTTAATAATTTGTCCGTTATACTTTTGAAAGCTGAAACTACTACGACTATGGGTTCGTTAACCCCGCTTATTATTTTCTTTACATT
Source organism: Dysgonomonas termitidis (assembly GCF_054657735.1). Lineage (NCBI taxonomy): Bacteria > Pseudomonadati > Bacteroidota > Bacteroidia > Bacteroidales > Dysgonomonadaceae > Dysgonomonas > Dysgonomonas termitidis. Next base: position 555,294 of record NZ_BAAHYD010000001.1, on the reverse strand, counting down.
GGCTATGTTTGCGGCGGAACCTACGGATGTGCCGCCAAATTTCATTACTTTCATTTAGTATATTGTTGGTTTTGCTTTTATTGCTTTATTTGATATTTAAACTTTTGATGTCTTTTCTGTCTGTGTACATCAGGTTATTTTCTTTTTTCCTGTCTAGCGAAGACCCGCGTTTCAGTATGCGTCCGCTATATCCGTATTTAGTGTATGACTTAGTTCCTCCTGTCAGTCTGGCCATAGCAGCTTTAAGCATTGTTTCGTCTTTGTCTCCCAGTTCTTGTAGTCCGTAAAGGAGCATATCCAGATCTTCTGTTTCCCATCCGCTGTCAGGCGAAAAACCGTTAGCGTAATTAGAGGATTCCGCTGCCGGATATAGTTTATTATGGGATTTGAACGTTATTGGCCACAATACATATGTGTTTCTGGTATTGTTTTCTTCATATATAGCCCAAGAACCCACATTTTTACCTACAGTGGTTTCTCCTACAATGTATATATTTTTACCCGTGTTGCTATAATAAGGCTTAAGAGCATTTATTGTCAATTCACTGGCAGATGCAGTATTACCGGTAACTATGAAACAAAGATTATCGAGTTGGTCTCCCAGTTTCGGAATAGAGGCCAGTATAGGTGCTTTCTCATCTTTTTGAACATTATCTGTAAAATATTCGTACATCCAGCTTATTTTGGCTTTATTGGTATCTGGTAGCCTGTCTAACTGTCCTTGTATTTCGGAGTTGTATGTTTTTACTTCGAATAAATTCTCAGTATTTCTGCTTGGTACTAAAGCACTTGTTATGAACTTGGCACTCCGGACAAGTCCACCCCCATTGTAACGCAAATCGAATATCAGATCCTTTACGCCTTTTTCTTTGAATCTGGAGAATATCTTAGAGAGTTCCACATCGTAAGGTAAGGTTGATTCCCCTCCGGCTTCATAAGAATTGTATATTATATAGCCGATACTGCGATTATTCACAGTATATATACTGTCTAAGAAAATCGGATTTTCAACATAACCGGGAGTTACATTTATTGTTTTCGTTTCAGTAATACCTTTTTCCAAATCTATCTGATTTGTTGCATATTCTATTTTATAACTGCTTTTTCCTTGTAATAATGCAGAATACCAATTATTTTTATTAATTTCTACATCATCCACTTTTCCAATTAAATAGCCCCGTTTCAATCCTTGAGTTTCCGCTAGAGAACCTTTCTTTACATAGGTAATCACATTTGCCACATATGCTACGGCGCCGGATTGATTCAAGAAATAGACGCCAATAAATTCAAAGCCTAAATCTGAAGAAGATGTTGTAGCATTATCTGCAACAGCAGATTTGGGTAAACTTATATGCGTACCCTCCATTCTTGAAAATGGCTGACCATCATATAAGCTGCTTTCATAACTTAATAAACTTTCGAAGAAAACATACGGATCTGCATTAAAATTCAAATCGGATTCTTTCGGCAGTTTATTATTCCATAGATAAAAATATGACATACTGTCCAGTATCCAGTTGTTTACATATTCGTTATCGGTCTCTTCCCCTTTATCTTTGGATTTATTATCATCATTGTCTTCGCATGCACAAAAGAGCATGAATAAAGATAATATAGACAATAAAAATGTCAGTTTTGCTTTCATAAATATTAACTATTTGGTACGTATTATAATAAATTGCCTGCAAAACCCTATATTTTATAGACGTTTGCAAATATATGGATTATATATCCTTTTACAAAATTAATTCACCTTTGCCCTGCCGTATTATTTCCGGTTCATCACCGGTGCAATCTACGATCGTAGACGCTTCTATGCCTCCATATCCTCCGTCGATGACGATGTCGACCAAATCCTGATATCGTTCATAAATCAGTTCCGGATCAGTGGTGTATTCTATCACTTCATCATCATCTTTAACGGATGTTGTCATAATAGGATTACCTAAAGTATGAACGAGTTCGCGTATAATATTATTGCCGGGAATACGAATACCTACGGTCTTTTTGTTCTTGTATATTTTGGGAAGGGATGAAGTCGTATTCAGAATAAATGTAAAAGGGCCGGGCAGGTTCTTTTTCATTAGTTTGAATGTGTTATTGTCCACTCTGGCATATTCGCTGATGTTGCTCAGGTCGTAGCAGATGATCGACAGATTACTCTTCTCGGGATTAATGTCTTTCATCCTGCATATTTTTTCCACCGCCCGCACATTGAGTGCATCGCAGCCAATGGCATAGACTGTGTCGGTAGGATAAACAATAAGTCCGCCGTCCTGCAAAACTTTTACAATCTTATCTATCTCTTTCGGGTTAGGATTTTCTTCATATAACTTTACAAGCATAGTATAATTCAGACTATAGTATTTTTCCTGATAATCAATTACTGTTTATGTAATACAATTAAGCTCTGCGTCAGGGATCAATTGTATTATTGTCAAAGATATAGCAATAATCTTTAATCTTTCTTCACAAATTGAAAAAACTTACAGAATTAACATAGACTTAATACCCTTTGATTGTAAAGGATAATTGCTCTTTTGGGGATTAATCTTTTTTGCAACGGACCGAAAAGTGATTGTTACGTGAACTGGGAGACCAGTCTATGGAACTGGTACTATTGTCTACCCTTCGCTTCCAGGAATTGGCTCCATTGTAGGAACTGCTGGCCCACCAGTGGTTGCTTACTCCATAACCGGTTACCCTGTTTTGATTTGCAAACCCCACCAGATAACCGGCAAACCCGCCCTGGTCGGAAGGCTTACTGGTCCCCAGGTATGCGCCTGCCGCCTCTGTAGAGTTCTTCATTACATTGCCTGCGTTTGCATCAGTCGCTGTTGTCTGGGAACTATAGAGATCGGGGCGGAGCTTGAGGGCTTCAGTCAGTATGTACCATTCAGTGTCGGTTGGCAAATGCCACCCCGGAGGACATACACCCTGACGCCTGACTTCGGTAGTCGCTCCCGCCTGGTTATATCCTTCGTTATTTGCGTCATAAGCAGGGGGATTATCTACATTACCTTGACCGGTTGTGGTATTACCTTTCTGCGAAGAGGCGGCAGCCCAGTTGTACAATTTGCCATTTTCGCGGATGCGGGCAGCGGTTGCACCTGTATTGCTTGGGGTATAATATTGCATAGCTATATAAGTGTCCGCAGGGCTGTTTGTTAGGCCTTGCGTATAGCGTAGATTCTGTGTCATCCATATTCCCGCGTCAATTATGACAACTTCGACAGAGGTACAGCTATATGGATTACCCGCCTTAACCGAATGGAAACGTGCCGTATGATATGTCTCGCCGTCTCTCGAGTCGACCAGATCGGCTTCAGGACCAGCCAAAGATGGAGGGATGGTATTTATGGGGTATAAAACCAGTGGTTGCCATTTACTTCCTGTCCACACATGTACTCCCGGGCATAGGCGGTCGGCTTCGCTGGTTTCTATCTTTGTCGTATTATATACAACCGCTCCTATATAGTCCGAGTTGCTTGTGGCTCCGCTGGCAATAGTGAGTATATTGTTCGCCGCCAGTTCCAGACGGGGAAGCATCAACCCTTTGTTGCTGGTACCGTTCAGATTTTCTTTCAGGTCCAGCAATGCTCCTTTCGACGGTGCTTCAGTAGAACCTATAGTTACTTGGGAAAATGCTCCTGTAGGAACTAACGCAAGTATTGCAATGGATATGTAAAGTAATGAAAAAAAGATTTTCATACTGACTGGTATTATGATTATAAACAAATCAGGGCGAAAGTAGTTCTTGATAAATAAAGGAATCGTAATATGTATAGCTTTGATTTTGTCTGATTGTGGCAGATGATTGCCAGTGTATTTTTCGATAAGATGGCGGTAAGACAAAGAACGGCCCATAAACAGTGTTTTATGAGCCGCCGCTAAGGTATTATTTGTTTACTTCTTTTCTATATAATCTTCAACAATTGCCTGAGTCAGCCCCATATTGGAGAATCCTCCGTCATGGAACAGGTTTTGCATGGTTACCATACGTGTCAGATCTGAGAACATAACGATACAGTAGTCGGCGCAGGATTCCGCACTGGCATTACCCAGTGGCGACATTTTCTCTGCGAAGTCGAAGAATGCGTTCATTCCACCGATTCCCTGTCCGGCAGTAGTCAATGTAGGTGATTGGGATATTGTATTTACACGAACTTTTTTATCGCGGCCATACACATAACCGAAGCTGCGTCCAAAAGATTCAAGTAATGCTTTTGCATCAGCCATATCGTTATATCCGGTAAATGTACGTTGAGCAGCAATATGGGTAAGCGCAAGTACAGAGCCACCTTCGGCAATAGCATCCAGTTTTTTCGCAACCTGCATCATCTTATGGAAAGAGATAGCTGAGATGTCGAGTGTCTTATCTAAGAATCCATAATCGAGGTTGTCATATGCTCTCTCTTTGCGAAGATTCACCGACATACCGATTGAGTGGAGTACAAAATCAATCTTACCACCAAGAGCTTCCATCGATTGTACGAATACTTGTTCAAGGTCTTCTACACTGGTAGCATCGGCAGCAATAACTTTTGCATTCAGTTTTTCTGACAGGGCTTTGGTCTCACCCATTCTTACGGCTACCGGAGTATTCGATAGTGTGATGATTGCTCCTTGTTCTACGGCTTTTTCGGCCACTTTCCATGCAATTGACTTTTCATTCAATGCACCGAAAACGATTCCTCTTTTGCCTTTTAATAAATTGTTACTCATTTTTATCGTTATTTGATGATTATTAGCTACTTAATAAATATGAGATAGCTGTTTGTTAATTCTTTATCGCACAAAAATAGTAAAAATGTGCAATAGTTGATGCTAATAGATATAAAATTTACAGGATGCGCTCTCAACTTACCGGAATCTCTACTTTCTTTTTACTTGTAAGAATCACCAATAATACGGCCCCTATGATAATCAGTAGCCCGCACAGGCCGTTCCATCCGAATGGTTCGCCAAAATGGAATATCCCCACGGCTGTAGCGACTACGGGCTCTAACGATCCGAGTATGGATGTAATGGTAGACCCGGCATGCTTCACTGCCGCAACAAGTGCGAGATTGGATATGACCGTTGCAAATAATGCCAGGCCGATAAGATTGAAAACAGACGGTATATCCGGCACCAGTTCGATGCCTGTGGCAGAGTAAGAAAAGACTGCGAATATAAAGCCGCCGAAGAGCATCACATAGAAAGTGATGGTTTCGGGCTCCAGCTTCTTTATTTCGGGGCCATTGAGCCATACTATATAGATCGAATAGGTGAAGACGGTCATCAGTACAGCCAGTAATCCGGTTGTATTGATAAATCCGGAATCGCTCCAGCATAGCAATGCCACACCTGTCAGTGACAGGATAGCTGCGAATAAAAGATTGCGGGACAATTTCTCCCGATAGAATATAATCATCATACAGGAAACCGATACAGGATAGAGAAAGTGTATGGTGGTGGCAACTCCGCTCGAGATATAATTATAAGAATAGAGCAGCCCCATAGCCGTCAGTGTATATAATAGGCCCAGGCAGAGAAGCTGTGCCGCAGCCTTAGGCGATATCCGGAGGTTCTTTTTCCTGATAAGGCATACCGCGCCTATCAGCAATACCGAAATCAGGCATCTGTAAAAAAGGATGGATGGTGCGTGCATCCCCGTTTTTAGCAAAGGGATGGAGAAGAACGCAATGAGTCCGAATGTCCCTGACGAGATAAGTGCGAGTATGATGCCTTTTGTCTTGTTCATGTTATCTTTCTTTAACGGGTGCAAATCTAATAAATATTTTTCGGAAGCCTGCTACTTTGATATGTGAGGATAGGAAAGGCAAAAAATAAAAACCCTTTACTTTCATTTGTAAGTAAAGGGTTTGATATATTGTTTAATGTGGGTGTTTATTATTCAGACTGTCCTTCCGGGGTTATCATGTCCGTATTATCTCCATCTTTCTTAATCTCTATTTCCACATCTTTAGGCGGCTCTTCGGTTTCCTTTAATATCTCTTCGGAACGGGAAACCCACTGGCGCTCTCCAAATATTTTCTTCAGGTCTTCGGCAAATATGACTTCTTCCGTTACCAATAGATTTGCCAGTTTTTCATGCCCGCCTGCATGTTTGCGCAACAAGTCTTTAGCACGCTCATACTGTTCGTTTATCATTGCCTGCACTTCCTTGTCTATGAGCAGGGCAGTTTCTTCACTATAAGGCTTGGTGAAGCCATAGGCTTCGCCCGATGAGTCATAGTAACTTATGTTCGGCAACTTTTCGCTCATTCCCAGATATGAGATCATGGCATATGCCTGCTTGGTTACCCTTTCCAAGTCATTAGCGGCGCCGGACGATATATGACCGACAAACACCTCTTCCGCAGCCCGGCCTCCAAGCAATGCGCACATTTCATCCAGCATTTGCTCTTTGGTTGTAATTTGCCTTTCTTCGGGCAGATACCACGCAGCCCCGAGGGCTTTACCCCGCGGAACGATAGTAACTTTCACCAAAGGATTAGCATATTGCAGGAACCAACTTAATGTGGCATGTCCGGCCTCGTGTATGGCAATGGTCTTTCTCTCGTCGAGAGTTGTGACTTTATTCTTCTTTTCCAGACCTCCCACAATGCGGTCCACTGCATTGGTGAAGTCATCTTTCTGTACAACCTTCTTTCCTTTACGGGCAGCGATCAGCGCGGCTTCATTACATACGTTGGCAATGTCTGCTCCTGAGAATCCCGGTGTCTGGCGGGCAAGGAATTCCACATCCACCGTATCATCTATTTTTACAGGACGAAGATGTACTTTAAATATTTCCTTACGGTCGTTCACATCCGGCAAATCGACAGTTATCTGGCGGTCGAAACGTCCGGCGCGGAGTAAGGCTTTATCCAGAATATCGGCGCGGTTGGTTGCGGCAAGAATAATGATACCGCTGTTTGTCCCGAAACCGTCCATTTCCGTTAATAACTGATTCAATGTGTTTTCACGTTCATCGTTCGAACCCATATTCAGGTTGCGTCCACGGGCGCGTCCGATAGCATCGATCTCGTCGATAAAGATGATACATGGTGATTTTTCTTTAGCCTGCTTGAACAAATCCCTTACGCGGGATGCTCCCACACCGACGAACATTTCCACAAAGTCGGAACCCGACAGGGAAAAGAACGGAACATTCGCCTCTCCTGCAACAGCTTTTGCAAGCAATGTCTTACCTGTTCCCGGAGGGCCTACAAGCAATGCGCCTTTTGGTATTTTACCCCCTATTTCGGTATATCGTGAAGGGTTCTTAAGGAATTCCACGATTTCTTCTATTTCTTCTTTGGCTTCCGACAATCCGGCCACATCTTTGAATGTAACGCGCAGATCGGACCCTTTGTCGTATAGTTGGGCTTTTGACTTGCCTACGCTGAATACTCCGCCGCCGCCACCGCCACCGCCGCCTGACATCCGGCGCATCATATAAATGAAAAGTCCGAATATCAATACGATAGGCAGGAAGCTTAATAGTATATCCCACGCGCTGGTCGTATTTGGTTCATAACTGACATCGATATTGTAGTTATGCTCTGCCCTTACTTTGTCGTAAAAGTCAGAAAATTTATCGGCCGAAGGTATTTTTACCAGAATGGAAGGTTTGTCTCCCGCCTTATCGGCATCAGCCTTGAACACATGGCTGACTGAGTCCTTCCGGACAGTTGCCTTCAGCGTATTGCTTTTGTTATCGACTACGATCTTGCTTATACTGTTGTCCTTAACATAACCCTGAAATTCGGACCATGCTATTTCTTTCTGAATTCCACCGGTATTCTCGGAGAAAAAGTACATTCCGATAATGGCGGCGAATACGATCAGATATATCCAATAAAGGTTAAACGGCATCTTCGGGCCTTTCATCCCCGGCGTCTTCGGTCTGTTATTTTCTCCTTTGTTATAATTATCCATATATTATTTTGATGGTAATATCTTTTTAATTCGTTTTTTTGGTTTTACGGAATACAACAATCGGCGAAGGCTATTTGTTGTCAGTCGATGTCAGGGATACTTTCCAACTGGGCATCGGCCCATAGATGCTCGATGTTATAAAATTCACGCAATTCCGGCAAGAAGACATGTACAATAACCGTACCATAATCTATTCCTACCCAACGGCCTTCGCGTAAACCGTCGATAGTGATAGGACGTTCTTTCTTCTTTTTCTTAAGTGAATCTACGATTTCATCCGAGATGGCACCTACTTGTATAGGAGTGTTTCCTTCGCATATAACAAAGTATTGGCAGATAGTTCCTGGTAGTTCTGTCATATCCACTATGACAATATTCTTTGCTTTTTTATCCTGACATGCAGCTACAATGCTGTTTACTAGAGATTTTCCTTCTTTCATTCGTATTTTTAAAGTGTTTGAATCTGTTTGAACCTACAAATATAAGTTGTTTTTTGAACAATTCGCTTATATATTATAGAAGAACAAATAATTAATGGAGAAAGATGGAGAGGGAAAGATAAAATCGGCTTACTTTTGTAGCATGAAAACATATGACCTGATAACAATACTAGGCCCCACCGCATCAGGCAAAACAGATTTTGCCTGTCATCTGGCTCATTCTCTCGATACTGAAATTATCAGCGGGGATTCCCGGCAGGTGTATAAGTCAATGGATATCGGCACCGGTAAAGATCTGGCCGATTATATGGTGGACGGTAAAGATATACCTTATCATCTGATAGATATTCGCGAGGCAGGGGATAAATATAATATTTTCGAATACCAGTCAGATTTTCATCAGGCTTATACAGGCATCAAAGGCAGGGGAAAACTCCCCATTCTGTGCGGAGGGTCAGGCCTCTATATCGAATCCGTGTTAAAAGGGTATTCACTTGTAAATGTTCCTGAGAATAAAGAATTAAGAAAAAAATACGAAAATCACAGCCTGCGGGAGCTTACCGATATACTGGCGACATTTAAGAACCTCCACAACACTACCGATGTAGATACGGCCCAACGCGCCATCCGCGCGATAGAAATAGAAGAATACAAAAAAGAACATCCACTGGAACAGAACGAATTTCCTCCGTTAAACAGCCTTGTTATCGGAGTCGGTATCGACAGGGACCTGCGCCGCAAGAAAATATCGAAACGTCTTAAATCCCGTCTCGATGAAGGGATGATAGAAGAGGTACAGAAAATACTGGATAAAGGTGTCGCGCCCGACGACCTCATTTATTACGGACTGGAATATAAATATATCACGCTCTATCTGCTAAGAGAGTTATCCTATCAGGAAATGTTCTCACAACTCGAAATCGCTATCCATCAGTTTGCGAAGCGGCAGATGACATGGTTTAGGGGGATGGAGAAAAGAGGTATCCATATTCACTGGATAGATGCGTCACTGCCCATGAAAGAAAAGGTAGGGAAAGCGCTGAGGCTCCTTCAATAAAAAATAAACAGGAAAACACGATTATATTCCTCAAACTCGATATAACTATTTTCGTTATATCGAGTGCAAAAGTATGATATCAGCTATTGCCTTTTGGGTTAATGCAGGGTTAAATAGTAAAATTGAATATATATTCTTGTTTCTTGAATAGGATTTCAGTATTCATGTAAATTATATACAATAGATTTACAGAGAATTAGGTAGGCTCTTATTTTAGCACCATGAAAAATAACTTTTTTACAGTTATTCTCCTGTTTCATCTTCTGTTTATTATGCTTCCGCAGATGAAAAAGCAGGAAGAATCTTCCGGCTTTACCTCCGAAGGTGCAATTTTAGCCATAAATGTATTTAACGAAACCTGTTTAAAGATGTCTCAAATCTATTTCCGGAAGGGATAGTAGCAGAGAGTGACGCCTGTAGATACTGGTTCACCCGCAAAAAAAATAATTAACAACTAATTATAAAACCGGATTTAATGAAAAAATTATTATTGCTTTGTCTCAGCCTGAGTGCGTTGCTGAGTTGTAAAAATGAGAAAGTACATGACTATGAAGTCATCAAAAATGATCTCAGGGCCCCGGCCTATCCTCTGATAACGATAGACCCTTATACCTCGGGCTGGTCGTTTACCGACAATCTGTACGATGGAAATGTAAAACACTGGACAGGAAATGATTTTCCTCTTATCGGTGTGGTAAAAGTGGATAACAAGGCTTATCGCTTCATGGGAATAGAAGAAACTCCGATGCAGACTGTCGCCCCAAACTCGGAGCAGGGAGGATGGACCGGGAAATATGTTACTACCAAACCCGCCGGTAACTGGTTCAATAAGGACTTCAACGACGCCGGATGGAAGGATGCCCCTGCTGCTTTTGGCTCTGTTCCTCAGGAAACTACGGCCAAAACAGAATGGAACACAGAATATATCTGGGTAAGGCGTATCATCAATCTGGATGAAGATTTATCGGGGAAGAAAGTATATCTTGAATATTCCCACGACGATGACGCGATTATATATATCAATGGTATAGAAGTGGTCAATACTGGAAATGCCGCCAAGAAAAACATTCTGGCCTCCTTATCAGAGGAGGTGGTAGCCACACTGAAAAAGGGAGAGAATATCATTGCCGGCTATTGTCACGACCGTGGAGGCCTGGCCTTACTCGATTTTGGTTTGGTAATGGAAAAAGATCATAAGAGATTATTCGAAACCACAGCTGTTCAGAAATCTGTAGATGTACAGGCTACACAGACCCATTATACATTTACATGTGGCGAAGTAGATCTGAAACTGACTTTCACAGCGCCTTTGTTCATGGAAGACCTTGCTCTTCTGTCGCGTCCTGTAAATTATATTACTTATAATGTTTCATCTAATGACGGCAAGGCACATGATGTAAGCCTGTACTTCGAAGCCTCACCGGTATGGGCTCTGGATAAACCGTTGCAGCAATCGGTAAGCGAAGGATTCGAAGACGGGAACCTTATATTCCTTAAAACCGGAAGTCTCGATCAGAAAATATTGGGAAAATCGGGTGATAACGTGCGCATCGACTGGGGGTACTTCTATCTGGCCGCCGAAAAAGAAAATACAGCCTCAAGTATAGGAGACGGTGATGAACTGAGAGCCAATTTTATAGAAGGTATCAAAAAAGAATCTACGGAAAAAAGGGAGAATACAGGTGACAAGTTGGCTCTAACCCGTTCACTGGGTTCTGTAAATAATACTGTCGCCGGAAAAATAATGGTTGGTTATGACGACATATACTCTATCCAGTATTTCGGAGAGAACCTGAGACCATATTGGAATAAGGCAGGAGACCAGAGCATTACAGGCATTTTCCACAAGGCGAACCAGGAATATGATAAACTTATAGAGAAAGCATATTCATTTGATAAAGAATTGATGACAAAAACAGCGCAGGCCGGAGGTAAAGAATACGCAGAACTCTGTGCTCTTGCCTATCGTCAGGCCATCTCCGCGCATAAGCTGGTAGAAGCTCCTAATGGCGATTTACTCTTTTTATCGAAAGAGAACTTCAGTAACGGTTCCATTGGTACGGTAGACGTAACATATCCGTCGGCGCCTTTATTCCTGTACTACAATCCTGAACTGGCAAAAGGTCTGCTAAACCATATCTTCTATTACAGTGAAAGCAACAAATGGGTGAAGCCTTTTCCTGCTCACGATGTAGGTACTTATCCCCTGGCTAACGGACAAACATATGGCGGAGATATGCCGGTGGAAGAAGCCGGAAATATGCTGGTTCTTACCGCCGCGATCGCGCACATAGAAGGAAATGCCCAATATGCTGAAAAACACTGGGGTGTATTGACTACATGGACTGATTATCTGGCCGAAAACGGACTCGATCCCGAGAACCAATTATGTACCGATGATTTTGCGGGACATTTTGCCCATAATGTTAATCTTTCTATAAAAGCTATAATGGGTGTTGCATCGTATGGTTATCTGGCCGATAAATTGGGGAAAAAAGATGTGGCACAAAAATATACAGCAAAAGCAAAAGAAATGGCGAAGGAATGGGTGAAAATGGCTGATGACGGCGATCACTATCGTTTGACATTTGACAAACCGGGAACCTGGAGCCAAAAGTATAATCTGGTTTGGGATAAAATACTGGGTACGGGGATCTTCCCTGAGGAGGTTGCACAGAAGGAAATTGCTTATTATCTTCGTAAGCAAAATAAATATGGATTGCCTTTAGATAACCGTGAAACTTATACAAAAACAGATTGGATCATATGGACAGCTACTCTTGCTCAGGATCAGGAAACATTCCGGAAATTTATCAGTCCTTTATACTTATTTATGAATGAAACCTCCGACAGGGTACCTATGTCAGACTGGGTATTTACTGATCGGCCAAATCAGCGCGGGTTTCAGGCAAGGTCAGTCGTAGGGGGATATTATATAAAAATGTTAGATCGTTAATTAAAAACACAAAAAAATGAAAAGAATAGGATTATTATTCTTAGGCATTGTTGGTTTGCTGGGCGCGGCAAAAGCACAGCAGGCCGAATTAGTAGACTATGTCAGTCCCCTGGTAGGTACACAGTCGAAGTTTTCCCTATCCACAGGTAATACCTATCCGGCTATTGCCATGCCCTGGGGAATGAACTTCTGGATGCCCCAGACCGGAAAAATGGGTGACGGATGGGCCTATACTTACGACGCCGACAAGATTCGCGGATTCAAGCAAACACACCAACCAAGTCCATGGATAAACGACTACGGACAATTCGCCATTATGCCTGTAACAGGAGAGGCTGTCTTCGATCAGGACAAACGGGCAAGCTGGTTTTCTCATAAGGCTGAGATAGCCAAACCATATTATTATAAAGTTTATCTCGCCGATCATGATGTGGTAACAGAGATGGCACCCACAGAAAGAGCTGTAATGTTCCGCTTCACATTTCCCGAAAACGACAAATCGTTCGTTATCGTGGATGCTTTAGACAAAGGTTCTTACGTAAAGATAATCCCCGGTGAGAATAAGATTGTAGGCTATACCACCAAAAATAGCGGGGGAGTACCCTCAAATTTTAAGAACTATTTCGTTATTGCGTTCGATAAGCCGTTTACATACAAAGCATCGGTAGCCAGCGGTAATATTACCGAAGGCGGGCTTGAAGTCTCAGATAACCATGCCGGAGGCATAATAGGCTTCTCCACCAAAAAAGGAGAAATTGTACATGCAAGGATAGCATCTTCTTTCATCAGCCCCGAACAGGCCGAACTGAACCTGAAAGAACTGGGAAATGACTCATTCGACCAGATAGCTCAAAAAGGACGTGACCAATGGAATAAGGTATTGGGACGCATCATAGTGGAAGATGACAATATCGATAACCTGCGCACATTCTACTCATGTCTTTACCGCTCAGTATTGTTCCCGCGCAGCTTCTACGAAATAGACGCAGCGGGCAAGACTGTTCACTATAGCCCGTACAATGGCGAAGTATTGCCCGGCTATATGTTCACCGATACAGGATTCTGGGATACTTTCCGCTGCCTGTTCCCGTTCCTGAACCTGATGTATCCCGATATGAATACCAAAATGCAGGAAGGATTGGCTAATACATATAAAGAGAGCGGATTCCTCCCTGAATGGGCAAGTCCGGGGCATCGTGGCTGTATGGTGGGCAACAATTCGGCATCCGTCGTAGCCGACGCCTATCTCAAAGGATTGAGAGGATATGACATCGAAACACTCTGGCAGGCCGTTATACACGGAGCCAATGCCGTACATCCCAAAGTAAGTTCTACCGGCCGTCTGGGCTGGGAGTATTACAACAAGCTGGGATATGTTCCTTACGATGTGAAGATAAATGAAAACGCAGCACGTACACTCGAATATGCTTACGATGACTGGTGTATCTACCAGCTTGGTAAGAAGCTGGGTAAGCCTGCCAAAGAGATAGATATCTATGCCAAACGGGCGATGAACTACAAGAACCTGTTCGACCCAGAGCATAAACTTATGCGTGGAAAGAATCAGGACGGCACGTTCCAGTCTCCTTTCAATCCGTTGAAATGGGGAGATGCCTTTACCGAAGGCAACAGCTGGCACTATACATGGTCGGTATTCCACGATCCTCAGGGTTTGATAGACCTGATGGGCGGCAAAGCAGGGTTCAACCAGATGATGGATTCCGTATTCAGCGTGCCGCCGTTATTCGACGACAGCTATTACGGGGGAGTTATCCACGAGATACGCGAGATGCAGATAATGAACATGGGCAACTATGCGCACGGCAACCAGCCGATACAGCATATGATCTATATGTACAACTATTCTGCCGAACCGTGGAAAGCTCAGTACTGGGTACGTGAGGTAATGGACAAACTCTATACTCCTAATCCTGACGGCTACTGCGGAGATGAGGATAACGGGCAAACTTCCGCGTGGTATGTATTCTCTGCTGTGGGCTTCTATCCGGTATGCCCGGGCTCGGATGAGTATATTTTAGGTTCGCCGTTGTTCAGGAAGGTGACGTTGAACCTGGAAAACGGCAATAAAGTTGTGATCAATGCTAAAGATAACAATAAGGCAAACAGATATGTGCAATCTATGACAGTAGACGGACAAGTCTATACTAAAAACTACCTGACACAGGAACAACTGATGAAAGGCACGGCAGTCAACTATCAGATGGCTCCAAAACCGAACGAAAACAGGGGAATAACCGAAAGCGATTTACCTTATTCGTTCTCTAGAGAATTGAAAAATACAAATCCTAAGAATAAGAAAAAATAAAAATTATGAATAATAAAACTTATTTTAAAAAAGGAATTTTAGGTCTTTGCGTTTTAGGCTCGGCGCTTTTTGTTAATGAGGCAAAGGCTTCCACTCCTATACTGAATGGCAACCTGGTTTTCGCTCAAGACAATACGGTAGTTAAAATTCCGGCAGATTACAAGAGTAACCGCCCTGAGAAATCGAAACGGTTATTTACTTCCAAAGCCGTTGAAAATGAAATTGTCCGTGTAAAGAAGCTATTGAAAAACGCCAAACTGGCCTGGATGTTCGAAAACTGTTTTCCCAATACGCTGGATACAACAGTCCGCTACCGTAAGACAGACGGGAAAGACGACACTGTGGTTTATACCGGGGATATCCATGCTATGTGGTTACGCGACTCGGGAGCGCAGGTTTGGCCATATGTGCAGCTTGCAAATCAGGACCCCGAACTGAAGGCTATGCTGGCAGGTACGATCCGCCGCCAGTTCAAATGTATTATCATCGACCCGTATGCAAACGCGTTCCTTGATCCGCACGATCCGAATCCGGATCACCAATGGATGTCGGACTTGACGAATATGAAGCCGGAACTGCATGAGCGTAAATGGGAAATAGATTCGCTATGTTATCCGTTGCGTCTGGCTTACCATTACTGGAAGACTACAGGGGACACTTCAGTATTTGATGAGGAATGGCTGCAGGCAATTACTCTGATCCTGCAAACATTCAAGGAGCAACAACGTAAAGACGGTGTAGGGCCTTACAAGTTTCAGCGTAAGACCGAACGCCAGCTGGATACGATGAACAATGACGGATATGGTAATCCTGTAAATCCTGTCGGGCTGATTGCTTCATGTTTCCGTCCTTCCGATGACGCTACTACTTTCCTTTTCCTTGTTCCGTCTAATTTCTTTGCCGTTACTTCGTTGAGAAAGGCTGCTGAAATACTGACTACTGTAAATAAGGAGACAGAACTGGCTAAAGAATGTACAGACCTTGCTCAGGAGGTGGAGACCGCCCTGAAGAAGTATGCTGTTTATAATCACCCTGAGTATGGGAAAATCTACGCTTTCGAAGTAGATGGTTTTGGCAACCAGTATCTGATGGATGATTCCAATGCGCCAAGCTTATTATCGTCCGCTTATCTGGGAGATGTCGATATAAAAGACCCTATTTATCAGAATACGCGTAAATTTGTGTGGAGCGAAAGCAATCCTTATTTCTTTAAAGGCAGTGCCGGAGAAGGTATTGGCGGGCCTCATATCGGTTATGACATGATATGGCCAATGAGTATCATGATGAAAGCCTTTACCAGTCAGGATGATAAAGAAATACAGGCATGTGTGAAGATGTTGTTGGAGACGGATGCCGATACCGGATTTATGCACGAATCTTTCCACAAAGATGACCCTAAGAAGTTTACCCGTTCGTGGTTTGCATGGCAGAATACGCTGTTTGGTGAACTGATACTTAAACTGGTAAATGAAGGCAAAACAGATTTGCTGAATGATATAAAATAAAAATATTCAGATATTTATTATTTATGGAGAATCGTACAACCTCAAAAGTTGTACGATTTTTTCATTTATCTCTGTGATTATATTGGGATCTGGGAAACGGGATTGCTTCGTTTGGCGTAATCGTTATCGAATGATTGTTCTTGCTGCGCAAGACACGGACTGGAGCAGTAGCGGGCGAAGTTTATTTTTCAAAAGAATTTTATCTATATGGTTTAAGTCGTTAGCTATTAGCTGATAGTTCTTTGAAGTATTGATTAAAGCAGTTACGAGTTACTTCGCCCTTTGGGCAGTTACGAGTTACGAGGGAAAGAATTAGCTCCTCTGACCGTTGGTTCTTAATTCTTAATTGCTTTCGGTGTTACCTTTTATATAGTGTTCTTTGTGTAAATCTTTGTGCCCCTTGTGGTAAAAAGTTTTCAACCACTAAGTACACGAAGGGAATCACAAAGGGCACAAAGGCTAAAAAACTGTTACTTTTGTTACCTTTTAACAAGTAATGAGTTTTCCCCCCGCCGGAGCGGACCCAATGACAAAGTGGCCAGTACATTGATAGTATCGTTTTAATTTTGATCAGCCCCTGCATGCGGTTAGAAAAAATGTTACAGTAATTTTTATTGAATACTTAATTTCTTTAGTTTTGCATATTAACTAATTTTATTTACAATTAATTACCACAACTATGCACAAAAAGAGCCTGATTCTAATACTGTTTCTTACGATGGGAATAGTAGGAGGTAACGCGCAAATAAGAAATCCCTTTAAAAAGAAGAAGAAAGAGGAAAAGAAAGAAACTGCCGCGCCTGCCGCCAAACCAGCGACGCCTCCCGGTGAGCCAAAGCCATACGGGGAAGTGATAACCAAAGAAGCAAAGACAAATACAGGCTTTTTCAAAGTACATAAGGTAAAAGATAAATTCTACTTCGAATTACCCGATTCTATCATGGAACGGGATATATTGGTAGTGAACAGGATATCCAAGGCTCCTGTCAACAGGTACAAATCGATGGTTGGCTATCCCGGCGACCAGATAGGAGAGAATGTTATCCGCTTCGAAAAGGGGCCGAACAACAAAGTTTTTATCCGTAGCATCTCATATCTCGAGCAGGCAAACGATACACTGGGTATGTACCAGTCTGTAAAGAACTCGAATATACAACCCATCATGGCCACATTCGCAGTACAGGCTCTGAACAGGGATTCTGTAAACAAAACATCTGCTGCTGTCATAGATATTACCGACTTCCTGAATGGTGACAATAACCTTTTCTTTTTCGACACCAATATGAAGAAGTACAGGGGTATCGGAAACTATTTTGCCGACAGAAGTTATATAGACACTATCAAGGCATACCCTATCAATGTTGAAATCAAGACAGTTAAGACATACGCCCAGGTGCCGCCGCAAGGATATCCTTCTCAGGCGGCACAGTATTTCCCTAGCGACCCGATGACATACGAGCTGAACAGCTCTCTCGTTTTGCTCCCGAAAGAGCCGATGAAACCGCGTTTGTTCGATCCCCGTGTAGCTTATTTTGCTGTAAGGTACACCGATTTCGATTCCAATTCGCAGGGGATAGATTATAAATCGAAGATCACCCGCTGGAGACTGGAGCCAAAGAATGGAGAGTTACAGAAATACGTGAACGGGGAACTGGTGGAACCGGAAAAACCGATCATTTTCTATATAGATCCCGCCACACCGAAAAAATGGGTGCCATACCTCATACAAGGTGTCAATGACTGGCAGAAGGCTTTTGAAAAAGCAGGCTTTAAAAACGCGATCATAGGAATGGAAGCGCCTAAAGATTCCACATGGAGCCTCGAAGATGCGCGTCACTCGGCAATCGTCTACAAACCGTCCGATATACCGAATGCCAGTGGCCCGCATGTACATGATCCCCGCAGCGGTGAAATAATAGAAACACATATCAACTGGTATCACAATGTGATGCTCTTGTTGCGCAACTGGTATATGATACAGGCTGGAAATGTGGATAAACGCGCCCAAAAACTGAAGTTCGAAGACGAACTGATGGGCGAACTTATCCGTTTTGTGTCATCGCATGAGGTAGGACATACATTAGGGCTGAGACACAACTTCGGATCTTCGGCGACCGTACCTGTCGAAAACCTGAGAAACAAGGAGTGGGTGGAGGCAAACGGGCATACACCTTCGATAATGGACTACGCCCGGTTCAACTATGTCGCCCAGCCCGAAGATAATATTTCGGAAAAAGGACTATTCCCCCGTATCGGAATATATGACGACTGGTCTATAGAATGGGGTTACAGATATTTACCGGAATATGCGACTGCGGAAGACGAAATTCCGTTTTCTAACAAAACCATAATGGAAAAACTCCAAAGCGACAAGCGTTTTACTTTCGGAACGGAAACCGATCAGGACGATCCCCGCAACCAGAGTGAAGACCTCGGCGACAATGCCATGCTGGCAAGTACTTATGGTATAAAGAATCTCCGGCGTATTGTTCCGCAAATACTGGAGTGGACTAAAGAGCCGAATAAAGACTACGCGATGGCTACTTCCATATATGGAGAAGTAGCAGGGCAATATGCGCGCTATATGGGACATGTAACTAAAAATATCGCAGGTATTTACCGCACTCCTGTAGTTGTCGAACAGTCGGGTAATTCGGAAGAATTTGTTCCGGCAAGCATACAAAAAGAAGCAATGCAGTTTTTAGACCAACAGCTATTTACCACTCCCGAATGGTTGATAGACAAAACGCTGATAACAAAAGCGAGTGTAGACCCTGTAAGCTCGATCGGAAATATTCAGAAAAGGACGCTGGACCGCCTGATAAGCAGATATACAATAGACAAAATGCTGCGTGACGAGGCATATAACGGGTCAGGCGCCTATACGGCAATAAATATGTTCAGCGACCTGAAAAAAAGTATATGGTCTGAGCTTACAAACGGAAAGGCGATCGACATCTATCGCCGAAACCTGCAAAAGAACTATGTCAATGCCCTTATCAGCATTATAGATACTAAGAATGCAAATCCGCAGACCCAGACAAGGGCTTCAGACGCCACAGGTATTGCCCGCACGCAATTGATAGACCTGCGCCAGAGCATACGCAGTGCGGCGGCCTCGTCGTCAGGGATTAAGCGCAGCCATTTGCAGGATTTATTAGCGCAGATAGAAACTGCATTGGATACCGGTAAATAATATGAAAATGCAGTTGGAATATTTAGACAGAAATTCTTTATTAATTTCTAATTTGATAATTATGAAAAAGAACATTGTTATTTCCATTTTATTACTTTTGGCCGTACTGGCATCATGTAATAAAAAAAGCGGGGAAGATAAATCCAAACCTGTAATAATTGCATATGTAAGCGGTTATAACGGACTGACGGATGTGAGTAAAATATCACCCGGTAAGATTACTCATATCAACTATGCCTTTGTAGACGTACAGGCAGGAAAAGCTTTCCTGACAAACGAAGCTACCGACACGGTCAATTTCAGGAAACTGAATGAGTTGAAACAGCAGAACCCCGAACTGAAAATCCTTATATCGATCGGAGGATGGGCATGGAGCAGGAATTTCTCGGACGCCGTATTGACTCCCGAAGGACAAAAGACATTTGCCAAATCTGCCGTTGAGATCATGAGTAAATATAATCTCGACGGAGTGGATATAGATTGGGAATACCCTGCCATGGAAGGAGATACAGGCAATGTATTCCGCCCCGAAGATAAGCAGAACTATACACTGATGTTCGCTGCCATCAGGGCCGGGCTGGATGAGCTCGAAAAGGCATCGGGTAAGAAATACCTGCTCACAACGGCTGTGGGTGGCTCTCAGAAGTTCATCGACAATACGGAGATGGGTAAAGCTCAGGAATACCTCGACTATGTAAATATAATGACCTATGACTATCAATCTAAAGAAAAGGCTATTCATCACACCAACCTTTTAGCTTCGGATAAGTATAGCGAATCCAATAGTGCCGATATAGCTGTAAAGGCTTTTCATGCAGCAGGAGTCCCTATGGAAAAACTGGTAATGGGTATTGCTTTTTACGGGCGCATCTATAAAACGAAGAAAGATTCATCGAAAGGAGTGGGAGATCCGGTAACCGAACAAATACAGGGAAAAGGATACACATTTATCAAAGACAGCCTGGTAAACCAGAATGAGTATTACAGATATTGGGACGAAGCGGCGCAGGCCCCTTACCTGTTCAATTTTTATAAGGGTGAGTTTGTTACCTACGACGATGAAGAATCGGTAAAAGCAAAATGCGGGTATGTGAAGACTAACGGAATGGCCGGAGTTATGTTCTGGGAATACAGTTCCGATCCTAAAGAGTACTTGTTGAACGCAATTAACCAGGTACTGAAATAATAAATTTTAACCCTCCCCGTTTTAAGGATTGGACTTCTGTTTGTACTTTTGATTATTGACTAAAGTGCAGAATAATATAGAGGCTGTCCCAAAAGTATTTTTTCATATCATTTTGTCATGTTGAACGGAGTGAAACATCTCGTATCCGGAGGGCCGAGATTCTTCGTTACACTCAGAAACAACGTTCGGCAGAGCGAAGCGGAGCCAATGACAAAGAGGGTAACACTTTAATAGTGTAATATTACTTTTGGGGCAGCCTCCTTATAACTATAGGATTTGAATGAGAAAAAAACGGATACTCTGGGCCGATGACGAAATAGACGTGTTGCGCGCTCATATTCTTTTCCTTGAAGAAAAAGGATACGACGTGACTCCTGTGAACAGCGGCCAGGATGCGCTGGACTGCGTAAAGGGCGAATCTTTCGATATCATATTCCTTGACGAAAACATGCCCGGACTGGCTGGTATGGAGACCTTGAGCCTTATCAAGGAGATCAACCCCAATATTCCTGTTATTATGATTACCAAGAGCGAGGACGAAGGGATCATGACGCATGCCATAGGCAAGAAAATAGCCGATTATCTGATCAAACCTGTCAATCCGCACCAGATACTCCTGTCACTGAAAAAGAACCTCCACAAAGACGATATCGTTTCCGAAATAACGCTTGAAGGTTACCGGGAAGAATTTTCACGGATCAGCGCGCATATGAATGATTCTCCCGATTACAACGACTGGATAGATATCTACAAGAAACTGGTATATTGGGAAATAGAGCTGGATGCTTCGCAAAGTCCCCTGGCAGACCTTTTACGGGTACAAAAGCAGGAAGCTAATAACAGCTTTAGCAGATATGTAAAAAAGAATTATGAATCGTGGATATCAGATGCAAAAGATAAGCCGCTGATCAGCCCCGAACTTTTCCCTAAAAAAATACTTCCGTTACTGGACAAGGGGGAAAAAGTATTTTTTATCCTGATAGATAACTTCCGCCTCGACCAGTGGTGGGAAGTAAAAGACCTGCTGGCAGGCGATTTCAATATTTCGGAGGAGGAATATTTCAGTATCCTGCCCACGGCCACGCAATATGCCCGTAACGCTATTTTTTCCGGACTTATGCCGTCACAGATTGTGAAGTCTTATCCCGGCCTGTGGGTGGAAGAGGATGAAGACGAGGGTAAAAACCTCAATGAAGAGGTATTTTTACAGAAACAATTGGAAAGATACGGAAAGGAATATACCTTCTCCTATAATAAATTATTGTCTTCCTCGTCAGGCGAAAAGCTTGTGCAGAATATAAACACGATGAACAGCAAGCCACTTAATGTCATTGTCATCAATTTTGTGGATATGTTATCCCATGCACGTACCGAATCGAAGATGATACGTGAACTGGCTTCAGACGAAGCTGCATACCGTTCTCTGACCCGTTCGTGGTTTAAACATTCCAGTACAATGGATATTTTGCGAAAAGCGAGGGAGATGGGGTATAAAATAATCCTTACCACCGACCATGGCACTATACGCGTGAAAAATCCGGTGAAAGTCATAGGGGATAAAACCGTAAACTCCAATATCCGTTACAAATTCGGCCGGAATCTGGAATATGACCGCAAAAAGGTTTATGACATCCATTCTCCGGAGAAAGCAGGATTGCCGTCTCCCAATATAAGTACAAAATACATCTTTGCCACGGGTGATGACTTCTTTGCATACCCCAATAATTACAACTATTATGTATCCTACTATACCGGTACATTCCAGCACGGGGGTATTTCTATGGAGGAGATGATCGTGCCTGTTATTACATTGACGGGAAAATAGCTGGACCGGCCTCTCCTGATATTCAATGGGGAAAACACAATAAGGTAAAGCAGGTTCTTGTTATTCCTTAAAAAATATCCTGATGGTGTTCAAAGTTATAAATATATAATGCTATAAACCGAATTATTCCTAAATTTGCATCTCAACAAAACTTAGTATGGATAAAAAGCTTTTAATAGCAAAACCAGTAACGGAAGAGCTGAAAAAATTCAATACCTATTACAAAGATTCTGTCTTTTGTAATAACGTAAGGATTCAGGAGATTATAGATTATATTATGAAATCGGATGGCAAACGGATACGTCCCATTCTGTTACTATTAGCGGCAAAGGCCTGTGGAGAAATAAACAATACGACTTATAACTCCGCCATAACAATAGAACTTCTGCATACAGCTTCCCTGATACATGACGATGTTGTTGATGAATCCAAAATAAGGAGAGGAATGGCTTCGCTGAATGCTATTTACGATAATAAGATGGCTGTACTCGCGGGTGACTATTTCCTGTCCACAGCCTTGATTAAAAGCGTACTGACCGGTAATATCGAAATTATATCGCACGTTTCGGATTTAGGACGTGACCTTGCCGAAGGCGAATTGAACCAGCTCTCACTGGTCAAGGAACTGATTCTGGATGAGGATGAATATTTTCAGGTGATAAGGAAGAAGACCGCATCACTGATGTCGGTATGTATGCGTATAGGAGCAATGTCGGTGAACGCGCCGGAGGAAGAAGTGGAAAGGTTTACCAAATTGGGAGAATATCTCGGGGTTTGTTTTCAATTGCGGGACGACATATTCGACTACTTTACGGATGCCATTGGCAAGCCTACAGGAAATGATATACGCGAAGGGAAAGTTACACTCCCTTTGTTATATGCTATAAGAAATGCGCCGGAGGATGAAAAGAAGGAATTATTGTCCGTCATTTTTTCATACAATTATACAGACCAAAATATACATAAGCTTATCAGCTACGCTAAAGGGCACGGAGGTATAGATTATGCCTACCGCAAAATGGAAGAATATAAAAATCGCGCGGAGGAAATAATCGCGACGGTTTCAGAGACTGACGTGCGTGAGGCACTGGAAGCTGCCGTAGAGTATATTGTGGAAAGAGCTTACTGATATTTTATCTGCTACTGTAACAATATATCCCTGACCGGATGTTGCCCAATCTCTTAATACTGTTACTATCCCGGAATTGAACCGGGTGGCATTATCATTTGTTCCTGCCCATACAATGGAGACTTCTTACAATAGTTCATCAAGTGTAGCGATTGCTCCGCCTGCAGCGGGATTAAGGCTTATGGCCTGTATTCCGGCAGTTCCTGGATATTGCTTGCAGTCTGAAGTCCGGATATATCCCCCCCATTCTCCGATAAAAATAGGGATGGATAACCCTGAAACTTGTGTTAATTAAGAAGAAAGAGTTTTTTCAATACCATAAATTCTCCTTGTACAACTTTCCCAAGCTGTATTTTAGATGTTGAATGCAAAATAAAGACAAAATGAAGATATGGAATTGATATGGCATGGGTAATAACCGGATGTCATATAAACTCTTTCTTTGATATTCTCTGAATTAAAATGATTTGTATATTTTCTTTTGATGATATTCACTATGGAATAAAGAGCTTTTTTTGCGGGGAAAAAACTCCTGGTAGCAGTTCTGTTTAGCCCCTTTTCCTTTCCCTCTGATAAATAGTTAACTTCCGGATTTTCGCAAGGGAAAGGGCCAGAGCGGTTTATGTCTGTTAAGATTGGAAATATCATTGTGTTGTTCTGTTTGCTATTGTGTTGACTATATAGTCATTAGCGTTTCAAAGGTAAAACGGGAAAATTATATCCAAATGGTGATAGTGATTGTTGTTTCATACCGGAATCTTCATTACCAACACATGTAGTTTCGGCCGTCCCTATCTTTATTACGCTTACTTTACGACCACAAAATTATGGCAAAATTTCCATATGCCTGTTACACATTTCCGCATTAATTTTATATATTTTGAGATTTTATCGGAACATCTGCTATGCTATTGGTATAAAGTATATGAGGCCTGCGCAGACCTGCAGTTGCTTGCGGCTCGAGTTCTTTTTGTTTTTGTATCTGTCTTATTGTCAGGCATCTGAACTGTAAGGATGACGGTTTCTGTTGGGATCTTAATGATTTATATACAGGAAATAAGAGAATCGGTCAGTAACAGGTATACGCATACTGCCGGAATAGCCAGTATTGTGCTGTCGAAACGGTCGAGGATACCGCCGTGCCCCGGTATCATATTACCTGAATCCTTTACTCCGAGTGTACGTTTTATTAATGACTCGAAGAGGTCGCCCCAAGTGCCGGCCACCACTACCACGGCTGCGAAGCCAAGCCAGGAAAGAGTGCAAAGATTTGGGAAGAAATGTGCAAAAATGAGAGAAGAAGCTATCGCTGCAATCGCGCCGCCGATAAAGCCTTCCCATGATTTCTTAGGGGAAATCCGCTCGAATAAGCGGTGCTTTCCGAAAGCCATACCTGTAAGATAGGCGAAAGTATCGTTTACCCATATTGTTACCAGCAGGGCAAGAATATATACATAATGATAGCTTCCGGGTTCATAGGCAAATACAAGATAGTTTGTCAATGCTAAGGGGCCTGCAATGTAAACCTGCCCTAAAAGTGAATGGGATAAGGACTGGATAGGATTTTCCCGTTTCATATACAACTCGCTGATGAAAAGGACTATCAGATAAATCATATATGGGACAAAAGCCAGTGCTGATGCTGAATGGACACAATAGTAAAATCCTCCTAAAAAAAGGAAAAATCCTCCTAATATATTCCATGGCCGGATAACGCGAACTTTGGCGCTTTTTTCTATCAATCCGTAAAACTCATACAGGCATAATACGGTGAGCAACGAGAATATAATAACAAAAGTATATTCATCTTTAAGTATTCCTCCGAGTAACAGGCCGATGAATACAGCTCCGGCGAGGATACGGACAACGATATTAGGTAATTTCAATGTGTTTCTTTTTTCATTATAACGTAACAAAAGTAGTAAAAATAGAGATATTTTATCCAGATATTCAGAAAATAAAAGGATTGGCGGTTTCAGCTATCTTTTTCCGTAAATAATAGGCTGAATTATTTGTCAATGAAAATGTTCCGGATACGAATATAATGTTCATTCATTTGCCTCTTCTTTTGCATTTTATTATTTTTGTTTTTCAAATTAATATAAAATGAAGTATTACAGTACGAATAAGAATGCGCCGCAGGTCGGTTTGCAAGAGGCGGTAGTCAAAGGTCTGGCTCCTGATAACGGGCTTTATATGCCCGAAATGATAAAGAAATTGCCACAATCTTTTTTTGACAATATAGGCAATATGAGCTTTCAGGAGATAGCATATACGGTTGCAGATGCTTTCTTTGGAGAAGATATAGAGGCTGGCACTCTCAAAAGTATCGTATATGATACGCTTAACTTCGATACTCCTGTAGTACATGTAAAAGATAATATATACAGCCTTGAACTTTTTCATGGTCCTACTCTTGCGTTTAAAGATGTGGGGGGGCGTTTCATGGCCCGCCTGCTCGGCTATTTCATTAAGAAGCAAGGACAGAAAGATGTGAAAGTGCTGGTGGCCACATCGGGAGATACGGGCAGTGCTGTCGCGAATGGCTTCCTGGGAGTGGGAGGTATTCATGTATATGTCCTTTATCCCAAGGGTAAGGTAAGCCAGATACAGGAATGCCAGTTCACCACATTAGGGCGGAATATAACAGCAATAGAAATAGACGGCACATTCGATGATTGCCAGGCGCTGGTTAAAACTGCTTTCCTTGATGATGAACTGAACCGGAAACTGAATCTTACTTCCGCCAATTCCATAAATGTAGCCCGGTTTCTTCCTCAGGCATTCTATTATTTCCATGCTTATGCCCAACTTGCCAAGCTGGGAAAAGCCCGTAATATTGTCTTTTCGGTACCTAGCGGTAATTTTGGGAATATTACCGCCGGACTCATAGCTAAACGCATGGGGTTGCCTGTAAAGCGTTTCATCGCGGCAAATAACAGCAATGATATTTTCTATAAGTATCTGCAAACCGGAGAGTATGATCCCCGTCCGTCTGTGCAAACAATCGCCAATGCCATGGATGTGGGAAATCCCAGTAATTTTGTCCGGGTACTCGACCTTTACAATAAGTCATTAGACGAAATAAAGAAAGATATATCCGGGAAATGGTATAGTGATGACAATATAAAGAAGACAGTAAAGAATACTTATGATGGAACAGGATATTTGCTCGATCCTCACGGGGCGTGTGGTTATCAGGCTTTAAAAGATGAATTGCAGTCTGATGAAACGGGTGTTTTCCTTGAAACGGCGCATCCTGCCAAATTTCTGGAAACAGTAGAAGGCATTACCGGCAAACCGGTTGCTATTCCCGGGAAGTTACAGGCTTTTATGAAAGGGGAAAAACAAAGTATAGATATGGGCAAAGAGTTCGCCGGTTTTAAGCAATTCCTTTTGAAATAAAAACAATAAAGCCCGGTTTGGATACCGGGCTTTATTGTTATATGAAAGAATGATCAGAACTTATATCCTAAAGTAACGGAAGCATTCCTGTTTTTTACTTTCCCGGCTTCTTGAGATATATTATATAGCCCGAAATCATATCTAAAGCTTATATTCACATGTTCATACTCTACTCCCATGCCGATACCGATACCCCAGTCAAATTCACGGAAGTGGGTATCACTGAAAGTCTCTTTATCTCTTCTCCAGTCGTTTATAAGATTGTAGTACGGAAGATGACGCATGTATTCGTTCAGATTCATTGTGATGGTCTCTCCCGGAGTTTTTAAAATAACTTCGTCCCCAAGCTCGGTTGGCCCGCCAACACCGTAGGCTATATAGGGGCCGGCTTGCACCATCAGTCTTGTTTTTTCCGATAAGTCAAATTTATATCCCAGATGTACAGGTACCTGGATATAAAAAGCAGCGATGGTTGAATTTTTGATATCCAGACTTGTGCCTTCCTCCTCGTTTTTATTCAGAAGATCGAATTTGGCACCCTTATTGGCGAATTCGATTGCGGAAGAAATATACAAATCACGATTAAGGAAATAGTCGAATGTAAGTCCCCCGGTGAAGGAATGTTTCATTCTGGTTTTGTAAGAGTACTCACTAAGGTCTGAAAATACAAATCCGGCTTTGGCTCCGAAAAAGAATTTTTTTTCTTGGGCGCTGACAGATAAGCCTCCAATTAAAAAAATTGCAGCTAAGGTAATTTTAATCTTTTGTTTCATAAAATATTCGGTTAAGATGATGTAGTTTATATTAAGCTGTCTAGAAGGAACAAAGATATATAAATTATTTGTATCCATATATATAAAACAATTTTTATAACTTCCGAAAATAAAAAAAGCCCGGAACTTCCGGGCTTTCTATATGGTTGCAGAGCGTTTTTTAGAATAAG
The DNA here is from genome assembly GCF_054657735.1 of Dysgonomonas termitidis. Lineage (NCBI taxonomy): Bacteria > Pseudomonadati > Bacteroidota > Bacteroidia > Bacteroidales > Dysgonomonadaceae > Dysgonomonas > Dysgonomonas termitidis. The sequence continues at coordinate 527,397 of NZ_BAAHYD010000001.1, read as the reverse complement.
AATTTGACACCGACAGTTAAATCGCCGATTTCAGTTCCATGTGTATCTCCATTGAATCTGAAAGAATTGCTGCTGTCGCCACCTTTCGGTTTAGAGCTATTGTAACGGGCGCTCAGTACGGTGAAAGAAGTTTCTACTGTAATCCAGTCATTGATTATATAATCAAAGCCCGGAGCTAAAGCTACAGCGATATTAGTCTCGTTCACCTTCAGTTTGGTCTCGCCGTTTCCATATTCAGTGCTTCCGAAAGAGAGAGGAAGCGCAGCTTGTCCGAAGAAGTAAAGTCCGCCGCTGATGTTCCAGTACTTTCTGGCAAAAGGCATGATAGAGATATCTGTAGATTTCTCGGTTTGTACACCGGCTATTTTCACTTTTCCCGATTCAAATCCTAAGGCCGCACCTACAGCTACGGAAGGAGAAATGAATGTTCCGACAAGAGGGGCAACTGTGAAGTCATTAATTTTTCTTTCAACAATTCCATCGGAAGAAGTTGTGTAAGATTTATCGCTTCCGAAGCCTAACTGACCTCCGACAAACCAAGTTCCTTTAAGACCATCTTGTGCGTTTACAAACAGGCAGGAAAATGCCAATGCGCTGACTAGTAAAATTTTTTTCATAATTTTTTAATTAATGTGATCGTTTTTAAGTTTGTTCTGCGGTGCAAATGTATATGCATTTTTCTTAATTTTAAAATTTATGATGGAAAATTTTGTTGTTCCTTTCGCATTTGCTTTGTTTACAATAGGATAGATCACGTATGAAAAATGTTTGAATAAGGACGGAAAAATAATCATAATGAAAGAAAAACGTGCCATATTCCGGATCTTTCTATAAATGAAAGAGATAGGCCTGTTTTATAAATTTAAATAAAAAATGCCGGGAATAGAGAGTTTGGTTCCTTATTCCCGGCATTGACAAATATTGTCCGTAGGGTCAGTATGACCTTTTATCTATTCCCTCTATATAATTCAAAAAGGCTGTATTTACCATCCTGTTGCCTCCCGCAGTAGGGTAGTTGCCCGAAAAATACCAGTCCCCTTTATGGCCGGGGCTGGCTTTATGGAGGTCCTCAATGGTTTGGAATACAATTTCTATCTTAGCCTGAGTCCCCTTTGGCGTAAGCATTTCGGCCATCTTTGTCGATATTTCTTCATTGGAGAACGGCGCGTATATTTCTTTTACATAGTTCACTATTTCTTCTTTAGGCTTATCCTTTTGCGCGAGAGATTTGCGGTACACCTCGTCGATAATGGATTGCAGCCCTCTTTCTTTGAGTAGTTCGATTGCAGCCCTGAATGCGGCAAACTCGCTCATGCGCGACATATCTATGCCATAGCAGTCGGGATACCGGATTTGCGGGGATGAGGATACGATAACTATCTTTTTGGGGTGCAGGCGGTCGAGTATTTTTATGATACTTTGTTTCAGGGTTGTTCCCCGTACAATGCTGTCGTCTATTACTACCAGGTTATCCTCATAAGGGCGTACCGAATCGTATGTTATATCATAAACGTGAGCTGCCAGGTCGTCGCGGCTGCCATCCTGCGCGATGAAAGTCCGTAACTTGATGTCTTTGATAACAACCTTTTCGGTGCGTACACGCATAGATAATATTCTTTGCAGCTCTTCTTCGGAAATGGATGCGCCTTTCTCTGTGATCTTCTTTAGTTTTACGTCATTCATATGCTTGTTTAAGGCCTCTGTCATGCCGAAGAATGCAACTTCCGCCGTATTGGGGATGAATGAGAAAACCGTATGCTGTATATCGTTGTCTATTGCTTTCAGGATAGGCGGAAGAAGGAGTTTGCCGAGATCTTTCCGTTCGTTGTATATATCCGCGTCCGAACCGCGTGAAAAGTAAATCCGTTCGAATGAACAAGGGGAGACATTTCGCGGTTCCTGTATCTGCGAAAACAATACCTGTCCGCTTTTTTTGATAATGATGGCCTGTCCCGGATTCAGCTCCTTTACTTCTGCTACGTCTAGATTGAGTGCCGTTTGGATAACAGGGCGTTCGGATGCCACCACGACAATCTCATCGTCATAGTAGTAGAAAGCCGGACGTATGCCGGCAGGATCTCTGTACACAAATCCATCGCCACAGCCGATAAGTCCGCCGATAGTGTATCCTCCGTCCCAGTTCTCACTGGCTTTGTTGAGCATGAAGTGTATATCGAGGTTTTTCTCTATCATGTCGTTCAGCTCTTCTCCTCTTACTTTGCGGTCTTTACCGAATTTGTCATACTGGAACTGAACTTCCCTGTCGAGGTGATGCCCGAGGGATTCGAGTAAAACGAATGTGTCGGCATAATCGCGCGGGTGTTGTCCTTCAGCCACCAGCGCTTCGAACAGTTCATCGACATTGGTCATGTTGAAGTTTCCTGCCAAAGCCAGGTTTCTCGACCGCCAGTTGCTGCGTCGAAGGAACGGATGCACATATGAGATGCCGCTCTTGCCCGTTGTGCTGTAACGCAAATGCCCTAAAAATAATTCACCTGCAAATGGCAGGTATTGGGTGGCATATGCAGGATCGTTTAATTTTTCGCGGGATGTTTTTTCGTAATTTTTATAGACATTCGAGAAGATTTCCGATATGGCGCCTGAGCCTGTGGCTCTTTCCCTGAATATAAATTCGCTTCCAGGAGGCGAGTCTAATTTTACCACAGCCAGTCCTGCGCCTTCCTGCCCGCGATTGTGCTGTTTTTCCATCAGCAGATACAGCTTATTCAGTCCGTATTGCCATGTACCGTACTTCTTTTGATAGTAGTCAAGCGGCTTTAGCAAGCGTATCATTACGATACCGCATTCGTGCTTCAAAGGCTCTGTCATATAAAGATCTCCTTCTGTTGAGAATTTGTTGAGAATAGTTATTCTTTTTTGAGGCTACAAAGATAATATGATTTTTTCTGTAATCCTAAAATATTATAGCTGCAAAAAGGGTATTAACAATAAGTAAGGGAAGCAGCGTGCAAATGGGAAACCGGTGTCGTCAACAGATATCTGTTGCATCAATAAATTTGATGTTTTTTCGTGCGGATTATGATATTATTTTTCATACGGTTTATCTATAGGGTAGATAGCTTATAGTTCTTTGAAGAAATGGGAAGGATTTAAAGATTCAATGTTTAAGAATTTAAAGATTGATTAGAAAAAGTAATGAAAAGTGTAACCTTTGTTACCTTTTAAGAAAGTTACGAGTTACTTCGCCCTTCGGGCAGTTACGAGTTACAAGTAAACAAGATACGAGTTATTAACTGATGATTGCTTACCGTAAAGCCACTTATGCGATAGCCAAAGCTAACGGCTAATAGCTATCAGCTAAAAGCTGAAACATGTGTTACCTTTATTACTTTTTCCGATTCGGTATCTATGCAATAGCTCTTTATCCATAGAAATAAAATATTCTTTGAAGAAAACTGATAAATGAAAAATATGTGCAAAAAGTGTAAAGTTTGTCAATTTTTAGGCAGAAGCTGCAAGCAAATAAATTATTAATTTTTCATTCTTAATTATTAATTGTTTTTTATCTTTGCTCCTTGTTACTCATTTTTACTCCTTTAGATGTTAGTTAAGGTTTTTGGCGCAGCTGTACAAGGTATACTCGCAACATTGATTACAATAGAAGTAAATTGTTCGAAAGGCATAAAATTTATGCTTGTCGGATTGCCTGACGCATCGGTAAAGGAAAGCCATGAGCGTATAGTCTCGGCTCTGCAGATAAACGGGTACAAATTTCCCCGGCAACAGATAGTTATCAACATGTCCCCGGCCGATATACGGAAAGAAGGTACAGCATATGACCTGCCTTTGGCTATGGGAATACTGGCAGCTTCGGACAGCCTGAAAGCTGATAAGCTGGAAAACTATATGATTATGGGAGAACTATCGCTCGATGGTACCATTCTTCCCATAAAAGGAGTGCTTCCTATAGCTATAAAAGCCAGGGAGCTTGGTTTCAAAGGTCTAGTGCTGCCCCGCAAAAATGCGCGGGAAGCGGCAGTGGTCGATAATCTGGACGTGTACGGCGTGGATAACATAAGCGAGGTAGCCGGCTTCTTTAATGGGGATACAGAACTGGAAAAGACTATAGTGGATACCCGTGCCGAATTTTACAGTTCCCGGCAGGTTTTCGAATTTGACTTTGCTGATGTAAAAGGGCAGGAGAACGTGAAACGGGCATTGGAGGTCGCAGCCTCGGGTGGGCACAATCTGATAATGATAGGTCCGCCGGGTGCAGGTAAGTCTATGATGGCGAAACGTATGCCTTCTATTCTTCCTCCTTTTATTTTACAGGAAGCCCTGGAAACGACAAAGATACATAGTGTGGCGGGTAAGATAGGGAATGAAACATCCTTGATGGCTCAACGGCCGTTCCGGAGTCCACATCATACTATTTCCGATGTGGCTCTCGTTGGCGGTGGCGCCTATCCCCAACCCGGAGAGATAAGCCTGGCGCACAACGGGGTTCTCTTTCTTGACGAATTACCTGAATTTAGCAGGAGCGTGCTGGAAGTTATGCGGCAACCACTCGAAGACAGGAAGATATCCATTTCGAGATCTAAATTTTCTGTCGAATATCCGGCCAGCTTTATGTTGGTTTCATCGATGAATCCATGCCCTTGCGGCTACTATAACCATCCCGAGAAGGAATGCGTCTGCCCTGGTGGAGCTGTTCAGAAATATCTGAACAAGATATCGGGACCGCTTCTCGACCGTATAGATATACACATCGAGATAGTTCCCGTACCGTTCGAGAAGATATCGGATAAGACACCTGCCGAAGCAAGCGAATCTATCAGAGAACGTGTTATAAAAGCAAGGGAAATACAAGAACAGCGCTTTAAGGATGAGGACGGGATATATTGTAATGCGCAAATGACACCCCGGCTTCTTGCCAGGTACGCGTCTCCTGACGATACAGGATTGCAGCTGTTAAAAACGGCAATGGACCGGTTCAATCTGTCGGCGAGAGCTTATGACAGGATATTGAAAGTGTCGCGTACAATTGCGGATTTGGATAGTTCCGAAAAAATACAGCCGAAACATTTGGCGGAAGCCATAAACTATCGTAATTTAGACCGGGAAACCTGGGCTGAGAAATAATATTAATATAAAGAACAAATCATGAAATTTACCGGTTTGAGTAATTCTATCTTTGAAAAATCAATTAATGATTATCACAAAACGAACAGTGTAGATAGTCCCATCAATAACCCTTATACTGAGAAATCAATAGAATATTTTCTGTATCTTAAAAACTGGATAGATACGGTTCAGTGGCATCTGGAAGATATTATCCGCGACCCGGACATCGATCCGTCGGAAGCTTTGCTTATAAAGCGCCGTATCGATAAATCGAATCAGGACAGGACAGATCTGGTGGAACTGATAGACAGTTATTTCCTTGATAAATATAAAGATATAAAAGTATTGCCTGAGGCCCGGATCAATACGGAAAGCCCGGCGTGGGCAATAGACCGTTTGTCTATCCTTGCTCTTAAGATATACCACATGCAACAGGAAGTGGACAGGAAAAACACGACAGCAGATCATCACGGGCAAGCATCGAAGAAGCTTCAGGTTTTACTTACGCAGCGTAAGGACCTTTCTACGGCTATAGAAGAATTATTAGAGGATATAGAGGCAGGAAAGAAATATATGAAAGTATATAAGCAGATGAAAATGTATAACGATCCTAGCCTTAATCCGGTATTATATACTAAAACACAATAACTTGCAGTCAATTTACAAACGATACAATTATGTCTAAAGTCCTGGTAATACGGATATCTTCTTTCGGAGATGTAGCTATGCTCGTTCCGGTAGTATATTCTGTTGCAGCAAAATATCCACAGGATCGTTTTTCTGTAATGACCCGGAAAGCATTCGCTCCATTATTCGAAAATCTGGGGTTTAACATCAATGTCATTCCTCTCGACATTAAGCGTAGGTACCGGGGAATAACAGGTTATTTCAGAGTGATGAGACGGCTGTCTGCCATGAGGTTTTCCCATGTAGCTGATGTGCACGATGTCTTGCGTTCCAAAGCTATTCGTCATTCTATGCTTCTAATGGGGCGTAAGGTCGCGCATATCGATAAAGGTAAGAATGAGAAAAGATCTGCGATAGCTCATAAACAGCTGGAACCACCGCTTAAACATACCATGCAGCGTTATCAGGAGGTTTTTGATAAACTGGGCTTTCCTGCGCCAATGGTATTTAATAATTTCTTTGATTTCGTCCCGCGGAATTTTACGGATCTTAAATCCGTCGTTAAAGAAAAGGATGGTAAGTGGGTAGGTATAGCCCCTTTCTCTAAGCATAGGGGTAAGATATATCCTTTGGAGAAGATGTCGAAGGTAATTGATATATTGTCAAAGGAAGAAGGTATTACTATATTCTTATTCGGTTCGGAAAAAGAAGAGCGAAGAGTGTTGTCCCATTGGGCATCGAAGTATCCGAATACAATTGACCTTACCGGAAAGCTTAATTTGCAGAAAGAAATACTTCTTATCTCATATCTGGATGTCATGCTGTCGATGGATTCGGCTAACATGCATCTTGCCTCATTGGTACAGGTGCCGGTAGTATCCGTGTGGGGAGCAACCCATCCTGCAATTGGCTTCTATGGATTCAGACAGGATATAGCAAATGCCATACAGGTCGATTTAGATTGCAGGCCATGTTCGGTTTTTGGGGAACTGCCTTGCCAGAGAGGGGACGAGGAATATGCCTGTATGGAAAGAATTACAGCAGAGTCCGTTGTTTCCCGAATCCACAAGGTTTTAGACAAGACAGAGCCATGAAAATTGCGATCCTTTCACCGTTCTATCCGTACAGGGGAGGGCTGGCACAGCTTAATGCCCGGTTGTACACTGAGCTTTCCGGGCACAATGAGGTGAAAGCATTTACATTTACAACTCTTTATCCCGATCTTCTTTTTCCGGGTAAAACGCAATATGTAGCCGAAGGAGATACAGCCACAGTGGTCGATAGTATCCGTGTATTGAACAGTATAAATCCTTTTAGCTATATCCGTACAGCCAGATGTATCAATAAGTATGCTCCCGATCTGCTTATTATACCTTACTGGATGTCTTTTCTTGCGCCGGCCTATGGCTCGGTGTGTCTTTTCCTTAATAAAAGGACTAAAATAGTGGCTCTCGTTCACAATGCCATTCCTCATGAGAAAAGGTTTGTGGATAAGTCTTTTGCCCGCTTTTTCTTCAATAGATGTAATGCATTTATTGTTATGAGTGAGCCTGTCCGGCAGGATTTACTCTCCCTGAAAAAAGATGCGCGGATACTATTACAGCCACATCCTATATATGACCAGTATGCTGAGCGTACGGATAAAGCCGCCGCATGTAAAAGGCTGGGAATTAGAGATGATAAGAAGAACCTCCTTTTCTTCGGACTTATACGGGATTATAAAGGCCTGGATATACTTATCGAGGCGATGGGAGTGCTGGATGGCTCCTATCAATTGATTATAGCCGGAGAGAGTTATGGCAGTTTTGACAAATATGCAGAACTGATTAATCAATCTCCTTTAAAAGACAATATCGTCGTCTTTGAGCAATATATCCCCGATGATATGGTTTCAACCTTATTCTCTGCCGCAGATGTACTGGTTCTGCCATATAAGTCCGCTACTCAAAGCGGGGTGGTAGCCTTGGCCTATCAGATGGAACTGCCTATGGTAGCTACGGATGTAGGAGCATTAGGCACTACTGTTAAGGACTCAAATACGGGTTTGGTGGTACCGGAGCCTGCTTCCGGAGATGTAGCTAAAGGCATAAGAGAATTTTTCGATTCGGATATACAATCCTACAGGGATAATCTCAAAAGAGAGAAGAAACGTTTGTCGTGGGGTAATTTCACCCGGTCAATCGAATCTTTCTTCTCTACATTGTAATATATCATCTGATTACTTCATGCCGAATAATCCATATTTAAGCATGCATATAAAGGCTCTTACACCATCTTTCCAGCCTATCTTCTTACCTTCTTCGTAAGTACGGCCATAATAAGAAATACCTACTTCATAGATTCTCACGTTGGGATATCTCGCCACCTTGGCTGTCACTTCCGGCTCAAAACCGAAACGCCTCTCCTGTAATGGGATAGACTTGATAATATCTGAACGGAAGAGTTTATAGCATGTTTCCATATCCGAAAGATTAAGGTTGGTAAACATATTGGAGACAAATGTCAATATCTGGTTCCCGATAGAATGCCAGAAAAAGAGTATGCGATGAGGCTTTCCTCCCATAAACCTTGAGCCGAATACAACATCAGCAAATCCGTCTATTACAGGCTTCAATAAGATATTGTACTCCTCCGGATCATATTCAAGATCGGCATCTTGTATGATTATATAGTCTCCTGCAGCTTCTTTGATGCCCCTGTGCAGAGCAGCTCCTTTGCCCATATTCACGGGTTGTTCGAAAAGCCTCATATCTGCCTGCGGATGCTCGGCCATATAGGCTTTTACAACCTCGACGGTATCATCTTTTGAGCAGTCGTTAACAATGATAATCTCTTTGTCGAAATTACCGATAAGGTTTACAGCCAAAACTTTATTAAGTATTAAATGTATTGTCCTGGCTTCGTTGTATGCAGGAATAACGATTGAAAGTTTCATGTTTATGTTATATTTATGTCTTCGTAAAAATCCTTTATTCCAATATGTTATCGAAATATGCTATCGTTTTTATCAACCCTTCTCTCAACTGTATTTTGGGCTCCCAGTCCAGTTTTTCTTTAGCCAGGGTAATGTCGGGTTTCCTTTGTTTAGGATCATCACTTGGCAGAGGCTCGAATACTAATTTTGATTTGGAACCTGTCAGCTCCAATATCAGTCTGGCCAGCTCAATCATGGTAAATTCACCCGGATTACCTGTATTTACAGGCCCAGTAAACGAATCATCGGTGGCCATCATTCTTATCATGGCTTCCACCATATCATCCACATACTGGAAGCTACGGGTCTGTGTCCCATCCCCGTATATCGTAATATCTTCCCCTTTCAGTGCCTGCACTATAAAGTTCGAAACCACACGTCCATCTTCCGGATTCATGCGGGGACCATATGTGTTGAATATGCGGACTATTTTGATCCTTACCCCGTTCTGACGGTGATAATCCATAAACAATGTCTCGGCACAGCGTTTTCCTTCATCATAACAAGAGCGTATCCCGATAGGGTTTACATTTCCCCAATATGACTCGGGCTGAGGGTGTATATGAGGATCGCCATAGACCTCGCTTGTCGAAGCCTGAAGTACTTTCGCTTTCAGGCGTTTTGCCAGTCCAAGCATATTGATGGCCCCCATGACGGAAGTCTTAATGGTCTTGATGGCATTGTACTGGTAATGAACCGGCGAAGCAGGACATGCAAGGTTGTATATTTGATCTACATCCACATGAAATGGATGAACGATATCATGCCTTATTAATTCAAAGTAGGGGTTGTCCAGTAAATGGACGACATTCTCTTTAGAGCCGGTGAAATAATTGTCTAGGCATAATACTTCATTGCCTTCGCTCAGAAGCCTTTCGCACAGATGTGACCCGATAAATCCGGCTCCCCCTGTTACAAGTATTTTTCTTCGAGTCATTTTTCTTGGTCTATCTTATTGTTTGTAAGTTCGTTTCGGAATACAAAGGAATAAAAAAATACAATCTGTCTGAAATTCTTTAACACTTTATTTACCTGAAACTATTTTCTTTATATCATTCAGCTTGTTTAAGGCTTCCATTGGTGTAAGGTTATTGACATCCAGCGACTTTATTTCATCCCTCACCTGGCTAAGCACAGGGTCGTCCAACTGGAAGAAACTAAGCTGGTAACCCTCCCTGTTTTCTTTGATATCGGTGATAGGCTTTGATATTCCCTGTTTACGGTTATCAGTTTCCAATTGTTTCAGTATATTATTCGCCCGTTTCACGATGCTCTGAGGCATGCCGGCCATCTTGGCCACATGAATACCGAAGCTGTGTTCGCTGCCACCCGGTATAAGTTTGCGCAGGAATATCACTTTGTTATCCACTTCCTTGACCGAAACATTGAAGTTTTTGATCCGTTTGAAAGACTTCTCCATCTCATTCAGTTCATGGTAGTGCGTGGCAAACAGGGTCTTTGCTTTTGCCTTCGGATGTTCGTGAATGTATTCCACAATAGCCCATGCAATGGATATACCGTCATAAGTGCTCGTTCCCCGGCCTAATTCGTCGAACAGGACGAGACTTCGCGGAGAGAGATTATTCAATATATCAGACGCTTCATTCATTTCCACCATAAAGGTTGATTCGCCCAGTGAAATATTATCCGATGCCCCTACGCGGGTGAATATCTTGTCTACCAGCCCTATCTGGGCAGATTCGGCAGGGACAAAACTACCGGCTTGCGCCATCAGTGTAATCAAAGCCGTTTGACGGAGCAGGGCCGATTTACCGGCCATATTCGGTCCGGTTATGATAATGATTTGCTGCGAATTGCTATCCAGAAAGACGTCGTTTGTTATATAGGATTCGCCTAATGGCAACTGCTTTTCAATGACCGGATGGCGGCCGTTCTTTATCTTCAATGCATCCGTGTCATTGATCTCGGGACGGATATATTTGTTCTCCTTGGCTACTTTGGCAAACGAGAGCAGGCAGTCGGTCTGCGCGATCAGGTTCGCGTTCACCTGTATAGTTGGTATGTATTCTACAAGGCTGAGTACAAGATCGTTAAAAAGAGATGTTTCGAGGGACAGAATCTTCTCTTCCGCACCCAGGATCTTCTCTTCATAGTCTTTCAGTTCCTGTGTGATATAACGTTCTGCATTTACCAGTGTCTGCTTACGTATCCATTCGGCCGGAACTTTATCCTTGTGCGCGTTCCGGACTTCGATATAATAACCGAATACACTGTTGAAACTTATCTTGAGAGAGGAGATGCCGGTGGCTTCAGTCTCCCGTTGTTGTATTTTCAGCAGGTAATCTTTTCCGGAGAAAGCAATATCACGTAACTCGTCGAGGTCGGCGTTTACCCCTTTGCTTATAACGTTCCCACGATTCAGCATTGCGGGTGGATCGGGATATATCTCTTTCTCTATGCGGTCGCGGATAACAGGACAGGGGTTGAGTTTTTCCCCTATTTCCCTCAGGCTCGGTTCACTTGATGCCAGGAATGCCTCACGTATCGGCTCTATGGCTTTTAATGCCACTTTCAACTGGACTACTTCACGCGGGGTAATTCTGTTTACGGCTACTTTGGATATAATGCGTTCCAGGTCTCCGATTAATGAAAGTTGTTCTTCCAGCAGGCCTTTTAATTCCAGATCCCTGAAGAAGTATTCAACTACGGATAGCCGGCTGTTTATAGGCTTTGCTTCTTTCAGCGGGAATACCATCCAGCGGCGAAGCATACGCGCGCCCATCGGCGATGTTGTCCTGTCCAGAATGTCGAGGAGGCTTTTTCCTCCTTCGTTCATGGTGGAAATGAGTTCGAGGCTGCGGACTGTGAATTTATCCAGACGGACGTACTTATCTTCCTCTATGCGGGAAAGCGAAGTGATATGCCCTATCTGTGTATGTTGGGTGACATCGAGATAATGGAGGATCGTTCCTGCCGCGATTACCCCGTTTGTCAGATGTTCTACGCCGAATCCTTTCAGGTTCTTTGTTTCAAAGTGTTTCAACAGCCTGTCTCTGGCAGTATCTTCCGTAAATACCCAGTCGTCGAGCTCGAATATGAAGAAACGTGTTCCGAAATATTCTTCAAACAGCTTTTTCTTGCTTCTTTCCACCAGGACTTCTTTCGGGGAGAAGTTGGTGAGCAGTTTGTCTACATATTCCTTAGTTCCTTCCGCTACAAGATATTCCCCTGTGGAAATATCGAGCAGTGAAATGCCACAGCTGCTTTTCGCAAAATGTACCGCACAGAGAAAATTGTTCTCTTTATGATTGAGGATATTGTCATTAATGGATACCCCGGGAGTGACAAGTTCCGTAATTCCCCGTTTTACAATTGTTTTGGTCAGCTTTGGGTCTTCCAGCTGGTCGCAGATAGCGACTCGTTTACCTGCCCGTACCAGTTTCGGCAGATAAGTATCCAGTGCATGGTGAGGAAATCCGGCCAGTTCGACAAATTGTGCTGATCCATTGGCCCGCCGGGTAAGTGTTATCCCCAGTATCTCGGCGGCATCGATGGCATCTTGTGAAAAAGTCTCGTAAAAGTCACCCACACGAAACAGCAATATAGCATCAGGATGTTTACTCTTGATTTCCAGATATTGTTTCATCAACGGGGTTTCGGCTACTTTCTTCGACACAGTTATTATGTTTATTTAGATGTATTCTTTATAGTTAAATTACAAGTAAGCAAAGATAGAAAATAATTAATAATTAAGAATGAAGAATTAATAATTCGTTTGCTTGCAGCTTCTGTGTAAAACTTGACAAACTTGACACTTTTTGCACATATTTTTCATTTATCAGTTTCCTTCAAAGAATATTTTATCTATGGATAAAGGAGATCCCGCAAAGGCGCCAAGCCGGAAAAAGGTTACAAAAGTGACAGATTTGCCATAGTACATGACAAAAATTTCTTTTTCTCTTTGCGCTCTTCGTGTAACTCTCCCCGGATATTGTATAGATAAAGTTTTAGAGATTTATTAATAATTCGCATAAATAACATAGCTTAACCATTTTTTGTCCAAAGCCAGATCCGGAAAAACACAAAAAGAGATCAGAGTGAATTTTCACCCCAATCTCTTTTCAGTTACTTTCTTTTAAAAGAGTCTTTTACAGCATCTTTAGGCTAATATTCGTCTTCGTTGAAGAAGAAGTCTTCTTTGCTCGGATAATCGGGCCAGATATCTTCGATTGTATCAAAGATTTCATCCTCATCCTCGATCTCCTGTAAGTTTTCTATTACTTCCAGGGGGGCGCCTGAACGTTGAGCATAGTCTATTAACTCTTCCTTTGTTGCAGGCCATGGTGCATCTTCTAATTTCGATGCAAGTTCTAAAGTCCAGTACATAATATCTTAGTTTTATTTATTTTGCCGGTTTGGTTATATTTTCGCAAAAATAGAACTTTATTTCTTATATCAAAGTCTGATTCCAAAATATTTCTTTTCCTTTCTTGTTACTTTCTTTCCTGGCTAGTAAGAAAAAGTAATCTGAGAGCCGGTTTACGAACATTAAAACGTGTTCATCCACCGGAAATTCTTCCTTCACCCGGTATATGCAACGTTCGGTTCTCCGGCAGACTGTCCGGCATATATGTGCCCGTGATGCGGACTCGCTTCCTCCCGGTAATACGAATTGGCGAAGAGACGGCAGTTCGCTGTCCATCCTGTCCATCTCGTTTTCCAGCAGCGCTATATCTTTTTCTGTAATGATACTTGCTGCTTTGGGGGGCATCGCTTCGGTTTCAGTGGCAAGATATGAACCTACCGTGAACAATTTATGCTGAATATAGGATAATGTTTCCAGGTCATGTTTGTCGTCTATTTCTTCTATCAGAAATCCGACGAAAGAATTCAGCTCGTCGGCAGTGCCATAAGCTTCGAGCCTGACATGGGATTTAGCTACCCGTTTTCCTCCGACAAGGGAAGTTGTTCCCTTATCTCCCGTTTTTGTATATACCAAGCTTTTCTTCATCTATCAATGATCTGTTTAAACCGTGAATATTAAAGAGGCCTGCAGCCCTAAAAACTTATCTGATAATTCCATCTGTACAACTGTCTGTCGAAAAATAAAATTCCGGTATTGAACAGATCGAGTACAGCTGTCCGCGACTCTATATTTAAAATACTTCTCCATAACATCTGGTAGCGTTTATTTGTTCGGATACCTTTCACAATAATGAATGTTTTTTCGTGAGAAAGTTCCGACAGGTACTTGTTTATATCTGCCGGCAGATGATTGTAGTTGTTGAGGTCGATCAATATGCAGTCCTGCTTATTTGTTAGAACGGGTAGCGCCGCTTCTGTATGCAGATTTATCTTCCTTGCCCAGTTATGGTACAATTTGCGGGCCAGGGCTGCTTTCTGTTCCGATATTTCTATGCATGTACATTCTGTATTGGAATACGGTGCTGTCAGGCATAGGGAGTTAACCCCAAAGCCGGAACCTATTTCCAGAACCCTTTTCACCTCGAAGTGATTGGCCAGCTTAAACATCAGCTTATTCTGTTTGTTGAGCTTGAAATGTTTTTCTTTCAGGCTGTCAAGCGCGAATTTTATATCGTCATAGGCGTGGTAGGGTGCTTTTTCTTCTATGACTTTTGTCACCAGATTGAAGACAAAGGGGGAATGTATGCCATGTCCCCGGTGATGGCGTACTTTATATAATAATTTCAATCCTGTCCTTGAAAGTTTGTATATGCGCGGCATATCAGAATAGCTTAACGTAGTAGGTCAACTTAACCGAAATAACCCTGTTGGCAGAGCGGTTGAAAAAATCGGATTTACTGTTTTTGTAAATATCTCCAAGGCCGAATGTATATCGTCCTTCCAATGCAAAATGACCGATGCCCGACCTGAATTCGAGCCCCATGCCTCCCATAAGGGCGTAATCTATCTTTCTCTCGGGCTTACGGTAATACTGATATGTCATAAAAGAAGGGCTCAGACTGCCGCTTGCCAGTGCGTCGGATAGTGCCTGGTTCATCTTTTCACTGTCGTTGAGGAGGAAGCTGAGCTTGGGCCCCAGATTGAAGAAGACACGTACCTTATTTCCAAAGTAGATATGGGTAAGTATAGGCAATTCCAGGTAATTTAATTGATGGGAATGCTGGTATGGGGACAGTTCTCCCGATTCGCTCGGCTCAAAGTATTGCTCCCATCCTTGTTGAGAATAGTTCAGTTCGGCTATCAGCCCCAGATTCTTTTCGGAAATATAGCGTATAGCAAGCCCCCCGGAATATTGCTGGAGGTTTTTGGTACTTATAGTTCCCCCGTCATTCAGTGCCCTGTTGGGGTCGAAGCTGACGGATGAAAGCGTAGGGCCGAATCCGACACCTATGTTCCACTCAGGTTCGAACTTTTTGTCCTGTCCGTTTGCGACAACGGTAAAGAGTGACGACAACAATAATAGGATAAAGAATCTGTTTGTCATTTTTTATCTGCTGATATCTGTTTTTTCAATGCCTGATCCTGTTTTATACTGGATAAGGTATAACCCGTTGTTGATGAATCCTCCCCTGTCGTTTATGCGTTGGAAGTGCGCGGCTGATTGCAGGGTAGGAACTTTGAGGTTAGATATATTGTTCTCAAAACTGCTGCCGTATCTGTTGAGTGCTGTCAGGAAATAAAGTCCTGCGTCGTATCCCAGATAGCCGTATT
Source organism: Dysgonomonas termitidis (assembly GCF_054657735.1). Lineage (NCBI taxonomy): Bacteria > Pseudomonadati > Bacteroidota > Bacteroidia > Bacteroidales > Dysgonomonadaceae > Dysgonomonas > Dysgonomonas termitidis. The sequence goes on along the minus strand of NZ_BAAHYD010000001.1, from coordinate 512,054 downwards.
TGGGATATGAATTTATAAGGTTCTTATTGTACCATTTTTTGTATTCGCTTACAAAGTCTTTGACATCATTCTGTTGTTCATCGAGGAAGAATATACTGTAGATGTAAGAGTCGTATTTATGCAACCCGCCCGTATGCTGTGAATATGTCTGCCACTCGGGGTAACCGAACAGGGTTACGGCTTCTGTAGTCAGCGAATTCATTGCGGCCAGCACTTTGCGCAGCGTGATTTCTGACGAGGAGGCAGGAATCAGTATGTTCTTTTCTGTACCTTCCATCACATTCCTTATATCTGTAATCAGATTGTCGGAACTTGCAGTGGATTTGAAGGGTATATTCGACTTTGACAGTTCTTTTTTCAGGGTGTTCGTGAAGTCTGATTTATCATTGTCAGAGCCAGCTTCGGAGACGAAGATTATATTGTAGTCCCTGAACTTGTCCTTGAATGCAGATGATATTTCAGTGTACAGGCTTGAATGGGATGTGGTCATCTGAAATAATGTCGGTGTATTTTCTATGTCATTTGTCGAACCGAAAGGTATAACGTATTTAATCCCTGTTTTCTTAGAGAATTTGGTCAATACATCTATCTGCTGCTTGGATACGCCTCCGATTATCAGATGGAGATTTTTTATTTCGTTTGTACCCAGCAGGCTTTCAAGTTTTTTCGTACTCTTTTCGGTTCCGATGTCGAAGGCATATATCTCGGCGTTAAGGCCTCTGCTTTTCATTTCCTTAACGGCCAACAGGAAGCCTTCGTAATATTCGGCCAGTTTTTCTTTCTGGATGCTGCCGTGATTGTCAAGGAACGGAAGCAGGACTCCTATACGGACTGTCTCTCCTTTTGTAGCATAGGGGGTTTCTGTCCGTACAGCCTTTTGTTCATTGGTGGTAAGCCTTGGCTCCTGTATCTGCCTTCTTGGGATAACCAGAGTCATTCCCTCTTTCAATCCGCCGTCTTTCAACGAGGGGTTTGAATTCAGGAGAGCTTCTACGGATATGCCCTGGTTTTTCCCTATACTGTATAGCGTTTCGCCTTTTTGTACTTTGTATTCCATATTCGGGCTTGCATATCCTCCGTTTGTCACGGTTGGGGCTATAGTCGCATATCCGCCTGTAAACACAGGAATACGGATGGTTTTCCCCTTGCTGAATGTCTTTTCGTCCAGTCCCGGATTTGCGTCTTTGAGGTTGTCCACGGATATATGATACATCCGCGATACGGAATAGAGCGTTTCTTTCGGCTCAATCAGATGACTGCTGTAATTTGCCACTTTCCGCCCTTTTTCTATTTTCAGCTTATTTCCGGCTTTGATTCCCTTTTCGGCCTCCGGGTTAAGTCTGTAAATGGATTGCACGGTGGTGTTATATGCAGCGGCTATGGAGTACGCGGTTTCCCCTTTCACTACAGTATGTGTGATAACAGCATCCGGCGCCTGCTCAACTGCTGTGGCACTCGCTATATTCAAATCATTATGTCCTTCAGCAGACAGGTCCAATGCAGATGCAGCTAACAGAATCAATGATAGGAATAGTATATTCTTAAATTTAGATTTCATGCTGATTGTTGTTAAGTAAAGGCACAAAAATACAAAAAAATGGTTTCGTATTCAGATATAACGTTTTTTATTACTCTTTGTTATTTATATTTTTCCCATAATCCGGAATATACGGTTTCCCGGCAGTTGTCAATAAACTGCGGCATATTCTCATCGGTAAGGTTATCTGTAGAAATGGGTTCATGGACAATTAGTTCAAGTTTGCAGGGATTGATGAGGTATGTGTTTATTCTCATCAGGTCGAAAGGGCCGTTTACTGTAACCGGTACAACAGGCAATCCCATTTCTTTTGCAATAACGAATGCTCCGCGTTTGAACCGCCCCATTTTACCTGTATTAGTTCTTGCTCCTTCGGGGAATATTACCATCGAAGAGCCTTCTCCAAGCTGTTCTTCGGCTTTGATAATAGTTTCTTTCCTCGATTTCAGGTTGGAGTGGTCTACAAATACATGTCCTGCAATTTCGGAGGCTTTACCAACAAACGGGATTTTACGCAGTTCCTGTTTCTGCACCCATTTTATATTCTGGTTCAGATACCCGTATATAAGGAAAATATCGAAGGCGCCCTGATGATTGGGTACAAATACATATGATTGGTCAGGGTCGAGTTTCCCGTGGCGGACAACCTTAATCCGGCATAAGGCCAGCCGGCAGGACAGTTTGCTCCAAAGACGAGGCGGATAATAACCCCAAAATGTACGGTCACCTATAAGGCAGCCAATCATAACTGTGACAGCCGTAATAATAGTCGCCAATACAAAAATAGGGGCGAATATGAACAGCTGGTACAGAAAGAGAATAACTTTCTTCATAATTATGATATTCTGGTTCAATATGCAAAAATACATTTTTTAATTAAGAGTGTATTTAAGTTTTTCCTACGAAGTTGTTCCGGATATGGAAAGATTCTCAAAATATTTATCTGACCTGAATATCCCGGAAATTATATACATACTCGGTTCCTGTGATTATTAATGCGAATTGGTAGGTGGGTTTTAATGTTCGATTTTTAGTTACAAGTTACTACACCCTGTGGGCAGTTACAAGTTACGAGTAGGCTTATGCACATAGGGCTAAAGACTGAAGAGCCTCTGTCTTGCCTTCACATCGCGGTTCCGGCCTCGTCCAGCAGGCGGGATACCCAATCCGTAAATCGGCGTTAGCCAAAAATAAGCCGGTAGGCGAATTAGAAAAATCGAACATTAAAACCCCACTACTGCCATTATTATCTCCTTTTTATAAAAATAAATAAGGTTTCGCCAATTCCTTGACGAAACCTTATTATACAATTACGATATAACCTATTTTTTCTTTAATATTATTTTTTCCAGCTACCACCGCCGAGATAGAATCCTACAGTTATTAAGAAATAGCCGTTTGAAGAAGATATGCTCTGGTTACCAATTTCAAACTTTGAAGAAGGAACAAGATTATAGCTTGCTGCCATTCTGAATTTTTTATATTCGAAACCTGCTCTTAACAATCCGCCGAACTTACCGGATGTATCAGCACCCAGATCAGTATCATTGACTTTGATTGTCGCCAAGCTGTAATAGCCGGCACCGGCGCCTACAAATGGGGCAAAACTGGAAGTTCCCTTGTTGAAATAGTAATCGAAAGTAGCCAGATAGGCTTCATTTCCTGATACACTTCCCTCAGCTTCTCCTACTTCTTTAGCCATGAACGCATCTTCGATACGGATACCCACGTTCATATTATCTTTCAGGTTGTATTTAAACTCTAATGCAGCCCCAATACCTCCTCCTCCTTTGGGTATCGCATAACCGAGGTCTAATCCGCCTCTGAACTTTCCGGCTTCCTGAGCATTAGTAGAAAAAATCGACACGATCATTGCAATAGCAGATAATAATAAATATTTTTTCATTTCAAATTGATTTTACGTCTGTTCCTGTTCAGACATTTGGTTAATAAATTAATTTTAGCCTAATGGAAAAAACCAGTCAGACTAAATCAGACATAAAAATATCTGCCAATTTTGTAGAATTTTTGAATTTTCACTTTTAAGACGAATTTATTTGAGTAATTCCTAAAGGTCAAGTCGTAACCTGAGATTTATTATACGCCCGGACAGACATCAGACCCGATCCCGAAACGTTTACCCGAACGTACCGATTTTGGTTACAGACATCAAAAGCGCTATCTTTGTGTTTTTAACACTAAAAATTAGTAAAAATGGAAGGAACTCCGAATTGTCCGGTGTGCAGCATGGAAAACACTTATTTCGACGGTACGGCATATGTTTGCCCCGATTGCTTTCACGAATGGACAGGCGAAGCAAACACAGAAGCAGAAGACACAACCCCCAGGGATAGCAATGGTACAGAATTGCTTGATGGTGATGCTGTTACAGTTATTAAAGACCTGAAAGTAAAAGGTTCGTCGATGGTTATCAAGCGCGGAACAAAAGTAAAAAGCATCCGCCTGACAGAAGAACCGACAGAAGTAGACTGCAAAATAGACGGGTCGGGCATCGTTTTAAAAACCTGTTTCCTGAAAAAGGGATAAGGACCTGCTCATATTATATCCGGAGGTGTTCATAACTTTAACGTTACGGACATCTTTTTTATCCGGATACTCCTTAACTTTGCACGCTATGCAATATGATTTATTTTCACAATACAAATATAAGTTCTTCAGCCTGGGCAGCGGCAGCAGCGGAAACTGTTACTATCTGGGAACCAAAGAAAACGGTATCCTTATAGATGCCGGAATAGGTATCCGTAATGTAACGAAAGCATTACGCGAATACGGGGTCGCTTTCGAGAAGATTAAAGCAATCCTTATCACGCACGACCATGCCGACCACATCAAAACCGTCGGATGCTTCGGCGACAAGTATAACATCCCTATTTATGCGACCGAGACCGTACACGAAGGCATTCAGCGCAACAGGGTCGTCCAGGCCAAGCTGTACCAATCAAAAAGGGTCATAGAGAAAGAGATAGCGTTTGCAATCGATGACTTTAATATAACAGCCTTTGATGTGCCGCATGACAGCATCGAAAACGTGGGCTACCACATCGAGTTTGACGGGCAGGCTCTTGTCATCGTAACGGATATAGGCCGGATTACCGACAAAATAAGGAATTATGCGTGCAGGGCCAACCACCTTGTGATAGAAGCCAACTATGACGAATATATGCTTCAGACAGGCAGATACCCGTATTATCTCAAGGAACGGATAAAAAACGGTATGGGGCACCTGAGCAACCGTCTTTCGGCCGAATTTATTGCGAGTATCTACAATGAAAACCTCCGGAATATCTGGCTATGCCATCTCAGCCAGGACAATAACCATCCGGAAATCGCATTCAAGACCGTAGAACAGGCATTGGCCACCAACGGCGTTGTCGTAAACAGGGATGTAAAACTGGAGACCCTCAGCAGATATAAGGTTTCGGGATTGAGAGAATTCTGACAAGCCGGATTCGTAAATATTTCAAAAGAACTTTATCTATATATTGCTTTTAGCCGTTAGCTATCAGCTGATAGTTCTTTGAAGTATTGATTAAAGCAGTTACGAGTTACAAGTAAACAAGATACGAGTAGACAAGACACGAGATACAAGTTGTTAACTGATGACTGTTTACTGTTAACTGAAACAAGTGTTACCTTTGTTACCTTTAAAAGTTATCACCAAAATTCGCCAAGAAAACAAACGAAAATAAAAGTGATATGTATGAAACTAAATACACTTATATATAGCTATTTATATTAGTTAACAAGAATAAAAATAGATTTTTATTTTTCATTTCCATAATCGTTTTTTATCCATTATTTGTTACCTGTTTGTTACTTATGGATTTTTATAATTGTTACTTTGTTTGTTTTTCGTAAACTATTATGTTTCTTGTATTTATATAATATCTGATTATTAGCTATTTAAAAACATATATATCAAAAGGTAATTAATCCTTATTTTCCTTTGCCATGTCGTTCCTTGTTTGTATCTTGCCCCCGGTTTAATTTTTAATTTTATTCTTTTTAGTTTTTCTTTCTTGATTTTTTAGTATTTAATTTAATATTGATCCTTATGACAACCAGCAGGAAACAACCCAAAGCAAAGGAGCCGGTAAAGATACGCTTTAAACAACTCTCCGGCGGCAGCCAGTCCATTTACTTCGATATCTACAGGAACGGCAAGCGCTTGTACGAGTTCCCCAAACTCTACCTTGTACCAGAAAGGACACCCGAAGACAAAGAGCTGAACCGCCGGATGCTCGACAAGGCCGTCCGTATCAAAGCACAGCGAATAGATGAGTTGTCCAGTAAGGAAAACGGCTTTGTCAATATGGGACTGAAACAAAAGGCGAATTTCATCAAATATTTACAGGCATTGACGGAACGCAAAGAAGCGGAGGGCAAGACAGCGGTATGCGATACCTACCGGAGCCTGATAAAGCACCTGATCCTTTATAAGGGTGACGGGCTAACCTTCAGGTCAGTTACCAGGGAGTATTGCTGCGGTTTCAGTGAATACCTGCTGACAGCGGAGAACCTTTCCAGCCGCAGGGGCATTGCGGCTAGCGCTAAAGGCAGCCTGTTATCCAAAGGCAGCCGTTACGGTTACAGCCGCGCCTTATCCATTGTATTGAACTGTGCGGTACAGGATGGTATCATTCCCGATAACCCGATGAAGAAGCTGACCCGCTTCGAGCGTCCCAAACGTCCGGAAAGCGACAGGGAATACTTAGGCCTGGAAGAAATCAGGGCGCTGGTAAAGACCGAATGTGTCAAACCACTGGTAAAGTCAGCCTTCCTGTTCAGTTGTTTCAGCGGGTTGCGCTTCTCGGATGTCAAGGCCCTGAGATGGGACGATATCCAGACCGACCATGAAGGCCGGAAGCAGATCTGCTTTACCCAGCAGAAGACAAAGAAAAAAGAATACCTGCAGGTATCGGACGAGGCTTTGAAGTTCCTGCCGGAAAGGGGAGCCGCTATGGGAGAAGATATCATCTACCCGTTATCATCCAGCGGTTTTACGAACCAGGCCCTTAAAAGCTGGGTATTGGCGGCAGGGATAAAGAAGCGCGTGACATTCCATGTTGCCAGGCACACAAACGCTACCCTTTTGCTGTCCCTGGGTGTACCTATCGAGACAGTGAGCAAGCTATTAGGGCATGCCGATATGAAGACGACACAGATATATGCCAAAGTGATAGATAAGAATAAGCGTGAAGCAGTCAGTAAGCTGGATGGGCTGACGGACTAGGATACTGTTTAAATTCTAATATATGGATAAGGATAAAAAACCGGGAGCGGGATTTGAGACAGGGGGACTGATCGAACGTATTTCAGGCAGTACCCTGTCCTCAGCCTGGAAGAACGGCAAGGCGGGACAGTTCAAAGATGTGGAGGACAACTGCTGTTACAGGTTCCTGGAAACAGACGAACACTATATGGCATATAAGGAAGAAGCCGGACAACCACATATGCTGCCTGTAGTCATATGCGGCTTTTGTGCTTACCTCATAAAGAAGTGGGGAAAAGATACCCTAGCCATTTACAACGGATACATGGATATGCGGCTGGGTGAATACAGGGAACGGCACAGGAACGATGCTGACTTACCGTTCAGGAACCTTGAGGAAGAATTTTACTTCCGGCACAGGATAGATGAAGAAGAACTGTTCAGGCAGTCGCAGGGGTTGTTTGAATACCTGAGCGATAACGAAGCGGAGATAATCAGGTCATATACGGATAATTATTTCAGGTATATAGAAACTAAAACACCCATTAGGGTAAAAGAAACACAAAAGCAGGATAGGAATAATATAAGCCACCCGCCCTGTTTCAGCCGCACTTTTACCGCTACGGAACTGGAGCAGTTATACACAGGTCTGGTGAAAGGCGAATTTATATCCGCAGGAACGTCTTACAGCCATTTTTGTTCTGTTTTCGGGGGTACACCTATACCCGGAGACGAAACACCGTTCAGTCCGTTGCAATGGATGGGAACGGTCAAGGAACTGCATTACTTTATATCCCGGCATTTCCCAAAGGAAATAAACCAATGGTTAAAAGCGGCACAGTGCTTTACAAAGGACAATAAGCCCATCAATAAAAAAAGCCTGAGCACGGCAATGGATAAATACGACAATCCACCGGAAAGCAGTGCAGTCATAGACAGGTTGCTAAGTTAAACAGTTGATACATAAAGGCGGCAGGGCGGTAGTCAGGGGGAAGCAACCTGATACCGCCCGTTTTGTTTTTCCATGCGTCCTATCTTTGCCTTTGTTAACCGGACGGGAGAGTGTAAGCCCCTCGGGTTGGCAAAGGCATGCAGGGGAAGCCTTACACCTGTCCCCGTGCAGCCAATACCGAAAAAGATAAAAAGGACATGGAAGAACAGCTATTGAACGAGTTGCAGAAAATCAGGGAACTGACCTTACTGGGAATCAAAAAGGCGTTGACGATGACAGACGCCAGCCTGCTGACCGGATTGAGCAAAAGCCACCTGTATAAACTGGTATGCGCGAAGAAAATCCCCTATTACAAATCCCAGGGGGGCAAACTGACCTATTTCGACAGGCAGGAGCTGGAGGCCTGGATGCTGTCCAGCCGTATTAAAACCAATGCCGAACTGGAGCAGGAAGCTGCCGACTTCCTGGTGGCAGGCAGGTGAACCACGCCGGAAACATCCGGCAGAAATAACATACAACATACAACTTACTACCGGACAAAACAGGTTAAAAACCCTCTGTCAAAACCATTTTAACAGTTAAACTTTTATAATAATCCCCTGGCTTCCGCCTATGGGCATACAGTCCCATATTCAGCCACATAAACACATATAACTAACTGGTTTTAACAGTTTTGCATATCTTGTTTTTGTCCGGTAAATTGCTATTCCAAATTAAAAAAACAGAACGTAATGGATACTATACTAAGCCTGAAAGAATATGCCGAAAGGACTGATATCCCGGAAGAGGAACTGACCGGGAAATCCAGGAAGCAAGTCCTTGCCGTAGCCCGCTTTATCTATTGGTTTTACCTCAACAAGTCCGATCCTGTCCGCTGGTCGAGCGTGAAGATAGCGGAAATATTCGGCAGGGAACATCCCGCCATCCTCCACGGGATAAAGCAGGTGAAGAACTTCATTGATACGAACGACTCCATCATCGAACCTTACAGGAAGGATTTTATTGAACCTTTTTTGAACCGGGAGCAGTAAAAGGCCATGCCGAAAATCAAAACGCCAGCCGGCGGTATCACCACAACAAGCACATACGGGGAGGGGGATATGTATTCCCTGGTCAACCTCCGCCCCAAGAACGGGGCATTACATCCTGTACCGCCCCGTAAGGTAATGCAGGAACTATCCCAAAAGTATGACATCATTTTTCTGCACCAGAATAACAGCTATAAGAACTGGATCGGGGTTATTAATGATAATAACCATTCATCCGTCTATTGGGATATATTAAGCGATCAGCCCAAAACTATCCAATCATACATACAAGGCAGGATTCATAGTGTACAGCAGACAGGCAATACGGTTTCGCTTATTACAAGTGATAATATCTACTACCTGTTCTACCGAAATGGCAACTATACTTTCATCGGGGAACTGCCGCAAGTGCCGCCCATCGGGTTAAGGACATCCGACCGGATGGCTCATGCCGAATTATTCTATGACAACGAATATGAGCCGGGCAGCGTAAGGCCGGAAGATTTTACAGACGCAACCAAAGGGCTTGTCAACGTAGCGGTCAACAAGCTGAATGAAGAATACGGACTGCACCTTTTCGACGCCTGCCTTATCCGCTATGCCTTCCGCCTGTATGACGGAACCCTGACCAAACATTCCCCTCCGGTATTTATTATGCCTGTAAAGCCTGTCACGGGGGATACTTCGATAAGCCGCACCGGGGAGGATAAAGACTCCGTTAAATGGGTTCAGTATGAGATAAACAACGACGGCAACAGGTGGTATGTCGCTTCCTGGTCGCGGGTACATGTCTACGGCTATAAGATGCATATGCATTACGATTTCGCCTTTGAGGGCTGGCAGGACTGGCAGGATATTATCCGGTCGGTCGATATCTTTATGTCCCCGCCACTGGGTTTATCCAATATCGAAAATATCCGGGGGGACATGCCCTTTGATCTGGATATACTGACAAGCTGCAACCTTGTTAAAGAAATAAAGCCGGAAACATTAAAGGAGGTATCCAATACCGCCACATTCTACTATATGAAGAGCATCCCCTTGGGAAGCAGTAAAAGTATCCTTGAACCGGAAGTATTCCCCTCGACGGATTCGGATGTTACCAGGATGGAGAACCTCATCTACCAGGAAGCGATGACGGACGATAACTTCTCCAACCATAAGTACGGTGCAGAAGTAAGCTATACCTATAATAACAGGTTGCATATCGCCAATGTAAAGACTACTTTCTTCAAAGGCTTCAACCCGGATTACTTCCTGTGGTACAATACGTCAGATATACCGGACGGTAATTACAACGGGTATAAATATTCGGATGCACACGGGCAGTTATGGAACAACCTTTTGTTCGAAATAGAGATAAACACCGGGATAACGAATGAAAAGCTATACAGGTATGTGGCCAATGCTCCTTACTTTCCCGTATATAAGCTGTTTATGAGTTCCTTTATTTCCTATCCGGATACCCGCGCCAAAAGGATAACCATTTACAGGCAGACGGGCGGCCAGTGGTATAAGGTATTTACAGAGCCTTTGGAACCGCATAATTTCCTCAACCTTGCATTCTTTGTCAACGACGGGTTAAAGCCTGTCACGGAAGACAGCAGCCCGTCCACTGCCGTATTACCCGATACCAACACCGTAGTAACATTATCCGAACCGAATAAAATAAAGGTATCGGCCTTAAATAATCCGCTGCTGTTCCCCAATATCAATACCTATCAGACCGGGAACGGGACAATACTGGCAATGGCATCCAATGCCATGCGCATCTCGGAAGGACAGTTCGGGCAATATCCCCTGTATATCTTCACCACACAGGGTATTTATTCGCTCGATGTGGGACAGGGGGAAGTTGTCTATTCGAACAAATCCGCTCCTGCTTCGTATGAAATACCGACAACCCCTATTGTCGCTTCCACACCCTTTGGCGTGGTGTTTACATCCGGACGCGGCGTATGCATCATCAGCGGGCAGGACGTGGAACTATTGACATCACAGCTACAGGAAGAACAAAAAAAGTTTATTATAGAATCTCTCCCGCAGATGGAAGGGCTTATGCATACACCCGGCGAAACATTAACGGAATACCTCCGGGGACTGGACAACCTTATCTACGATCCATACGAAAACGAACTGCTTATCTGTAATAAGGAATCAGGGTTTAACTATGTGCTGAACTTCTATTCCAGGTCGTTCTACCGGTCTACGGAGAAAATAGACAGGGTAGTGGATAATACTTTCCCTGAGTTATATGTTACCGGGGATAACAGGCTAAAGGATTATGAGTTTGGGAACCTGAATGAAGACGGCACGCCGCAACGGGCGGATGTCAGCTTTATCATGCGTCCGCTACAGTACGGCAGGCCGTATATCAAATGGCTGGAAAAGCTACAGTTATTTTGTACGCTTAACGATGCAGGCCCACTTGTGTACATATCCCATTCCTCTATGGACGGTGTAAATTTTCGGGCGATGTCGGGCATGGCTCCGACCGGGCGGGGGAATTATTCCACGCTTGAGACCCGGAGGATAGCAGGTAATAAGTTCCGCGACTTCCTGTTTTCTTTCGGGGCGTCGCTGGCTCCGCAGAGCATTATTTATTATCTGGAAGCATGGGTAGATGTGGGATACAATGAAAGTCTGATGAAATAAGGTGTTTGGTTAATTGTATTTTTAGGCTGGAAATGTGTTTTTTATCCGTTCATTTATCTATATTTGTAGTGTATTGCTGATTGTGGTAATATTAATTTAATCAATAAAGTCTATGAAAAAGCATCAGGTAAAACGGAAGACCATCCTTGAAAAGATGCTTGAGGATAAGAAGGCCTTATCGAAGTGTATACGTGAAAACGGTGATTTAGAAAAAGTTTTGGATGAACGGAACATTAAACTCGCTAAGCCCTTACCCTTATAGTATTTCGGGGGCTGGTTTGGCGTATTCCTTTATAACAGTGAGCGGTATCGAATATACCGCTTATTTTATTTGTTGTAGTAATTACGACAAAAGCCTTGAGAATACCTTTATGTTCAACTTTGAGCACAAAGGCGAACGCGCCGCTAAGACATCAGACCCGCGCATACGGGAGACAATCCTGTGCATCATTGAATTATTCTTTCAAAACAACCGGAACTCAATGATATACATATGCGATAGCCTGGACGGCAGGGAACTGTGCAGGAAAAGGCTTTTCGACATATGGGGCAATGAATGCAGGGACAGGTTCAGGCATATACATAAAGAAGAACTGCACGAAGAAGGGGAATATTACACACTTTGCTCATCCCTGCTGGTACACGTTGAAAATCCTGATATGGAGCAGGTAATACAATCGTTTGTCAGGCTAAAAGAAATGTTAATATAAACAGAATAAAGAAGCCTGTCAGAAAACAGGCTTTATCCAAATAAAAAACGAACCTACATATACCTTTTAGCATACCTTATATACTTCTCCTTAGCCTCTTTCCTTTCCAGTAGCGTTGCCTTATTATTCCGGCATTCGGGCGTCTGGTAAAACGACATCCTTTTACAGTCGCTCCATTTCAAACGCTTTGGCAGCAAGCCTGCCCGTTGGTATTCCAGGAACTTATCCCTGTGTATGGATACCAGCCTGTCACCTGCCGGCAGGCTCATCAGCATAACTATAAACTGCCTGTTCCATCCCTTTTGCTTCATATCGGCAAGGCTGATGGCAATATCCATCCTGATAGCCTGCCTGCGGCAGAAAAACCATTCTTTCAAAGAAAGCCGCGCCTCATTAAAGTCCGAATATATAATACTGAATACTGACATACGCTATTTGTTAATTGGTAATTCTTGTTTTTTTAAAACATTTGCTAATCTGCTAATATTGACATCTGCTAAGTGATAAGTGAATTGAATTATGAATCGCCGAAGCCAAAAATATTCTTCACTTTTCATTTAAAAACATTGGCACATCGGCACATCATCTCATTGACTCATTAAATTTGCTAATCTGCTAATATTCAAATTTGCTAATTATCCAAATTTACTCAATCACTTACCAGTGTATCAATAAACTAACCCGGACTTATTTACATCTTAAAAACTTTTCGTAGTTACAGGAATAATTGAAGACAGGAAAGAATCAAAACAATATCGAGCCGGTTTGGGGACTTGAACCCCAGACCTGCGCATTACGAATGCGCTGCTCTGCCAACTGAGCTAAACCGGCGTTTGGGCTACCAAATATAGTATCATTCCGTAAAGAAAGAATATGCAAGACTATTTTTATTAATAAAAAGTGCGTTTCAGTTTTGTACTATGAAAATAAAAAAGCTGAATTTGTTCCGTCAGTAATATTTATGGTTTCTCAAAGTAATTATCTACATCATACGCTGTTGAGTTTTTGCCTTTATCTTTCAGATCTTTCATCCTTTTCTGGAATTCATTTGAATTGTTTACAAGAAAACGTTCCAATGCCACATTGAAATGGCTTGTTACATCATCATAATCGCCTTTGATAAAGTACATTTGCTCAAGGATATTCAGATAGGAACGCCCGCCATTGTGAGTGTCTATTGTTTGATGATAGTGCGCGAGTGCCTGTTCCCTATAATAGTGGCCTGACAACTGTTCCTTAAAATCGCTTCCTAAAAACTTTTGCAAGTGATTATTTATTTGCATATTCTTAAAAACATTCCTGATTGCATTTGTATGTTCCGATAAATATCCGTTGTTTTCGAATTTTGGAAAGTTCTTTTCAGCTTCCTCAAATTTTTTCGGCAGATTCTCTATATCTTTATCACTTTTATCACTGCAATAATAATCGTTTATAATTAGCAATGCTTCATATCTTGAAGTCCAAATTGCCAGTCTATCGTATATTGAAGCAAAAAAACTGTGGTTAAACAAATAAGAATCTCCTGCCGTTTTGATTAAGCGCAATATCTCGTCAAGACAGAAAATTGAATCTGCTATCAACATTTCAAGCACTGTAAAAAACTTGTTTTTACAATCTTGTGAAAATACGATATTGCTAAAAATCGTTTCTTTCGATTGTTCTTTTGTCAATATCCCCAAAATTTGACAATACATATTATCCTTTTTATTAGAAGTTTCATTTATCATTATCTCATACGCCTCACGATTCAATCGGTCTTTCATCCTTAATCTATGGATGCGAGCCGAAACGCTGTAATTTGTATGATATGGCGAAGTTATATATTGAGTATATATTTTTTCTACAGTCTTAACTTTTTCATCAGGATTATCTTTAACTAATTCCAATTCTAATTCCTTGACAATGGTACGAATGCGGCTTACTTCGCTGTCCACTTGAATATAGTGCAAAGATGTATTTCTATTGTTGTATGATTCGCTAAACCTGTCAAAATCTTCTTTGCGTTTATTTATATCAAACATATTCAGGCTATCGTATGCTAGATAGAGCGAGCGTATTGCTTTTCTTGTGAGCGCTTTTAATATAATTTCCTTTTTACAGTCTTGACAGTCTTTACAGTTTAAAAATTTTGTTATTTTGGTCTTGTGTATACTATATCGCAAACAATATTTTAAGCAGTTTAATATTTTTGCAACTTGAAAGGCATAATGCTTGTGCTGATTGGCTTTTTTATAATATTTCGCAGATAATGAATAAAAGAATAGCGAAAGCTCGATATTGCTTAATTTTAACTTCTTACCATTGTTGAAAATATTGTTAAAAATATTGTTATTCTTATTGTTATAAATATGCGCTATAAATTCCTTTGTTTTGTCTTCCTTTTTAGAATCTATAAACTCCCACCAATGATACCAAAAGCCTTCATTTTCTTTATTTTTTTTACTATCCTCTGGGTCACTTGCTATCCAAAAAGGACAGTTCTTTTTATATAACTCGCAAGATTCACATTGTCCTTTCTTTGCTTGAAAATACACATCACCCAAATTAGACAATACTCGAGCCATCATAGAACGGTATCTTGTACTTAATTTACTATCAATATATTCGGCTTTATTAAATGAGGAGTCTTGTAGAATTTGCAATATCGTTTTTTCTTTAAATTTTACTTTCTCTATTTCTTCTTCCCCTGTTTTCACGGTCAATGCAATAAATGCCTTTTTATAGTAAAGACAGGCATAATGGGAAATATCTATCTTTTTACTGCCTATTTTTTTTGGTTTTTCTTTGGGCGAACTGAAAACTTTATTTTTATAAAACAAAATATCGCCCATTTTTGAATAAAAATCGGCAGTAAGAATTTTCACTTCACTGTGGTTGATTGTGCGGGTAAGAAACTCAAATTCGTCTTCTATTAACTGAATATCTTTTGCAAGAATACCCACCAAAGAACATTTTTCTAAAATCTGTAATTTAGCAAGTAAAGGCAAATAAAGCAGTTGCAAGCCCTCGAATGTCATATTTTTAAACATTATCTGCTGCGTTATTGGAGTAAGTTCCTTAAATTTCATTGGGCAAATTTTGGCTTTATTACGTTCATCGTATATTGGAATATCGCTTCTTACATATTTAGGTGTTTCTATGTTTTTATCGTATGGTTCTGTTTTCCCGCTTTCACTATGTTTCACCATTATAAAATCCTTACCGTCTTTTCGTATGCTGATTCCATATTTTTCAAGATCAAAATTGCGGTATTTAATCACCAGCTTTGTTAACTCGCCATAAAGCAAATAAGCAAAATCGGATTGGTTGCGTTTTTCATAAAGGTATGCCAGTTTCAGCTGATTGCGTATGAAAAGATAGAAGATTTCGAGGTTTTCTTTTTCTTGGTCTTTTTCTAACTGTTTTTGAAGCAGATATAAGCCGTCTTTATAATAAAGCGCAGCTACATCAAGTTCGTCGTCTAAAAAGTGCAAATCGCCGAGAACAATCTGCAAAGAGGCAATAGAACTCACATAATCTTCGCCATATGTTTTATACTTTTCGTATTCTGTCTGTTTTTCTTTCAATAACTTTTTGTAATACTCTTTCAAAACCAACGATTCGTCGAGCGAAAAGTTGAATTGCGCTGAAAAACGCTCGTCCATTTTGGAAAGGAAAAATATTTCCTGCGTCAATAGCGCATCAAACTTAAATTCGTATAAACTGATTATGGGCTTGTGAAAATGTATCTGTTCAAAAAGCGTTACAATATCGTTAACAATTGCTTTAAGCTCTGGCGAACGATTGACTTCGATTAATTCGGGGGAAATATCGATACTGCGCCACGAAAAGTTCTGATTGTGAAACTTCATCATATAGTCGACAAAATGTAGCGTAGAAACAAGCAGCTTATCGCTGTGTTCCTGAATATTGGCATCAGACAAGCGATTGAAAACAGGCGTCATCAAATAAGAGGTCATTCCAATCGTATATTGATCATAATAGTCGAAATTCAGATAGAGCTTTGTTCTTCTAAACTGTTTTACATCCAAATATCTGTTGTTTAATTGTTCATTCTCATAACTTTTGATAAAACTTTCAAAAATCTGTACCATTTTCTTTGGAGCTCCTTTGCTTGTATGGGCAAGATAGATAATAAACTGCTGCAAGGTGGCTATGATTTTTTGTTTTTTCATATTGACTTGTTGCTGCTTTTCTTCCTCAACGTCTTTATAAATCTTATCATCAAGATATTTGTTGTATTCTTTCAAATTGTACTCAAGATTCGGGTAATCTTGGGGAATTAAGTGTCTGCAAACATATTCCTCTACCAGCGTAGTGATGTCAAACTGCTTTTTATTGTTTTTCACATCGGTAAGGAAACTCGGTACAAAAATCACATCGTTAAAAATACTGCCAAAATAATTGTTCCTGTCTGCAATATCGGCAAGGTACATGTCGTACATCTCGCGTCCTGCAATAAAAATAAATTTGGCTTTGGCTGTAGAAAGGAAATACTTCATATTCGATAGCAGTTTGAGAATAATCGCCTGCCTTTCCCTTGTAGAATCTGAGGCAAACAGCACTTCCTTATGCTTGGATTCACTTTCTTGGACTGAGATTTGAGTTTCGGGACTCACTTTGTCGAGTTCGTCAAAAACAATAACAAATTCAGGGCGCGCCATAAATGCAGGGATCTTCTGTATGTTTTCTAAGATGTCCTGCAATTCTTTTTCTATCTCGCGGGCGTCGGCAATGATTCTCGTTTGCTTTTTCCGTATACTGAAGTGCGGCTTATGTTGAGGGACATCGCCAATTCTGGCGCTTATTTCCCGTTCTGTGCTGTATGTTATATTTTCATTCAGTTGTTTTAGCTGCCTTTTGATTGTGTAAGGTGTTGTGAAAAATTTTAGTCGCAATAATAAACAGCCCAATATATAAAATATAAGGAAAATAAACCACCAATCGTATTTGATACTATAATACTGCTTTATTTCTATTGTATCTTTTTCCCAAAAATAATTTGGGCCATTAGCAATATAACTACATATTAGGTCAATAGTGTTATCTACTTTATACAATGTGTATTTGAAATAAATATTGAGCTTATTTATATTATCATTATTTGAATTTTGTTTTTGTAAAAAGATGTTATTTACCACTTGCGCACCGTCATTTGAATAGTATTGCATCATTGCATCATCTGTATTGTATATTTTAGAAACGGTTACATAACAATCAGATTTTTCTATCTCTGGTAATATATTTTTGTAAAACAAATGTGTCGCAGACAAAAGAACAACCAAAGCCAAAGTCCGCCAATAAAGCGTATGTATCCATGATTTACGGAAATTTTTATATTCGATTGTCAAGCTACGGGCTATCAAGCGAAGCATATCACGCTCATTTAACACATCGTGTCCAAAGTTTATTTTCAGATATACACGGTTTGAATTTTTGATGTAATGGTTGATTTTGTCTAAAAGAGAAGTTAATTGAGGTACAGAATATTGAATAGTAATTTTGATAGAAAAACATATTTTATTGAATATTGAATGCACTTTTTCTTTGTAAGATAATTCATTTGGATTTTTAGGAGATTTTTGTAAAAAAATAGAGTTTTCTTGTAAGGTTCTGTATATTACCATGGTATGTATAATAAATACAAATATGCATATAAAAATAACGCCAATTAATGATAGTATCCATATCCAATTAGTACATATCTTACAGGAGAATAATATACATGGCAAGGAAGATCGTATCCAATCATGCTTTAATATTGTAGATATCACTATCGCCATAGATATAAGTACGACAATAACAGTAACCCATTCCAAATGTTTAAAAGCATTAGCCAAAGTCGTCTCTTTATTTTTGTATTTCCAATCTTTAGATTTACCATTATAACTTTTTCGATATTCCTGAATTAAAATCTGTTTAGCGTATCTGACATAATAATAACCTGAAACAGCTCCCAGATAAATAATAAAAAGTTGAAAATGAGTAAAATCGGTTTGTGCTGCAAAAATTTGTATCAAAAGCAAAAGCAGCACAAGCTTTGAGATATTTCGTGTTTTCAAAAATGGGTTGGTTTTGGCTGGCAACATTAAGAAATCTTTTAACATGGCAGCGGAAGTATGCCCTATTCCACCTAGTTTGTTAGGTATTTCGTATTGCCTTGTTTTTTTTCTTAAATAACTTTTGTGGCCAGTAACAAAGAATAAACTTATGGCGGTGACTACTTGAACCCACCAAAAACAAGTAGGAATATGCCAATTCTGATTTGTCGCATATTGCAAGCCAAGCGTAAAAAAAAGCGCAATGAAAAGAAAACTGATATAATTAGTAATGCTGCGTTTTTGTATAGAAGTTTTTTTTATAACTTCTTCCACAAGCCGTGATTTTCCCACTCCTCGATTACCTGTAACAAGATAAACGCCTGTTTTGCTCACTGCTGTAGAAAGCAGGTTCTTTAGTTTATCCAACAGCGATTGCCGTCCTAAAAAGAATGATTGGTTTTCTCCCTGCGTTTGTGATGAATGACAATAAGAGTAATTGGGTAGTTCAAGAATGACACGTTCATTTCTCGAATTTAAAATATCGGGGATATTATTTTGTTTCATTAAAAATGATAAATTATGTGAGTTTAAATATAAAGTACATGATATTGTTTACCCGTTATTTGTCGCAAGGTGCAGTTCTTCCGTTTACACGGTAGGATAGGAATTTGGCGATTCTCTTGCCTTTGGGCAATATAACCGGAGCTGTACAAACCCCGGCTATACTTACTTATTGTTTTTTTTACATCTATCTAATACCTGTTCCTATACTCCTCTTTCAATTTCTTTCCCAAGCCTGTAGCTTCGAGGCTTCCACTCTTCACCATACCCGTTTTCAAGGTGCTGTTTGTAAACCCATAGCCGCTTTGCTGCGGGCATACCTGGCTTTCCCAGCTATTCCAACGGGAGTTATTCAGCAGGGACGACGGGATTTGCCCGTTCAGCTTATTTTGCGATAGCCAGAGCGTTTCCAACTGAAGTAATACACCCAGACTTGCGGGAATACTTCCCGTCAGGTTGTTATGGCTCAGACCCAGTGATTTCAGGTATGTAAGCGATTCGAGCCAGCCGGGAACAGATCCGGACAACGCATTGCCATACAGGTGCAGGGCTTTCAGGTTGGTTAACGCAGACCATCCACCCGGAATGCCGCCCGTGAAAGCGTTCGCGCTGGCGTCGATATAGACCAGCTTCCTGTAATCTGCCCAGCCTGCGGGTAAATTCCCTGATAATTTGTTTTTATGGACGGACAGATATTCCATATCCGGACTTTGAAGTGCCGGAAGAGTTGCGAAATCATTTGCGCTCAGGTCGAGCACAACCAGTTTTTTTAACTGGCTTAGTGAAGGTATGTTACCCGACAGGGCATTGTCCGACAAGTCCAGGTATTCAAGCTCCGTCAGGCTGCTTATTTCCGCAGGGAGGCTTCCGGTCAGGTCATTGCCGCTCAGGTCGCAATACCGCAATTGCGTAAGCCTGCCCAGGCTTGCAGGGATAGAGCCGCTCAGGTTACTATCCTTGAGCTTCAACATGGTGACATGACCGTCAGTCACCGTTACTCCCAGCCGGGCAAGCGAATTGGATGAACCGCCCGTTATATGGAACAGGTCGGACAGGGCGAGGCTGTCGCTTTGCAACTCCGTTACTTTGGACTGGGCGACACTCACCGAAACTGAAACATTCTTCCCGCTGATTGTACAGCGTACAACAGCCGAACGCGAAACATTCAGATTGGCGTTACTTTGTATTTTTACGGTGTTACTCCCCTGCCTGGCTACTGACAGCCAGCTTTCGGAAGACGTTACGCTCCAGTCGCTTGCATTGGTGGTAACAGTAAAGGTCTGTTCACCACCGACAGGAGACAGGCTGAGGCTTTTGGTACTTGCCGTTATCGTGATTTCAGGCCCCGGTGTTGGGGTTGGCGTAGGGGTTGGAACAGGTTCTACCTCATCGCCTCCTCCCCCGCAGCCCGCAAGCAATACGCACAGCATCATATATACATATATCTTCCTGCCGGAAAAACGGAATGGCGTCCTGTCCTTTATTTTATAGCTATTCATAATCATACTCTGGTGTGTTACTGTTTAATAATCCGGTGAATTTCTGTCTTTGTGCCGTCCGATACCTTTACCAGCAGGACTCCCGCAGGGCAGGGCGACAGGTCTATGCTGAATACAGGCGTACCTGAATCTTTTTCCAATAGCATTGCGCCTGCAAGGGAATATACCTGTACCCGTATCGTTGGCGTTGGGTTACCGCTTATAAACTCGATATTCAGTATATCCTTCACCGGATTCGGGTATAACCTGATTGTTGCCTCATCCAGCAGGATTTTAGCAGAGAGGGTATTCGAAACGCTTGTTCCGTCCGATACGGCGAAGAAGAGTTCCTTCATGCCGTTACCCGGCGATAATATATAGGAAAGCTCATGATTGTAAGGAAGCCATGTTTGCCCCACCTCCTGACTGTTTTCGGAAATACTGTACAATGTCGGCATACCGTCCCCTATGACGTGGTTCAGGCTTATCGTCCGTACCGCCGCGCTCTTTAGCCCGTTGTTCGGGGTAAAGGATGCAAGGTTTACCGGATGGTAAGGCTTGTAGTAAATATTGTCATTGCGGACTGCCGTTTCCCCCCTGCTGTTTTTTAGCTTCGTATATACGGTTTTAGTTCCCGCTTCATCCGAGGCAAAGGTATAGTTCAGCGCAGACAGGTCGTATGCCCTCCATGATGCGCCGCTGAAATCCTGTCTTTCACTGGCCATAAAATGCGTAGGTATGCCGCCGCTTAATGCGTAAGTTAAGTCCACCGTGCGGAATATGGCTATGCCGTCGCCATTGTTGAGCGAGAAGCCTGAAAGGACTACAGGCGTATCTGTGAAATTGGCGACAAGGTTCCGCGCAGCCGATACGGTGAATGTATAGCTTGCATTTGTAGAAACGACAGAGCCGTTTTCAGTCCAGTTGGCAAAGCTGTAACCGGTTTTCGCGGTCGCCATGACTGTACGTGACGCGCCATGATTATAATTTCCGCCGCCGCTTACCATACCGTATGCGGACGGATTGGCAGAAACAGAGACAGTATACGATTTCAGTTTAAAGTTGGCGACAAGGTTCCGCACGGCCGATACGGTAAATGTATAACCCGCGTTTGTAGAAACGACGGAGCTGTTCTCTGTCCAGTTGACAAAGTCATAACCGGTATTTGCTGTTGCCCTGACGGTGCAGGATGTTCCTTGCGTATAGCTTCCACTGCCGCTTGTTGTACCGCCGGAAGAAGGGCTTGATGATGTACCGATGGAATATACCGCCGGATTGGCGCGTGTAACAACCACTGTATAGGTTTTCGTTGTTGTTCCGTTTTCCGCTGTAACAACGATATTGAAGGTATTATTACCTACATTCAACTGTTTTATCCCTGTTCCGGTGACAGTGGCTGACGAACCGGCTGCGGTGGTGGAAATTTCAATTGAACTGACTGCATTTGCCACCGAAACGGTATAATTTGTCGTATTGACGTTGAAACCCGGTGAAAGGGTTCCCTGACTTACAGTCAGGCTTGATAAATCGGCATTATCACTCGGAGTCCAACCCAATTCATGGAAATTCGTAAACAAATTCCAATATTGCGCAGCCTTATATGTATTGGGAGATGGTACTATTACAGGAATGTTGGTATTAACACCGGAGAATGTATTGCTGCTAATAGTAGGTGGTATCGTAGCATTAACCGTCATCAAACCTAATTTTGTGCAACCAGAAAATGCCCTGCTTCCAATCGAGGTCAGACCACTGCCCAAAGTCAATGTAGTTAAGCCCGTGCAGCCGGAAAAGGCAGAACTCCCAATCGAGGTCAGACCACTGCCCAAAGTCAATGTAGTTAAGCCCGTGCAGCCGGAAAAGGCACTCCCTTCAATGATCTTTGCTTCTATTTTGGCAGTTTGCATGTTAACACAATTTTGAAAAGCATCATACCCGACGGAAGCAACGGAACCCGGAACTACTAACGAAGGTATCTTTTTGCAGTTTACAAAAGCATAATCTCCAATGCTTGTCACTCCGGCAGGAATATTCAGGGCACTTGATAAATTCTCACAGCCGTAAAATGCCCTGCTTCCAATCGAGGTCAGACCACTGCCCAAAGTCAATGTAGTTAAGCCCGTGCAGCCGGAAAAGGCAGAACTCCCAATCGAGGTCAGACCACTGCCCAAAGTCAATGTAGTTAAGCCCGTGCAGCCGGAAAAGGCACTCCCTTCAATGATCTTTGCTTCTATTTTGGCAGTTTGCATGTTAACACAATTTTGAAAAGCATCATACCCGACGGAAGCAACGGAACCCGGAACTACTAACGAAGGTATCTTTTTGCAGTTTACAAAAGCATAATCTCCAATGCTTGTCACTCCGGCAGGAATATTCAGGGCACTTGATAAATTCTCACAGCCGTAAAATGCCCTGCTTCCAATCGAGGTCAGACCACTGCCCAAAGTCAATGTAGTTAAGCCCGTGCAGCCGGAAAAGGCAGAACTCCCGATTGAGGTTACTCCATTTTCTATTATAACTTTCGTTATCTCATTCTTTCTATCTGCATATTTGTTTATATCAGAAGCATGCAAAGCGCCACAACCGCCAATAATAAGTGTGCTGCCTGTTAGCATAGTTGTTACAGAACAATTTGTGTTGACTTTAGTCCAACTCCAATCAACATTTGACAATGCGTTGCCCATTTGCATAGTTGCCGAATAAGCACTACGAATGTCCCACAAGCACTTCGCAATCAACGGCACTCCCACTGTCCATGTTACGGGTCCACCGACTACAGTAACAAAAGCTGAAGTACAACTCGTAACCATATTTACCATAGAAAAAGCCCATGTAAATGAGTAATAAACCGCCTTAACCTCATCGGGCATACCTTTATCTATTCCCGAAATATTAATAAGAGTAGTAACGAGTCCTATCAAGGAAGGAGTTGTATTTTCCGCGAGAAGATAATCAGCTGAGTTGTGCTTAATAATTCCATTAAGAATTGAACTGACCGCTTTACTTGCTGCCGCTTTAACATTAATGACATTAACTGATGATTTTGTGGTGAAATTTATTTCAATATTGTCAACGGAACGGTATTCACCACCATATATTGATGCTATATTAAATTTGTTTTCATCATTCCTATCAATTAGAAGAATTATATTTTCAGATAAAATTCTTTCGGGAATACCTTCCTGATTATACTCGGCAACCATTTTTATAACATCTTTTACCCCGTCATATGCTGTTAACCGTCTGATTATGCTATGATTATTGTCCCAGTATTCATAATAATATGCTGTTCCATCCAATCCAACGGTCAAATAGTCGTCAACATCAACATAAGGCTCAACATATTTGAAGTTTTTCCAGATATTTGCAGTTTTGTAGGTTTCGGTCGTTTCCTTTTGCGTTGCAAGATAAATCGAGCTAATTGTTACACCTTGGAAAACATTACTGTTTATACTTTGCGGGATTGTAGACAAATTGGCTATTGACTTTAACCCTATACAATTTTTAAAGGCATTATTTTCAATAGTTAATACACTAAGAGGAATAGTTACTGCCGGTAGCGAAGTACAATTTTCAAATGCCCGCACTCCTATTATTTTAACGCCTTCGGAAATGGTTATCCATTGCAGGTTGGCGCAATCCCGGAACGCGGTATTGCCAATATTGGTTACGCCGTTTTCTATCACAACCGTTTGTATGGCAGAACGGCTATTATACCACGGGGCATTACCTTCCGCCGAAACATCGAAGTCGGCCATATTACCTGTGCCGCCGATAGTTAAAGTACCGTCGCTTAACGTCGCGGTAACATTATTCCCTGATGTGGAATTATCGCTGATATTCCACGTTTGCGCCGTTGCCGCCGTTGCAATGCACAAAGCAATAAGCAACAGCATTGCCGCCATAAAATTGTTTCTTCTATTTGTTTGGTTTTTCATATTTTATCATGTTAGCTTTATATTTTTGTGCTATATAAGTAAAGTAAAAGGCTCGTTGTTTGCGCTACTATAAATCCGACGCTTAACAATAAGCAGGATAAAATTAACACCACATCTTTTCTTCATACTTCATACATAATTTTATTAATACCAACATCCCTGTGAGGTCTGCTTTTTGAGTTACTTTTTTATAGATAGAGAGACAGGTAATTACCGGCTCAAAAGGTTTAAAACAGGTAAGTCCGGAACCGAAACGGCCCGGACGAAAAACGAAAAATCCCTGCACAGTCTGAAAAAACTGTACAAGGATTGTACTTTAAAAAAAAGTATATATTTACTATTATTATGCGCGGGCGTACTGCTCTCTCTCTCTCTCTCTCTCTCTCTCTCTCTCTCTCTCTAACAAAATACGGCTAACTTCCAAATTTCCGGGAGGAAAAATGGATGCCAGCGTTGTAGGAAAAACGGTGGATAATCCGCTTAAACTGCCTGCTCTTATCATAGAATTTCATTAAAAAAATCCAAACACCTACCCGTACAAAGAGAATACCTCCCGGACGGAATAAGTGTAAACAAAACAAAGAAAACGCCATCCTGTGCTAAAGGATTCCGGCATTTCCATGTACCGGATATTATATCCGGTATAAAGTAACAATAAATGTAGATGCAGGCAAATAGTATATCATTACCTATTTTTATCCGTTTATTACCTATTTCGCAACCTGATTGCATATAGTTGTGATATTGGTATATTTATGAAACCATACATATATGATTTGGGTAAAATATTCGTTCCGGAGGTATTTATAAGTTATTTGTGCTCATATATAAGTATTATGTTACGATTTCAGCTATTTTCGGCGGTTAGTTGTGGTTCCCTCGCCCTACCGGATTTGCAATCCGATAGCTTTTGATATAAGAATTTTTAATTCTATTTCTTTGGATCTTCGTCCTTCGGGGTTTGTAACCCCGAAGTTATTATTGTCCGGATTTGTTATCCGTTATAAGTTCTCTGGTAATAAGATATTATACACTGACCAGAATAAACTAAAATAAACCGATATAAAAAAATAAGAAGGATAAAAAATCCTTCTTATTTTTTTATGACTTCATTTTTCAATTTCTTATCGTCTTGCCGGCAATCCCAGACGGTGACAATATTGATTTTATTTTTGTCATTATCTATATAGTATATGACTTTATAATTATCTCTGATAACCAATGCCCTGTAGGTTTTCGGCAACTCTGAAAGAATTGGTTCTATTGCAGCCATTTGAGGAAATTTACTTAATGAATTTCCTGCGGATTCAATATCAAGAACGAGTTTTGACGCTGCGTTGTAACTTTTCTGTACATAAAATTCGAAAATCTGCCGGACTCTGAGCTTTGCTTTATTAGACCAGATTACAACCATGATTTCATTTCTTTAACAAAGTCCTCATGGCTGGTTCCTTTTCCGCTCTCCAGTTGTCCGGTCGCTTCCTGTACTTCTGCTTTCAGTTCTTCTACCGTCATAACGGCAGGACGGGGTACAGCCTTTTTTATGAATGCCCGGACTTTTTTGATTACATCCACATCTTTAATATCGACAATAGACTCTATCAATTTTGCTTTCTCTATATATAAAATATCTTTATCCATACCGGTAATATTTTTAGTTCATAATACAAAGTTATTCTTTTTATTTACTAATTAAAAACGAATAGGTTAAAGTTGTAAAATCAATATAGTCTTATCTAAAAACTCGCCTCCCCCACAGGCCTTTTCACCTTTACTTTCTTCACCTCATCCAGTAATACGGGCAATGCCAGTTGGAAACAGATATACAGGCCTATCATCCGTGTCATTAGTATATCGTCATGCTTTCCTTCCTTGGCCCCATACGAGCCGTTCTTCTTCTGTTCATACACACGCGCCTCGTTGAGCGCTTCCCCGTTGCGCTCTATATACCCTTTCTCGCGGATAATAGCCACATAGTTGGCGATTATCATAGTTTTCGTGCTCCTATTCGTATGGAAGCCGTATTTTGCAGGCAGGCCCTCCCGTATCTTATCGGCAGGAGTACGGCTGTACAGGTTCGGGTAATGCTTTACAAGCGTATCGAAGATCAACTCCGACTCATCCGTTTTTATATCCGTATCATACGTGTTGCTTTCGATGATAAGCAGGGCGTCATTATAATACCGGGCTACCTGTGCGGCTATCCAGATGGAAATATCCTTATCGATGCGTCCCCGCCATTCCGCTACTATTTCAGGGGCGCAGCCGTGCATCATCCAGTAACGGTCGATAACTGTGATCACACCCCAGTCCGCACTCTCCGATACTCCTTTCTGCGGGTCGAATATCACCAGGTAACGGTCTGATACCCGTATTTCCGTATCCGGGAACTCCCATACTTTAAGTTTATTCCTCTCCTTTATCGCTTTCAGCACGGGGTCGGAGGTATGCATATCTGCGAGGGCTTCCTTATCCTCTATAAAGCGTATGTTCTGTAAAATTTCCTGCACCCGCGTTGGCTCCAGCTTCGATAAGGCAGGGGAACAATCTCCGGTAAGCTCCCCTACGGCGACAGGCATCCTGCAATCTTTCCGCAGGGCTTCCACTTCCTCGGCGCGGAAAGCAGGCAGTCCGGAATCCTGGAACGCTTCTATATCGTCGCTCGGATACTCCTGCTTCATCTTGGCATGGCTCGGCATTTCGGATAGCTTGCCCCTGTACCAGTTTATATTTTCCAGCGTGCAGCCTTCGTTGTTATTGAACAGGTTCAGCTCGTAATCCGTCAGCGTCCCGATAAAATCCTCTACCGTCCCTTTCTGCTTTTTCCCCCTGTGGTTATAATATGTACCGTTGAATCCTTCCTTATAAATATCTATCAGGAACCATTCGACAAAGACAAAGGTATAGGCTGCCGATTCTTTCTTCGCTTTTTCGCATTCGTTATAAAAGAAATCCCCCACGCCGTTGGCCGTACTTTCAAAGGCGACCAGTGTCAGGGGCTCCCTTGGTATCGACCCGACAATGGAAGTTACGAGGTCTTCCGTCTTATTCTTCTCCGTATTCGGGTAAAAGGCAATTTCCGAGAAGTGGGCCATTTTCGCATCCTGCGAGCGTACCGAATCCGGCTCTTCCGCCGTACCTACGGTAATCAGGCAACCCCTTTCGGGTACTTCCTTTATATTCTGTGTCTTCTCATAGCTCCTTATCGTGTGTATTACCCCGCCTACGGGCATCATATTCTTGACCGACCTTTCGAACATGGCGCGTATGGTGATGGATGCGTCTTTCAGGTGGGCGCAGATAACGCTGTTCCAGTTCTTTTTATGTACCAGTTGTATCCAGAACATATACAACTGTATCAGCGTGGAACCGCCCCATTGCCGGGCTTTCAGCAGGATGACACGTATCGGCGTTCCGGCTTTACGCATGGCTTCCAGCTTTGACAACAGCCGCCTTTGCCCCCTGTTAAGCCTGAACGGGATGTCCCTGCCCGAAATCTTGTCGCGGATAGTAACGTAGAATACGGCGAAGAACTCGAAGTCATATTTTATCCGCAGCTCGCAGAAATTTATCCAGAAGGCTTCGTATTCCTCCCGGTCGGGACAGATATGGTTAGCCCGGTATAGTTTTTCGATGGAGCCGTACTCCTGCAATTGCCTGCAATGTCCGGTTTCCATCATCTCTTCAGGCAAATACATAACGGGAAAGGGCGCATCCTCTACTTTGAGGCACACCCTTTCGCCGTCGCATCCCTGACCCGTTACCGGGTTATAAGGCTTGTTTATTTCCTTATGTTTCCGTGCGTTCTTCCTGACTATATCTTCTACATTCCTGTGCACCACTGGCATGTATTATTTTATACAATACAGTTCATAAAAAGGTCTGCGACCTCATCCGTCAATCCCTTATTTCTATGTATTCTATACCTTTTATTTTAGTATTCGGATTTTTAGAAACGGCGTCGATCCGGCTTTCTTTCTTCCCGTAATACCAGAGGAAGCCTAAAAAGCGTTTTTGCTTCACATGGTTTACAACAGCAAGGCTGTCCCTGTTTTCGAATCTTCCGGAAAACTCATCCAGCTTGTTTATGCAGCCGTTCATGTCGAACCACTTATCGCGGATAGTTATACACCGGAGGGTATCGGCAACAGATTTATCCCGGTGTACAATACTGTCACGGACAGAGCCTTTCAGTTCATATATGGTTTGCGTCTGCATGGTTGCAACGCTTTCCAGGTT
This sequence comes from Dysgonomonas termitidis, assembly GCF_054657735.1. Classification (NCBI taxonomy): domain Bacteria; kingdom Pseudomonadati; phylum Bacteroidota; class Bacteroidia; order Bacteroidales; family Dysgonomonadaceae; genus Dysgonomonas; species Dysgonomonas termitidis. The sequence goes on along the minus strand of NZ_BAAHYD010000001.1, from coordinate 483,682 downwards.
CTTCTTATCTGCTTTCAGGCTGCTTATCAGCTTCATGTCCCCGGCCCTGTACTTTTCATATTCCGACAGTTTCAACTCCAGTTTACCCACGCTGGCTACATGCAAACTGTCTTTTGTCCGGTAGGTTTGTAGTGTATCCAGGAGAATACGGGTATTTTTTACATACAGTTCTTTTTCCGCCTTTTCCCTGTTCATTTTATCATAGAGAACTTTAACCGTTCCCATCAGCAAGAGCAATGCTATTACCGCTCCGGCTATAATATAAATCCTTATTTTATCCATATTTTATTATTTAGTTTCATTATTGATAATCTGTTACAGCTTTAATAATTTGCCAGTCCGGATTTATTTTGATTAATTTGCCATATGTTTAATTCTATATCATGGAAGTAATACCGGATTATATCTCTGAATATGGGCTCCATATTATTATAGGCGCTGTTACGGGATATATTGTAGTCCGGATAACTTCTTATTATGCTAATAAATCAGTTGATAAGGAAGACCAGAATCCCGGTAATAAGCAGCCGTGAGGCTTTCATCAATATATTATGTGTTAATAAGCGATTGGGCGGGCAACTAAAAAGCCCGCTTTTTAGTTTAGTTTTCATTCCTCATTCTTCATTCTTCATTATTTTTTCGACCATAGCGATACACGAGGTAATAACAGGCACATAATTATCTGCCGTTGCATACTTCCAGCCCTCGCTGTCCATCAGCCGCCTTGCGAACTCCCTGGGTTCATCCCGGTAAGGCCATGCATCCGCATAACCCGTTTTCCGGAATATCGCCTGATGGTCGTATAAGCACTCTTCATAAGACTTGTAAGCTCTAAAGTACCTGTACACGGAATATTTATATTTGCTTCCGTGAGGAGTAACAGACACTACCCGTTCCGGATATACGAACTTCTTATCCGGGGTATCGAAATATTCGGTAGTCAAAGCCCGTTCAACGGGGCCGTCCCAGCTAGTACCCTTAGTTATCCCGAACAGGTTGTACGGGAGTTTTCCACCCAGCAGCCAGCCTTTCTCCAGTCCTGCCTGTGCCGTTTCGAATACCGGATGAATGGAAGCCTCCGGCTTTTCCATGTGTAAGCGGTATGCCGCCGGATATATCGTCCTTACAAATTCAGTTTGCTGTTTCCCTGTCGCCATCTTTACCCTCCTTTTCTGTTTTATTATCGGCTTCTATACTTAGGTTACTCCCGATGTTTATTTTCAGGTGCTCGAATGTGGAAGCCAGGATAAAGATGATGCTCTGCGCCGCCCCGCAGGCTACCACTATCAGGGAGGCCGTTTCCTTCATCCGCTCGCCGTCGCATATCACGCACCAGGCAGTGAGGACGCCCCAGAATACCGTAATTATCCACCGGCGGCTGCGGAATTTAGGATACCACCTGCCGGTAACGAACGTAGAGCTGATAAAGGTGGCTAAGGCAACCAACCCGACCGCTATCTCACTGTAATTCAAATTAATCTGTTCCATTTTTGCAAATCAAATTTTTATTTTTATTTCTATTTTTTTCTTTATCCACCCCATAGCCATTTAACAGCCGTTTTCGGCAGCGCGTCAAACTGTGCCTGTGTTAATCCGGTATTGCTTGAATAAGAGCCCGAAGACGCATAGAATATACTGTCCATAAAGTTGTTGTTATCATTGTTAGCAGCCCATGCAAATAAATTACGGATATCTATATACAGCCGGTTACTGTCATAGTTACCGGGGGAAGCACACGCATACAGGGAGTATACTTTTGCAGATTCATTATACAAAATAACGATCCCGTGATCGTCTACACCGGATATTGTACTTATGATGTCAAAGACATTGGCATTCCATGTCGGCCTGAGAACTACTTTTCCCTGCGCTTCCCCGTTACCCCATCCGCCACCGCCACCTGCCTGCGTGTAAAATACATCGAATATTATCCTGCCGTCCCAGCCTGCTGAAGTATAGGACACATCGACAAGTTTGAAATACCTGCGTGCATTTACTATCCCTACAGCCGATGCATAATCGCCACCGTTACCTGAAATCCTGACAACACCGTTTTTAACAAGCCCCAACGCATTCAGGTTAACGGGTATAGATATATTGGCCGAACCGTCGAAGGAAGCCGATCCCGTAGCATCGCCAGTCATTGAAATTGTTATTGCCTTAGCCAGCTTATCCGCCTGCACAGCATTATTAGCCTTCCCGTTTGTAAATAACGAAAATAGACCTATTGAATAGCTTTTTAATTCTTGCAGTATTGCAGTTAAAAGTTTAGGACCCGATGGAACGATATCATTAAGAGGTTGGTCCGGCCAAAGATCCCTTAAACCGATTTTTAAATCATTTACAGAACCGTTATTAATCTTCTCGCTGGTAACTGCACTATTCGCTATTTTTACAGTAGTTACAGCACTATCTGCTATTTCAAAAGTCTGTATTTTGTTCGTCTGAAAGTTCCGTGGGTCAATTACCATCGTATACTGGTATGTCACGGCATTGTTGAACCATGCATATACAGTCAGGTTATTACTGTAATTTTCATCATTCATTACGCGCGTCCATGTTTTATCGGCAACCGGTTGCGGCGGGTCGGCTGCCAGGCGTGCGACTTCGTAGGCTTCCAAGTCCGCATATGTGTCAAAATTCTGCCCCAGCCAGTTCCCCTGCATGGTAGCAAGACCTGCAATATTTTCATTAATAGAATCTAAATCACTGAGGTAAGCTAATTTGTCTGAGTATAGTGTACTGCCATCGTGCCCATTAACATTAATATGTTTGTCAAGTCCTTCAGTAACACCATTATTAAGTACTAAAGCTGCACCTGTACTTCCTATATGTATTATTTTATCTGGATTCTCAGTATATTTTATAAGCGGGATTACTTGACCTGCATTCAGCTCTCCGTAGAGTACTTTATTCTTACCTATTGCCAGATCGGAATTTATTTTCTGTGTTGTAGCGGATGCCAGTTTTACATAATCCAGGAATTTGGTATTCATCTGGCCTACTGTAGCTGCATCTGCATTGGCTACCCCATTTGCTACATTGGTAATCTTTCTTTTGCGATTGGCATTGCCGACAGAAAATTCATTAGTAGCCGTAGCAGAGGATTCACCCCCGATGGCTACGCTATAGTCTCCGCTCGCTACCGCAGACCTGCCTATACCTACCGAATATATACTCGGAGCACTTGCAGAATATCCTATAGCAACTGAACTATTGCCGTTAGAGTTTGTTTGAGCACCTAAGCCTACTCCGTATATACCAGTTCCTACCAAATTAGCTCCTGCACGTAATCCACCACCAATACGCCAGAGTGTAAACACCGGGTCTGTCTCCGTTGTCGGTACCAGGATCTTATAACGGAAAGACAATTCAGGTTCCGTGCCACCTTCAGGTATAAGCCATGCGTAACAGGCCTGAGCGCCATTGCCTCCCGCAGGATTTTCATCGGCATTGACGAATGTCCACGTTTTATTGACAGGCTTTTCGCTTAACTCCGCATCGTAAGCTGTCAGGGCGGCATAAGTAGCGAAGTCAACGCCGAGCCAGTTGCCCTGCATGGTAGTCAGTGCATCCAGACTATTCTGTAACCCTGTTATTGCCCCTATCGGATGCTGATCCGCTTCATCGCGCCCTGTCAGTTCCCCGTGATCCGTTACCCCTCCACCGCCCTGTTCCGCCCCTATTCCTTCAAGTAAGCCATCCATATTTTCAGGGGTCAATTCCTGTCCGTCAATAGTCACGCCTTTACTCATGGACATATTTATAAGGGGTGCTTCCGATGGCCAGAGGTACACGTAGAACCTGTCCCCACCATCCGATAACCTGAAACGGAGCTGTCCTTTATAAAAAGGTATTTTCCTGTAGTTGTCTACTTGCAGGAATACCTGTTTTTCTGTTGTTGTAACCGTAAGCATAATATTTAAATTTTATAATTGCTCAATATGCCGGTGTGCCAATGATTTCAGCTAATGGCCAATAGTTTTTTTTAATTGACATTGTCGCTTCGCGCCATTGGCATATTGGCACATTGGTATATTTGTTAATCACCTGTCATTTTTATATTTTTGCGTCGAGAGAAATTCTTTTATTCATTCAATAAGAATGGTAAGGTTAAACAGGGCTGTAGCGATACACCCCTGTTTTTTTATGATTCATCATTATTCCTTACCTTTTTTATTGTCAGCCGACCGAATAAGCGGAACCGTTTTGCAGGTCAGGCGCATAAGTCGAACCGCTGGTACCGTCACCGCCTTTCCAGTAGATCATATAGTCGGAGCCTGCCATAAAATCACCGTGCGAATGATCCCTGGATACATTATTATATGTAGCCCCCGGAGGAATATTATACTGAAACGAATCATTCCAGTTATAAGAGCCCGGATAAAGAACAACGATAGCAGTAACAGTTGCCAGTGAATTACCGTTTATAAGGCTTATAACAGGATTAGTGGCAACCCCGTCCTGTGCAAGCGTACATGTCGCAGTCGCCGTTCCCGCCACTGCTGTGATAGTGCCTGTACGCAGGGAGCCTGTATTGCCCGCTACCGTCACATTGACTGTCCTGTTGCCCGTACCACTCATAACATTTGCTGTACACCATCCCGGAAGCGACACCGTCCATGATGTATTGCTTGTAACGGTAATAGTGAACGTTTCCCCGGCAGCAGGTGACGATCTTGTTGTAGGGCTTATGGATATATTTGGAGCCACATAAGCGGCTTGTGTAACAGCACATGCAGCATTTAATGTTCCGGCTGTGACAACGATGTTGCCAATTCTCTGACCGCCTGTATTGCCTGTTACCGTTACGTTGATTGTCCCGTTGCCCGTACCGCTTGTAACATTCGCTGTGCACCATCCCGGAAGCGACACCGTCCATGATGTATTGCTTGTAACGGTAATAGCGAAGGTTTCCCCGGCGGCAGGCGACGATTTTGTCGTAGGGCTTATGGAGAGGGTATAGATAACCGCCCCCTGCTGCGATACATTGACAAGTCCGTTTGTCCCGTTGTCGGAAGGGATGACGGTAACTATTCCCGTGCGGACTTCACTTGCGCTGTTCGGGTCTACCGATACGTTAAACGAGTCTTCAACGGCAGTTGCCACAATATCCGTTACTTTCAGCCATTCCTGGTTGGAGACAGCCTGCCAGGCTACACCGTCCTCTATACCTGTTATTATTATCTTTTGCTTTGTTGCCATATATTAATGTGATAATTTGAAAATGTGCCGATGTGCCAATGGTAATTACTGACTCCGTATCATTGGCATATTAGTTTATTGGCATATCGGCATATTGAATTTGCCCATTCGCTGATTATTCATATATTTACATCGAAATTTCTCTGGGATTTCACTTCAAATCGGTAAGGCTGTATCTCTCTTTTATGCAGTCTTACCTTTTTTATTTCACCGCCTTGCGTCATTGGCATATTGGCATATTTGCTAATCTGCACATTGATTATGAAAGTACATTCCCCGCAGCATCGAATGTGACTGTTGTAGGGTTTACCACTACAGCCGACCGCGCTTTCTGTGTTACCGCTACCGTTGCCGGGGCTCCCCCGTCCGAAGGCGTCACTGTTACCGTTGCAGACCTGTCTGCCGATGTGGATGTGTAAGCAGCACATGCGATTGTAAAACTGCCGTTGCCCGTACCGGTTCCTCCTGTAAGGGTACACCATGCCTGATTGGAAGAGGCTGTCCAGCTTACGCCGGTTGTTACGCCCGTTACCGTTATCTGTTTTGTTGTTGCCATATTTTTTAATGTTATAATTGTTTAATATGCCGATGTGCCAATTGGCGCGAAGCGACAGTTTATTCATTTGCTAATTAGCTGATCTGACATTTGCTAATTAAATTGGCACATCGGCACATTAATAAATTGACCCATTGTTATATCACATTCCCTCCTGCATCATATACTGCGCTGCCCGGTGAAGGGACTATCTCCGACTTCTTATGAATGATATAGGTTATTGCATACTTTCCCGGAGCAAAACACCGGATAATAAACTCCGTTACCATACCCGGATAAATAGCTGCCTGATACCACTTGTCCACTTCATACTCCTCCGAGGTAGGCAGGGTTACGAATACCAGCGTCTGCGAAGTATTGCGTACACGGATACTCATAACATAACCGGGCTTTAATTTCTCCAGCCGGACAAGCGAGAGCGTTTCCGAGGCGGATATGCTTACCGTTGTCGTACCCATAGGGATTATACCGGATACGGAAGTCAGTATCTGCGTATCGGTGTAGAAGTTCACATATGCCCCGCCTGCACCTGTAAACCGCCACTTATCTTCTTCCATATTCCAGTAGGCAAAATTGCCTTCCGATAATACAAGGGCGTACCACCCTGCCTCTCCCCCCTGCGGATATTTTATATACAGGTCGTCGATATAGACCACAGGCTTTTTCTGATACCTGAGCAATGGTATTTTATTGAAGTCGTAAGGAGGGATACTATCCCCGCATCCATTTTGCTGACATCTGTTCATCGGCACATTTTGATTACGTTACACTCCGTCGAACGTTGTTTCATATTGGCATATTGCCTCGCCTACGCTTCGGCGAACGTTGTTTGGCACATTAGATAATTAGCATATTAGCTAATTGGTATTAGCACATTCCATTGCCCTGGTTTCCATTACTTTCGCCATTGCGGGCTTTTCAAACAGATCGAACACCATGCCTGCGCACAGGTACGCCAGGGGGATAAACAGCTTGTCACTTATGACAGTACCGTCACTAAGCGGAGCGGTAACGGGTATGTACAGGGCTTCCGATATTTCATGCTTATATCCTTTGGGGAGGGAGTAATATTCCAGTACGGTGCTTATCCCTTCATCCGTTTGAAGTATATTCCTCACGCATACCGGACGGCAGATATTCCCGCGCGTATATTCGTTCGCCTGTATAGATGCAATGGGATCGGAACTGTCATAGAGCGTCTCGGCCGCCTTTTGCCATCCTTTCATCCTGAACGAGGCCAGCCTGTAAAAGTCTGGAGGCAAAACCACATATCCCGTACCTTTGGATATATCAGGGGAAATTGCCTGCCCGGAAAAGTCTTTGACGGTGAAATATGTCCTGGGCAGCAGGTTGACGGCTTTCCGCCATGCATCTGCAAAAACGGCCCCTATATGCTTTTCCACCTTTGTCGTATCCGAACCTATAAAAGCCTCCGGGCCTGAATCGTCCCATCCGGTCTCATTCATTACCTGCATCACACGCGCTGTAAATTCTGCCTTCATACCTGCTTTACCTTTTTACCTGAGTGTATAAACTGCCTTATAATTTGAGCTTCGGAAATGAAATATTCAGTTCCCCGGCTGCCCTGAGTATTTTCTCCGGAGTGCCTAACTGCTGGTACGGGATATTGTAAGGGCTCGACCGGAGCAGTTCCTTTGCCTGCTGTATATTGGTTACATGCCCTATTTCCGTCGAACCGCTTTCTTCCTCTTCCTCGCTTTGTTCCCCGTCAGTGCCTGATGCCGTATAGACCAGTCCCCTTTTGAAATAAAAACTGTCCTCTATCGCCTTTTGCTCCTCCTTACAGGAAGTAGCGTATGAGCCCCCGAAATTCGAGAACGTAACATTCTTAACTCCCCCGCTTAACTTTACGGCGAAAACGATTTTGGCCTTATCCTTTGAAAAATATACTTTCCTCATATTGTTATCCTTCGAATTGTGAACGGTTTAAATATAACCTGGCATGGGCGTCAGGGAATGATAATGTCAGGCCGCTGGCTTCGATCAGCAGCCTGCCCTGGCTATCGGCTTCCCCGTTCTTTACATTATCCAGTTTTTCAGAACGCCATCCCATCGTCCATTTTGTCATATAGTCGGCATCCAGCATATAGGCGCATCCCTGCAACCCGGCCTCGACCATCGACTTATCCAGTATAGGCACGAGCGTCCCGAAAGGCGATTCGATGGGGGTTACTTTCAGCCCGAAGAAGTCTTTCTTTGAGCCATACCACATATTCTGTGTCAACGGCGCTTTGCACAGTTCGGCCATAAAGTCGGGAGAGCACATCATCAGTTTGGTATCGGAGGCGGCGTTATCGCTAAACCCCGCATTCATCCAGTCGATAAGCAGGGATGCGGTAATGCCTGTTCCGGCGGCGTCCAGGTCTTTTCCCGCCTGTGTCCATATCCCCTCCGTAAAATAGGTATCTTCCGGCTTCCTGTTGTATTTGTTCTTGACATTGCGGATTGCAGCCGATGAACGCCAGTATGAGTTGTTGGTTTCCTTGCGCATCTGATCCAGGGCCTGCTGGACAATATCCGAAATAGTCCACCTGACCTCTTTATTGCGCATCTCGAAGAAGGTGGATTCTTCCACTTCCGCGATGAACTTCTGGAGGTACTGGCTGGAAGGCGTCGGCAGGATGTTATAGACATCGGTGCGTATCTGGAACTCGGAAGCGGCGCGTCCGGCTATGGTAACTTCCGAATCTGCCGGGATGGCCGGGATTGTAAAGCCTGCGCCCTGCCCGTTCACGGCAATAACAATAGGCCTTCCGTCCGCGTGCCTGTCTACGACATACAGCAATAAGGGCCGTGTATCCTGTACATTTGTCCCTGCTTTGCCGTTAACCTTATATCCCAATACCCCCTTTACGATCAGGGTCTGGTTGATAGCTATAAGTGCATTGTCCTGCCCGTCTTCACCGAAAGTAAGGGGTGTTTGCGCACTGCCTCCTGCAAATGCGGTTGTTATTATACTGTCGGACGGTAAGGTGGCGACACTGTAATAAGTAACCACCTGAGACTTGCTGTTCTTTGTACGGGCTTTGCCTATACTCCGGGCGATGGTATCGAGGGGATACCTGTAACGGTTGATCTTTACGATCTCCGAGTCGATTTGCTCCAGCAGCAGCCTTTCTACGTTATCCTCCGTGAACTCTACCGACATCCCCTCATGACGGTTGGCCCCGTCCCCATGTGCGGCTACGCCCTGCGGCTTCCCGTTCGAGAACTCTATTTCCACAGCCGGGGCTACATCGGCTGTCATCGCTCCCGCATCCATCACCCCGAATACGGAACACAACAGCATGATTATTAACACGAATAATCCGCTGTCCTTCATTTTCTCATAAAATCTCTTCATCATTTTTATTTTATCGTTTTAATAATTTTCTCTTCGTACCATTGGCACATTTTCAAATTGGCATATTGGCACATCAACTCTTAATCTCCTTCAACTGGTCGTAAACGCTTTCGGGCCGTGGCTGGAATAACTGCCTGTCCTGTTCTTTTACTTCCGGCCCTGTCCCGCTTCCCATATCCACAATACCATCCGGACGCTCCGTTTTCTCTTTCATCTTTGCCTTTATGGTTTGGTTCCTGCCTTCGATCTCGGCGGTTGCGATAGCTTCCTCAACATCGTTGTCCCTGGTCTGGCCCTTGTCTATCAGTTCAAATATCTCCGTCGGGATATTACCCATCAGGAAGCTCTCGGCCAGTTGCATAAGCCCGTCATAAATGGCGTTTTTCCTTTCTTCCGGCAACTGGTTGTCAGCAACATACTGTTCGAACCGTTCCAGGGATTCCCGGAAGTTCGCCTGCGCTTCTTCCTGTTCCTTACGGCTTTGGGCCTGTGCCTGGTTATACTCCTGCGTACCCCTGATAAAATCCTCATCATCGCTGAATGCATCCGGGCCGTATAATCTTCCCAGCGCATGGTTGAACGGGATTTTATCTTCCCCTTCACCGAAGCTCATGCCGATAGCCGCGCCGAAACGGGGGTCTCCGGAGATATAGTCATGTAGCCCTTGCTGTCCCGACATGACTTTCTTATGCGTCCCTTTCAGTCCTGCATAGTCATTGCCTGCAAAGTCCCATAGTTGTTCCTCTGTCGGTTCACCTTCAAATCCGGGATTTGCTTTCATAAACTTTGCAAGGACGCCTTTACGTCCTGCGGGCTTTTCTGTATTTGTTACATCTGTTTCTGCCATATTTTTTAATAGTTATACAGTTCCATCGGTTCTGCATAACAAAAAAATGGAATAAACAAGGCTTTTGCCGTACTTCATGCAAAAAGTAATGACCATGTAAATAAGTATCCTTACATACAGTCCCGTGTTCCCTCCTAAATCCCGAATTTTAAACCGGGTAAGCAATTAGCAGATAAAGTGAAAAACTAAAAGTGATAAGTGAAAAATATTTTTCATTCTTTATTCTTCGTTTTTCGTTCTTCACTTTTCATTTAAAAATATTGGCACATTGCATTCTTAATTCTTCATTTTTCATTCTTAATTAATTATTTCTCATGGCTAACTTATTTTACGAAGAAGACAGGAACAAAGATTTCCTACAGGCTTGCGAAGCTGTAAGGAAAGAAGAAGGCACTCGCCTGACAGTATCCGGAATAGCGTCCAGGGCCATTTATAAAAAGGCAGGGTCATTCTATATACATCTAAGCGTCTATATGAAGATCATCAGGAACAACGGGAACAACCTGCCTAAGAATGAAATATCCAGGCAACTGCATACGGAAGTATTGAAACGGGCAAAAGAAATAATGCAGCAAAACAATTATACCCCTGCACAGGCAGCAAAAATATTATCGGAGCAGCAAGCCCCGCGTTTTTACATATCGGAAGCACGGGCAATAAGCCTGTACTATAAACTACTGGGAAAGTAAAGTTAATGTGCTGATTATCTAATGTGCCGATGTGCAAATTAAAAGCATGAAATACCTGATTATCCTCATCCTGATACTAACGTATATATTCTTTGGGAATGAATTAGGCTATACAAATGTATCTCCGTTATATACTCATTTCACATACATATTCCAGCATGCGTCTGTACTTCATTTACTGATAAATTCACTCGCTTTCATCGGAATATACACCTCTATGGAGAAGCATCTGAATAAATGGGTATTCCTTGGTATATCTTTAGGTTGTTCTGCCCTGGCTTCCTTTGGTGCGATGTACGATAAACCCACTGTCGGTATATCCGGCATTGTTTATGCAATGACAGGATTATACCTGGGTATCACATTATTACATAAGCATATAAAAATAGCAGATACACGGAAGTACCTGCTATATATATGCTGTATTGTGATTTCTTTGTCCGTCAGCTTTGTAAAAGAGGATAGTAATTTTTTACTTCACCTGTACTCGCTGATAATTGGGATTGCCGTATCTGCACCTCTGGCGCGGCTAAAATCCGGTTCACCGGATATTTGCAAATAACCGGATTTGGCAATACCATACAAAACATTACATTTTTAGAATATGTATGTTTATTTCAAATAAAAAAACCATTATTTTTACTGCCTGTAATGTTTTTTAAAAATATATTAATTCAAACCTATGAGAACTATATTTCGTACTTTACCGGTTGCCGGCCTGTTCCTGTTATTAAGTCTTGGTTCATGTTCTTTATTTAAGAGCAACAGCCCGCAACCGGATCTATCGGCTGTGGAATGGCAGTTGGTATCCGTGCAACCGGAAAATGGCGGCGCGAATCTGGTTCCTGCGTCCGGACAACAGGCGACACTCCTGGTGATAGATGGCCGGGCCAGTGGCAACACCGGATGCAACAGTTTCAGCGGGAATGCGAAACGCGATAACAATAAGATCAGCTTCAGCGGGATAGCCTCTACCCGTAAATTCTGCACTTCAGGCATGGATATTGAAGCCGCCTTGTTGAGAGCGCTCAATTCCGCCGACAACTTCAGGATCAAAGACGGGAAACTGCAATTGAGGCAGGGTTCAAAAACGCTGGCAACATTTTCCGACAACGCGAACAAAGTCTGGAAAGTGGAATAACCTGTTAGTTGAAGCCTTACTTCATGTGTTAAAGAGAGGGTGTGTGTCTATCACCACACAGTTCCGGCCCGTTGAAATAAACGGTGGATAAACGCCCTTCCTTTTTCAGTCCATACGGTGATGGTGTTGGTTCCTTTCGTACCATCCTTCCGTTCGTAGCTATGTGTCCGTGGCCGGGTATAACCTTTGTCCTGGTACTTTGCATATAACAGCCATTGCTCCGACTGCCTGAACATGACGCCCCGGTCTTTTAATTCACGTTCCAGGGCAATAGCCGACATTCCCAGTTCTTTGGCTACCTGTGTCATCGTGTAAGTGGATGTGGATTGTAATACCTCATTCGTATAGGCAGCTTTAGGGGCTAAGGCTTTCACTTCGTTAACCAGTTGTTCATTCTGTCCTCCGAGTATTTGGAGCTGCTGCCTTTGAGCCTCCACACGCTTTGCCAGGGTATTCATGGCAAGAAGCAGCATTTCATCCTCGGATTGGGGGAGGGCCTTAGCTTCGAGTTCTTCCCAACGGCGGTTAACCTTTATCCTCAGTTCAATACTGTAACCCGTCATTAAGTCGAAAGTCTGCATTTTGGATAGTTCAAAATACCTGTCCTTCGTTTCCCCTCCGTTTGGTAATTGCCTGATGCTGAACATCTGTCCAATTTTGGGTAAATGTAAATTCTCATAATGTTCATTCAGCTTATCGCAATCCCGCAACACGTGTTGATGGTTTTTCCCTGTCAGCTCCGCAATTTCACGGCTCGACATTGTTTTCCGGTTAAAATTTTCTACATTTGTCATTGTCATAATATATTCCGTTTTAGGATGTATATTACAAAGAGGTGCCCGTTGTCGCTAAACTTTTGGTAGCCTCTTTGTTTTTGTTATATATCCGGTAAGACAAATTTATGCAGGATAAACAGGACACCGGAACTACCGCACGGATACTTATTTACACCCCTGTTACTTTTTGTATGAAGGCCCACTAATTCACTTTTCATTCTTCATTCTTAATTTTTCATTTTTCATTTTTCACTTTTCACTTAAAACCAATACCCCCTTCGCCTCCTTACATTTATCTTTTGCGCCAGTCCGATCATTATATCCGTCCTGTATTTCCCTGTGCCAGCCAAATAAACGGATGCATCGTCCGGGCTTTTATCCTTTAGCCATTCGTACATGATCCAGTCTTTTATAAAATGGAAGATGTAATCCTCTACAGGTCTTGCCATATGCATATTAAAATCATCGTCCATGCCCAGATATACAATATAATCCCTGTCCGTTGTAAAATCCGCCCTTTCAAAATAAGACACATTGACGGGTATGTCCTTTTGATATGCTGCCAGTACAGGGGCAACCTGTCCCTGCGCATGAAAAAATAATTCCCTGAACCTGGGCAGGTAAGCCTCATCGAAAACAAGCTGCTCAAACAGGGGATTACCGTTCTTATCCTGCCTCCTGACGGCAAGCTGGGACGATTCCTGCTTTACCGCCCGGAACACCTGTTCATGTGAAAATATAAATGTAAGCAGTTTCATCAGGCAACCTTCTTGTTATTGTTCAACATGTTTTGTATCAGCGGATTCGTATTCCGTGCGATCTGCTGCTGTATATCCTGCGGTACGACTCCCTGTCCGGCAGGTTGTACTGCCCGGCCCAGCATCATGTTCTCTTGCGCCTGCTCCGCTTCCATCCTTTTGGCCTTGATGGACTGGAGCAGCTTGTCGGCAAAGGGGAAAGCCCCGTTTTCAAGCAACTGCTCTATATCTATCTGCCCCAACTGGAACATCTGCATCAGGAAGTCGTTCATTACCATCCGGTATGCAGGCGTGGATGTGCTTTCGGTTATATTCAGGTCTATCTCCGCGTCGCGCACCAGCTTCGCATCATATACGATAGATTCCGGGCTCGCATTATTCCTGTTCAGGTTGATGTATTTCCTGTCGGGATAGAACTGCTGTATCAGCTTCATATTTTTCATATCCCTTTCTTCCCTCAGTTCCCTGAATGCCTCGTATATCTCGGTCAGGGATGTCGTGGAATTTTGTGTCTGTTGCAAATACAGGGAGGCAGGCGTTCCGGCAGCGGGAGCTTTGCCCTGTAGCGCGCCCTGCACGCCCGATATATCTTCCAGCAGTTTCAACTGTATGGAAAGCATATCGTATGCTCCCGTCTGTGACGAATTGGCGATGACCTGCTGCGGTATTTTCCCGTGTGCGGCGGGCTTGTATGCGATCACCCCGTTATATACGGCCCAACTGTCCGCGATATCGTCCATTGTATAACCTGTGGGGAGCGAATCTTCAGGAAACAGCAGCACTCCCTTGGCGGAAGCCAGCATAACAAAGTCCTGTAAGGTTATCAGCCTGTTGATATAGCGTTGCTGGTCGATAAAGTCCCCGATGAACGGGAAGGCCTGCCCGTCTATAAAGGGGTATATCTTGAATGAGAAGGGGTGCGATTCATGCCAGTAAGGCGTTTCGCCCTCTTTGAGTACATCCCCCTGCGGGGTCATGTAATAAAAATACCAGTATTCATCGATAAACCATTTATAGTCTATCAGCCGCATATCGCCCGGAGCAATGCCCTGTGCCGTCTGCTGCTGTATCCTGATATTGTTTTCCGTATCGAAGCCTGCCTTTGCGCTTAGTTCCTCCTTGTAAAACTCTCCCGTCAGCGTATCATGTACAAGGAGCCTTTCCTTGTATTCCTTTTTCCATATCTCGATAACCCTGCATTGTGCGGGATTGGCAGGCATAAAGAAATTCTTGCTTTCGTTTATATCCTGGTGCAGGGTATCGGCTACATAAGTAACGGTGGCTTCCTCATCCCTGCACCTCCCGTAGATATCCCTTATCCATCCGGCCTTTTGGGGAGAGCCGCCGGCAAACTGCGCCATTACCTGGTGGATGGACTTATCGTGCAACTGTCCTACCAGATGGCAATCGCTGTGCCGGGGGTCTTTCATGTCCGGGTCTACAAAGAAATCGTTGTAGTTGACAAGGTCGTTCCATACATCCATCTTGCCGTTGCGCCAGCCATACACGCTTTTGAAAATACCGATGCCGGAGAACAGGAAGTATTGCAGGTTTACGCTGTCCAGCCCCCAGAGCTTATTTAACTGGTATACATATTGCAGGGTTGCCGACATCATCTCGCCCTTCCCCTGTTCGTCCCTGTCACGGGAGACGCATACCGGTTCGGTCTGTGTGGACTGGAACACCCCGACTACCGAGCGCATGATGGAGCGCATACGGTTGTTCTGTAAAGGCACGCCTCCCTGGTTCAGTATATGCTGGCGTTCCGTGACTGTCTTGCAGCCGACCCGTATATGGTCGCCCCACTGGTCTTCGAATGTATATTTCTTGTTGCGCCTGGCATTGTTCCTGAACTTATCCAGTGCAGCCCATGCCGTATAGGCATCCGTCAGTACATGGTCGTTTTTTTTGAATGTGCCGCCGCTTACGGTATCTATCTTTTCCCTTCCCTTTTGTGGGAAATACTTAGCCGCTATTTTCAGGTTTACTTTTTTCGCTTCTGACATAAACAAGAGGTCGTTAATAATTTTTGAAGCGAATAAACCAATTATGCAGGAACGGGTATGTTCCCGGTGCAAAAAGTTATTTACCTGTTGATTGTTTGGGAATTTTGGTCAGGCTAATACATTTGAACCACTTCTTTCTTAAGGTTGGCAATTATCTTTTCCGCTTCTTTCTGTTCTTCCCCGTCCAGTTCCTTCAATGCGCTTTCATACTTCCTGATTTGTTTTATATACGGGTAGATACGCTTGTACCTCTCGATATCCGGGCTAAAACTGTTTATTTTGGCGGCAAATTCCTCTGTTGTCAGGTCTCCTTTCTGAGCCTGCTCCTTATATCCTTTCACTTTGCGCCGTGTCTCCTGCATATCGTCCGCTATTTTAAAATACTTCGGGTTCAAACCGCTGCCTGCCGTCATTAAATCGCTTCCGGAGGTGTAGAATGTTTTTAACGGTGTTTCGCGTACTTTCAGTTTAAGTTCCCCGGTGTCCGTCCAGTCATAAGCCTTGTATGACATATCCAGCACCTGCATACCCGTTGCATACAGTCCCCCGAAATACCCGTGTATAAGGTGATTCACCTCATCGGGATTAAAGCTGACGATACCTTTCTCCACACCATCCCCGCCTGTGGCCTTGTCTAATGATTCTCCTAACTTTACTAAGAATGCAGGCGCATAGGGTTCTCCTTTCTTATTGGTTCTGATACGCAAATATCCGGGCTTGTTTTCATCCGCCCATTCATTGGTTATCCTGCCGCCCGTATAGTTCCTGTTCGCTTTCAACTGGAAGAACGGCTTTACCGCATCCGGCATCATATCCGCCCAGCTTCCCCGGATCGAACCTGCCGGATTGGCCGGGATCAGGTCGGAAAACGACAGGATGACATCAGGCAATGTTTCTGCTATATCTTTTCTTCCGAAAACTGCCTGGTAGATATTATCCCCCATTGCATGGAAGACACGCAGTTCATGGGGGAGGGGAATTTTTACAAATCCGCTGCCTGTATAGATACACAGGTTATTCTGCCTTTCCCAGTCGCTTAGCTTCATATAATCGTCCAGTCCGTCATCCCCTCCGGTCAGTGCAGTAAGCAGCGGCATTAAAAATCCCGACATGGCATAGGAAGATACAAGGATA
The DNA here is from genome assembly GCF_054657735.1 of Dysgonomonas termitidis. Classification (NCBI taxonomy): domain Bacteria; kingdom Pseudomonadati; phylum Bacteroidota; class Bacteroidia; order Bacteroidales; family Dysgonomonadaceae; genus Dysgonomonas; species Dysgonomonas termitidis. Next base: position 467,206 of record NZ_BAAHYD010000001.1, on the reverse strand, counting down.
GCTGTTTTACCCTTATTCTTCTGTGCTACCTTTGCAAAGTTCGATAAGGCCTGGATACCTGCATTCACAAACAGGTATAAACTCCTGAACCATGCCGCGCCATATCCGCCCGCGCCGTTCCGGTTAAAGTTTACCGTTACTTCCTTGGCGTCCGATATGGATTGCACGACAGGGCGTCCCTGTTCCCTGCTGGTAATATAGACGGACAGCCGGGAGAGGTTCTCTGCAAACTCATTGCATCCTTCCAGCGCATCGAGGAAAGTACGCAATACGCTTTTACTATCCCCTTTTTTTATTTCCCGCTCTATTTTCCTGCGGACTGCATCGAGTTCCACCAGATGTGAGAATCCCGTCTTACCCCCGTTCATAATATATTCGATAACATAGCGGTCTGCTTTTTCCGATAAGTCCGCTTTATTCCTGATATAGCGTTGCAATGCGCCTGCCGAACGGGGTATATTGCTCTGGAATTGCAGGGCATACTTAGCATCTTCCTTAACGCCAAGTATGGAAGATGCAAAAATATAGTCGCGTGAAAAATTTGTCGCTACGAATATAGGGTTGCGGGTTGTAAAGTTGGCTGCCATCTGTCTTGATACTTTTGCTATAAACCGCAAATCCTTATGTAAATCTTTTGCATTTATCCCATTAATGGCACGGGCTACCGCAGGATTGCCATTGATATACACGGCATATTCGGCCCCGTTCTGTGAAACATATACTACGTGCTGGCTGGCCTGTGTCTTTTTGATAAACAGTCCCCCTATATCCAGTTTCCCCCGGTTTTGTACAGCCAGCCCCTGCTCCTGTAATTTTTGCATCCGTTCCTCAAATTCCTCTATATTTATCCTGTACTGATCCGTATTTTCAGAGTAGGCGGGAGCCTGTATCTCATAGACAGGGACGCCGTCTTCATTCAGCCCGGTTTGCATATACCAGGCCTTATTTACTCCGAGCAGTCCTGTCTTGTCTTTTAACGCCAGCCGCAGTATTGTCTGGTTCAGGATATTCCTGTTGGCGGAGCTGACCGCGCTTTGAGCCATTGAGAAGATAAAGGCCAGGGGGCTTTCCGAGCGTGTCCTCCGTCCTTTAGCCCTGATAAGCGGGGCGACAAAGTATGTCCCCATATTGGGGCTGTAGTCCCACCTGTCCTCCGCCGTTTCGTCATCATGCCCGCGCAGGGGGATATAATAGTCATACCTGCCAGCCAGTTCGTCATAGGTCTTTTTGTCTATCAGCCCGCCCTCAAGCTGTTTGCCTATGGAGAACAGGGTGGCATTCTTAACGCTCTTCCAGAAATGATATATAAGTTCTTCCCCTGCCTTGTGCTCAAATTCAGCGATAAACCCTTCGGCATGTGTTCCCACTTCTGCCTCTACAGCCGTAATCCCGGAGAAATCATCCGGCAGGTTTATCTCAAAGCGTCCGAGTTGCTGCGGCGTGGCATCCGGATACCGTTCCGCATACCGCCTGACAGCATCCTCTTTCATCCATTTATTCCGTTCCAGCCCGTGTTTGAGTATGGCATAGTTCTCGATGGCGCGGTAATCGAAGCCTGCTTTTTCCAGTTCGCCGACAGCTTTATTCAATGGCTTCTGGAATTTTTCATTGTAATTCTCCAACCCTGCATCTATCTTGCCGTTTATATGGGTGGCCTGCTTGTAATAGTCGTTATATCCGGCAATATCGGTTCCATGCCTGCGGAGAACGTCCAGGAACTCTTTTACCGCCAGATGCCTGTCTTCCCATGCTTCGCGGATACGGAAGCGGAAATTCTTTAGCCTGCCGTCCAGTTGGCGGCGTGCCGCTGCTGTCATGGCAGAATTGGTAGCAGTGGCTATGTCGTTAACCGACTGCATTCTTGTTTCTTCTGATTGTACAGGATTATCAACCAATCTTTCCCCTCCGAACAAATCCCTGACAGCCCTGTCTGTAAAATCAGATAAGGACATATCCTCAATAGTTACCTGACGCTTACCAGGAGATATGCCCAGCTTCTTCGATATAGTGCTCCACACATCATACAGCCAGCCTTTTACACGCATGTATAACGACAGGTCATTTTGCTTATGAAATACCGATTCTCCCTTATCGCCGATAGCCATTGCAAGAGCCTCATCAACTTTGGCTTCCTCTGATAGATTTTTATAAGCAGGAATATCATTTACACGTTGCCAGTAATCCGATTCTTTTATCAGTTCCACCCCCTTTTTCCACAATTCAGGATTGTTTTCTTTTATAAAAGAGTTCCACAAATGTCCGAATTCATGTACAGGCGTATTGGCGTTCATCCGGGTAACATCCAGGTGAATGACGCCATCCGGGGTTACATAGCCGTAGACATTGCCCTGTGTGTCCTTTATCTCTGGATTGTTTCTTATATCCTCATCTGATACCACATCGACGGCTAAACCTGTCCGGTTTAACTTATCAATCAATCTGCCGAACCTTTCAGCAGTGATACTCCGGAAGCTACCGGAAGATAAAGCCTGCCTTCTTATATCCCCACTGCTATTAGCCCTGTTCCTGAACTCATTCGCTTTGCTTTCATCCTCAAAAAGAAATCCTTTTGCAAAGCGGCTCCATGAACCGTTAAGGCTTTTTGCCTTGTCCTTCAGGCCTGAAAATACCGGGGCCGGAACCTGTGCCTTTATCCTGGCTAAATAGAATAGCTGTCCCGTTTGGGTATGTTTGTACGGGCTTACAGTATCTATAATACCCTCCTGTGTTTCTTCAATATCCGTATTATTGACATCCTTTTCTTCTCCGGGATATACTGTGTCTTCCGTTTCCTCATCTTCCTCCCCGTCCTCTTCATTTGACCTGTAATCCGTACCGTTCGCCTTCTCTCCTTCATTACCGTAACTTACCACTTCGCCGTCTTCCCCTTCTTCCGTCGCCTCCAGGTCGATCATGCTGCTGTCGATGGTTCTTCCTGTTGCGGATGCTTCTTTTTTGTCTGTAACCACTTCGGCTTTCATCTTCTCCGCTATCTCCGCTATTTCTTTCCGTAAGTGTTCAAGTTTTTCCCCCTTGTCGAAGGGTTTCAGCAGTTCCGATTTCAGTACGGGGATATTCGTTCCGTAAAACCCTATCTTATCTTTTGCCTCCTGTATTTCACCGGGGATATTAGCGATCCTGCTGCGCAGGGAGTTCAACAGGCCTGCCCCGGTCTGTATCATACCTTTCATGGCATAATCGCCCGTTTTATAGAAATACCGGAAGTTGTCGTTTATCAGGTCGATATAATCCAGTTCCATCGCCTGGGGATAGCTGTTGAACCTGACTTCCAGGGCAGGCATCTCCATATGTGTTTTCAGGGCGGATACAAAGGTTTTTTTATAGTCGTTTATTGCTTCGTCGATGGCTACCGCTAATTTTTCGTCCTGTTTTTTACCGTTTATGGTGACCGATGTGATCTTTCCTTCGGGGAAATAAGTATCCAGCAGTGATTTTACCCGGTTCAGGGTTTCCAGTTCCACCTCCCTGTATTCCTTATAAACCGTATAATCCTTTATTTGCTTGTTGATTTCCACCTGCCGCCTCAAATGGTTCCTTTCCGCCGTCTCCAGCTTTTTCAGCTCCGCCGATTTCAGGAAATGGAGCTGCGCATACTTGCTGCCGGATAACACCGCCATCATCTGCATAAAATCCATGTCCGACGGGCTGTCTTCTTCCGCCTCGTCCGATATCTCCCTGTCCAGGCTGTCGCCTTTCATCACCTGGTTGATAAAGGACTGCTTGATAGCCAGGCGTTGATAGGCCGTCGCATCCAGCGTCTTCTCCACGCCGTAGGTCAGCACCTCGACAGGGATGCCCATCTGTGCATGGAGGTTGCCCTGCCTGAGTATCCTGCCGTTTCGCTGCTCGAAGTCCATCGGCCTGGCAGGCGCGTCGATGTGGTGGAGGGCTACGGCCCGTTTCTGCATATTCACACCGACACCCATTTTCTCGGTATTGCCGATAACGATGCGTACCAGGCCCTCGTTCACCCGCTCGAACAGCTTTTCCCTGTTCTTTTCGTCATAGTCGTGGATGATGGCGACCTCATGCTCCGGTATGCCCAAGGCAACCAGCTTTTCCTTTATGTCTTCATAGAGGTTGAAGCGTTTGCCGGGTATTTTCGCGGAGGACTGGAACAGGTCGGAAAATATCAGTTGCGTACCCCTGTAGTGACTGCTGGCATCATATATGCGTTTTACTTCGGCGATGACCCGGTTCGTTTTGCTTTCCGGATCGTCGGGCAGGGCCGGATTGATAAGCCGCAGGTCGATAGCCGCCTGCTTAGCCCTCCCGAATACGACTATCGGCACACTCCTGTTTTTCTTCTTTTCCCTCGGACTAAGGTTCTCCCACCACTTCATCTTGTCCTTCAGTTGGTTCATGACCTCTACCAGCAAGCTACTCTGTGGAACGATTACCTGTGTAAAGCTGCCGCCTTTCAGCTTAGGGATGGTATTGCCTTCCTTAAACTCCGGTATATCCTCCGTCAGGACAACATCGGCTTTTACCCGGAAGGCCGTAAACAGTTCCGGCGCATTGATAAAGGACTTGAAGCGGTCTACCACCTTAAAGTTCCCGGTAGCCGTAAATTCAAGGGAGGGCTCGACGCTCCCGAAGGTGGTGGCGAAGCGGTCGAACGACCCGATATCGTATTTCTCCAGCACATCGGGCTCTATATACCGCATCATCGTCCAGGCTTCGGCCATTGTATTGGTGATCGGCGTGCCTGTGGCGAATACGATATTCTTCCCTCCCGTGCGTTCATGGATATAGCGGACTTTCATATAGACGCCGTAGGCCCTTTTACTTCCGCTTGTATCTATTCCCTTGACGCTGCCCATTTTCGTAATCAGCCCCAGACGCTTGAAGTTGTGGGCTTCATCGACTATCAGGGCGTCCACGCCCATTTTCTCAAAGGTCAGGACATTGTCTGTCCTGCGGTCTGCCTGCCGTGTTATCCGGCGGACTACTCCCAGTTGCTTTTTGGCCTTGTCCTTTACTTTCTTTCCCTTTTTACTTTTTTTCTCCTTACCCGGATTGTCTATCTCATCGAGCGATTCCTGCAACTGCTCTATTTTCCGGGTAAGCTCTTCATGCAATACCCTGTCCTGGTCTTCGTTTACGTCGGACAGTACGTTTTGCAGCTCCGCAATCTGCTCGTTCAGGTAATCCCGTTGCCGTTGCGGGTCATCGGGTATCATATACAGGAAGGAATGGGGGATGATAACCGCGTCGTAATCACCGTAAGCGATCAGGGAGAACAGGCGCGTGCGGTTCTTCGCGTCCATCATCTTTTTTGTCGGGGCAAGGATATTTGCGCCCGGATACAGGGCCCTGAAAGAAGCGACATACTGTTCAAGGGTCGCATTCTGTACGGCTATCATTGGTTTTTTTGCTATTCCCAGCCTGCGCATCTCCATTGCAATGGTGATCTTGGTAAAGGTCTTGCCCGTGCCTACCTGGTGTGCCAGCAGTACGGAGTCCCTCAGTCCCCTGGATACCGCCCTTTTCTGGTGCTGCCTTAATGTAATGTCCTTATTCGCGCCCGGATAATGCACGATACCGGGTACAGAGTAGGATTTTTCGACATAGTCGTTGTACTTGTCGTTATATACCCGCTCGATTTCGGACATGGCCTGCTCATTGTCGTAGATGTAATTGACAAACAGGTCGGCTATGGATGAAAGCATCGCCTGGGCTTCGGCGGTCTTTTCCTGGTTCTTTATCCTTTTGGGCTGCCCGCCTTCGTAGAATATATCGAAAGCGACAGGCTGTTTCAGGTTCAGCCCTTTTTCAATCAACTGGATACCGGAGAAATACGATGTCCCGTAGGTCGTTTTGTTCTCCGCACTGTCCCTGCCGGAATTTAACTGTACGACATACTTGTTCAATTCCGGACGGTAAGCGATTTTAGCATCTGCTTTCAGCTTCTCCCTGGCAAACTCCTCATAGTATTTATCCGGAATGAATGTGGAGCCTAAACGTATCTTTATCTGCGTTCCGGGGATATCCTTCGGTATGACAGGCTCCAGCGCCTTTACGTTCCGCTCAAACTCCGGCTCTGTCCGGGCTGCTTCCAGCGCCTCGTAGTATTTGCTGCGCACATAACCCGACAGGTAGCTGTCCCTGTCTTCCAGCAGGCTTGTGGATGGATTGGTAAAGGCCAGCCCCTCATCCCTTAGTTTCTCTTTTGCCTCATCAGCGGATAAGCCCGTTAATCCGGCTATATAGTTCAGGTCGAGCGATCCCCTGTATGAAAGCGAGATTTCAAGGGCATCCGCTATATTATCTGCCTGGACGGGTTCCCGTACCGGAAACAGGATGCGTTTACTGAATATATCCGCTTTCCCTATATCCGTTATAGTTTTTTCATTTCCCTGGCTGTCTACTTCCTTGATTCTTTTTACTTTCTCCAATGCAAATACCGTATTGTATTCGACATCGGTATCGACCAGGAAGCGGAGTTTTATGTTATCATTGAACCTGCCGTATTCATTGTAGAAACTGTCATATTCCCGGTTAAGTTCCGCCCTCAGTTCTTCGATGTTGTCCTTGTCTTCCCTTTCGGCATCTATCAGCTTACCTGCTATATCCTTTATCCGCAGGTAATGCCGGGCGACTTTCACCCTGGGTACTTTTTTATTGCGGACAGTTGTGGTATTCTCATTGATCCATCCGGGTACGGACAGTTCCCCGTCTATTACCTCATAGATATGGCCGTCCCTGTCGACCATTGTGCCCTCCTTTTCTCCCGATTCTGCTTTTTCATTGAAGTTTGCGTTTTCGATATCCGAGATACCGGCAGGAAAAGACCGGATGGCTTCATCCAGGGCTTTGATTAAGTCCTGCCCCCTGTGCGGAGCCAGTGTCACATCGTCGCCGGAGTACAGGCCTCCCTTGTTGTCTTCATAGGCCAGCTTTAATTCCCCCAGCATCATATCCGGGTTCTGCGCAAAGTATTCGTTCGCTTCTATTACGGTCGGCGAGCCGTCCCGCATCTTTACCTCTTTGATATCGTTGGTAAACCGGAAATCCTTTGCATAACGGCCTGGCTTTTCACTGTCCCTTTTCCTGAATACAAGGATGTCGGTTGTTACTTCCGTCCCGGCATTTTCAGAAAAGGCGGTATTCGGCAGGCGGATTGCTCCTATCAGGTCGGCATAGCCTTTGGTTGTCACCCATTCCCGTAATTTTGCCGAGGCCGCGCTGTCCATCGTGCTTTTCGAGGTGATAAAAAGCCCCAGGCCTCCCGGCGCAAGCTGCTTTATACCCTTTGCGATAAAGTAGTTATGCAGTGAAAAGTCGCAGATATCCCTGTTCGCGCTGTCATAGGGGGCCTTCTGTCCGAAAGGGACATTCGTGATGATAAGGTCTGTATCCCGGTCTTTCGATTCTTCATAGCCTTTTACCTGTATCCGGGCATCGGGATATAATTTAGCGGCTATCCGGCCTGTGATGCTGTCCAGTTCATAGGCCCTGAGCGATGATTTTGAGGAAATATGCTCCGGCATCAGGCCGAAAAAGTTTCCCGTACCCAGGGCGGGCTCCAAGACCCTGCCGCCTTTAAAGCCCAGCCTTTCCGCCAGCTTCCACATTTCAGCGATAATGCCGCCGCTGGTATAGTGGGCGTTGATGGTCGAGTTTTCGGCTGCCGTAAATTCTTCGGGAGTTAGTAAACTTATAATCCGGTCGTGGTATTCTCCGTATTTTTCCCGCCAGGAGGATTCCCCTTTGCGTGTGGTATTTAAAACTTCGGCCAGGCCGCCCCAGCCGGAGTATTGGGAAAGTATCTGTTTTTCATTGTCCGTGGCATCCCTGCCTTCTTCTTCGAGCTTCTTGAGCAGCCCGATGGCCTTTATATTGGCCCTTATCTTTGATACTGCGCCTTTAGGAACGATGTTGTCCTTATCACCGGTCCTGAAATTGTTACGGTTTAATACAGGATGATCCCCAGGTATTCCTCCACTTCCCGTGTCTTTTCGTGGCTCAGCGGTTCGCCCTCCGGTTCCGGTTCTTCCATCTCCGTCAGGTCGTAGGGCAGTCCCACCCTGTTGATGGCCAGGTACTCGGCTTCCTCCGGACTCATCCCGCTGTTTATCATCTGCCTCTCCGCCCTCATCCCGTCCTGTCCGATCTTGTTCAGGAAGTCTTTCAGCGTATCGTCCTGCATCATCCGGTACAGTTCCTCCGGCTGGTGCACGATCATCCATTCCACCCGCGCTTTGGCGCATACGGTCTGGTAATCTTCCAGTATTATTCTTGTTACTGTCCTGTCTGGTTTGTACATCTGTTTTAGCTATAGTTCCGGTGACAATATGGTTCTTTATAAAATCGTCACCGCCGGTTAATATATCCGTTCCGTTTATTGGTTTTTCCTCGTCAAAAGCAGGAGTAAGCCGTTGTTCACTTTCAGCCGGATGCCCTGCTGCTTCCTCCTGCTCTTTTTCGGTGTCTAAACCGCTTCTAAGGTAATGATTATTCAGCTCTCTGACAATAGTTTCCGCGTTTCCTGTAACGGGTTTTTCGTTTTTTCTTCGTTGTCCGTATTCATTTAACAGTGATTTTACTTTGTTTTTTAGCTCCCGGCTAAACTCTTCATGCTCTACAAACTGTTTATAGGCAGAGACATGCTCTTTCCGGTGGTTCAGCATGGCTGAACCGAACAGGCTGTCGAAGACAATGTCCTGCTTCTGCCTGTCATTATTGAAATATTTTTCAAGGCTCTCTGGCCGGGATAGTATGTCATTAGCTAAAACTCCGGCAAATGATTCGATTTCTTCCCGGTTTATTGGGGATGCTTCTTCTCCAGTTCTGATGCTATCCACATCGAAGGAGTTTACAATTTGAAAACTATCCATTTCTTCCCGGATGGTTTCCATACCGGGCATTTGCCGGGCTCCTTCGTAGAATGCTTTCAGGTAGGGACGGATATTGTCGCCCAGGTCATCTATCATCCGGCCCGCAAAATCTGCAAACTTCCGTGCGCCCGCTTCAATATTATATACCGCCATTTCCGCGCCGATGGCAAATAACTCCGGGTCGATACCTATATTCAGGTTGTTCAGCTTATCGCGCATCCGCTTTTTTAGCTCTTCATATCTTTCGGTGGATACGAGTTTGTTATTAGCTCCGAATGCAGGGGAAGATTTTTCTGCTTCGTCTCCGGCTGTTTCATCCGGTACAGATGAATTATCAGGGGTAAATATGCTGTCTCCCAGTTCAACCCTCTTTTCATTATTCTCCGGCTCATTAAAACTTATATTATTATCATTCGATACATTTGTCAACTGTTCGGTTATTTGCTGCCTGAGAGGTTTGCTCTCCTGTATAGCTTTTCTGACCTCTTCCCAATACGACAGGCGGTTGTTCAGTTCTTCCAACTGCTGATTGGCAGCACGCTTACCGGCAATATCCTTGTTTATATCACCGGTAGGTTTGGGAGCCTTAGCCTTATCTATCTGCTTCCGGATATTGCCGATAGTAGCATCCACAACACCCGACAATTCGGCTGTATCATTATATACTTCGCTCAATGCCCCGATAGTTGCCTCAACGGGAGCCTGTTCGAATAACAGGTTGCCTTTCTCATCCTTCGGTATCTGTCCTGCTGGTGTTAAATTGTCTTGTTCTCCTGCCGGTATATCCTTATTTTGCTGCCCTGTTGCTTGCAGGTTGTCTGCACTTTCAGGGGTAGTTGCCTGCAAATTGTCAGATTCCTGTGTTAACTGTTTACTGTTAACCGTTAACTGACTTACCAGTCCTATAATACCGGCAACAGGCACACCATTCCCGTCGATGTCCATCATACCCTGCGGACGCAGGCCGTAAGCATCGTTGACAGTGCCCTGTACCCTTTCGCCTCTCTCGTTCCTGTATTCGACCAGCGAGCCGTTTTCCACGCCCTGTATATTGTCCTGGTTGATGATATGACGGGGTTCTGCTTCTACCTGCTCTCCTGTAACCGGGCTTACGATGATATAGTTGCCGCTTTGGGTTATACCTGTTACCTCTCCTGTAAATGTTATACCGTTACCCGCTACATCCGCCGTTACCGTTTCTCCGGGCTGGTACTCCCTTACTTCCTCATTCTCCTGTCGGGATATGATATTTGCCGTTTCCATCTCTATTAATTGGGCGATGGCATCCTGCGCCGGGATATTTTCCCCTATGCTTTCAATAAAGTCAATAGATGTTACCTGTTTGTTCCCTTCCGCATCCACATAAAATATCTGCTTGTCCGATGCTTCACTGTCTATGCTCCCGTCCTCACGCTGTACGATGTTCCCGCCGGTAACCTGTACCGGATTCCCGTTGCCTGCGATAACAGCGGATACAACGGCATTCATCTGCAGGTTGATATTTTCATCTGCCAGCCAGGCCATTTGTTGTTCTGCCTGCTGTATATCTTCCTGCTTGGCTTTATTCATTCCCGAATAGGCGGAACAGGCAGTCACATATTCTACAATGGCCCTTTTCCCGTTATCATCCAGCCGCTCATCCCCGACCACGGAAAGGAGTTCCTGTTTGAGTTCCTCCTCACTGCTGTTATCCACCAGCTTATTGAAAGCAAGCGCAGCCTGCGGTGCATCCTCCCCGAAATACTTATTCAGGCTGTCAGCCGATCTGTCATATGTTTGCCGTATGGCGCGTTTAGCCTGTACGTCCCTTATCCTGCCTATTCCATACCCTGTAGCATTGATAGCAGAGAAGGGTATCTGCATGATAGCCACCGCCCCGAATGTCTCCAGGTTCTGACGCGGATCGAAGAAGCCTTCTATCGTTTGTTCACCCCTGACTATATTTGCCAGGTCTGCATACTTTTCCTCTGCATATTCTGTGATTGGGCCTTGTATTCCTGTCGCGCTGCTTAGTCTTTTGGCTGCATTCGTTTTTAAGAAAGCAGGTACGGGTATTCTGAATTTCTGGAACAGCTTATCGAGGACGACCTCGCCGAGTACCTCCGACTGGTTTTCGATAAATGCGGAAGTCATACCCTGTCCTTGTGACTTCCTGTTACCGAACATGATATTCCCCTGTCCGTCTTTGTTCACGGCCTGTCCCTGCATCTCCTGATAAGCCATTGCATAAGAAGATGGGGAGAACATTGTCTGCACGGCAGGGCGTACACTGAGGTCTATGGCTCCTTTTGCCAGGCTGCTAGCTGTTCCTCCGATACCACGTGACAGTAGCAGGTTTGCCCCTGTCTTTGCAGCTAATGCAGATGCGCCTCCTTTTACGGCACTGGCTGCCGCGCCGCCGATGGGAGCGGTAAGCATAAAATCCCGCATAAAAGGAAGGGACTGTTTTGTTGTCTGTCCTATATTGTACCAGCTACCCGGATCGACACCTGCATTAATCTGATCGGCAATGTATTTGGCCTGTATAATGATGGCTTCTTCTTCGCTTAACGAACCGGGGGCCTTTTGGTATTTGTCGATAACCTGATTCAGGGCTTTATCATTGTAAAAGCTCTCTGTCAATACGGCCAGTTCTTTCAGGTCTTCATTTGTCAGATGTAGCCCTTTCCTGAATCCGTCGCCTTCTTTGCTTGCAGATAACAACAGTTTGGTATTCTTTAGCAGGTTGGCGGCTTTACCGAGTATGGCATCATTCCGGTAATTGGTTCCTTTCAGGCTCCATGCGCTTATATTGTGCCGCCCGGCGTATGCTTCCTTATTTTTCTCCGATGCTTCCCTTATACTTTCAATCCGGTTAAGCAGAATGTCCGCATCACCCTCTAATTGCCCTATAAACTCCTTATGTGCCTGTGCATAGCGTTTACCTTCTTCACTATTGGCGATATAGTCTTTTATAAATGCGGTTTGTTCCGGGGTATTCTCTTTTACGGTAGTCGGATAAGAGCCGCCACCCGTAACAGAAGGGTTGTAATGTGTTAGCTCCCTCGATACCTTGTTCCTCTCCAGCCAGTCTTTAGCGGCAGGCGGCAGGTCTTTATCTGCTACCGTTAAATCAGGAGTACGGGTATTAGCCAGATAGTCATTGATAAGGGATTGCTTTACATTTTCGGACAGGCTGCTGTCGTTCTTCACCTGCTCTACCCAGTCTTTTTCCTGCCTGTACCTGTCGACGGACATATCGAAGTATGCTTCCGGGCTAACGGGCATATTTTGCATGGTATTACTAATGGTTTCTTTTAACGGCTTACCTTTAAATGCGGAAATTCCTGACAGATCCGGCTCTTTTAATTGGGAAATATTTGTGTTTACCGGAATATCGACATAACCTTCTGTTCCATCTTTGAACCTGGTCTTCATTTTTTGAGGTTGATTAGCCCCAAAACCGGAGTTAAAGCCATTTAAAGGTTGATTTGCCGGAGTTATAGCCGCAGAACGGCCTTGTCCGTCCTGAATATCCGACCCTCGTGGGGTTGATATGCCGTTTTGTACCCGCCTGTCCTCGAAATCGGACAATTCCTTACGTGTGGCTTCCCTCGAACCGGGATATTTAGACAGAAATTTTTGTTCCTTTCCTTCCGGAACCAGGCGTATGTTACCTTTGCTGTCTATATAAAATTTATCAGGCATAAACGTTTCCTTTTTAAAAATTAGCAATATTACCCACCGATGGGAACTCTTCGTCTTCTTCCTCTTCCTCCGGTATCCCTGCCTCTTCCGCCTCTTCCGCCTGTACGGGAAGACTTGACGGCGCTACAGGCTGTGTAGCAGGAGGAACATTGTTGCCAAACCCCGGAAGCCGGTTGTTTTGTTCCCATTGCCGGTATGTGTTACTTCCACCTGTCGACGGGACGGAATAATCAGGAGCGGCGGGAGTTGAAGCAAAGCTGTTGTTATACTGTTCCTGCAAGTAGGCGGCGGCTATATCCGTCCTTTCTTTTTCGGTAAATGACCTGGGGGCTTCACCCGGTAGTCCGGGCTTACGGTCATATTGCGGATATCTGGCTTTGAATGCCGGATCGGACAATGCTTCCCGCGTGTACCTGTCTATTTCGCCTTTGGACATTTCAAATACGCGCACATCCGCTCCCAGTTGGTTATCTCTGACGGCTTCCCTATCAGCCGGATTAGCCTCGATCACCATCCGGTAGCCGGTGTTCTTACCGCCACCGGATGAAGAAACCTTTTTCACGTATGCCGACGTCCTGTTTTTAGCATCGCCAACACGCGACCATCCCTGCGCTACCATCGCTTTACGGTAGCTGTCCAGGCTCTTCTGGTTATCTTCCCTTACTTTGCGGTCTTTATCTTTGTTTGCTTGCTCCTGCGCCAGTTTATCATAGGCAAGGCGTTGTTTGTCTTCGAACTGGGCCTGCGCCTGATCCAGCTTTTGTTTTGCTGCCAGGACGCCCTGAATACCCTTCTTTCCGGTATTGTAATCATCCAGCATCCGTTGGAAATCTTTCAGGCGGGCATTGAACAGGCCGTCATTATACCGTGCGGATTGCTGCATATAGCGGTTCTCCAGTTCTTTGGCCCTGCCTGTTGCTTGCGACAGGGCGGATTGGCTGTAATCACGTTTTTCCACATGTGCGCCTTTGCCATAGCTGTACATCTGGGACAGTAAGCCTATACCGTCGGCAATGGAAGCTATCAGTTGTGCGTTCCTGACTTTCTTTTCATCCGGTGCAACAGGTTTGGGTATGGCAGATTCATAGTAACGCTGCAATATATTTTCCCCTGCATCCGGATCGAAAGGGGCCGTAAACCTGATTAACGCTTCGGGAGTAAAGTATTTAAGCAGGTGTTCATACTCGCCGTCATTCAGTCCCTGCGGCTTATTTGGGTATTTTACTGCCTGCCGGGTTGCTGTTCCTGCTGCCGGGTTGCTACCGTTTGCTAACAGATTGCTTTGTCTAGCTGCCGTTACACCCTCATATTGCTGTCCTGTTGCTGGCAAATTGTCCCCGTTTTGCCCGGTAGTTGCTTGCAGATTATCAAAACCCTCTGTTAACTGATGACTGTTTACTGCTAACTGTTTACTGTTAACTGCCAACTCCTGCTCATCCACAGGAAGAAAGGTGTTTACACCCTTCTTTTTGTCCTTAACCAGTATATCGTCCAAGATCATATTTTTTTAAATGAAAAGTGATAAGTGAAAAACGAAGAACATTCTTAAACGAAGAACTAAAAATGAAAAATGAAGTTGAAAGTAGTAAGCACTTATAAACCATAACTTTTCACTTATCACTTTTAGTTTTTCACTTTATTGAATTACTTCCCCCACATGCTTAGCAGGCTTCCCGCCGAATTACCCAGCATATTCAGCCCGTTGCTTTGCAGGTTCTCTCCCGATTGAGCCTTGCCCTGCATGATATTCATGCGCTGGTTGGCTATGCTTTCCCTGCGCGATAAATAACGGTCTGTAACACGGTCTTTCCACTGCCGGCCCATTGCCCCGATATTCGCATAAGTATCGGAGATAGCCTTATTGGCCTGTTCTTTGGCTACTGCCTGCTGTTCCGGCGTGGCTCCCGTGACAACCGCCGTATTGGCTATCGTCTTATTCTGCCTGCCCAGGTTGTCCCTCAACTGCTTCATCAGGTTCTGTACATCCGTCCGCTGTGTATAGTCCGATAAAGCATTGGCGTTATAAAATGATTTATTTTCCGTATCCTGCCTGTTCAGGTAGTCCTCCATCAGCTTGCGCTGTCCGGCTGCCTTATTACCCCCGATCAGGGAAGCACCCAGACCTACCACACCGCCTATTACAGCTCCCCAGGGCCCGAAGGCCGCCCCCGCTGCCGCTCCTTTTCCTGCGCCACTGGCTGCGCTGCCCATATCTACTGCCATATAGCCTGTTGTTTATAAGATAAATAGATTATAAAAGCCCATACGGGACTGTTAAGCCGCAAATAAAGGGATTGATACGGTCTTTGGCTGTTCCCTGTGCAAAAAGATGTGTAGATGTAAATAAGTATCCGCTACGGTGGTATGGAAGCCGATAGCGGCGGGTTATTTTTGTAAATCCTGTATTTAACAAAAATGATATGGCCGGAGTAAAAGGAAAAAGCGGTTTGAAGAAAGGTACTACCAACAATCCCAACGGGCGTCCCAGGGGGAGTGCCAACCTGCTGGGCAGGGAATTAAGGGATACACTGATCGGCAGGCTCACAAAGGAGGATATTATCAATAAGATCATGGATGATATACTGGCCCTTCAGGACCCTGCCGACAGGCTGAACCACCTGAAGAACCTCTATCCCTATATCTTCCCGCGTCCATTGGCCGACGAAGAGAAAAGCGCACTGAATACACAGTCGGTGCTCTTCAAACGCTTATCGCAGCCGGATGAAGAATAAGCCTGTGCCTAAAAAGGCAGGTCTGCGGCTTCCGTGGTATCCGCGATAAATTCCTGTTCCAGTTCCTCTGCGGATTTTGTAAAGCCGATGGATGACTGGCTACCCTGACAATAGCTCTCCAGGTAATCCGTATCATCCTCCTTTCCCTTTTTACCGTTGACAAACGGGACATACCTGCCGTTGGCATAGTCGTAGCTAAAGTAAGCCGCCCCGCATTTACCCAAATGTTTGAACTTGACCTTGTGCACATCCACGCGGACATGGTCTTCCCTGTAATCCCTGTAGACCGTAAACCCGAAGTCGGCCTTGTTGTAGAAGTTCGCCGACCCGTTCACGTCGTAGAGGTTGGGGGCTGTAGGTACGCCGCCTTTCATTTCCATCTTACGGGGATGGGCTACCAGGAATACCAGCACGTCTTTCTGGCGGGCGAATGTTACCAGCTTGCTGAGTAAGGCGGAGATATAGTTCGTTTCATTTGTTCCGTGAGGCATCTGGTGCTCTATCGCATTGTAGGGGTCGATGACAAGCACCCGGATGCCTTTCTTTTTGACCAGGAAGGAAGCCTTTTCCAGTATATTGCCGATACCGAAGTCCTCTTCCGGGTAAATGAATGAGAAGTTATCCCCGATATGGGCGCAGGCCCTTTCATATGCGCCGGGGCGCAGGGATTCCCTGTCGAAGCGTTTGCCTGTGAACTTGGATACCAGCTTTGCCGCCAGGTAGGGCAGCGGATGGTTCTCCGGGGAGAAGTAAGCGAATTTCAGGCCGTAGTTCAGGTTCAGCCGGACGGCTATTTCATCGACAAATTCACTCTTCCCGTGTGACGGTATCCCGGTAACGACGCACAGGCGTCCTGTTTCAAAGCTCAGCAGCCTGTCGAAGTCGCTGTGTCCCGTTGTCATTCCCGGATGCAGCCCCTCCCTGAAAAGCAGGTCGGCCTGCTGCCTGATATCCGGCAGGGTGAATATGCCCTCGATGCGTATCTCCTCCGCATTGGCGACAGCTATACGGAGCGATTCCGGGCCATACTTCACCAGGTGCTCGTTCGCATCCTTGCATCCCGGCCCGTAGGTGACAACCTTACAGCGTTCAGGCCCGAAGCGGCGGATCAGTTCGTTACGCAGGATAATGCCTTTCCTGTCGGTATCCACGGCAATGTAGACCGTTTGTTTGTCGTCGAAATACTCCTCGATGTAGTTATCCAGGTAAGCCGTGCCGTTCGCGCCGTTGGGAACAGAGACAACCGATTCGAACCCGCATTCGCCGAATGACATGCAATCCAGTTCCCCCTCCGTGATGATCACTTCTTCCTTTCCAACCGTAGAGTCCAGGTTATAGAGGATCAGCTCGCACCCTGCTTCGATGGCCCAGGCTTTATCCCCTGTCCTGTATTTTACGTTTACCACTTCCCCGTTCAGGAAGTAGGGGAATTGCAGGGTATTGCATTTCCTGTCTTTGGCCGGGATGTAATGCAGGCCCTCCGACAGCCGGAACTTCTTTAAGGTAGCCTGCGACAGCTTCCGTTCGTCTTCAAGGTAACGCGCCAGCTTGTCCGACAGCTTTGTATTGTTCTGCCATGCAGGCTTGCGGTAAGTCTTTTTCTCCATTTCCCTGTGGTTGTAATAATCTTTTTTCTGGTTGATGCTGCCGGAGAAGCCGCAGTAATGGCACTTGTACAATCCTTCGTCCAGGTTGACAGAAAGGGACTTGTCCAGCTTATGACGCCTCGATCCTTCCCGGCATTTCGGGCAAAGCGTTTTGACCTTGCCGGATGTCCTGCCGAAAGGTATTTCTATCCCTGTATCGCTCCATGTTCCCATAGCAGTCACATAAACCTCGGTTTGGACGGGTCGTCCGGCATTAAGCCGTAACGGGTTACCTCATCGTTCCATGCCTCCTGGCTGATATAGGTCTCGAAGTTCTTCCGGTACTGCTTATCAGGCGTAGACTCCACATAAAGCGGGATATGCTCCAGTGCCGTTTCCCTGCAATGATTTTTCAGGTTCGACCATCTCCTTTCGCTCGTTTTGCGGTTGCCTTTCATGCCGTACATCCGCCAGGCTTGTTCAAACGGAAATTTTTCCTCAGTCACACAAGATATAGATTTATCTATATCTATATTCTTGTTATCATTCTTGTTAATGGATGGGCTATTCGTCAATCTTTCGTGGGTCGCCCGTCCTTTCTTCACCGGTATGCCCGTGGTTCCTTCGTAATTGTCGGGGTTCTGGTAATAATCATAATTACAGATCGTTATCAGGATGCCCCGTGGGTACTTTCGTGTGGCGATCCGTCCGGCTGTTCGCAGGGCGTTCATGGTATGCTTCACCTGAGATTCGCTGTAACGCCCTGTACGGGCCCCAACCGTCCATGAAAGGGCCTCCCGGATCTCCCGGTAACTGCGGAACAGTTGACCCCGTTTTACCAGGTACCCGCCATACTCCGTATCCGAACTGTTGGCTTCCCTGAGCAGGTATGCCCAGGTCTCGCGCACACAGGGGGGAGACTTCGATATGGCGCTCTCACTGATGGCTCGCGGCTGCAAGATATAACCGCCTTTTATTGTCATTGTTCTTATTGTTGTGATTAGATTTTGTTAGTATATCTGTTTATTCCCCGGATGCCTGCAACTGCCTGATAACGCTATGCAATAATTCATTCTCAGTCCTCAGCGCCCTTATTACCTCATCCTTCGATTCCAGTTGTCCGGCGACAAGCGATTGTACATCGATGTTGAAGTTGTTTACCGTCATATTGATACTGCAATTATCACCCGCCTGGATCACATCCGCCTGTATGATCATCTCCGTATCTTTACCGCCTTTTGTCAATGTTCCGCCCATAGCCTTTTATTTGTTATATACCAGGTAAGTGTAATAATCCGGCTTGTCATTCCCGCTGTTATAACAGGACAGGATTTTAATACAGGCTTCCTTTACCCCGCAGAGGGACAATATCCTTTCTTCCGGCAGTTCAGGCCGGCTGATAATAGCTGTATCCGGCATTCTGAAAAAGTCATGCACCGCTTCCCCTTTCGATACCTCATCGCCTGTAACGTATATCACTTTTGTTTCCATCTTTTATAGTTTAAGATACAATCTAAGAGGCCCTCATCCTGTTATCCCGTTTTCTTCCATGACCCTGGCTACTTCACGGCTGACGGCTTCCTTCAGGAACACACGTTTCTTACTGGGCAGGATAAGCGTATCCCCCGGACGGTTGAACTTCTTCCCCTCGCGGATATGCTGCTGGAGCGTGGAACGCGCGATACACAGGCACAGCAGGCATTCCCCGTAAGACATATAGTTGTCTTTGAGGTAGTTGTAATCGTTCTCTGTTAACGGCATAATCTTTATATTTATAAGGTTATTATTTGGATACATAAACTCCTGTCGTTACATTTGCGGTGTGTGAAGCCGTTAAGGTTTATGACGGTTGTTTATATCCGTTTATTTGCTTTTATTATGCAAATATATTCCAATAGTGGATTGTATTTGGATTAAAAGCATTATATTTGTGTCATGATTAGATTAATTTAACTTTTATATAAATGAAGGATTTTAAATTTCGGTTAAATGAGGCGATGGAAATGCGGCGCATATCCCGGTACAGGCTGGCTAAGGATTGCCATTTGTCCGCTACAACCATCACAAACTGGCTGACAGGAAAGACAGTTCCTGACAAAACAAAGATCCGGGCGGTAAGCGAATATATGGACGTTAATTCTAACTGGCTATTGGCAGGGGAGGGAAATATGATTACCGGGACTCTCGGACAGTCAAAGGAAGATACGGATGCAGGGGAAGATAAATGCATCTGTGGGAAACGGGAGACACGTCCCCGTATCCCGTTGAATGCTGCGGCGGGGGCTCTGACCTGTGCGATGGATGGTGTCAGGATGTGTGACTGCGAACAAATCCCGGTAGTCAGCATATTTCCGGAATATGACTTTACGATGTTCATCAAAGGGGACAGCATGTACCCCCATTATGAAAGCGGTGATGAAATAGCTTGCAGGAAGATAAAAGGCTCGCAGTTTATACAGTGGGGCAAAGTGCATGTGCTGGATACTACGCAGGGACTTATCATCAAAAGGATATACGATGCAGGCGACAGCATCAGGTGTAACTCGTTTAACCCGGATTATCCGGACTTCGGGATACCGAAAAGTGAAATTTACTCCATTTGTTTGGTAGTGGGGTTACTGAGACTGTAAGAACGAAAATGGATGATGTCCGGGAAAGCAAAAGAATGGTTGTTGCTAATATCGGAAAACAAATGTATCTTTACATAATCAATCTCATCAGGCGAATGTTATTTTCCGCATTTTTGTTACCCAATTGTTACTCGCCATTTTCAAAAAGTAGGCTTATGTATTTATTATCAATTGATTACAAATACCATTTACCTTTATTACCTTTTAAGAAAGTTACGAGTTACTTCGCCCTTTGGGCAGTTACGAGTTACAAGTAAACATGATACGAGATACGGGTTGTTAACTGATAACTGTTTACTGTTAACTGATATATCTGTTACCTTTGTTACCTTTTAACAGTGACAGGTTGTTTACTGTTTACTGCTAACTGTAAAAAGTGTCAACTTTGTCAGGTTTTAACAAGTCGTGGGTTTTTACAGAGTTACAGGGGAAATATCATTAACTGATAGCTATTCACTGCTTTTTCATGAGTTTACCTCGCATTTAATTGTGAATTATGATTACCAAAAAAATAAAAACTTATCTTTGCAAAGAAAAATGAATGATAGGTATATGAAGAGATCCCATTTCCTGCAAACGCTATACTTGCAAAAACCTCTGCTGCTTATTCTCCTCATCGCTACATTATCTACTTTACCGTGGATCGGCCTTGGAGAATTCTATACGAAAGGGGAGCCCCGCGAGGCAGCTTTAGCTATATCTATGATCGAAAAAGGGGAGTGGATCATCCCATCCAGCTATGCCGATGAATTTGCATACAAACCCCCTTTGAACCACTGGTTGATTTCCGGGTTTTCTCTCGCTATAAACAAAGGGGAAGTGACTCCATTCACTTCGCGCCTGCCATCGGCTCTGGCTTTTATTGCCATGATCGGGATTTGCTTTATGTTTTTTGCCCGTCGCCGTCCTGTTCTCGAAGCCTTTATATCCTGCCTGATAGTGATTACGTGTTTCGAAATACACCGGGCGGCTATGACCACGCGGATAGACATGTTGCTCACATTCCTGATGGTCGCCTCACTGATTCAATTATACACATGGTATGAAAAACGACGGTTCGGGCTGCTTGCATCGGCTTGGGTTTTCCTTAGCCTGGGCACTTTGGCAAAAGGGCCTGTAGGCGCCCTGCTACCTTGCTTTATTTTCGGGATATTCTTGCTCACCCGACACGAAAACTTCTTTAAATCCGCACTAAAATGCCTCGCCATATTAGCCTCGGCCCTCGTAGTCCCGCTAATTTGGTACTACGCGGCATACCAGATTCAGGGAGACGCATTCCTGGATAAAGTGTTTGCTGAGAATTTCGGCCGGTTTCTGCGTCTCGATTCCACAAGCCTGGATATAGATTATGAATTGGGAGTGGAGAACCCGTGGTATTACTATCCGGTTTCCCTTATGGCCGGATTCCTTCCCTGGACTATATTGCTGGCAATATCCTTATTTTTCATCCGGTATAAAAAACCATCGGGGACGGCAAGATCCTTCATATCCAAGATTTTGTCGATGGATAAGCTACTTCTGTTCAGCCTGCTTGTAACGGTTGTAACCCTAATCTTCTTTACGGT
Source organism: Dysgonomonas termitidis (assembly GCF_054657735.1). Classification (NCBI taxonomy): domain Bacteria; kingdom Pseudomonadati; phylum Bacteroidota; class Bacteroidia; order Bacteroidales; family Dysgonomonadaceae; genus Dysgonomonas; species Dysgonomonas termitidis. The sequence goes on along the minus strand of NZ_BAAHYD010000001.1, from coordinate 446,145 downwards.
TCCCGCTTCAAAGCGGAGCACATATATTATGCTCACTTATCCGTTTATCGCCATCTTTATTGCCCGTTTCTTTATCTTTCTTACAGATGCCAAACCAATGGCAGTACGCATATCTACCTCGATATTGTTAACTGTAAGCATACTGGCATTGTTGGTTGTACTGTTGGCATATACGGATATAATAACCGAAGATATGGCGCGGTCCCTGTCGAAAAGGGAAAGGACTTTACGGGACATTCATGTCTTTTTCACGCTATTCCGGCACCCCGGATGGCTTGGCTTATTGGGGATAACAGCGCTGCTCGCCGCCATCGTGAATACTTTCTATCTGTTGAGAAAAAAGATGAACCTGAAAATACTGATGGCCGGATTCGGACTCATGTTGTCCATAAATATATTTATGGACTCATATTTACTGCCCGGCTACAAAGACGCGTATTCGACCCGCCCGTTCGCTGAACTTCTTGCAAAGAAATATGACCTCAAAGACAATGTATATGTAACCAACTACCTGAAAAATTACAGGAACCTTTATTCACTCAACTTTTCCATGCACAATAGTTTTAAGAACATAGAGAAAGAAAAGCCCGATTATGGCTACTTTATCGCCTTGGAACTGGACATAGACAGAATAAAAGAACAGTACAAAGAGTATGAGTTTACACTACTCGAATCGAGCGACAAGATGAATGAAAATAAAAATGAAATACTCTTTTTCAAAATAGAGAAAAAGAAATAGCATATTCAGACAAACTTAAAAAGCACACATGAAGGATCAGTTAACCGGACTGGCTAAACGAAAAGCCATCAGACAATTAATCAAATATGGTCTGGTAGGCGTTGTAGGATTAACAATAGATATGGGCATATTTTACCTGCTGGTAAATAAGTTCTCTGTACATTATCCGTTTTCGGCAACGATAAGTTCATTGCTGAAAGGGAATATGTCCATAGGCATGCTGGATATACTCATATCCAATATAATAAGCCAGACTCTGGCCGTTATAAACAATTTCATCCTCAACAGTTATTTCACATTCAAGGTTACAGATAAAAAACTGAAGCGCTTCATGTCTTTTGCCTCCATTGCTATAGTAGGTATGGTCATTAGTTCGATGTTACTCACTTTATTTATCGGTATTATGAAAATAGACGATATGCTGGCAAAAGTATTTGCTATTTTCATTGTCGCAGCCATACAATTTGCCATAAATAAATTTTTCACATTTAAAGAACATGAAAAATAATCTAAAGCAATTTCTTGAAGAACAATTAAGGGATTTAATCAAACAAAATTTCGCATCGTTTGTTTAAATACTAAAGAGAATAATAAATTGTGACAAGACTACGCCTAATGAACCGGCTTTATTGTATTTAAAGCGCTATTACTTGAAAAAACAAACTCACATAACCATTCTCGTGATAATAGAATTAAAAAAAAATGCTAAGTAAAGGTTTAAGAAAGCACGCTTCAAATTCTGTAATAGGACTCCTCCCATTCATCCTGTTCATCATTTTACATACAATGAACGTAATGGAACAATTCGCATTATGTGCAGGCTTTGCCTTGGCTGTCATTGGTGAATTCGTCTTCCGCATGTACTATAAAAGCCGGGCTTTCAGCGCAACATTCTATATTTCCGGAGTGTCGATCCTGATTAGCCTCATAGTATGGCTAATCACTCATCCCTATGTGGAAAAGCAAAACACGTATATTGTCATTTGTGAAATTTCCATAATTTGCTTATTCATGCTGCTCAGAGCCAGTAAGACCTATATGTCCGCTCACTTTTTTCGTCAGAAGAATCCGATTCAAAAGGCCCTCTTAAATGAGTTTTACGAGTCGGCGACATTGATACAATATGGGCTCACCCTCCATGTTTTCGGTATAATGCTGTACCGCCAATTTACAGTAAGCAGTCAGAACGTTTATATATCCGAAATTATTATCTTCTCTATATTACCAGTCTTTATCATCCTATTGATAGGCATCTATCAGGTTCTTAAAATCAGTAATCTGGTTGCCAGGCTTAGAAAAGAAGAATGGATACCTATCGTTACGGAGAAAGGTGAAGTTACCGGCAAAATAGCAAAGAATGTGTCCATGAATATGAAAAATAAGTTTTTACATCCTGTAGTCAGAGTAGCATTGATTTCAAACTCTAAAGTGTATTTACAGGAAAGACCTCTGAACGACATTCTAAATCCGGGAAAACTCGACTACCCGTTCGAAAAATACATGCTATTCAACCATGAAATCAATCTGGCTGCACGCAACAGTATCCGTAAGATGGTAGGTGATGAGATAGAGTTTTCCATTAAGTTCCTGCTGAAATATGTCTTCGAGAATGACGCCACAAGACGCCTGATATTCTTATTCACGGCTAATATCGACGATGAGGATTTAATAAAAAGGAATGGAAAGATGAACGGTAAATTCTGGACAATAAAACAACTCGAAAACGGTTTTGCAGATGAAATATTCAGCGAATGTTTTGAGTTGGAATTTGAATATCTGAAAAATATGGTACTGGTTCCATCAGATATTTTTGTGCAACCAAAGGCCAGCGTAAATTAACCTATCACAAGTTCTTCCGGTTTTTCCATACCTGAAAAGAATTTACCATATTTTGCCAGAGCACATACGCCCCCGGACCAATTGATGAAATAGGATTCAAATATGTTTGCGCCATCCAGATAGCAAGGATGGTATTTTTTTGTCCGAGTCCTTGTCCTCCGGCAACAGTATCATCATAGACGCGGCCCAGCCTACGTCCGGTTAAGAACTGAGAAACGCAAACCACCAAAGCCGCGAATGAGACACCTGCCTCTACAAGGTAATTCGGACTTTCCTGGTCTGAAATAAACTGAACGGTTTTTCCTGTGATAATTACCAGTGCGACAGACCAGATGTAGAAAGAAAGGCTTTTGGCTTTCTGTATCTCATAATGTACTCTTGGCAAAAACTTTTGCAGAAGAAGAGCTCCGAAGAACGGCAGGAACAACAATATGAATACTTTCTGAAAGACAACCCATAACGAATCGGCGAAAGACGTAGCATTCACTTCCCCGGTAAATGCAAATATAACAGGGGCGACAACAACTATTGTCATATTACTGAGCAGGCTATATGCCGCCAGGCTGGCTACATTACCACCCAACATACCTGTAATGACAGGTGCCGATGTAGCTGTAGGTGCAAGAACGCAAATCATGGCTCCCTGCGCGATTATCGGATGTACGGGGAACAGGAGTAAATAAACGGCGATACTGCCGGTAACCTGTATCAGTATCAGCCAAAGATGAAGGCGTGTGAACTGAATATCCCTGAAAGAAATATTGCAATAAGTAATAAGCAGCATTACGACAATAAGGTAAGGGGTAAGAAAAGAAAGCGCCCCCATATACCGATGCAGTATAATCCCTGTAATCATGGCTATAGGCATCATATACGACTTTATCTTATTGAGCATAACGGTGATATTCAGAGGTCTTTAATCATATAAATAGTACAGGCATAATGTCCGGAGCTGCCAAGAGGATAATCCAACTGTTTAAAACCGAAAGACCCGTACATGGACACAGCTTTGGAAAACTCAGGAAACGATTCGAGGTATAGTTGTTTATAACCCAGTTTAATAGCACTCTTTACCGATTTATCAAACAACCGGAGCCCCAGACCTTTTCCTCTGGCTGAAGGTGATAAATAAAGCTTGACTAGCTCGGCGCATCCGTCAGGTAATCCTTTCGTTGGATATATGCCGCATCCCCCTATAAGTGACCCATTTTCTTCTGCAACCCAGTATTCGGCTCCTGCTTCGGAAAAATACCGGAAAAGAGCGTCTGTTTCCGGATCACTATATACCGTACCCACTTTTTCAGAGCCAAATTCTTCAAACACAGCCCTGATTAAAGCGGCAAGCTCCTTGTTATCTTTTTCCTCTATGGGACGAATCAATATTTCATTCACTATTACAAATCTTGATAAATATATCCGGCTCTTAAAAGACCACGCCTCATTTACTTTCCTCAGGTAACGACGATCCTACAATAGCATATACTTTATCTATCAACTCCGGCAAGTCGTCCGGCTTGAGATCGGCGGTTTCTATCGGGTCGTGGAAAGTAAGCGTTATCTTCACAGGATTCATTATCCACGAATGGATAGGCAATACCTTATACGCTCCATCGATAGTAAGCGGAACTATCGGCAGTTTAAGGCTAAGCGCCGTCTGGAAGGCTCCTTTCTTAAATTCAGCCATTTTCCCGTCCGGAGAACGGTGACCTTCCGGAAAAACAACAGTAGACATACCATCTTTGAGCGTCTCTTTTGTTTTTCGCATCGTATCCACTATTCCCTTGCGGGAGGTGGAGTCTACAAAGACATGGCCGGCTTTATCGGAGGCAAAACCTACTAAAGGCATCTTTTTCAGGCTTTGCTTCATCAACCATTTGAAATTATGCCCCAAATAACCGTATATCAGGAAAATATCGAACGCGCTCTGGTGATTGGCCACAAAGACGTACGACTGATTTTTATCGAGATTTTTATTCCGGTTAATTTTAATTCTTAATAACGCAACCGTACATACAAACCTACCCCAGATCACTCCGGGGTAATATCCCCAGAATTTGTTATTGCCAATGACAGAGCCTATTATAATAGTCAACGTACACCAAATGGTAGACAGAATCAGCAATGGAACAAATATTAACCACTGGTAAGGAAAGTATAAAATACGAGCCATATTATTTATCTTTTGGGGTTAAAAAGAAAGGAACTGCTACAAATGCAGCTCCTCCCTGTTATTTTTCAGGTGATTAGGGAAATTACCTGCTAAGATTAGCAATACTTTCCTTTATCGTTTTTATCTTGCTCTCCGCATCTGCCTGCTTCTTGCGCTCGTTTTCTACAATTTCAGGCTTGGCGTTAGCAACAAACTTTTCGTTGCCGAGTTTATTTGCTACCGATTTAAGGAAACCTTCCAGATAAACGAGTTCTTCGTTCAGTTTCTTCAATTCGGCTTCTATATCAATATTATTACCCAAAGGTACGGAAAATTCAGTTGTACCAACTAAGAAAGATACCGCCGTAACATCTTTTTCACTTACAGTCTTTATTGCAGTAAGATTACCCATTTTGGAAATAACACTATCGAAAGCCGTATTGTATTCTCCGATAACCTCAAGCGATAATTCCTCTTTATTCGGTATATTCTTTTGCAAACGGATGGTACGCACTCCCGCAATGGTTTCTTTTACCTTTTCGAAGGCTTCGAGCAGTCCGTTATCAAATGAAGCCTCTTTTGGCATATCGGAAACCATAATGCTCTCTCCTTCTTTCCTTTCGGCCAGCACCTGCCACAATTCTTCTGTTATAAACGGCATAAACGGATGAAGCAGACGAAGCAACGAATCGAAAAAGCCAAGCGTAGCCTCATACGTCTTAGCATCTATCGGTTGCTGGTAAGCAGGTTTTACCATTTCCAGATACCATGATGAGAATTCATCCCAGAATAGTTTATAGACTGCCATCAGAGCTTCCGACAAGCGATACTTACCGAAAGAATCGTCGAGTTCCGCGGTTGTTTTAGCCAATATATTCTTAAACCATTCTATCGCTATTTTAGCCGATTCGGGTTGTTCAATATTCTTATCCACTTCCCATCCTTTTACCAGACGGAAAGCATTCCATATCTTATTATTGAAGTTGCGCCCCTGTTCGCAAAGAGCCTCATCGAACGGAATATCATTACCCGCCGGAGCAGTGAGCAGCAATCCCATGCGCACACCGTCTGCTCCGTATTTCGAAATCAGATCGAGCGGATCAGGAGAGTTGCCCAATTGTTTCGACATCTTACGCCCCTCTTTATCGCGTACAATCCCTGTAAAATAAACGTTTTCGAAACAAGCCTTATTACGATATTCATATCCGGACATAATCATGCGGGCTACCCAGAAAAATATGATATCCGGGCCTGTTACCAAGTCATTAGTCGGATAATAATATTTTATATCCTCATTGTCGGGCTTGTTGATACCATCGAAAACAGATATCGGCCACAACCATGAAGAAAACCATGTATCGAGGCAATCTTCATCCTGAACGAGTTGGAAACCACTCTCCTTTAAGGATGGATATTTTTCGATTGCAAGCTTTTGTGCCTTTTCTTCAGTTTCGGCAATCACAAAGCCCCAGCTTCCCCCTTCGGGGGGACTGAGGGGGGCTTGGATATAATAGGCCGGGATCTGATGTCCCCACCATAATTGGCGGCTTATATTCCAGTCCTTAATATTTTCCATCCAATGGCGGTATGTATTTTTAAACTTGGCCGGATAGAATTTGATTGTATCGTTTTCAACTGCATCGAGTGCAGGCTTTGCCAGGTTTTCCATTTTCAGGAACCATTGCATCGACAATTTCGGTTCGATAGGTACATGCGTACGCTCCGAGTATCCGACACTATTGGTATATGCCTCTGCTTTTTCGAGCAGACCCAACTCCTGCAAATCCTTCTCTATCTTCTTACGCACATCGAAACGATCCATGCCTTCATATTGAAGCCCGTATGAATTCAATGTACCATCATCATTGAAAATATCGATACCTTCGAGATTATATCTCTCTCCCAGCATATAGTCATTCACATCATGAGCTGGAGTAACTTTCAGAAATCCTGTCCCGAATTCCATGTCCACATATTCATCCTCTATAATAGGTACAACACGATTGGCGATAGGTACAATAACTTTCTTCCCCTTCGCAAAAGCTGTTTTCGGGTCGTTTGGATTGATACATACAGCGATATCACCGAAAATAGTTTCGGGACGGGTGGTAGCAATTACCACAAAATCGGCCCCCTCAACTCCCCCGGAGGGGGAGCTACTAAGAGAGTCTTGTATTTTTGATAAGACAGATTCAGTATGTGCTATCACTTCTTCGTTTGTAAAGCGGAGAACACTGTATCCCAAATCGTTTAGAATCTCATCTCTTAATTTATCCGCTGCTTCAATTTCCGGTTCATTATGGTATTTTCCATCAACTTCGATAATAATTTTCTTATCCAGACAAACAAAATCAACTATAAAATTCTCTATAACATGTTGTCTTCTGAATTTGTCTCCTAATTGCTTTTTCTTTAACATCTCCCACAAAGCACTTTCAGCCTCAGTCGAAAACTTCCGCATATCCTTCGCATGCTCCTTTAGCAAATTATAATTATCCCATTTTGCAGTTTGATATTTTGGTGCGTCAGCCACACCCCCCTCGGGGGGCAGGGGGGCTAGTTTATACCTTATATAATACAGCTTTCCATGCTCTTCCTTATGGATAACTTCTTCATCTGAAATCGCCGTTTTGGCGGCAGGGTCCCAGTTTACCATACGGATGCCGCGGTAAATAAGTCCTTTATTATATAAATCTACGAATACTTTTATTACACTTTCCGACCGTTTTTCATCCATAGTGAAACACGTACGATCCCAGTCGCACGACGCTCCCAGTTTCTTTAGCTGTTCCAGGATGATCCCACCGTGTTTGTGAGTCCAATCCCATGCATGTTTCAGGAATTCGTCACGTGTAAGATCATATTTACTTACACCTTCGGACGCAAGTTTTGCCACCACCTTTGCTTCGGTTGCAATGGAGGCATGGTCGGTTCCCGGTACCCAGCAGGCGTTCTTACCCATCATGCGGGCACGGCGTACAAGTATATCCTGAATAGTATTGTTCAGCATGTGTCCCATATGCAGCACACCGGTGACGTTAGGCGGAGGGATAACAATCGTATAAGGTTCGCGACTATCGGGTTCGGAATGAAAGAACCTGTTTTCCAACCAGTATTTATACCACTTGTCTTCTACTTCTGCAGGATTGTATTTACTTGCAATTTCCATAATTAATCATTTAGTAACAGATAGAGTTAATGATACGCTTTTGAATCATAATTGACTATTGTTGCTTTATTTACCAAAATAATAAACAGGTCCGCGACCTCAAAACTTTTAGAGGGAACAAAAATACGAAATAGTTTTCAATCATTTCTTATTTTGCAGTATCCAAGTAAAGATGTATCTTGTATCCTCAAAAAAACATGTAGTCCCAATATCGTATGAAAAACATATCCGGATTGATTTTATTATCGTTTATCTTGCTTGTAACAACAGCATCTTGTCGCAACAAGCAAAGTTCCGAACCTGTATCTCTGAACGTAATGAGTTTTAATATATGGAAGGGTGGAGGTAAATCCATCGAGGCCACGGCTGAAGTGCTGGTAAACAGCGGTGCCGATATTATAGGCATACAGGAAGCCACGCGTAAAGACCAGAATACGGCAAAGCAGATAGCAGACAGTCTGAACTGGCATTCTTATGTATATGGAAGAAGTACAGCCATCATTAGTAAATACCCAATTGTAGACACATCGGAGAATAAGCAAGGAGTAAAAATAAAGATAGATGACAGCCATTTTGTGTGGATGTTCAATGTTCATCTGATACATTGCCCTTACGAACCATACCAGCTGAACGGAATCGAATATTGTGAAGCTCCGTTTCTTTCCACAGGGACTGAAGCGATTGAATCTGCGAAAAACTCCCGCGAAAAAGAGGTTAAATCTAATATAGCAGATATCCTAACCGTTCAGAAAGAAGGGTATCCGGTATTCTTAACAGGAGACTTTAACGAGCCATCCTGTCTGGACTGGACAGACAAGGCTGCAAAAGCAAAGCTGTGCAAGATAGCTGTCGCATGGCCATCGACGAAAGCCTTTATAGATGCCGGACTAAAAGATTCTTATCGGGAGAAATATCCGGATGAAGTCAAAGATCCCGGACATACATGGACAACTCTGCCTGAGACAAAGGCATATACAGAAGTCCTGGATCGTATCGATTTTGTATTCTTCTCAGGGGACAATATCAAACTGGAGAATTCCCAGATTGTAGGAGAAGAAAGTCCTTTGAGCAATATAAAGTTTAATAAGTATCCATCCGATCACAGGGCTGTACTCAGCACCTTTACTATTGAATAACAGGATAAGCGTATTATTTTCCCAATAGCATAATCATCAATAAGCCCGTACACACGGCTCCGATAGTCGCAACCAGTCCGGGCAACATAAAGGAATGGTTCAAAACCCATTTACCGATACGGGTAGTCCCTGTACGGTCGAAATTAATAGCCGCTACCACAGTAGGATAGTTCGGCAGGAAGAAATATCCGTTTACAGTAGGGAAAAGAGCTATCAGCATCCACGGAGATATTCCCAATGCAATCCCCAGAGGCATCAGCGCCCGTACAGTAGCGGCCTGACTATATAGCAGAATAGACATTACAAACAAAGCGATTCCGAATATCCAGGGCATTGAAGTCACGACTCCTTCGATGGAAGCGCGTAACTGCTCCATATTCCCATTGATAAAAGTGTCCCCCATCCACGCTATTCCGAATATGGCAACTACGGCCTGCATTCCGGCAATAAAGACAGAACCCTGCGCGGCTTTTATCCCGTTTGTATTTGTAGTAAGCAGGATAAGGGCGGCGGCAGATAGCATCAATATTTCTATAATAATGGGCATATTCAAAGTATTGCCTCCTATTTTACGCAAACTTTCTACCGATCCGAGCAGAATGATAAAGACAGTTGCCAGAATAAATATAAGGACAGACAATCCCGCTTTACTCTTCAACTTATAATCTATTTTTTCTATCGAGGTACTTTTAGCAAACATGCCATTCTCTACCCGCCGGAGGTATTCAGGGTCCTCATGCAATTCCTTTCCTACACGCATACTGAATACAGCACCCAGTAATACTCCGATCAGGGTCGATGGTATACTTATCATCAAAATATTAAGCAGGGAGATATCGTATCCTGCCAGCATACTTAGCAAAGCTACTGTGGCCGCCGAGATAGGACTGGCAGTTATAGCTTGTTGAGATGCAATTACAGCAATGCCGAGGGGCCGCTCGGGACGTATCTTTGTCTCACGGGCAACCTCCGCTATTACAGGTAATACGGAATAAGCGACATGTCCTGTTCCGGCAACAAAGGTAAACAGATAAGTGACTATCGGGCTTAGCAATGTAATACGTTGCGGATGCTTCCGCAAGAGTTTCTCTGCCATCGACACCATCAGATCGAGTCCTCCTGCGGCCTGCATACAACCTGCCGCCGCAATAACGGCAACTATCATCAACATGACATCTATGGGTGGCGAGGTCGGCTCCAGTCCGAAACCAAAGACAAGGACTGCAAGCCCTAATCCTCCCATTACTCCTAATCCGATGCCTTGTATACGGGCTCCGATAATAATGGCTGTGAGAACAAAGAGGAATTGTATCAGCATATAAGTCTTATATTATGCGATTAGAAATTGATGTCAAATATAACAATTAATTAAAAATATGAATGTCTGACTGAGGAGATAATCTTTCTAGCTCTATGACATTTGAAGTGGGTAAATTCATCAACAAAACGGAAAATAATTATCTATATCATTTTAATGTGTCGATTAGCGAATTTGGCAATGAAAACGTTCTTTGAAATATCAGAAAGGTTTAGATTTAAAAATTAAAAAGGGGTAACTTTTACATAGGCTATATTCCCGTGGCAGTTGGTTGTTACCTTTTGCGCCTTAGCGTCTCTGCGGGAAATGCTGTTGACTGTTAACTGAATATATAGTGTTCTTTGTGTAAATCTTTGTGTCCCTTGTGGCAAAGAGTTTTAACCACTAAGTACACGAAGGGAGTCGCAAAGGGCACAAAGGCTAAAAAACTGTTACTTTTGTTACCTTTTAAGAAAGTTACGAGTTACTTCGCCCTTTGGGCAGTTACGAGTTACAAGTAAACAAGATACAAGATACAAGTTGTTAACTGATATATCTGTTACCTTTTAACAGTTACGGGTTGTTTACTGTTTACTGCTAACTGTTTACTGTAAATAGTGTCAGATATGTCAGATTTTACTTCAACCGCTGTTTACTATTCACTGTTGGCGGCCGGATTCATGATGAAGCTCTCTTCCTTTTCCAAAATGTCATATTTAACGCTGACTTTTACATTATTCTCACTACATTATTTAGCATATATCTATAATTATACTAATTTTGCACCTTATTCTAAAACCTGTACCTATGCGTACACTACAAGAGCTTGTAAATACGGAAGATCCGGGTTGGCCTGTTATCAAGGAATGGATAAGTATGGCCAAAAACAAGGTGGAAATTCTACCTTGCGAACGCGAGCGAGCCGAAAATGCTCTGGTAAATACCCAAGTCACCACACGTTCCCTGATGGGAGCAATCATCTACGAAACAGGCGGCCTGCTCATCGACAATGGTTGGATACGAATCCTGGGCTCAGGTAGCGACCGTATGAAGAGAACCCTGCCGGACTGGAATCAGGGCAAAACATTTGAAGAATTCGGAGAACCTACACCATATCTATTGGTGGCAGATGATGCTATCGGCGGATTCTATGCTATTAACGCAGGCTTTCTGGGAAAAGACGCTGGTAATATGTATTATTTTGCACCCGACTTGTTACGCTGGCTGCCCATGGAAATCGGATATAGCCAGTTCCTTCTGTTTTGTTTCGAAACGGATATGAACGACTTTTATGAAGGGCTGCGCTGGAAAGACTGGGAGAAAGATATTGCAGTACTGAATCCCGATTATTCTTATAACTTTTTCCCGTTCCTCTGGACTAAAGAGGGGAAAGATATAAATAAAATAACGAAGAAGGTTATACCTGTAGAAGAGGTTTATAACTTCAATATGGAAATGAAAAATACACTAGGATAATATAATAAAACAAATAATACTTATGCAAGTCACAGAGAAAGAAGCGGATGAAATTATCCAACCGATACGAAAAACAGACCTGATTTATCAGATTGAGGATAAACCGCCTTTCAGCGAGGCCATGTTCGCAGGATTTCAACACCTGCTGGCTATCTTTGTGGCTATTATAACCCCTCCGTTAATTATATCCCGGGCATTAAATTTCAGTGCCGAAACAACCGGCTTCCTTGTTTCCATGGCATTACTCGCTTCGGGTATATCTACATTTATACAGTGCCGTCGTTTCGGCCCTGTGGGTTGTGGCTTACTCTGTATACAGGGAACTAGCTTTTCTTTCATCGGTGCGCTGACTGCCAGTTTCGCAGCTAAAGGCGATATGACGGAGGCAGCCATCCTTGCCGCTATATTCGGAGTCTGTATCGCTGCCTCTCCTGTGGAGATGATTGTGAGCCGCTTGCTGAAATATACAAAGAAGATCATCACTCCGCTTGTTTCGGGCATTGTGGTAACAATGATAGGACTCTCCCTGATTAAAGTAGCGATTATATCCTGTGGCGGCGGATTCGGAGCCATGGGACTTGAAGGAGAAAGAGGATTCGGCAGCCCGCAGAATCTGGGTATCGCAGCCCTTGTCCTAATATCCATCCTTATATTGAACAGTATAAAGAATAAGTATATCCGTATGAGTTCCATTATTATCGGTATTGTGATCGGCTATGTCGTGTCATACTTCATGGGATGGATAGATTTTTCAAATATGGGTGAAATAGGAGCATTTACTATTCCCCAGCCATTCAAATACGGACTAGGCTTTGATCTCTCTGCTTTCATTGCCGTAGCTCTTATCTATTTTATCACTTCTATCGAAGCATACGGTGATATCACTGCAAACTCGATGATTGGCGGAGAACCTATAGAAGGCCCTAAATTTATGAAGCGTGTACAAGGTGGAGTATTGGCCGACGGCATCAATTCGGCTATTGCCGGAATATTCAACTCTTTCCCTAATTCGATATTCGCGCAGAATAACGGACTGATCCAGTTGACAGGGGTAGCCAGCCGCCGGGTAGGTTACTATATCGCAGCATTCCTTATTATACTGAGTGCCTTCCCTTTCATCGGCGGTATATTCTCTATCATGCCTGAGCCTGTACTTGGAGGCGCCACATTGCTGATGTTCGGTACTGTTGCCGCATCGGGAGTACGCATCATTGCATCGCAAAACATCGACAGAAAAGCCATACTGGTACTTGCGGTCAGCTTTGCCTGTGGGCTCGGCGTGGAACTGGTTCCTGATATCCTCTCCCAAATGCCGACAGCTATAAAAGGAATCTTTGCATCGGGAATTACGACCGGAGGTGTTGTTGCTATCCTGGCTAATGTGATTATCCGTATCAAAGACTAATATAAGTGAAAAACGGAAAGTGAAAAATTTAAAATAATACAAAGTAGCTCGTAACTTGTTTACTTGCAACTCGTAACTAACTAATATGAAATTATTAAAAGACCGTATCCTTAAGGATGGAAAAAGCTTTGACGGAGGAATCCTTAAAGTAGACAGCTTTATCAATCACCAGATGGACCCTATCCTGATGAAGTCGATAGGAGTGGAATTTGTCCGTAAGTTCGGGAATCTGCCGATAAATAAAATTATAACAATAGAGGCCAGTGGCATTGCCCCTGCTATCATGCTGGGTTACCTGCTTGAATTGCCAGTCGTATTTGTAAAAAAAGCAGTACCGAAAACAATGGTAAATATGGTGTCGACCATTGCCCATTCTTTTACTAAAGACAAAGACTATACAATCTGCGTAAGCAAAGATTTCCTGAATCCGAACGACAAAGTCGTTTTCATCGATGATTTCCTGGCTAACGGTAACGCGGCCATCGGTATATACAACCTGATAAAAGAAGCCGGGGCCGAACTTTACGGCATGGGCTTTATTATTGAGAAAAGCTTCCAGGACGGAGGACAGCGTCTGCGCGAACTCGGTATCCACGTAGAGTCGCTGGCTAAAATCAAGGAACTGGGTGATAATAAGATCATCTTCGAAGATTAAGCAATGGATAAAACAATCTTTTTTACCCCTGATATTCTCTCCAATCTTGAACTGCCGGTGGAGGAAGCTCTGCATTGCATAAAAGTATTGCGTAAAAAAGAAGGCGATGAAATACTACTTACCGATGGAAAGGGCTTTTTTTATGATGCCGAAATAATGCAGGCTAACCCGAAACATTGTATAGTAAACATCCTCAAAACCATAGAACAGCCTAAAGGCTGGGACTTCAACCTGCAAATAGCTTTTGCCCCGACAAAAAATATCGACCGCATAGAATGGTTTGCAGAAAAGGCCACGGAAATAGGGATCGACCGCCTCAGCCCTATTCTTTGCCAGCATTCCGAACGGAAGGAGATAAAGGCCCAACGGATAGAAAAAATACTTGTTTCAGCAATGAAACAATCCCAAAAAGCCTTATTGCCTCAATTGGATGACATACAATCTTTCTCGAAATTCATCAAACAGGAATATGACGGACAGAAGTTCATCGCCCATTGCTATCCGCAGGAAAAAGTACTGCTGAAAGACATTTATAAAAAAGGCAGTAATGCTCTTATTCTTATCGGGCCGGAAGGTGACTTCTCAGAAGAGGAAGTCAAAATGGCAATAGACCATGGATTCAAACCCATTTCTTTGGGAGACAGCCGCTTGCGCACCGAAACGGCAGCATTGGTTGCCTGTCATACATTACATGTCCTGAGCTGAGATAGATTTCAATCCCTGTCGCTTCTATAAATAATTTGTTCCTTACTTTATATTAATGTTTACAGTAGCAAAATTATTGTCTTTATCTTGTAACTGTATGGATGTACTCCCCCATATATCTGATTTGGTATCAATCTGTAGAATATCAACATTTTGCGGTTTGGCATTTGAGATAATCACAGCATCACAGGCTTCAGACGGAGAAGTTATCTTCCAATCTTTGCCCCAAAGACACAGAACGGATGTTCTCTGATCTCTTTTCATTTCTATATCAAGTCTGTCAGATGTAAGATTGGCCATTGCCGCTACCATCACTTCGAAATCCATTACTGTACCTCTCTTATCTGCTATTTTGCAATAGGTATTTCCATGATCTAATGCTTTTATTTTCAATATATCATTCTCGATAAGCACTTCGGCACTTGTACCTTTTATATCTTCCAGACTATAATCACCTACACCAAAAGACAAATCATCAATAGTATATATTGATCCTTTTTCAGTAATGAGAGTGTGTGAAGAGGGAATGAGCGATTTTGAATAAATGCTCATTCTTACCTTTGCAGTTTGCTCTCTACTATCTGTTATATCTAATTCCACGAATCCGTTACTGATGAAGTTTACAATCACTTTGTTTCCCTCAATTCTTGATTTTGCGATTTTCTCATCCGACGATGTTACTGCATATTCTCCATTGCCTGATAATATTTCGAACTCAACATCCACATCTTCAACTGAATGGATTTTATTTTGGTTGATAGATAATGTTAATGTGTTAAAAGGCTTTTCCGGCACTTCAAATTCAGATGTATCTTCAGAGCTGCAACTAAAGAATAATGTGGAAATAATAAGGATGAATGAAATATTAAATATTGCTTTCATAATAATAAGATTTTGGCATTTTATACTATTAGAATTATAAAGATACAAAGAAGATTTTTAACAAATACTAAAATTAACACTCTTTCTATAAAAAACACCAGAACGACATGTGTATATAAATTATATCCTACAGATCAATGCTTTCAGAATTTATATTCCCCCAGCTTACTCACTATTTTTATAGCTTCCACCGCTTCTTTTACATCATGTACCCGCAAAATATCAGCTCCGTTCTGTAAGGCGAAAGTATTCAGAACCGTTGTTCCGTTCAGGCCATCAGCAGATGTGGTATCTAACAAATTAGCAATCATCTTTTTTCTCGAGATCCCCACCAAAAGAGGTAATTCAAAAACAGAGAAGCCACGCAGCGCAGCCATTAACTCATAGTTCTGATCCATCGTCTTACTAAACCCGAACCCCGGATCGATAATAATATCGTTCACCCCGAGTAAGTGCAGTTCCGCTATCTTTTTAGAGAAATAATAGAAAATATCCTGAATCAGATTATCATAACCGGTCAAATCCTTCATCGTTTGGGGCGTACCGCGCATATGCATCAATATATAAGGCACATTAAGCCGGGCAACCGTATCGAACATGGTTTTGTCTATTTCACCTCCCGATATATCATTTATAATGGATACTCCATGTTCCTCAACACAAAAACGGGCCACATCCCCATAGAAAGTATCCACTGAAAGAACAGCATCGGGAAATTCCCTGTTGATAAGAGGCAAAGCAAACTTCAGCCGCTCTATTTCTTCCTGCGCAGACAGTAAAGTCGAGGAAGGACGGGTTGACTGCGCTCCTATATCTACAATTGTTCCTCCCTGAGAAAGTATCTCCGAAACCCTGTCTATAATCTGCTGCACGGTTTCTTTGCGGCTACCGGAATAAAATGAATCGGGAGTAATATTCAGTATCCCCATTACAACGGGATAAGACAGATCTACTAGCTCTCCTTTAATATTGATTGTTTTCATCGGATTTTCTTATAGGGTTTCGTAAACAGGTTACGAATAAACCTAACATTTTTCAATATGGATACAAAGTAAGTGTTTTTTTGTTACAGTATCAGCTTACCCATCCTTATTCCGGCTTAGCCAAATTGTTAAAATCTGACAGATCTTACACTTTTTTTTTCGGTTGTCATACTTTTCTTCTTTTTATGTCCGCCTTTTCTTCTTGGGAAGAAGCCAGCTCTTTCATCTCCCTTTCTATATGTTCGTTTTTCGGAGGGTACTTCGTGATTGCCACAATACAGGTTTCCAATATTTCTTCCATCGGTTTTTGCTTCATATTTTGCCATAGCCGTT
Organism: Dysgonomonas termitidis; assembly: GCF_054657735.1. Lineage (NCBI taxonomy): Bacteria > Pseudomonadati > Bacteroidota > Bacteroidia > Bacteroidales > Dysgonomonadaceae > Dysgonomonas > Dysgonomonas termitidis. Next base: position 429,377 of record NZ_BAAHYD010000001.1, on the reverse strand, counting down.
TTTTGATATAGATAAATAAGATTTTTATTTATATGGAATTTTAGGATTTTTCAGAGTCTGTCTAGGAACCTATAATAATATTTTTGCTAAACTTTTAGACTTCAACGGTAATAGGAGATAAGAAAATATTTATACTTCCTATTTATAAGACTCCTGTATTTCCGATAAGTATGAGAAAATGAAAAAATTAACCATTTATTCGAAAAATTCAAAAATTCTACAAAATTGAGTGATATTTTTATCTGAAAAAACTAAACTTAATTTATCTGATTTGAAAAAATGAAGTATTCGAATTTGTGTGCAGTCTTTATATTATCTGCTTCAACAATTTGTTGCAGAGCGCATAGTATAAGAAGGAACGATATGTCTTCGTTTTATCGGTCATCCTTATTTCATACGCAAGGTCAGTTTGCGGAAGGGCTTTTCAGGGAAGATGATGATGATATCCGTGTGAGTATAGCCTTGAATTCCAACCTTAAAACAGACGCCCTGAGAAAATTATCCCAAAGTAAAGACTGGAATGTCCGCTATGGTGTGGCCCGTAACATAAATACTCCACCGGATATATTAAGTAAACTGTCGGCAGACACTGATTACCGTGTCCGTAAAGGAGTTGCCGAAAACCTGAAAACTCCTCCCCAAATACAGGAAGCCCTGTCGAAAGATGACGATTTGTATGTGCGTTGGGCTGTGACCCGGACCATGAATGGGACAATTGACTTATTCAGGAATTTATACGCAGATGATAATACACGGGAAAATTATGATCGCAGGGATGATATCGACATTCGCCTGGATATAGCCTTGAATCCTAGACTTAAAACAGACAGTCTGAGCCGCTTATCCAAAAACAGCGACTGGAATGTCCGCTACGGTGTGGCGCGTAACCTGAATACCCCACCGGATATATTGACTAAACTGTCGACTGACCCTAATTATCACGTCCGTAAGGGAGTTGCCGAAAACCCGAATACTTCCCCTCAGATACTGGAAACCCTGTCAAAGGATAACAACCTGTATGTCACGTGGGCTGTGACCCGAACCATGAATGGCATGGCAGACTCCTACGATCTTTTCGCTCAAAAATATGCGGATATGTATAAAAGTAAAAATACTGCCAAGGATTATGGAAAGAAAACAAGGAATGAGTTTACACAAAGAGTGAGTTCAGGTACAAACCTTGTTGAAGAAGTAAAAATGGCGGCTCTTACAGCCAATCGAAATAAAACGGAGAAAATATTAAAGAGATTATCAGAAGAGAATGACAGCTTTACCGAATGGGAAATAGCCAAAGACGTAAATACACCGGAAGAGGTATTAGCCAGACTTGCCGAAAATGAAGACAATGAGGTTCGCTGGAATGTGGCAGAGAATCTGAATACTCCTCAGTACGTACTAAAATTTTTATCAATGGATAGGAGTGAAAATGTACGTTGGATCGTATCCGAAAATCCGAATACGCCACGGGAAATACTCGTCGTACTGGCTGAAGATGCAAATACGGATGTTCGTTGGGGAGTGGCAAACAACCCGAACACCCCTTGGGATGTATTAAAAAAGCTGGCTGAGGACAATGACCAGAATGTTCGTATCATCGCGATCAAAAACTTAAAGAAGTAATTATTATAAAAAATAGCAACAATGTCAATTACAGAGTATTTTTTCATGAAGAAACATTTTATTGTATCGTTATTTATACTTTATCTCAGTTGTGGCTTATGCTCCGCTGTTTCCCCCGGAAACTACAATTATAAAAGAAAGTACACAAAAGAGTATATATGGACATTGGAACGCTTGTCCAGGGATAAAAATGTTGAGGTGGTTTCCCGGGTCGCTCAAAATCCCGGTTGCCCGCAAGACCTGCTTTTACTCTTTTCAGAAAGCGCGGATAATCTAATCCGTTTGGGTGTCGCGCTGAATCACAATACATCCAAAGAGCTTTTGCGCAAACTGGCGCTAAACGCTCCCTATTTCAGTATCGCGGTGGCTTCAAATCCGAGTTGTCCGAAGGAATTATTTGAAGAATTCCATGCTACGGGATCTTTGGACATCCTTTGTGCCATGGCTTCAAATCCCACCTGTCCGAAGGATATTTTGTTGAGCCTTTATGAAAATGACAATCAGAAGGTCAGCGTAGGAATCGCGTCCAACCCTGATTGCCCGGAGAAACTACTCGAATTACTTTCGCGGTCAAAGGTATTTAATGTACGCGCAGCCGTGGCAGCCAATCCTTCTACCGAAAAAGATGTATTGGATAAGCTATCCCGGGATGAAAATGTAAAAGTCCGTTTGGGCGTGGCTTCGAACCCGAATTGCCCCGAAAAACTGTTACAAAAGCTTTCAGGTGACAGATCCGTTGAAGTCCTTCACACTGTCGCGTCAAATACGAACTGTCCGAAAAAAATACTGGATAAGTTTGTCAGCTATGAAGACGTTAACATGCAGTTATCCATAACACGAAATCCCAATTGTCCGAGCGCGGTATTGGAAAGATTATCCGTATCCGGAAACAGTGCGATCCGCTGTTCTGTGGGAGCGAATCCCAACTTACATAAAAATATCATGGATGTTTTATCCAGAGATAAGGATTTCAGGGTTCGTGCGGCACTTGCCGGAAATCCGAATTGCCCCGAATATTTATTGGAAGAGCTATCCGGAGATGAAGCTATGGAGGTCAGGGCGGCAGTGGCTTCGAATGGAATCCAATTAAAGAATTTTACAGCAAAAGAATTGATAGAATCCGTACTTATTAAAAAGTCTGATAAGTAAAATAAATTCCATGCATTAGTTTATTAGAGTATATATTGAATTGAGTAATGAATAATAATTAAGATATATTCCTCTTTGTCATGTTGAATTACCTTCGGCCTTAGCTGGGAGATGAGAAATAACACGGTAAAAGATGTGGTAATATAAGAATTTGCCTTCCTCCCATCGGCGCGGTTTCACAAACTGCGTCTTACTTAAAAAAAGTAGAAAGATTTGCCCTATGAGCAGTACTCACACTGCGAACCCGCAAACGAAGGGTTAATTATCTCCGATAGTGGTTTGCCCTTTTTCCCTATCCCTCACAGCTCTATTATCCCCTCTTCCAATACGGTCAGTTTCTCTATTCCGGTTTCAGTCACCACATATGTGTTTTCTATTCCCACGGCCCCTACTTCCGGAATCACAAACTTCGGTTCCAGCGCAAAAACTATATTCTTTTCCAGTAATTCTTTCGAACGGGGAGTCAATACCGGAGGCTCGTTTATTTCAAGGCCGAGTCCGTGTCCGACAAACTTAGCCTGTTGTTTCGTACCCATGAAGTATGGTTCAAGATTATTCTTTACGACCATTTCCATCGGGATATTATACAGTTCGGCACAAGCGGTTCCGGGTTTGGCAACATCCATTATATGGTTATGAATATCTATCGATACCTGATGGGCACGATAAGCGATATCTAATGTCTTTCCTACCGAAAATACACGTGTCATATCGGTCATCCAAGGCGAATAATTTCCTGCCATATCCACCATAATGGTTTGCCCTTTTTCTATCCTTTGTCCCGATGCGCCCAGAGGTAAAGTAGGACTACTACCTGCTCCGCCCAAAGCGTAATCGTAAGGAGACGGAGCTTCTGCATTCTCTCCGGCCAGCAAACTTCCCATATAGATATCCATATTGTCGCCGTAACTGCGGAAGATGCCCATAGAGCCGTGCAAACGCATCAGTTTTTCTATCTCTATCTGCAATTCTATATCAGTCATACCTGGCCTGTAAACGGATGGGATCAGCTTATAAACAGCTTCGTGTTTCCGGGCGCAGACCCTCACCTGTTCCAGTTCGAAATCCGTTTTCACACTGCGTATCTTACGCATAAGAGTTGAAGCATTAGCAGCTTTGGTTATATTAAATGTTCCCATCAAACGGGCGCATTCACCGAAGGAAAGGACATCTGTCTCTAATAATAATGTCTTGGGCAATGATATGCCCCTGCTTTGAAGTTCTTCCGTAATTTGTTCCGGCTTCCGGATATAGATCGTATTTTCAAAAGCGATACCTTCGGGCCGCTTAATAAAATGTATAGGGGTACCCCCGGCCGGCAGATAATAATAACCATTGTAAACCATGCCTGTCATATAAAATACGTTCACAGATGTACTCAATATACAAGCTTCTACTTCCATCGCCTGCATTGCTTTCTGCAGACGGGAACAGCGAATCTCCAAATCTTTTGTCAATGCTTCCTTGTTGTTCATAATCTTTATTTATACAATCCTTTATTCAGAATATAATCATATATGTCATCCGGCAAAAAAGCCCTTACATCTTTTCCTTCGGCAATGCTGTCTCTGATAAATGTCGATGAAATCTCGATAATAGGGGAATCCAGTGCCTCCACCTTATCCCTCAATTTCGTAGGAATGGTGATACGGTGACCTAATCGCGGATATACCCTGATTTTATAATTTTCGAGGATCTTGTCATATTCCCGCCAACTCTCAAATACATTCCAGTTATCGGCGCCGATAATCAGCGTGAAATTATATCCGGGATATTCATTCCGCAAAGCGTCCAGGGTATTCACCGTATAAGATGGGGTGGGCATTGAAAATTCAAAATCACTGGCTTTTAACTTTGTATATTTTGCCAGCGCAAGTTCTGTCATTTCCAGACGTATATGTTCATCCGAAAGCTCATTCTCCGATTTTAACGGATTTTGCGGGCTTACCAGAAACCACACCTCTTCTATTTCTGTGAACTCCACTATATAATTCGCGAGTATCAGATGCCCGATATGTATCGGGTTGAAAGACCCTGAAAAGATGCCGATATTCATTCCTTCAGAAAATCAGTTACCACGTTCAATGCTTTTGCTTTCGCCTCTTCCAGATTATCGTTGTGTATCACCACATCGAACCGGGATGCGAATGTCATTTCATATTCGGCTTTTGCTATACGGGATTCGATAACTTCGGGCGAATCGGTTCCCCTTTTTTCCAGACGGCAACGCAGTTCATTTATGGAAGGTGGTTCTATGAACACAGATAAAGCTTTCTCTCCGTAATATTTCTTTATATTACAGCCGCCTACTACATCCACATCGAAAATCACATTGCCTCCGCCGTTCATAATACGTTCCACCTCTGTTTTCAGCGTGCCATAAAACTTATCCGTATATACCTCTTCATATTCGAGAAACTCGCCATTGGCGATTTTTTCCCTGAATTCTTCGGGACTATGAAAATAGTATTCCACTCCATGCTTTTCTGTTCCCCTTGGCGGACGGCTGGTAGCCGATATTGAAAACTGAAGGTTCAAATCCCGCGAAAGCAGGTAATTGACGATTGTAGATTTACCCGCACCTGAAGGAGCCGAAAATATGACTAATTTACCCATTAACTTTATAAGTGACCTTTATAATACGTTCAATACCTGTTCTTTGATCTGCTCCAGTTCATCCTTCATGCGTACAACTATCTGCTGCATTTCGGCATGATTCGACTTCGAACCCATTGTATTTATCTCACGTCCCATTTCCTGAGAAATGAAACCCAGCTTCTTGCCTTGACCCGAACCGGATTTCATTGTTTCGAGGAAGTAGCTCAGATGATTTGTCAGACGTGCCTTTTCTTCGTTTATATCCAGTTTTTCGATATAATAGATCATTTCCTGCTCGAAACGGTTTTTGTCATAATCGAAGTCCTCTATTTTGTGCAGGGCTTCTGTAATACGGGTTTTTATTTTATCCACACGTTCGGCTTCATGTGGTTCTATGTCAGTCAGAAGCCGTGATATATTCGCTATTTTTTCTTCAAACAGTTTTTCCAGCATAGCCCCTTCCTGTTTGCGGAAAGAAAGCAATTGCTTCTTCGCTTCACTTATTGTTTTCGAAACGGCAGCCCATTCGGCTTCATCCACTTCCTGCGATTCGTATTTTAATACGTCCGGTAAACGAAGTAAAGTCGAAAACCAATCGGCAGGAGTATCTATTCCCAGTTTACGGGCCGATTCCTTTATCTGGTTATAATATCCTTCGAGCAGATTGTGGTTGATCTGGTTTGCTGTTTCATTGCCGATATTCTCCACATATATAAGGAAATCTACTTTTCCACGTTCCAATTCACGGGAAAGCATATTGCGGACTTCCATTTCATGTTCTTTGTATAGGTTTGGCATACGGACCGATAGATCCAGTTGTTTGCTGTTAAGGGATTTTATTTCTACTGTAACCTTTCTTTTTTCAAGTTCGGTTGTGGCTTTTCCAAAACCTGTCATTGATTGTATCATGCTGCTAATTTTAGATTTAGGCACAAAAATACACAAATATTATACGTTCCTATTAAAAAACAAGAACTTTAAATGTACAATCTGCGTTAATCATTAGTAAATCCTTAATTTTGCAATTAGTCAAAATAAAATAAAGAAATCAGAATGGACACAAAACTATTCCTGCAATATCCAAAATGCGGCACATGCCAGAAAGCGGCCAAGTGGCTAAAACAAAACAATGTGACCGTACAAAGCCGTGATATAACAACCGATAACCCTACAAAAACAGAACTGGCTGCATGGATAAAGAAGAGCGGATTGCCTATCGCAAAGTTCTTTAATACCTCAGGCAGGATTTATAAGGAAGAGAATCTGAAAGAAAAGGTCAAGTCCGCATCCGAGAGTGAATTGATAGATATACTCGCATCCAACGGAATGGTTGTAAAACGGCCGCTGGTTATCGGGAATGACTTTGTACTGGTAGGATTCAATGAAGAAGAATGGTCTGAAAGGCTAAAATAATAAATAGTCCTGCATGGAGGAAACAGAAGACGTAAAACAAGTACCCCAAAAGACCCCGAAGAAGAAAAGCCTGATTAAAAAGCTTTTCAGGATATTCCTGTATATAGTCCTCGGACTTATCGGGCTTAATGTGCTTTTATATGTTCTCCTTTCCATACCGTATGTGCAGCAAAAAGTTGCGGACTTTGCAGTAAACAAACTGAAAGAGACGATGAAAACGGAGGTCTCGATAGATGAGATCCGCCTAAGTCTGTTCAATAATGTAAGCCTTAAAGGCATCTATATAGAAGATCAGGCCAGGGATACGTTGCTTTATGCGCAGGACCTGAGCGTAAGCCTCAGCCCTTGGGAATTTATCAAAAGCAATAAACTGGCGATTACAGGAATCACGGTAGACAATTTCCTGATAAATGTAAATCAGAAAGATAGCATAAGCGACTTTAACTTCCAGTTTGTAATAGATGCATTTTCGAGCGCCGACACCACCAAAGTGGATACGACCAAAAGCTCGCTGGTAGTGGTCTTCGAAGACGTCAGTCTGAAACGCGGTCGATTGAATTATGACGTATTGTCTGTGCCGGAGACACCGCAGATGTTCAATGCATCGCATATATCACTATATGATGTAAATGCCAATGCAGACCTGAACTCGATAGATGCCGACAAATTCGACATCGCGCTCAACAGTCTGTCGGCAAAAGAAAAGTCGGGAGTTGAAATCAAAAGCCTGAAAGGGCATTTATACTCCGACAAGTCGCAACTCTGGGTAGAAAACCTCTCCTTAAACTTACCTAACTCTCACCTGATAACCACTAAAGTAAGATATAACCTATCGAACAGCGCTTTCGAAATAGGCACCGACGACACGGAATTATCAGCCGGAGACTTAATCGCGTTCCTGCCGAATCTCAAATTTCTGCGAAACAGACTTTCACTGAAAACCAATATATCGGGAACGCTGCCTGCTGTGAATATCGAAAATATAAACCTCACCTATGGCGATGATTTTGTCCTTGAAGGGCTGGCCAGTCTGGGCAGTTATGAACAATACGGCAATTCGGATATAAATCTTTCAATCAACAAACTGAAAGCGTCGCCCAAAGCAATTTCCGATTTTGCCAAACTGGGCGATTCCACATTTGTGACTCCCGATATACTGAGAGACATGGGAGACATATTCCTGAAAGGAACATTGACAGGGCAACTGAATAAGTTTAAGCTCAATTCCGAAGCATGGTGCAGGCAGGGGCTCGTCTCGCTCCTCGCTACCGGTGGTGTGGATACAACATTTACCAACTTCAATGTAAATGCCGGGCTGAGAACACGTAACTTCAATCTGGGCAGGTTGCTCGGAGGTACGGCAGGACTGGGTAGCCTCTCCGCCCATATAGACCTGAGAGCAAGGCAAACTGAGAAAGAGTCTCTCTCTGCACAGATGCAGGGAAATATAGATGCTTTGCAAATAGAAAAAGAAACGATGAAGAATGTTCCTTTCAACGGATTTTACAATGCTCAAAAAATGGGATTGACTGCCCGCGCCGACTGGAAAATAGGAAAAATATTCGTTGATGCCGATATGTCCCAGGCTAAAGTACCTGACATCAATGTACGGGTCAGACTAGACTCGCTACAGATAGACCCTTTCTATAAAAATCCCGACTGGGTAAATCCCCGTCTGACCATGGCTCTGAATGGCAGCATCAAAGGCCTGGATATTGATAATATGACAGGGACGGCTACTATCGACAGTCTTGATTTTCATGATGATAATTTTTCGTTTACACCCGGAAAATTTACGTTGGAAGCCGGCAAAAAAGAGGATAACAGTAAATATATAGCGTTGACCTCTTCGCTGTTCACCGCGAATATTACGGGCCGGTACTCATTTATGTCCCTTTCCGATGAATTTTCAAATCTGATGAATGGATACCTGCCTGCAATCTTCCCCGCAACCAAACACGTCAGGAAGGAACAAAATGACTTTACCTTTAATATCACTGCCAATAATACAGAGAAACTCGGTGAAATATTCGTATTGCCTGTCAATGTCATAACCCCTGCCACAATAAGCGGCCGGATCAATACGATCGATAAGCAATTATCGGTTAAAGGAAATATTCCGCATCTCCGCTTCGGTGAAACCGAGATCAAAAACACTATAATAAATGTCGTGAACCTGGATACGGAATTTAATATCTCCGGAGGCAGTAGTGTACTGATGAACAAAGGCAAGTATAATATCGCCCTTAATACAACCGGGCAGAGCGACACAATATATTCATTCGTAAGTGTAACCAGCGATAGTACCGATATAAATATAAAAGGGGACATCGAAGCCCTGGCTGATTTTAGCAGGAATGAGAAGAATGAACTTGTATCTTCCCTCAAGATAACTCCGTCAGACATCATGGTGGACAGGCTGGCTCTCAACCTGCTGCCTGCCGAGATACTGAACGAAGGAACGCGAACCGAAATACATAATGTAGGTCTGGGTGTGAACAAAAAACCGTATTTCAATATAGATGGGGTAATTTCGAGAGAAAAAAGCGATAGCCTCAGGGTTTACTTCACCCATGCCGAGATAGGAGACCTGCTCGAGGCATTCGATGTGAAGAACATCCGGGGATGTATCCACGGGGATGTCCTGCTCACAAATATACTCGACCAACCAGAACTATATACAGAAGGCTTCCAGATAGCCGATATCGTTATCTTCTCCGACACATTAGGCACAATAGACCTCGACAGCCACTGGAGCAACGAATACGGGGGGGTGGCCATGCAGGCGGCGCTGGTCAGGGCAGAAGAAACCCTTGCGGAGATAGACGGGACTATCTATACCAATCAGGACTCACTCGACCTCCAGCTGAGGATGGAAAAGATGCCTCTGCGCTGGATGCAACCTTTCGTTTCCGACATGCTCAACAAGGTAGATGGCACCATCAGTTCCAACCTGATGATAGAAGGTAACACCAAAGCTCCGCTTGTGAGGGGATTCCTCGGGTTTAACGACACACAGATAGGTATAGATTACACCAATGTAACCTATACAATATCCGATACCATCAGGGTAAGCCCCGACAGAATAGGGTTTGACAATCTGATATTGAAAGACAGCCAGGGGAACACGGCAAATGTGAGCGCAACCGTTACACACAAGAATTTCGACAACATGAAGTATTCGCTTAATATGCGGATGGACAAACTCATGGTGCTGAATACCGAACACAGGACTGACAGCCTTTTCTACGGGCGGGTTTACGCTTCAGGTAATGTAAAGATAGATGGTACTAACGACGGTATCAATATAAACTTGCAGATAAAGAATGACAAGAATTCCATATTGAATATCCTTTTACCTCAACATTCGGAAGCGACAGACTATAAGAGTGTGGTATATATCAACGTACCGGAAGAAAAACTGAAAAACTCGCTCAAAGATATCGTTGCCAGGGCCAAAGATCAACCATTACCCATACAGCTGACCGTAAAACTCGATGTGACCCCCGATCTGGCAATCGGCATCATCATAGATCCGGTAACGGGAGATGAGTTGCAAGCAAAAGGAAACGGTTCCATTACGTTCAGTTATAATATGCTGAATGAGAATATGTCGGCATATGGCGATTATTCATTGACAGACGGAACGGTGAAACTGAACCTGCAAAATATAAAGAAACTGGACTTTAAAATACAGAACGGCAGCAAGCTGCATTTCATAGGAGACCCGATGAAGACCCGCTTCGAAATCACAGCTTACAGGAGGGTCAGGGCGGCATTGGAGACACTGGACCCCAGTTTTGCGATGGATAATTCATCATCAAAAATATCTGTCGACTGTGTACTGGGTATCGTAGGAAATATGGATAACATGGACCTGACATACAATATCAGTTTACCCGATGCAAATGATGATGTACAGCGAAGAGTAAACACCTATATCAGCACTGACGAGCAAAAAATAAAGCAATTTGCATCCCTGATTGCTATGGGTACATTTTATTCGAGTTCGGGGAGTAGCGGGGCAAACTTTGGCGACGGTATATGGACCAGTATCGCCGGTGGTGCCCTATCCAGTGTTATGTCGTCTCTGGTAGGTAATATGCTGGGGGATAAATGGCAGGTAGGCGCTACTGTGGAGTCGAACGACGGTACATTATCTGACATGAACATGCAGGTAAACGTTTCCCGTACTTTCTGGGATGACAGGCTGATACTGAAAACAGACTTAGGCTACCGCACAGATCAATCGAGTGTAGATAATACTTTTATCGGGAATTTCGACCTGGAATATAAATTGAATACAATATGGACATTGAGAGCATATAGCCATACCAACGATAAATATTACCGCCAGGCGCCTACAACACAGGGTGTGGGTATTATTTACAACAAAGAAGCGGCGACACTGAAGCGCCTGTTCCAGTCATTTAAGCCGAGAAGGTTCAGACGGAACGAGGCTCAGCAGGATCAGGATCAAATACAAAGGCAACAGAACGCAACAAGCCCCGCAGAACAACAAACACCTCCTGCCCTACCGGCTGATTCGACTCAAACGGCAGTGAACAAGCAGCCTGCCATAAGTGATGAACGGAAAAAGTAGAGAGGACGGCGTGTCAAAAGTAAGTATGACAACTTTTACTCCGTGGTGAAAAGCCTCTCGCAAAGACGCTAAAGTGCAAAAAACATTTTTCATTCTACACTTTTGGCTCTGCCGATCTTTAATTCACTTGTCACTCAATACTCATTGCTTACCAGTGCGGGTCAGTAGTTGGGTTTTAATGTTCTTCTAATCTCAACTGATTAGCATATTTCGTATACATCGACAAACTCTTTTTTCTACCTTTGCATCAAACCATTTATTTTTTTTAATCATGATACTCATTCACAAGGCGACCATTATAAATGAAGGAACATCTTTCATCGGTTCGGTATTGATAGAAAACAATGTTATAGCGGAGATATTCAGAACGGAAGAGATTCCCGACCGGCTACTGAACAATGCAACGGTTGTTGACGGCAGGGAATTATGGCTGATGCCCGGAGTAATAGACGATCAGGTACATTTCCGCGAACCGGGATTGACACATAAAGGAGATATTGCCAGCGAGAGTCGCGCGGCTATTGCCGGAGGTGTTACCTCGTTTATGGAAATGCCTAATACTAAGCCGCAAACGACAACAATTGAACTCCTTGAGCAGAAATTTGAATTGGCTGCCGAAAAATCATTCGCCAATTATTCCTTCTATATGGGGGCTACAAATGATAATATTACAGAACTGAAAAAAGTCGATCCGAAAAAAGTGTGCGGGGTAAAGGTGTTTATGGGTTCTTCGACAGGGAATATGCTTGTGGATGACAAAATGGTCTTGCAATCCATTTTTGCCGAAGTGGATATGCTCATTGCCACCCATTGCGAAAAGGAAGAAATAATACGGGAGAATCTGGCTAAATATAAATCCGAGTTCGGAGAGGATATACCGATTCAGTATCATCCACTTATCCGTAGCGCCGAAGCCTGCTATCGCTCGTCTGCCGAAGCTATCGAGCTGGCAGATAAATACCAGACCCGTTTGCATATTTTACACCTTTCCACCGAGAAAGAAATAAGTTTATTCGATATAAAACCCTTGACGGAGAAGAAGATCACCGGAGAAGTTTGTGTTCACCATCTCTGGTTTTCGGATGAAGATTATTCCAGATACGGCGCGCGTATAAAATGGAATCCCGCGGTGAAAACCAGACAGGACAGGGGTGCTCTGATGCAGGGACTACTGAAGAATAAACTGGATGTAATCGCGACCGACCACGCACCCCACCTGTTGGAAGAAAAACAGGGCGGTGCATTGAAAGCCGCGTCGGGAGGACCTTTGGTTCAGCATTCGCTGCAAATGATGCTTGAGTTGGTCAAGAAAGGCAAAATAACAAAAGAGCAAGCGGTGAATAAAATGTGTCATGCGCCAGCCACCATGTTCAGGATAGATAAGCGGGGATATATCCGTAAAGGATATTTTGCCGATTTGGTATTGGTGAATCCCAATAAACCTTATACTGTCACTAAAGATAATATCCTGTATAAATGTAAATGGGCGCCGCTGGAAGGGGAGACATTCTCCACTTCGATAGAAAAGACTTTCCTGAATGGAAAGATTGCCTTTGAAGATGGTGTGGTTTACGACATGAGAGGGGAAAGATTACATTTCGACAGATAGGATATTTACTGCAATTATAAACTTTTAGCCATCAGGGATTGTTCCTCTATATAAAGTATGAACAAATCAGATTAAAAGATTTATGAAGAGAACTATTACACGAATCGTTCTATTGGCAGCGGTTCTGGCATTTACACAATTCAGCGCAATCGAGGCTTGCACCCGTATAGTCTATCACGGACTCAATAATACGGTACTGACTGCAAGAACTATGGACTGGAAAGAGGACAGCAGGAGTAACCTGTGGATCTTCCCCAGAGGTATGGAACGGAACGGTGAAGTGGGCAGCAACCCTTTGAAGTGGAAATCGAAATATGGAAGCGTGATTACTTCTGCATACGATATTGCCAGTACAGACGGGATGAACGAGAAAGGTCTTGTAGCCAATCTTCTCTGGCTTGCAGAGTCGGCATATCCGGAATGGGATAAGAAGAAGCCGGGCTTGTCGATCGCTGCATGGGTGCAGTATATACTCGACAATTTCGCTACTGTAAATGAAGCCGTAGCATATATGGAAAAAGGGACATTCGAAGTCGTTTCGGATATGATGCCCGATGGTTCCAGAATGGCTACTCTCCACCTGTCCCTGTCAGATTCGGACGGTGATAGCGCTATTTTTGAATATATAAACGGAAAGTTGGTGATACATCACGATAAATCCTATCAGGTGATGACGAATTCGCCCGTATTCGACCAGCAACTGGCATTGAATGAATACTGGAAAAGTATTGGAGGCCTGACTTTTCTTCCGGGGACTAACCGTGCCGCCGACAGATTTGTAAGGGCTTCTTATTATATAAACGTAATTCCGAAAGTAGATGATACCAGACTGGCTGTTGCCAGCGTATTCAGCGTCATACGGAATACATCGGTTCCTTTTGGGATAAGTACACCTGACGAACCGAACATTTCATCTACCAGGTGGAGAACAGTAGCAGACCAGAAGCATAAAGTATATTACTTTGAGTCTGCTTTATATCCGAATGTTTTCTGGGTAGATTTTCAGAATGTCGATTTTTCGGAGAAAGCCCCTGTAAGAAAACTGGATTTGGTCGGGGGTAAAACTTATGCGGGAAATACCGCTGATAATTTTGTAACATCCGAACCTTTTAAGTTTCAGGGAGTAGAGTGATACATCTTCATATATGGTAAAAATTTGATGGAAAGTTTAAACAGGTTCTTAGAATTCATCTACTTTAAGCTTCTTTCTGTAATTATCTAAAGTAGCCTGTAATTCCTGGCTTATCTTTTCATATCCTTTTTTACCATAGAGATTATGCAGTTCATTCGGATCATTCTTAAGATCGAATAATTCGTTACAATCAATGTCTTCATCATTCCGGGTTTCGCCTTTACCATAAAAATGGATGAGTTTATACCTGTCTGTCCTGATTCCATCGTGCCGGCGGACATTGTGGATTGCCGGATAGTCGTAATAATGGTAGTATAAATCTTTTCTCCAATGTTCAGGCGTTTTTCCGCTAAATAAAGCCTCAAGGGATACACCGCTCATTTCAGCCGGTTTCTTTATTCCTGCCAAAGACAGGTATGTAGGTGCAAAATCTATATTCTGAACCAGGGCATCGGTCTTCGTACCTGCTTTGACAGCTTTGGGATAACGTATGATAAGCGGAGTTCTGAATGATTCCTCATACATGAAACGTTTGTCAAACCATCCATGTTCTCCCATATAGAAACCCTGATCCGAGGTATAGACTATGATGGTATTATCCATCAACCCTTCTTTTTCAAGATAGTCTATCAGACGTCCGACTTCATCGTCAATCGATTTTATACATCGAAGATAATCTTTCATATAACGCTGATACTTCCAGTTAAGCAGATCGTCTCCGGATAGATTACTGTCGATAAATTCCATATTTTTGGGATGGTAGGCATTTTCCCAGGCTTCGCGTTGTGCAGGAGTCATCTGATTCATCGCTTGTTGTAGGCCGCCGTTATTCCACTCTTTATTATATGGGGTAGTATTTCTCAATTCAATCAGCTTAAGGTCATAAATAAATGTCATTGTCTTGCCGATTGTCATATCCTGAGTCTTAGCCGCAGAACAACGGCTTTCGTAATCATCATAGAATGTTTCCGGCTTTGGAAACTCTACATCTTCATACAGGTCATAATATTTGGCTTCCGGCATCCAGTTCCTGTGGGGAGCTTTATGATGCACCAAAAGGGCAAAAGGCTTGTTTTTATCTCTGGTTTCTATGAATTCTATGGAATGGGTAGTGATAAGGTTAGTTGCATAACCCTCTTCACGCACATATTTACCTTGAGACTCCTTCGTCTTGAAACTGGGATTGTAATAATCTCCCTGATCGTTCAATACACAATAATAATTGAATCCTTTTGGCTCGCATTGCATATGCCATTTTCCGACAACTCCGGTCTGATAACCTGCCTGAGTTAATAATTCGGAAAAGAAGATCTTAGTTGTATCAATGCCTGCTCCCAGTTGGCGTTGTCCGTTCTGATGGCTGTATAAACCAGTCATAAGGCATGCCCGGCTGGGAGTTGACAGCGAATTCTCAACAAAGGCTTGCCGGAATAACATTCCTTCATTTGCGAGACGGTCTATATTGGGAGTAGTAGCTATTTTCGATAGCGGATGCCCATATGCGCTGATTGTCTGGAACGAATGATCGTCTGTCATTATATGTATAATATTGGGACGGGATTTATTTTGTTCCTTTTGTCCATAGCCATATGGATTGAGTATTGATACAGGTATAATTACCAGACTGATCCTCTTTAAATTTGTCATGGAATATCAAGTGTGTAGGTTAATACACTAAAATTAATAAGAAAAAATTGAATTATGAAACAAATATTAGGATTCCGTCCAAAATAAACAGGTGAAAAGGAAGCTCTGAACCTTTTAAGTCCGATGCTTTTAAAAAAAAATGTCCCCTTTGCAGGAGACACTTTTTAAGGAAAATATCTTGTGTTTTTTTACTCCCACTCGATAGTGGCAGGAGGTTTTGATGAAATATCATAAACGACACGGTTTACACCCTTTACTTTATTGATAATCTCATTTGATACCTTAGCCAGAAATTCATATGGCAAATGTGCCCAATCGGCAGTCATCGCATCCGTAGAAGTCACAGCACGCAAAGCTACTGTATTTTCATAGGTGCGTTCATCACCCATTACCCCAACCGATTTGATCGGCAACAGAATTGCTCCCGCCTGCCATACTTTATCATAGAAGCCTTGTTCACGAAGCATACGGATAAAGATATCGTCGGCATTCTGAACTACTTCTACTTTTTCCGGAGTAATATCTCCCAATATACGGATGCCAAGCCCCGGTCCAGGGAATGGATGGCGTTTTATCAGGTTTTCCTTCATGCCCAGTTCCAGACCTACACGGCGCACTTCGTCTTTGAAGAGCAGGCGCAGAGGTTCTACCAGCTTCAGGTTCATTTTTTCCGGTAGCCCGCCTACATTGTGATGCGATTTGATGACATGGCCTGTGATGGAAAGCGACTCTATAATATCAGGGTAAATAGTTCCCTGGCCCAGCCATTTTATATCTTTAAGCTTATGCGCTTCTTCGTCGAATACATCAATAAAGCCTTTACCTATGATCTTACGTTTCTGTTCGGGGTCGGTCACGCCGGCCAGTTCTTTGTAGAAACGCTGTTTGGCATCTATGCCTATTACATTCAGTCCGAGATGTTCATAATCCCTTAATACATTTTCAAATTCGTTTTTGCGAAGTAATCCGTGATCTACAAATACGCAGGTCAGGTTCTTTCCGATAGCCTTATTCAGCAAAACGGCAGTGACCGAAGAGTCTACACCTCCCGAAAGGGCAAGGATCACCTTATCGTCTCCAAGCATCCCTTTCAATTGGTCCACTGTGGAATCGATGAAAGAAGCAGGGCTCCATCCTCTTTTCGAATGGCAGATATTCAGGAAATTACTTAAAAGTCGTGTGCCGTCTGTAGTATGGTAAACTTCAGGATGAAATTGTACGGCCCATGTTTCCTCTCCTTTTATTTTATATGCTGCTGCCGGTACATCAGCTGTGCTAGCTACTATTTCGAAATTCTCCGGCACTACTGTGATAGAGTCTCCGTGAGACATCCATACCTGAGTACCTTCAGATATTCCGTCAAACAGGGCAACGCCGGACTTAATCTTTGTCAGATGTGCCCGTCCGTATTCGCGGGAATCGCTTTTTTCCACTTTCCCACCCGATGTATAGGCCATATATTGCGCTCCGTAACAAATACCCAATACCGGATATTTACCTCTTATCTGGCTGATGTCTGGTTTAAAGGCGGTAGCATCGTTTACCGAAAAAGGACTTCCCGACAGGATTACGCCTTTTACGCTTTTGTCATCGAAAGGAAACTTGTTGTAAGGGATAATTTCGCAGTAAGTATTTAATTCTCTGATTCTGCGACCAATCAATTGGGTGGTTTGTGACCCGAAATCGAGGATAATGATTTTCTCTTGCATAAAAATAACAAGTATAAGTTATTGTTTTTAATGCGCACAAAGGTACATTATTTTTCTGATATTTTGTTTATTGGTATATGTGATTTAACACGAATTTCTATGGATAATCCTGTCATAAGTATAAATCAACCCTGCTTAATATTCATCATTATTACTCGCTTCGGGAGGAATGAACTCAACCCACTTTATCCTGGGCGGGCGTGTGATATGCGTATAGGGCAGGCATTTTTCCAACAGGGCAAAGCGTTGCTTTAAGGAATCTATGCTTTTTAGACCGAGGCCCGTATATTTATCCCGCTGGCGCAGACGTCCCGTCTGTGTGTTGCGTAGCAAACATTTTTGCCCCGTCAACAAGACACGGAATCGAAGTCCGCGCCAGCGGGGGATTTTGACTCCGTCGATTTGCAATTCAATCGGCACATTAGCTTTCTGCCAGATATGCCAGATTTTATGCAAATGACTCATGTCGAAATAGTGTTAGTAAATTGTCGATAATTTGTTATTTTTAATCATATTTAACTTGTATATTTGTATTAATGAATTAACCTTAAAAATAAGAATAAAGGATGGATTGTTTCATATCCTGTATTTCACAATCAATAATAACGGTTAATCGATTACATATCGAAAACGTTAAACCTTTAAAATTTAACATTTTAGATTTGTTTTTATACGCAAATAAACTAGAGAGAGAGAGAGAGAGAGAGAGAGAGAGAGAGAGAGAGAGAGAGAGAGAGAGAGAGAATATAAGTAGTCAAGTCTTACCTAAAGATATACAACTCGAATTATTGTTATTCGGGTTTTTTAGCATGTATATATATGATAACAAAGATCTTACCTTCTGTATTCCATTCAGAAGGTAAGATCTTTGTTACGTAAGGTAGGGTCGATACAGATTTTTACAGATTCAGAAACGATTTATTCGGTAATTACTTCTCTATTATTAATGAGTAACCTCTAATTTTTTTATTATGAATGTTTACTTAAAAGAAAACCAAATTAGTAAGAGCGTATGTAAAGCACTGCTGTTGTGCGGTATCTTATTATGCTCCCATGTCTTTGCTCAGGCTCAAACAGTAACGGGTGTAGTTAAAGACATAAATAATGAGCCTATTATAGGGGCAAGTGTCACAGTGAAAGGAACGACTAATGGTACCTTGACAGATATAGACGGAAAGTATGCTATATCAGCAGGTACAAATTCAGTGTTGGTCTTTTCCTTTGTCGGTTATAAGTCACAGGAAGTAACTGTAACCTCATCGGTAATTGATGTGGCCCTCGAGGAAGATGCCCTTCAGCTGGATGAAGTTGTGGTGACAGCTTTGGGTATTAGAAAAGAAGCGAAAGCACTGGGCTACTCGGTCAGTACAATAAGTGCAGGCGACTTAACAAAAGCGGCAGCGCCTACTTTAGGTGCCGCTCTTTATGGAAAAGCGTCCGGCGTGCGTATCCAGACAGCCCCGGGAGGTATCGCAGGTGCCATTTCTATCAATATACGCGGTCTGAATTCCCTGAACCTGACCAATATGCCTCTGGTCGTGGTGGATGGTGTACCTATCCATAACGGTGATGCTAACCTGAGCGGTTACTGGGATAATCAGCGGATATCGTCTAATGGTTTGGCAGATATCAATCCCGAGGATATTGAAAGCCTGTCTATACTGAAAGGTGCTGCGGCCTCTGCCTTGTATGGTTCGGAGGCGACCAACGGCGTTGTGATGATTACGACCAAAACAGGTAAGGGTTCTACGGGTTTGGGTGTGGACTTCAATGCCAGTCTGACATGGGACCCGGTGGCTTATATGCCCCAATATCAGACTAAATATGGCCCGGGAGCTAATGGGTATCAACGCACTGCGGCAAACGGACTCGATGAAGAAGGATGGAGGATTAATGGCTGGGATGACAGACATGGCGTAAACCACAGAAGAGCGTCTTCAACGACAAGGTATTGGGGGCCGAAATATGATGGTAAAGATGTAATCTATTATGACGGAACAGTACGCAAGTACTCTCCGATAAATGATAATCCATGGTCGGAAATATTCCGTACAGGCTTTACCCAACAATACAACCTGGCTGTTACAAACGCTACTGAAAAGGGCAATCTCCGCTTTTCTTATACTTATATAGACAATTTGCCTACGCAGTATAATTCCACGTTTCATAAGCATAATTTTAACCTGACAGGTAATTATAACGTAACGAAAAATATTTCAGTCGGTTACGGTGTTAATTATATACTCCAGGACCAAAAAAATCCGCCTTACCGTCTCAGCCGTACATTGACTAATTTTAGCGGTATGGCGGGGCCTTTCGATGATGTTAAGTACCTGCGCGAGCATACAAGAACAAGCTTAGGATACCTGAACCGGATTTATTCTGATGCTAATCAAATTACTCCGGATGAAGGATTCGAATGGACTCCGGCTCCTTATGCATTGGTAGACGAATATTTTTGGAATATCCTGAGTAAGGAATATCTGAATAATACCAACCGCTTGTTGGCAAATGTTACTCCAAGCTGGCAAATTGTAAAGGGTCTTACTCTGAAAGGGCGTATAGCAACAGATTATACTGCCGAAAAGATCGAGCAAAAAGAGCAGGCGGCGAACTCTCGGTTGATCAACGAAAACGTAGGATACTATATGGCGCGTAACAATCGCTATGAAATCTTCTACGGTGACATTATGTTGAATTATGATACCAACCTGACTGATAAGTTGGGTATGAACGCTATGGTCGGCTGGCAGGGACGTACGGAAAAAGAATTCAATACCTGGGCCAATACCAATGGTGGGCTTTCGGTAGAAAACTGGTTTCACCTGAATGCCAGCAATGAACCGAAATCTTCTGAAATGCGTAAATTAAATCTGTTGAAGACCGCGTACTTCGGAACATTAAACCTGTCATACGATAGCTGGGCTTACCTGGAAGGAACACTCCGTCAGGAAAAAGTATCCACGCTGGCACCCAAGAAGAATGTATTCTATTTTCCATCTGTGAGTGGAAGTATTATTTACACCGAACTATTTAAAGATAAAATGCCTTCGTGGTACGATTATGGCAAGATCCGCGCCTCTTACGGCGTTGTGGGCAATCCACCGCCGGCGTATTACGCCGTTCAGGCCTATACGCAAAAATCAGTCGGCGGTAAGTGGATATATAATAGTGTCGATCCTAAAGTGGGCAATTACAACCTCCGCAACGAAAAGAAATTCGAATGGGAATTCGGATTGGAAAGTAAATTCTTTAACAATCGCTTAGGTTTCGAACTTTCTTATTATACCAATAAAATACAGGATATGATCTTGGATGCTACCATGCCTGCATCTTCCGGTGCAACAAGTATGACATTAAATATCGGCGACATGAAGAACAGAGGCGTTGAGCTTTCCCTGTACGGTACGCCGGTTCTGACACGTGACCTGAGATGGGATGTGCGCGCCAATTTTGCATGGAATAAAAATACCGTGGTTAAGCTGGCGGAAGGTATCGACCAGATAACACATACAAACTGGGATAACGGGTCCGCGTATCTTTATTCAAAATTAGGAGAACCAGCCGGAGATATATATGCTTTGGCGCCTAAGAAAGATGACAAAGGTAATTATATTATCCGTGAAGATGGTTTCTATCAACTGACCGATAAACCGGTTAAAGTGGGAAATGCCATGCCGAAGATGGTCGGAGGTTTCGCCACTACTTTCTCTTATAAGAATTTCGTGCTCGATGCTTCGTTCGATTACCGCATAGGCGGTGCGGTAATGAATATGCCTTACCAGTATATGATGGGACAGGGAGCGATTAAAGAAAGTCTGGATTATCATGATGGAGAAGGTAAAGGGCTGACCTATTACTTCGATGCCAATCGTAACGTCGTTCCTTTCACAGGTTCTGCAGGCCCTAACGGAGAGAGGATTTATGATAACGGTGTGATATTGCAAGGAGTTAAAGCGGATGGAAGCGCTAATACGACAATGATTCCGGGTGACCAGCTGGCATATTGGACTTACAACTGGGGTGGTTATGATCCGACAGATGTAACTTATTATTCTCATGGCGTATTTGATAATACCTATGTAAAATGCCGCGAATTGTCAATAGGTTATAATCTTCCGAAGTCTATACTTTCTAAAGTCAAGTGTAAGAGTTTAATGGTATCCGTATTCGGACGTAACCTGTTCTATGTTTACAAGAACATGCCGATGCTGGACGCTGAAGCAGCAGACGGTACATCTTGGATAACACAGGCCAGCCTGGGAGGTTCTACTACGACAACCCGCTCGGTAGGTATTTCGTTACGAGCCAGCTTCTAATTCTTTAATTAATAAAAAAAGAACAATATGAAAAAAATATATTTATTTCTCATTGTATTGGTTGCGGCGCTCACATTCTATTCCTGCGCCGACAGCGAGTATTCGGATAAATACCCTGATCCGTCAAAAACCGATATAGCATCCTGTGACAAACTGATGACAGGTGTGTTTTATACAGGGCGTGTTTATACGTTCAATTCTTATTGGCGCATGTACACATGGGATAATACCGTTACGGGAAAATATGCCCAGACACTCGGATTTATGAATTCGCAAGGTTCCCTTTATTCGGCTAACGACAGCTATGCTAACGACCGATGGATACATTTCTATAATACACTGACACAGTTTCGTGTACTTCAGAATGTCTATGAAGGGTTAAGCGACAGCGAAAAAGATATATATAGAGTATTCAAGAATTTATCCGAAGTATTTGTTTACGATCATTTATCGCAGATAGTGGATACTTTCGGCGACGCGCCGTTCAAAGAGGCCGGTTTTCTTGCCATTACCAGTGATGTGGCCGGCAGCTATCCGGCATACGATAAGGCTACGGACATATATACTACGATGCTCGACCGTCTGGGCGAACTTTATACAGATATACATAGTTTAAAAGATAATCTGGACAAACAGGCGTCTGCATCCTTGCCTAAGCAGGATTTTATCAATTACGGCGATCTGGATAAATGGGAAAGGTATTGTAATTCGCTTCGCCTGCGCCTTGCCGTACGGGTCGCTTCACAGGGTGACTTATCTGCCAAAGGAAAGCAGGTGATAGCTGAAATCCTGGGTGGTGGCTATCCCCTCGTATCCAGCCTGAACGAAACTATTAAACTGGATTCCAATGATAAAGATACCGGAGCTTTTTTCAATCCGGATGATCTTCGGACAGGCTATATTGACCAGAGCCGTGCATCACAAGCCATGTTAGATGTATTAACAAACGCCGTTTCGGGAGAAAATGACCCGCGCCTGCCTATCATGTATTCCAAGAACGCGGCAGGAGAATATAAAGGACTCTCTACTCGCGAAACGTATGCCGAACAAGAGGTAAACACCGCGAAGCCGGAATCAGAGCGCGTATATTCGCGTATCGACTCTACTACAGTGATGTACAATACACAGTTTATAAGCCCGATCTTTACAGCGGCCGAAGTAGACTTCCTGAAAGCCGAAGCATATCAGAAAGGATGGGCCAGCGGCGATGCAAAAGCGGCGTTTGTTGACGGGATTCTACACTCCGCACAGTTCTATTTCGAAGAGAATGCCATCAGCCCGAGCAAAACCGGAACAAAGATGGACATGCCGGCAGAGTCGGTTATTCAGGCTTATGCAGAAAAGGCATGGGATGCCGCCTCTAACAAAGAAGAAGCCATCATTACTCAGAAATGGCTGAATTTTGGTTATATGCAGCCGTTCCAGGCTTGGAATGAAGTGCGTCGTACAGGATACCCCCAGTTATATTATCCGGAAGATCAGGCGGCTCAATTATTGAAAACATTACCTTTCCGGATTCGTTATCCGGATTCCGAAAGAAGTAATAATACAAAAAATTATGATGCACAGATACAGGCTATGGGTGGAACAGATAATGCCTATATAAAATTGTTTTGGGCTAAATAATACAAGAGATGGGGAATACTCTGAAGTTTTGAAATAATCCTGAGTAATATAGTAGATTCACACAGACATTAAAGTTATAACATTGAAAAACCCCAGGCCTAATGACAGCCTGGGGTTTTTATTCTTTTTCTGCTCTATTTATGATGATATAAATCTCCCTGAAAAAGCAGTTTGCGTGATATCCGGAGCCGGGCAGGTAACGGCAATCAGCTGAGAACTGATATCATGGCAGGTTTTATATAGAAAGAATAAGGTAAGGGATTTTTATTTTTCTTAAAAAAAATCAGTTCATTTGTAACACTTCTTTTTTTATTGCGTACATATAATTAAAGGAAAGTGTTTAATGCCATATTCAGCAGAGTTAACTATCAGTTGTTATTATGCTTAGGACGTCAGTAAACAGATGTGAGACCTAAATAGAAAGGGTGACAGGATTAGTAAATGATAAGTTTCGACTCAGGTATAATCGAGCAGTGCAGGAAAGGCGAACGCAGGGCGCAAATGCAAATGTATACAACCTTTTACAAAAGGGTTTACAACACATGCTTTCGTGTACTCCGTAACCCTGCCGAGGCTGAAGATACGATGCAGGACGCTTTTCTGAAAGCTTTTTCGGGACTGGATAATTACAATGACTCTGTTCCTTTCGAGGCCTGGCTCGTACGAATAGCGATTAACGCGTCCATCGACAAGCTGAGGAGGAGAAATATGGAAATGACAGAGCTGCATGATAATATGAATTATGACATTGCCGACACGGACGATAATGCCGATTGGGAGCAAATAATGGCAAAAGTAGGTCAGGTGAAGTCAGCAATAGATAAATTACCGGAATCGAGCCGTCTGGTTATAAATTTGTATCTGATAGAGGGTTATGATCATGAAGAGATCGCTGAAATACTAAACATAGCACCGGGTACGGCCCGTATACAATATATGAGAGCAAAACAAAGATTAATCGAACTTATCTGAAAGGAGAGAGAGATGAAAGATAGAAAAGAATATATAGAAAAGAATAGAGAACTATTTGACGATAAGGAGCCATCGGCAGGTCATACAGAACGATTCGAAGCTTTGCTTAACAAGCAGATGGGTATTCAGGAAGCTGAAAAGAAACCTGCTAAAAGAGTAAACCTGATAAGCTATATTTCGATTGCCGCCTCCATTGCGATATTAATTGGAGTAGCCGTCAAATTCTATGCGCCACAAAGCTTGGAAGTGGCTCCGCCAACTGAAAGCTCCATAGCAACTGATGAATTCAGGGCGACAAACGATTATTACAATCAGCAAATGGAGGAGCAGATTGCGGATATCATGTGTAAACTGGCCTATACCGATACCGAAAACCAGGCACAGCTGACTCGCGATATAGAGAAGATAATGAGCAACAATACGGCCTTTGTGGATGAGATGTCAAAAAATGAAAATCAGGAAATGGCAATACGCTATCTGGTGAAACACTATAAAACAAATATACAAAAACTGGAAAGTATAAACGAAAAATTAGGTAAATACACAAAATGCTAAAAATGTACACACGATGAAGAAGAATATATTATTAACGGTTTTATGCTGCCTTACCCTCTTTCATACATTTGCGAATGAAAGCACAGGTAATCAGCCTCAGGACTCTGTCAAAGTATTCAAAAAGAAACTGAATCTCAATCTGGATAAGGTGTTGGATGGAATAGACATAGATTCAAGCCAGTTCATGGAATTAAATGGACCCAATCTCGATCTTAATATGGACTCTATCACGGCATTGAACGACTTCATCATCAATATAAACACAGATTCTATCACAGCACTGGCCATGAACGCTGCAAAAGAGGGTATTAAAACAGCGAAGTCAAGTCTCAGGAATCTCAATGTTGATGGCAAAGGATACACCGCTTATGCCTTTAGCTATGATAGTAAAGGGACTAAACAACGTGCTGAAGGTACACCTACCCGTATAGAAAAGAAGAGCTTTTCGAATATATCCGAGATCGAATTCTTCCATAAATACGGAAATATAATAGTCAAGGAATCAAATTCGAGTCAGATAGATCTGGAGATACAATATTTCGATAAGAGGGATCAATCCGCTTCATGTAATATAACAACAAGCAATAAGCTTCTTTCCATCACTACGAATAATACCGGCAGGAGTAATTCGAAACCTCAGATTAATTATATAATAGCTGTTCCTAAAAATATATCTCTGAATATTAATCTGGACTATGGCGATGTGAAATTGGATAAACTAAACGGAAGTCTCGACGCGAACCTTTCGTACAGTGATCTCTCGGCACAGGCTTTAAATAAGGCTGCCTCAGTAAAAGCACGGTATAGTGATGTGAAAATAGGAGAAGCACAGGATATTAACATATCGGGATCTTATTCGGATTTCAGGATAGAGAAGGCAAAGAGAGTAGAGTCGTCTGGTAACTATAACGATTGCCGGTTCAATAACGTACAAACCCTTGTGATTCCTAAATCCTCCTCATACGGTGATATGAAAATAGGTACTATCGGCAGTATGACAGGGCAGCTGATGTATGCAGATATAATTATAGACAACCTGCTGTCCGATATCGACATTCGCAGTTCTTATGGCGATGTCACGATTAGGGGAATGTCGCCTAAAGTGAAAACGATAAATGTAAAAGGCAGTTACTGCGATGTTTCAATAGGTTTTCCATTGAATATGTCTGCAACATTTGACGCAAGCCTTATATACGGAGATCTCAATATCTCGAAAAAGTATACTGTAAAATATACCGAATCCATTGAAAAGAGTAATAAGGTGACTAAGAAAGGCCAGATAGGAAGCGGTACGCCTACTGCAACTATAGTAGTGTCCAATAATTATGCAGATATTGATATAAGGTAAGCAAAAGAAGGTGTTTAATGTAATATTATTAAATAGTAACTGATTATTGCTGAAAGTAATAAATAGGTCTGTGACCTTAAAAACAGAAAGAACTATGAAAGTAAAAAGTATTATCCTGTTAGCAGTGTGTTGTGTGATATCTTTAGGTATATCGGCACAAGTTGTAAAAGAAAAGAAACCGGTAAGTTCATTTAACAAGATTGCCGTAAGTGGAGGTATAGACATTTATTTTTCCCAAAGCAACTCGCACTCATTGGAGATTGAAACCGATGCGGAGAATATGCCGAAAATTGAAATAACAGTAAGTAATGGCAATCTCGAACTGAAGCGGAAAGACGGCGAGCGTTTTAAGAAAAACTCCAGAATATACGCCTATGTTTCTGCCCCTGCATTAGATGCGATAGCCATATCGGGTGGTTCGGATTTCAATGCGAAAGAATTGAATAATAAAGGAGCGTTGTCTATCGCAGCATCAGGCGGTGCGGATATAGAGATAGACCGGTTGAATGTAAATGAGGCAAATTTTGCTTTCTCCGGAGGTTCCGACTCTGATATCAAGGATTTAAGAGCGAATAAGCTCAAGATAGCAGCATCAGGCGGAAGCGATTCAAATATAAATATCGGCAGTGCAGATGACGTAAGCCTTTCCGTTAGTGGCGGAGCCGATGTAGAACTATCGGGAAAGGTGAAGGTTATCTCTGTCAGTTGCAGTGGGGGAGCCGATGTTGATATCAAAAAACTGACATACGAAACTATCAATGCCCACAAGTCGGGTGGAGGTAGCATAAGTAAGTAATAGATTTGTGATAAGAATAGAGGTGTACCCGAAAGTACACCTCTACTTTCTTTTACTTCGAACGAGACCGCTTCTTAATTCGTCTTGAACTTATACTGAACTTTGGCTAAATCTTCATTAGCCTTTTCAATTTTACTTTTCAAGGTTTCTTTGTAAGCGATCAGTTTCTTATGCAGGTCTTCATCTCCCGTAGCTA
Source organism: Dysgonomonas termitidis (assembly GCF_054657735.1). Taxonomy (NCBI): domain Bacteria; kingdom Pseudomonadati; phylum Bacteroidota; class Bacteroidia; order Bacteroidales; family Dysgonomonadaceae; genus Dysgonomonas; species Dysgonomonas termitidis. The sequence continues at coordinate 402,085 of NZ_BAAHYD010000001.1, read as the reverse complement.
TCATTTGCAGGGCAAGGATAGCTGCATTCTGGGAACCATTGATACCCACTGTGGCAACAGGTATTCCCGGAGGCATTTGCACGATAGCCAGCAATGCGTCCATTCCGTCGAGCGAAGCATCGATAGGGACTCCGATAACAGGAATAGATGTCATGGAAGCTATAACACCCGGAAGATGGGCTGCCATGCCGGCGGCCGCGATAATAACTTTGATTCCGCGTTCGTGGGCTGCTTTAGCGAAAGCCTCTACACGTTCGGGAGTACGGTGTGCCGACAAAGCGTTTATCTCGAATGGAATCTCCATTTCATCGAAAAACTTTGCAGCTTTTTCCATTACGGGAAGGTCGGATGTACTTCCCATAATTATACTTACGATAGGTTTCATTTAATTATTTACCAATTAGTTTTTTGTAATCTGCTGCCGAAAGCAGACTGTCCAACTGGGCAGCATCGCTTACAGCAATTTTAATAATCCAGCCTTTTCCGTATGGATCTTCGTTAATCAATTCAGGCTTGTCTTCCAGATCGGCATTTACTTCGAGTACTTCTCCGGATACAGGCATCAACAGGTCAGAAACGGTCTTTACAGCTTCTACGCTGCCGAATACTCCGTCTTTGTCGATTGTTTCCCCTTCGGTAGTAACATCTACATAAACGATTTCACCCAGTTCGCTTTGAGCAAATTCTGTAATACCAACTACAGCTTTATCACCTTCAACTTTGATCCACTCGTGATCTTTTGAATACTTCAGATTTTCAGGAAAATTCATAATCTCTTTATTTATGTATTAATAAATTATAAGTTCTTAATAAACATGATAACACCCCAATATGCCCCCACCAGTACACACAGGTATGAAACGATAAGACCAACCAAGAAGCCCGTATATACCTGTCCGGGAGTATGCCGTTGAAGCGTCAGCCGGGACACGCCCAAACACCCTGCTAAGATAAACAAAATGATGAACAAAATGAATGGATTCAGCCCTTTAACGTAGTAACAAACTGACAAAGTGCAACCAATCAGCGCTCCGATCCCCATCATATGTGCACTGATCTTCCAATATCTGGTTGTGACGGCAGCTATAACGATCAGAACGGGAGGAGCAACCAGTATCCCGATAAACCATGCATATAATCCGGCCGACACAAAGTAGTATATCAATAAGCCGTAAGAACAGAACGCCGCGACAAAAGGAATAAACCTGTCATTCCTGTTTTTCAGGTCATAATCTTTTATCAGCCCGGCTTTTCTCAAAAAGTATATGCTACTCGCGGGAATCACGCATGTAAGGAAAAATACGGGAGTGATAAACCGCATGAACTGTCCGGCAAAGATCAGCCTGAAATCCGTATACAGAAACAAAAGTGAGACACTATACACTCCCATAAAAAAGGGATGCAGGATAATAGATATTATCCGGGCAAGAAGTGGCTCTTTTTCTTTTGGTGGTTCATATGAGAACGGCGATTTACCGGAGCCGTACTTATCGCCGGCATTAGCGGGATTGTTTCTTATCTCCGGCACATTGTCTGTTTCTTCTATCATATTTCCTTTCTTAATCGGGCAACAGGCAAGTTCATCTGTTCCCGGTATTTAGCTACAGTACGGCGGGCAATTATATACCCCTTCTCTTTCAGTATCTCTGAAAGCCTGTCGTCTGTAAGTGGTTTCTTCTTGTCTTCGTGTTCGATACATTCTTTTAATATGGCTTTCACTTCGCGGGAAGAAATTTCCTCGCCCGTGTCGGTCTGCATCGATTCCGAAAAGAAGTATTTAAGCGGGTAAATCCCGAAACTGGTTTGTACATATTTACTGTTGCTCACCCGTGATATGGTGGATATATCGTATCCTGTACGTTGAGCTACATCTTTCAGTATCATTGGTTTCAACTGGGCTTCATCCCCTGTAAGGAAGAAGTCGTACTGCATATCCATTATCGCCTGCATGGTACGCTGGAGTGTATCCTGCCTCTGTTTGATAGCATCAATGAACCAGCGGGCGGAATCCAGCTTCTGCTTTACGAATAAAACAGCATTCTTACTGTCGGCGGACATGCTTTCCTTATTATCGGCATACCCTTTGAGCAGGTCGGAATATTCACGGCTTACCTTCAGGTCGGGAATATTGCGATTGTTCATGCTTAGCAGAAGTTCTCCGTTATATGTTTCCACGATAAAATCGGGAATGATGGTACTCAGGGTTATGGACATGGAATCTCCCCAGTTATTCCCCGGTTTGGGATTCAGCGTGGTAATTTCCTGTATCGCACCTTTCAGCCCAGTCTCATCAATATCCAGTTGCCTGATGATCTTATCATAATGTCTTTTAGAGAACTCTTCGAAATAATCTGCAATTATCTTTATAGCTAATTCTGTATTATCTGATTTTTCTTTCCGGGTTAATTGCAAAAGGAGGCATTCCTGCAGATTCCGTGCTCCTATACCTGCCGGCTCAAAGTCCTGGATTATCTTTAGGATTTCTTCGAGTTTAGAGACGGAAATGTCGAGGTTCTGCTGAAAAATAAGGTCATCCGAAATTGCAGAAAGAGACCTGTCAAGATAACCGTTTTCATCAATGTTTCCAATAATATATTCGGCTACTTTTTCATCATTCTTCTCCAATTCACATTCGCCCAATTGCTCTATCAGGTATTCGTGCAGGGAAGCGGCTACCGAGAACGGTATTTCTTCTTGTTTACCCGAGGCTTGTCTATTGCTGTCCCGTAATTGATAATCAGGAATCTCTTCTTCATTCATATAGTCACCTAAAGTCAGATCTTCCTGCGATATATTTCCATCGTCTTCCGAATTGTACTCATCATCGAAATCCGATGTGTCATCTGTCGCTTCAAGACCTTCTTCAAGAGCCGGATTATCTTCGAGCTCCTGCTTTATTCGCTCTTCCAACTCAATAACAGGCAACTCGGTTAATTTAATAACCTGCATCTGAAGAGGCGAAAGCTTCTGTTGCTGCTTGAGTTGTAAGGACTGTTTTAGAGCCATAAAATGCTTGATAAATTCTACTAAGACAAAGATAATAATAAAAACAATATTTTAACGTAATGGTTCAGCTATTGAATAACATAAGAATTGTAAAGTTTCTTCTTCTTGGTCTCCGGAAGGGCAGAGCCATTAAACTCTGTGAGTTTTTGGTCATACAGAGAAATACAGGACGGCACCGGGTATTTTGTTAAAATCTGACATATCTGACAGAAAACTAATGTGCCGATTAGTAAATTTGCCGATGTGCCAATTGAATTGCAAATCGACGGAGTCAAACTCCTCCGCTTGCGCGGACTTCCAGTCCGTGTCTTGTTGACAGGGCAAAAATGTTTGCTACGCAACACACAGACGGGACGTCTGGGCGAGCGGGGTCAAAAAGGTAACAAAGGTAAATGGTATTTGTAATCAATTGATAATAAATACATAAGCCTGCTTTTTAAAAATAGTGAGTAACAACCGGGTAACAAAAATGCAGAAAACAACATTCGCCTGGAAAGATTAAGTCTGTAAAGATACATTTCTTTTCCGATACCACCAACTACCTTTCTTTTCCTTTCCATGACATCCCTGTACGGCCATAATCAAGCGTCAAAAATAACGGTTGCAAGATATAACATATTTTATTTATAACGGGTACTGTTTTACATGATTTTAAATTAAAGCCTTACATTTGCAATCTAACAACCTGTTTTTTATAAGCGGTCATGAGGGCAAAAGATTATATCGAAAAAAATAAAAACAGCATCAGCCATTTGGAGGAAGTTACACAGGCCATAGCTGACCTGTATCCCCTCCGTTCCGATGAGGTTGCAACCGGTGAATACCATGAGCGTATCCTGACCGCCGACCGGCGGTACCAAAAGTACAGGTACTCCGCGATGGATTATGAACTGAATAAAAGCATCATGGCCGGGCAAAAGCCTGTCTTTGCCTACAATCCCGGTGAAATAAATAAAGATACGGCCCCGGCAGTGCGCCTTGAATTACTGCAAGCCGTTGAACAGGATAAAAGCTTCGGCTACCTGTTTTACCTGCTGGCAAGCGAGCAGAACAGGAATCCCGGCCGCCTTTTTACGTATGACTGCGTGCCGGACAGGGAAGAAATAGAAAAGGCCATAGGCTTTGACTGGGACGATGAGAAAGAGCACCTGGCAACAATCGAAAGCTATCCCGGAAAGCTGGCGTACCTGCTGGAGCGTAAAACGGCCTTTTTACAAAAATACCGGGATGCAGATGGTACTCCGGAACAAAACACCTTTACCGGTAACTGCCTGCTGGAAATAGGGCTTATAAAGGAATTGATAAGCATAGGGCAATCCGGTCAGCCTGCACATCCGGGAGTAAAGGAGGACAGGCCTCAGCGGATAATAGATGCCGGTAAGTTGAAAGACTATTTTAGCCCTGCCTTCAGGGGCATGGGAAATAACATCAACTATTTCGACACCCTGGTCGATGAATTACATACAGACCGGACAGCCAAAGAGTTTGGCCAGATCGCTTATATGATATACACAGGCAAGCATATGAACAGCAGGAAGCCTGCAACATTCTCCCAATGGTACGGCCTGTTCTGTGAGGCCATTGGCATTGAGAAAGGCAAGGGATACAAGCCCAATAACCTGGACACACCCTCGGGGGATCTCAAAAAGCTATTCGGTTACCTGTAAAGTATAACTAAAAAATTATAAAAGGGAATTGTCGTTTATAAATTCCCTGCCTGTTCCCTGTAGCAATTCCCTCTTTTTCCTGCAATATTCTGTATATTACATTATTACCTGTTTTCGAAAATTCCCTTTTCTGTAAACAGGTATCCTTTGTGCAATTTTGTATTGTCTAAAACGGCAGGTACTTACGGACTGCCGGACGTGCGGGATAGGCCGTAAGCTACCGGAACACGGGCAAACCAAAAATTTTTGCATAATGAACTTGTATGACTTATTAAGCGACAATGCCAGCCTGAATGTAACCATCAATGCCGGGCAACTGATCGAAGCAATCGATTATTGTATAGACAAAACCCGGGAAGAACCGGGGCATCAGGATACGGACGTTGAAAACGGAACCTGCCTGAGCGCCGGACAGGCGGCGCAGCTACTGGATGTAAATACAGGCACGCTCCGGCGCTGGAATAAATCCGGCTACCTGTGCCCTGTCTCCACCGTGGGGAGAAGGAGGTACCGGGTGAGCGATATAAAGAAAATACTACGGATGAGTCCATAAATACAGGATTTCCGGAAAATAAGCCGGAAGCCCCTGTATAGGAGGTAAAGCCTTTGCCACATAACTAATATGAATCCAATAATATTAACCTGATAACCTGATATGCGTATGGGAAAGGGTTATCCTGAAAAGATAAATAAAACAGTAGTCTGAACAACCGGATAGCCGGCATAGATAATTGAATCGCCGGCATAAATGTAAATAACAAAACAGGTAATACAAAAAAAATGGAAAACGAAGGATATATCAAGCTATACAGGTCGCTGCCGGATAAACCGATCTGGCATCTCTCGACCCCCGGGCAAAAAACAGTACTCATTACATTGCTGCTGATGGTCAACCATAAAGAGGCCGGATGGGAATGGCAGGGCAGGAAGTTCAACTGCCAGCCGGGACAGGTGGTTACCAGCCTGGAGAAGATCACCCGCAGGGCAGGCAAGGGGATATCGGTACAGCATGTCAGGACAGCCCTGGCACGCTTCGAAAAATACGGGTTCCTGACAAACGAGTCGGCAAAGACAGGCAGGCTGATAACCATCTGTAACTGGGACTGTTACCAGCAGGCGAAAAGCGGAGGGGACAAAGATTCCCGCAAAGGCATAACAAAGCCTTCACAAAGCGGTGGCAAAGACCTCACAACTAACAAGAATGATAAGAATGATAAGAACGAAAAGAATGATAAGGAGAAAGAATCTTCATATAAATATTCAGATTCTTCTTTATCTTCTCCCGGCCTTTCTCCTTTACCTTCCCCCTGCCTTTCTTCTTTTCCTTTACCTTCTTCCCTTCCTGCATGCGTATCCCCTTCCCACTCATCCGGGGAAGATAAAGCGGCTGCCAGTGCTAAAAACTGGAGGGATGATTTCGGTACATACCTGGACGGGTTGAGGAAAGCCTATGACACCCTTATGTCGGATGAAGGCCTGCTGAACAAAATGCAGCGCTACCACCCGAACGTGGATATCAAATTATCGGTCGAAAAAGCCTGTGTCGAGTTCTGGTCATTGGAAGCCGGATGGAAAAACAAGAAAAAGACCAGGTCGCAGGCCATAGACTGGCAGGCAACCTTCCGTAATGCGTTAAACATACAATCAAACAGGGTATACACCAGATGAAAAAGCAGGTACATACAGATACTCCGGCATATATGCCGCCGCATGACCCGGAACTGGAAAAGATCGTGCTCGGTACGGTTATCTCCAACCGCCACGGATATGATGAAGTCCGGGACATCCTGCACGAAGACTGTTTCTATGATGACTTCCACCGGAGGGTATTCAGGATCTTCAGGGAGATAGAGGCCAAAGGCGCCGAGCCCGATATCGCCGGCATAGCAAGCCTGTATAAAGCCGGAACCGGCGAAATAAAGCTTGTGGAGCTGGCAGGGATGGGCGAACTGACGGAAGTAACACAGGTGTACAGCCATACCCTGCGGCTCTCCGACCTCGATACACGGCGCAAGCTGGTGCAACTGGCCGATAGGGTCAGGCTCGAAGCTTATACGGACTCTACGGATATAGCCGACATTACGGCATATTGCGGCCAGGTACTGAAAAACCTCTATAGCATGCCGCAGAACCCGGTAACGACGATACAGGATGCCATCAAAGGCGTATACTCGATCATCGAGGCCAATAAGACCAATAAATGCCTTAGCGGCTCCCCTACGGGATTCCGGGAGCTGGACAGCAGGACAGGCGGCCTGCAAAAGTCCGACCTGGTCATCATCGCCGGGGAGACCTCACAGGGCAAGACATCGTTCGCCATGTCCGTCCTCAACAATACGGTCAAATACGGTAGCCGTGTAGCCGTCTACTCGCTGGAGATGAAGAAGGAACAGTTGACGGCCCGCCTGATGGCCATGGAAAGCGGGATACCCGCCGCAAAGCTGTTGTACGCCCCGCTGGAAGACCACAGGTTCGGGCAACTGGACAAGTCCATATCACCCCTGTACCATTCGGGCATCTACTTTGACGACAGGAGCACATCCAACATCGACAATATCCTTTCGTCCATCCGCATGATGAAAGCCCGTTATGATATCGACGGGGCGGTGGTAGACTACCTCCAGATCCTGACCGTAAACATGAAGGGAGCCGGCAAGGAGCAGCAGATGGCGGATGCGGCCAGGCGGTTGAAGAACATAGCCAGGGAGCTGGACATCTGGGTTATCGCCCTGTCGCAGTTAAGCCGGGACGCATCCAACCCGGAACCGAACATCAACAGGCTGAGGGACAGCGGCCAGATAGGGGAAGCAGCGGACAACATCTACTTTGTTTACCGTCCCGAACTCTACAGGAGGGATTTCCCGGAGCCTTTCAAAGCTTACGATACGCAGGCGAAGGCCCTTATCATCGGGGGCAAGGGACGCAATACGGGGCTTGTCAGCTTCCTGGTGTCGTTCAACAGTGAAACGACGCAGTTTACGGACATAGAGTCCCCGGTATTGAAAAATGAGGGCAAACGTCCCTTCTAAATATTTAAATACATTTAAACACATGGGGAAATGAAAACAAATATAACAATGAAATCCGCAGACCGGGATTTATCCGGCATCGTTATCCGGCAGGAGACAAAAACGGGCTTCCTGAATGTACCGGATTAACGAAGGCTTACAAAACAGAAAGGAACAGGAAAGGCTGGAGCTACAGGAGGACTGATGAGATATCCGATTCTACGGCTAACGCGGAAAGGATATTTTATATCCTTCAGAAGCAGGGCTATTTTATTGATCCGGGATGTGACCCCGTAAAGAAGAATATCCGCCCTTTTATGAAAAACAGTGGAAATAAAGATAATCCCATAAAATGGGGAATTTCCCACTTTATGAAAGATATTGAGGAACAGTGGCTTAAATAATTTATATAAATACGCAACACTTAAAATTAAAAAAAAATGGAACGGAAATTTTTAAAGACAGCGGCTAAAAAGCCTTACATGATTGACAACAACGAAGGTATAAATTTCAGCCTACAGGTGGTAACGCCTAAGATTGACGGGATTCCGGCACAAAAGGAGCTCTTATTCCTGGCCGGGGATATCATACCTGATGGACTGACAAAAGACGGATCTTTGGTTATATCCGTTACGAAGGATGATGCAAGGAAACTCATTGACAGGCTTATAAGGCTTGCAGATGAATTATAAGGGGTATAACGGAACGGGTATTTTATGGGTTGCAGCAGGGTGTTTTACATCCTGATGCAATCATCCGGTAAACGACAGGAGCTTAGTCCTGGAATAGTTTAAATACCTCTGACAGCTTCCCTGCCTTTAGGAATGTAAGCATTTGGTAAACCGTGTATTGTAAAATAATAAAGGATTTATATGGGCCTGAATCCGGGCCCATATTTTTTTTTGCAAAGGTCTGTAAAGGCATGCATCAGGATATCAAGGTGTGTTTTTATAGTTTGTTGTAGCTTGTACTTTCCTGATTGTACAAGTTAGAAGCGACAGGTGTAGCAGATAAGCGGCAACAACCAACAAAACACGACCTGCACACCGGATTCATTTTTGTTAAATACAAAAATAACAAAAACAAATCCCGTATAACTCACTGTATATCTGCGGGTAATCGTTCACGCTTGTTTTTGGTCATTTTTACACTTGTAGTTGCTGTCCGGTGTTGCTTTTAGCTTGGGTTGGTTGCTTGTGTGTTACTGCTTGTAGCTGATGGAAGCAACAGGAGCAACTGACAGGCAACAGGACAGTAGAGGTCATTGGATAGTCTGTGTATTTCAATCCTGTTTTATTTGATATATACAGGAATTGGTAAAGCGGATTCAATGTAATTGTTTGGAAATCATATTTATTGATGCTTATAATCCCTTGCTGTCCATATATAAGCAGGAGCAGGATTATTATATTATTTATCCTGGTTCTGTGATCTGTATATCATAAGAGTAAAAGAGCAGAAACAAGATTTTTGCAACCAAAAGCAGCAATAGCCTCATCAATTTGTAAGCAACCAGCAAGCTATACTGTATGGTTTAATAGGAAATTACTATCTATTAGTAAGCAAGGTGTAACAGATGCATAGCTTACAGTAGCAACATTACATCAATCCTATATAACCCACAGCCTCTTTTTGTCTAAAAACCGGGGCAAATAAAATTTAAACAGGATTCAAACTCAATCTAAACAAAAAAGGAAGTTCACAAAATCACTTCGTTAACTTCAGGGCCTTAACACAAACTTTACAAAACTATATCCATAAAACGGCATACGCAGTAAAAAGTTTTACGGATATTAAAATCAATATGAAAAAGATATTAGGCAATAGATAGGATATGCATTTTTTACTACTTTATGCAGCGTATGCTTATTCCACATGATAGGAACTCAGACCTATTGTACCATTGTTGCATGCTAAGCTTCCAATTGTTACCGTCTTATTCCAAGTCGAAGTGACGCAGCCATATTTCACTGTTCCTGTCAAGTGGCAACTTGGGTTAATTATATTATACGCCTTCTCCAAGGCAGGCGCTTTGCTTTCAAAGGGTGCGGGATAACTTCGCCTTTGAAAAGGAAAACACCTGTTCTTAATATGTGAACGCAATAAAACTTTATAGCTTTACCGTAAGAAAATTACAATCATCAAACCGTTTGCAGTACGATGTATCACTTCCTCAGGCCAGAAACAGGATTGTCTATATAAACTACGCAGCAAAAAATAATTGTTCCCAATCTATTATAATAATCGGGATAATTATATACTTTTGTTTTTAAACATATCTACCGTTGCATTATGGATATCAAGGTATTATATGCTTTAAAACAGGGAAATGAAGAAGCCTTCGAAGCCATTTTCAGAAAATACAATGCGAAAATTTATCATTTCGTATCGGATACGCTTTATGATAAAACCCTGGCGGAAGATATTACCCAGAATGTTTTCCTGTCAGTTTGGGAACACAGGGAAGATATTGTACCCGAAAAGAATTTTTCAGCTTACCTCTATGCCATAGCCAAAAATATGGTTTTCAGGGAAACGGAAAAAATGGTGCTGTCCTACCGCTATGAAAGCCATATCCTTCAAATGCGCCGGAATGAAGAAGACCTTTCCACAGAGGAAGCGATCCATGCCGATTCCCTGGGGGAAACCATTTTCCGTCTGATAGATAATCTCCCCGAAGTGCGTAAAAAAATATTCTTGCTACACTTTACGGAAGATATGAGCAACAAGGAAATAGCTGCGAGGCTTTCCATCTCGGAAGAAAATGTCGCACAGCAAATCCGGCGGTCGCTGGATTATATCCGCAAACACTTAAAAAATTACATCGCTCTACTAGCCTGCATTTATTTCCAATAAAAACAAACACAAAAGTTAAACTACGTTAAATTTCAATCCTGCTGTTAATAAAATTCCCTCTCACGTATATATAAGTTATATACAGTAGAAATTTAATGGAAAACGAATTAACCATATTGATAGAAAAGTTCCTCCGCCGGCAGATAAGCGACGGGGAAGCTAACCGTTTAAAAGAACTGCTTATGCAGGCGGAAGCAGAAGATATGCTTTCCGGCTTATACGATGAAAAATGGGAACAGGCGGCTTCCTCCCCGGAAAAAGATATGGAAGACCGTATCTGGCTGAAGTTACGTGAACAAATACGCCCTGAATCTACTGACGTTTTACCGGTGCCGGTACAGCGCACCGTTTGGAAAAAATACCTGCGCATAGCCGCTTCGATACTGGTGCCGTTACTTTGCATAGGACTGGGATATTTCTATTCCGGAAGCAAACCGGTACAGGGTAGTAATAAAATGACGATACAGGTAGAGACCGGGCAAAAAGCGAAAATGCAACTGCCGGACGGTACTGATGTATGGCTCAATTCCGCCAGTTCGTTGACCTATGATGGCACATACAATAAGAAGGAACGTGTCGTTTACCTGCAAGGAGAAGCCTATTTTCAAGTAAGCAAGGATAAGGCCCGGCCTTTTATTGTAAGGGCCAATGAAATTTCTATCGAAGCGCTGGGAACAAGCTTTGATGTCAAGGCTTACCCCGATGATAATTATATCGCCGCAACACTGATAGAAGGCAGCATCCGGGTAAATTCACCATTTCAATCGGCCATATTGGAGCCGAACGAAAAACTGACTTTTAACAAGGATAACAGCGCGTTTACCAAAAGCATAATGCCGGATGCGGAGAAAAATTCTTCATGGGTCAATAACCAGCTCGCATTCGAGCAGGAACGGCTGGAAAATATAGCCAAGACACTGGAACGGATGTATAATGTCCGGATACATTTTGCCTCCGATGATCTGAAAAACATCCGCTTTTCGGGAACGGTTAAAAACAACAACCTGGAAGGTGTACTACAGTTGATTGCTTTTGTTTCCCCAATCCGGTATTCACTGGAAAATGACACGACCGTAATTATCCGTAATAAATAGAACCTATAATTATCAAATTTATCCAAACCATGAACACATCATAAACTGCCTGTAAAATGAAAAAACGGAACAATGTTGGAGCATTATTCCGTTCGTATGCAAAGGGTCGATAGCTTAATCCATAAAACGCCATTGAGGAAATACTCTTCAACGGGTTGTCTTATACCCCTGTCTGCATAACAAAGATAGTAAAATATCCCAACAACATCTAATTAGGGTCTGCTGATAAACTGATAATTCGTTAAGGATGAGTGAAAATACTTATATTTGTTTTTTCCAAATGCAAGGATATATGAAGAAACAGCGCAAAAGTCGTGCACTTAGTCCCAATTATGCGAGTCCGAATCAGTTGGTTTTATCGGGATTTGAAAATCCATTCGATCAGCAACTCGATCCGGGAAACCGTTGGGTTGTATTGTCCCATTTGATTCCCTGGGATGAGATTTGCAATCTTTACCTCAAACATGTAGGGGTTAGTTCAACGGGTCGACCGGGATTGAGTCCTCGTGTGGTTTTGGGTTCTCTAATGATCAAGCATCTTTGCAATTTGGATGATCGGGAGACAGTGAGTCAGATTTCGGAAAACATCTATATGCAATACTTTCTGGGGTACTGTAGCTTCACCCATGAAGCCCCATTTGATGCTTCACTGTTTGTGGATTTACGAAAACGCTTGGGTCTAGATACGATCAATGCGATCAACGAGCGGATTGTTCAGTTGAAGACAGGGATGGAGTTTGTGAAAAAAGAATCGGATAAAGACGATTCCGGCATTGATCCTGATGAGGATTCCTTATCCGGTGGCTCAGCGAACAAAGGCCGGATCATTTTTGATGCTACTGCTTGTCCACAGGATATTGCTTATCCAACGGATTTGAATCTGCTCAACGAAGCTCGTGAAATATCGGAAAACCTGATTGATCAGCTCTATACCCATCTGTTACATGATAAAAAGCCGCGTAGCTACCGCAAGGTTGCTCGCAAACGCTATCTGAAGACAGCCCAGAAGAAGAAAAAGAGCAAGAAAGAGATCAGAAACTCCGTTCGCATTCAATTGGGGTATCTCAAGCGGAATATAAATTCTATCCATCGGTTGCTGGATGCTTATCCTAACCTTCCCTTAAAGAAGAAGGATCGGAAATATTGTATGTTATCCAGACCTTGTTTGATCAACAGTTGTACATGTATAAGTCCAGGACGCATACAGTGGAAGACCGGATAGTAAGCATCCATCAACCTCATGTACGCCCCATAGTCAGAGGAAAGAGTCAAGCCAAGGTAGAGTTTGGTTCCAAGATACATGTTTCCATTATTGATGGCATCTCGTTTCTGGATGAACTTTCCTGGGATGCTTTTAACGAGGGAAGTCACATGGAGCACTATGTTGAAAAGTATCGTGAACGGTTCGGATGCTACCCCCGCGAAGTACTCGCTGATCAGATTTACTGTAGTCGTCCCAATCGGGTTATGCTCAAGGAAAAAGGCATCAAACTTTTAGCAAAGCCACTGGGCAGGCCTTCGCCCATGTCAATTCATGTAAGTCCGGGAGAGCGTAATCCAATAGAAGGAAAGTTTGGACAAGCCAAAACAGGTTATGGCTTAAACCGTATCAAAGCCAGACTCCGACAAACAAGCGAATCATGGATTGCCTGCATCTTCCTTGTGCTAAACCTGGTCAAATTGGCGGGGATGGCACTCCCGTGTCTTATTCAGAACTTATGGTTTAGTTTTTCAGCATTGCTGTTGGAGATAATCGCTAATAAATCGGATGGACGCAATAATAGTTATCGGAACCGGGAAATAGCGGACGCAAACCGAATTAAATATGAATTGGTCTGCTGAGTTTTTCAGCAGACCCTAATTATCATAAAGATATGAAAAACAGAAAAAATAAAATGCTCGGCTGCCTGCTATTATTCCTCCTGATAGCCGCTACACAAGCATCCGCCTTAGCACAGGTTACGGTTTCGGCAAAAAACACCAAAATAAAGCAGATTATCCTGCAAATAGAGAAAAGCAGCGGATACAGCTTTTTCTATAGCGACGATTACCTGGACCTGGATAAGACAGTCAGCGTGGATATAAAAAATGAAAGTATCGAATCGGCGCTGTCCAAGGTATTCAAAGGAACGGATATAAACTTTTCCGTAGGCGCAAATAAACAGATCATGCTGACGGACGCTAAGAATAAAGAAGGGGAAAAAAATGCCGGCATCCCTCAAAAAAAGTATTCAGGCATCGTGAAAGACGAATCGGGTGAAACTATTATCGGTGCCAGTATTACCATTAAAGGCAGTAAAACAGGAATAATAACAGATGATGACGGCAGGTTTTCGCTGGAAGCCCGCCCCGGTTCCACGCTGGTTATATCTTATATCGGTTTTGAGAAGCAGGAGATAACCACAGGCAATCAGAGCGACCTGCAAATAACTCTTGTAGAAAACAGCAGGGAACTTGACGAGGTCGTGGTTATCGGGTACGGAACAGTAAAAAAAGGAGACCTGACCACAGCCGTGGCGACCATTTCGAATAAAGAGATAGACCAGCGGCCGATCATTTCAGCGGCACAAGCTATGCAAGGAAAGGCGGCCGGCGTGATGGTTTCCCAACCAAACGGTTCTCCCGGCAGTGAACTGACAGTCCGGGTACGCGGTACAACATCGTTTAACGGCAGCAACAATCCCCTCTATGTAGTGGACGGCGTACCTGTGGATAACCTGAAATTCCTGTCACCTACCGATATCGAGAGCATGCAGATACTCAAAGATGCCTCTTCTGCCGCTATTTACGGATCACGTGCGGCAAACGGGGTAGTGATTATCAACACCAAGTCAGGCGTACAGAACCAGGCGAAAGTGACTCTTAACGCACAGCTAGGCGTCAGCAACCTGAGCAATGAGATAAAATCCCTCAATGCGGCACAATATGATGACCTGATGTCGGAACTTGGTTTTGCCACCTATGGCTCAGGTGATGTAACGGACTGGTATAAGGAAATTTACAGTACAGGATATACTCAAAACTACCAGGTATCCATTTCTAACGGTAACGACAAGATGAAATATTTTTTATCGGCCGGTTACCTGGATAATAAAGGGATTATCAACTCAACCTTCTACAACCGTTACAGCATCAGGGCAAAGGTAGATAACCAGATACGCAAGTGGTTGACTGTCAATACCAACATATCCTATTCAGACTATACCGGCAACGGGGTAGCTACCGGATTGCCCGCCAACCGGGGAGGTTTCGTACTGTCGGCGATCAACCTGCCTACAGGAGCTCCCGTATGGGATGAATCAATGGGCGCTTATAACCGTAATTTCAACGGGCTGAACCTGACAAATCCGGTAGAAGCCATGGAAAACGGGAAGAACAACCGTTCGAAGGAAAACCGCCTGATCGCTTCGGGAAGTTCCCTGATTTCTTTTTTGCCGGAGCTTACACTGAAAACACAATTTACGCTGGACAGACGCAACGGGCTGAATACGTCTTTCCGTCCTCCGGTTTACATCGAGGAAGAACCGGGCGTTCACGGGAGCAGGATCGATTACGGAGCAGGGTCGGATACACGGAGTGTCAATACCCTGACGGTACTGGACAATGTACTTACCTATAATAAATCGTTCGGTAAACACAACGTTGAAGCTATGGCCGGTACATCACGGACTACGTCCGACTGGTCGCAAAATTACGTTAATGCCTCCCATTTCCGGAATGGCAATATACATACGCTGAATGCCGCCAATAAGATCGCCTGGAACAACGCAGGATCCAACGCCTCGCAATGGGGGATCATGTCTTACTTCGGACGTGCCGCCTATAACTATGAAAGCAAATACCTGCTGACGGCCAATGTCCGTAAAGACGGCTCTTCAAAGCTACACCCGGATCACCGTTGGGGCACCTTTCCTTCCTTTTCGGCCGCGTGGCGTATCTCATCGGAAAAATTCATGGAAGGCATGACCTGGCTCGACGACCTGAAGATCCGTGGCGGATGGGGGCAAACCGGGAACCAGTCAGGTGTTGGCGACTATGCTTATCTCCAGACATATAATATTGTCCGTTCCGACTGGACAATCGAGGGGCATAGCAACGATCTTCCGGGCATCACGGTAAACAACCTGCGGAACAGGGACCTGACATGGGAAACAACTTCACAAACGGATATAGGACTCGACTTCACTGTTTTTGGGAACAAACTTACGGTTGCTATGGATTATTACCACAAACGCACCTCCGATATGCTGATGTATGTATCCCTCCCGGCAGGACAGGCAGCCAGCAGCATTATCCGCAATGAAGGGGTAATGACCAATAAAGGATTTGAGTTTTCCGTCAATTCACGCAATTTACAAGGCGCTTTCACATGGACGACCGACTTTAACATGTCGTTTAACCGGAACCGTCTTGAGAGCCTTGCCCTGCAGCAGGTATATTACGGCGCCTATATCAACAGCGAAATCCTGAGGGATAATATCGTCCGTAATGAACCGGGACGCCCGCTCGGCGGATTTTACAGTTATATCTGCGAAGGTGTCGATCCGCAGACAGGCGAACTTAAATACAAAGACCTGGACGGGAAAGAAGGCATTACGCCCGACGACCGCACCTATATAGGCGACCCGAATCCCGATTTTATTTTAGGTATGACCAATACATTCTCATGGAAAGGGATCAACCTCAGTATATTTATGCAAGGCTCTTACGGAAATGACATTTACAATGCATCGAAGATAGAAACCGAATCGATGACCACCCAGAGAAACCAGGCGGCAACTGTGGTGAACCGGTGGAAAAAGCCGGGGGATATCACAAAGATACCTAAAGCCGGAACTGCCGTCACCAACTCATCCTATTATGTGAAAGACGGAAGCTACCTGCGGATCAAGGACATCTCGTTATCGTATAACATTACTGGGAAATTCCTGAAAAAGGCCGGTATAACAAGATTACAGCCTTACATCACGGCAACCAACATGGTTACATTTACAAAATACTCCGGAACAGATCCTGAAGTAAATGAATGGGGTGATGCAGGCGGTGTCCAGGGGATCGACTGGGGAACCTATCCATACAGTAAAACATTCGTGTTCGGTATTAATGTTGAATTTTAAACTACGATAATATGAAAAGGAATAAGCTGTTTTTTACAGCAGGACTTTTGATCCTGTTATCATCCTGCTCCCTTAATTATGATCCGGTCGGCGCTTACTCGGATGTGACCGAAGGCACGGAGGTGGGACTGGCCTTTACCAGTAAAGCCGATGTTCTTGCACACAGGCAATCGATGTATATAGCACTGAAGGAATGCGAGCATTTTTATCAGGATGTACTCTTATTTGCAGAAATACACTCAGATAATGCCTATTCAGGGAATGAAGGCGGAGCACCTCCGGGATTTGAAAAGAATGATGTGGCCGATATGATGGCAAAGCCGCCTTTGCAACGTGGCTGGAACCGTCGTATGGCAAATATAGCCCTTGCCAATAAGCTGATATCGAACATAGATAATGTCCCTGACCCTGCACTTACTGATGATGAACGCAGGCAGTATAAAGCCGAGGCCCTGATTTACCGCGCCATGCTTTATTATGATATGGCATTGCTGTGGGGGCGCGTTTCGGTTGTTATTATCGAGGCCGGCGACATCACTGCCGAAAATATAGGGGAATCGTACGAAAAATACTTTCCAAAGCAAAACACCGAGGATGAAGTATATGCGCAGATAGAGAAAGACCTGCTCGATGCCCTGCCTGACGCGCCTGTGGACAACAGCAATAAAGGCCTTTGTTCGAAAGGGCTGGCCTGTGCTTTACTGGCCAAGATCTATGCAGACAACACTTCGTTCAGGGACTATGATAAAGTTATCCAATACTGCGACCAGGTACGTGACCTTGGGTTTTCACTGGCAGGAGATTTCAGCGACTTATTCGGCGTACAGCTACAAGATCCGGCAAATCCTCCGGGGCCCGCGAATCCGGCTATAAATGCCAGGAGACGGAATACAGAAGAGGCTATCTTCGAAATACAGTTCTCCGCGGCCGGTGACAGGGGCAGCTTTAATAACCAGATATTCGGCCCGTTACTGGACAATTTCACTCCTGTTACATTTGCCAACTGGGTGCTTCCGACCCATGAACTGATCGACCTGTACGAAAGTGAAAGCGGCGATAAGCGTTATCCCGAGACAATCGTGTATTACGGAGGTACCCAACTCGGTTTTACACCGCCGCGTAACTGGGGATACACCACCAGCCATTACCCGCACATGTATAAATTCCGTTCTTCGTTCAGCAGCAATATCAAATACCGCTATGCGGATATCCTATTGCTAAAAGCCGAGGCATTGATATTAAAACAGAACCCTGACCTGTCCGGGGCAGCCGGAATCATTAACCAGATCAGGCACCGTGCCGGCCTGTCAGACTTAACGGCACCGGCGATGGCAAATAAAGAGGCCGCATTGAATACTATGCTGAAAGAACGCCGCAAGGAACTGGCATTTGAAGGACACCGGTGGAACGATCTGGTACGGCTTGAAAAAGTAGAGGAGGTGTTGAACTCTTTCAAGGAACGTGACCCGTATTCGCGTATTACGAACAGGTTTACACGCACCCACTATAAGTTCCCGATACAGAAAGCCATCCTGGATGCAAATGATCTGCTGACTCAAAATCCGGGATATTGATATATTTCCATTGAAAGGGATATTTTGTAGGGGAAATATCCCTTTCCCTGATAAGTAAACGATTATGAATAATAATATAAAAAACATGAATTTATTGAATCTCTTTCTGGCTGTTTGCATGACAGTATCCGCCTGTAAAGGGTCGGAGCAGGAAAACAGCAACGGTAATCCCATACCGGAAAACAAAGCCGCCAGGATTTACCTTACATCGGCCGACCGGACATATGCTTTCAGCAAGCTGGAAGTCAATTTCTCATCACCGGGTGACCTGCCTGTACCGGCTATTAAGCTCGATCCCGGGCAGCGCTTCCAGACAATGTACGGCTTTGGCGCGGCGATAACGGGTTCCACATGTTATAACCTGTTGAAGATGACTGTTGCGGACAGGGCTAAATTCCTGAAAAATACATTCTCTCCGACAGATGGAATGGGATATAGCTATATACGTATCTCTATCGGATGTTCTGACTTTTCACTGAGCGAATATACCTGCTGTGATGTCCCGGGTATTGAAAACTTTACGCTGACAAATGAAGAAACACATTATGTAATGCCCATACTCAAAGAGATACTGGCTATAAATCCCGGCATAAAAATACTGGGTTCCCCATGGACCTGTCCGCGTTGGATGAAAGTTAATAACCTGGCCGATCTACAGCCATACAATTCATGGACAAGCGGGCAACTGAATCCGGCTTATTACCAGGATTATGCCCTTTATTTTATAAAGTGGGTACAGGCGTTTGCAGCCGAAGGGATCTCTATTACAGCGGTGACGCCTCAGAACGAACCGCTGAACAGGGGTAATTCCGCTTCGTTGTATATGGGCTGGCAGGAACAGCGCGACTTTGTGAATTCTGCCCTGGTTCCGGCATTGAAATCGTCCGGATTGAAAACCACGATCTATTTGTTCGACCACAATTACAATTATGATAACATGGGGGAACAGGATGATTATCCGGCCAGAATATATGAGTCAGGTGTAGACGACATCGTAGTCGGCGCAGCCTATCATAATTACGGCGGAAGCAGGTCGGAGTTGCTGGATATACACGGCAAGTATCCCAATAAGGAACTGATATTCACAGAGACATCCATCGGTACATGGAACAACGGGAAAGACCTGTCTGTCCGGCTGATGGAAGATATGCAAAATGTAGCACTGGGCACGGTCAACAACTGGTGCCGCGCAGTGATCGTCTGGAACTTAATGCTGGATGCGGAACGGGGACCAAACCGTCCCGGCGGCTGCAAGACCTGCTTTGGCGCCGTGGATATTGCTTCCGATTATAAAACATTATCGTTCAATTCACATTATTACATTGTCGGCCATTTATCCGCAGTGATAAAGCCGGGAGCGGTCAGGATCGGCACAACAGGTTTTACAGACCCGGAAGTGGTCAGTTCGGCCTTTGAAAATCCCGACGGCACGCATGCCGTGGTGTTACTAAACAACAGTACTGAAAGTAAAACGATAAGAATAGATGACGGAAAAGACAGCTTCAAATATGCCATACCTGCAAAATCCGTCATATCATATCTTTGGTAACTATGAAACAGGCAAATATGAAGGTACGGAATATATTGATGACAACTTCCCTGTTGTCCCTGGCAGGAGGACATGTAAACGCCCAGGAACGCCCTAATATAGTGATTATCTATCTTGACGATATGGGCTACTCTGATATCAGTTGTTACGGACAAAAGAAATGGTCTACACCGCATATCGACCGCCTGGCACAGGAAGGGGTCAGGTTCACGGACGCTTACTCGGCTTCTCCCGTATCCAGTCCTTCCCGGGCGGCATTACTTACGGGGCGCTATCCAGCCCGTATGGGAATCCAGGGCGTCTTTTATCCGGACAGTTATACGGGGATTCCACAGGAAGAGCTTCTTCTCTCCGAATTACTGAAACCGGCCGGATATGCCACGGGAATCGTCGGCAAGTGGCATCTCGGCAGTAGGGATAAGTTTTTGCCTCTCCAGAACGGTTTTGACGAATATTTCGGTATTCCTTACAGCAACGATATGGGAGCACAGGTGTATTTGCGGGGCAACGAAGTGGAAGATTTCCATGTAGACCAGTCCCAGATGACAAAAAAATATACGGCTGAAGCCAAAGATTTTATTTCACGACATAAGGATAAACCCTTCTTCCTTTACCTGGCACATAATATGATGCATGTTCCTATCTTCTGTTCCGAGGAATTCAGGGGGAAATCGGCGGCAGGGATTTACGGCGATGCAGTACTTGAAATAGACTGGAGTGTGGGCGAGGTTGTAAAGGAACTGGAAAAGCAGGGGATACTGGAAAATACCCTGATTATTTTTGCCAGCGATAATGGCCCGTGGTTACAGGAAGGCCCGTTGGGCGGAGAGGCTCTTCCTCTCCGGGAAGGGAAAACAACGAGTTACGAGGGTGGAGTCAGGATACCGTCTATTGCCTATTGGAAAGGAAGGATAACCCCGGTCGAAAGAAAAGATATAATTTCCACAATGGACTGGTACCCGACCATCGCCCATGTATGTAATGTCGATATTCCCGGTAATATCCGCCTGGATGGTTACGACCTGTCAGACCTGCTGCTAAACAACGGAAAACGGGCCAGTGATGCTTATGCCTATTTCAGGGATAATAAAGACGTAACAGGATTGCGGGTAGGTGACTGGAAAATCACATTGCCCCAGGCAGAAATCAAGGGTAACTTCTGGCGGACAGGCACGGCAGCCCATGATACCTTATTGTTTAACCTGAAAAACGATCCGGCGGAAAGGGTCGATCTTTTCAAGAAGAATCCTTCGAAAGCAAAAGAAATGGCTACTCAATTGGATAAGTATAAATCCGGATTCGGTGATGTCCCGCCTGCCTTGGTTATGACGGGGAACCATCAATCGGAGTATTTGCGCAGGCAACGCAGGGAAGCTATCGAAAAAGCTGTCAAGGAAGGGATACAAAGTAAGGAAAATCAAACAGATGGGTTTGAGGAAAGATAGCCAACTGAAGGAGTATCTTCCTTAGGTTATAACACCCCGGCGTTTTACTGAAAGTTCCAATAAACCTCGTAAGACGCCGGTTTTTATTTAGAAAGGATTTTTTACCATATGGTTTCCATATACGGATTATTATTTAAATCGCTATTAATCATTTAAAAGTAAGCGACCAGCAGTCTGTGCAAAAATATACGAGAAAATACTTACAACTTCACTCTCGCATCAATCCTATATAACCCGCAGCCTCTTTTTATCTAAAAAAACGGAATAAATAAAATTTAAACAATCCCTAAACCCAGCCTAAACAAAAAAGGAAGTTCACAAAATCACTTCGTTAACTCCCCAACCTTCACAAACTTTACAAAACTACATCCATAAAAAAGCATACGCAGCAAAAAGTTTTGAAGAAATCAGGATTAATATGAAAAAGACAAGAAATATATCCCTCAGGCAAAAAATAACAGCAGCCTTCCCCGGTTTGGAGTAAAAGTACCTTTAAATTGTTATTGTAAAAGCTGAATACCACAGTATTTATCAGTATCTCGGACAGAAATGTTCCGGATGCCGTTTCGAGAAATATATGTACATCTTTATAAACAGCATTATTATCAGTATATTCCATTGGTTTATTTCGTTCTGATAGTTTCTCTTGTGATTAAGAAAGTAGATTTGGGTCATATTTTTTCGAAAATCTATAATAAATGCAATATTAAAAGAGTTTTTCAGGATAAAATGAAATGCTATATAATAATGATATAAAAAATACGGCTGTTTTCATATTATTGCCCTGCTTCGATGGTTTTTACATTTTGCATGAAATTGTTGCCCCATATGATATTGCTGTTTTTTGCCGAATAAAAAATATCGGCGGGTGTCAGTTGGAAACAGTTGTTGACGAGTGTGTTCTCCACATTGTCAAACAAGATTACAGGCTGGTTAGGCAAAGGCTTTTTTGAACGGACATTGTCGAGTATAATATTCTTTGTGTCGGAGAAAGAAAAAGGACTACCCTTTTCAGATGAAAAATCCACATTGTGGAAATGTATGTTGGATGCCGTTTTTACGGTAAAGCCTTCAATTGCGGTCATGTTGATATTTGAAAATGATATTTCGTCGGCAGGCATCTCATCAATACCTGTAATATATCCGATCTTTTTTATATTGCTCCCTGTTACATCGCTTATATGAATATTGCGGAACACCGGGGTGCGTTCGCTGACAGGCTCAGCCTGTGATTCTTTATCGTAGAACAGGTCGAAGATGAAAGCATTGCGCTGAATATCGTTCATTATGATATTATTCACCCTTATTTCCTCTACCACACCTCCACGTCCGCGTGACGCCTTTAAACGAATGCCTGCATCCGTACCGTTAAATACGCAGTTGGATATTGTTACTTTTTTTATACTACCTGACATTTCGCTGCCGATAACAACGCCTCCGTGCCCTGTCAGCATTACACAATTGGTAACTGTAATGTTTTCGCAAGGCCTGCCGTAAATCCGGCCGTCTTCATCCCGTCCCGACTTGATGGTGATGCAGTCGTCCCCGACACTGATAAAACAATCCGATATGCGGACATTGCGGCACGAAGAAGGGTTTATGCCATCTGTATTGTGTCCTTTGGGATTAGCCCACGGATTGTACACTGTTACGCCCGTGATGACAATGTTGTCGCAGCCTTCGGGATTGATAGTCCAGAACGGAGAATTTTGGATTGTAATGCCCTCTATCAAAATGTTCTTACATTCGAGGAACTGTATGAACGGTGGACGGAAGAATTTGCGTTCAAGCGACTTTTCATAATATGGCGAAACTTTTATGCCTTTGTTGGCATCGAGCCATTTCTGCTGGAATGAATTTGTCGATAATGTTTTTCCGTTGTTATTTATTTCGTCAATAATACGCCTCGATTCAGCCCACCATGTATGTCCCTGCCCGTCTATTATTCCCCGTCCTTTAATGGTTATATTTTCCACATTACGGGCATAGAATAAAGGTGACAGGCTGTTCATGAACACACCCTCCCAACGCATCCTGACAAAAGGGAGGTAGTCTTCGAAGTTAGTTGAAAATTTCAACGTTGCCCCTGCTTCAATTTCTATTGTAATATTACTTTCCATATGTATTGCTGCCGTAAGGTATTGTCCGGCAGGGAAATAAATAGTGCCACCACCTTCCTGTGCCGCTTTCCTGATTGTATTGTTGATCAAGGCCGTACATGCTTTTGCCCCTGTTGTGTCTGCACCCATATCCTGCATGTTATAAATCTTTCCTTGCATAATCAGAAAGCACAGGGATAAGATAGTTAACGCTGTTAGTCGTTTCATAATCAATATTTGTATTTTTTATTTACTAAGGGATTCCAGTTGTCGGAACCTTTCATTACGTTTTCTACAGTATATTTCCGGGCTTCTTCGCTAGTAAGTATTTTTACCCATTCCACACGGTTCCCGGTTTTTGATCCCACACCGGTGTTGTTGTATTCCATATACCGTGCTGTTTTTTCATTCTCTTCTTTTCCCCAGTTGTGCCATCCTTCGGGCCTGACACCTTCGGGTAATTCAGTATTCATAAACAAAGTCATGGCATAAGCCCTCCATGGGCGCCCCAAATACATCCTGTTTACGTCTTTGCCTACTGTAATTTTGCAGTTGTTAAATATATAACCAAACTCAATATGCTGAGATGTACTTGCCGCTGTTATATAAGAATTTTTCTTGCAATGTACCTCACAACATTCGAACCAGCATGTGGACGGGCCGAAAATGAAATCGGTAGTCCCCTCGATGTAACAGTTCTCAAAATAGATACGGGAAGCTTCTTTCCCTGTATATATCGTATCCTGATGGCCTAAAAAACGGCATTTGCGGAATATGATGCGATCCCCCTCCACATGCAATGCTACAGCCTGCCCCAATGGAAGCGAGGAATTTTCGATGGTCAGGTTTTCCATGCTGATATCATTGCCGCGTATAAGGAATGTATAAGTCCTGAATGTCCCCATCTTGTTGATGTTGGCATGGTCGTCAAAGTTGACCACCGTGTTTTCGATGCTTTGTCCTATTATCCTCAAATTGCATATATGAGTCGGTATTTCCACCTTCTCTTTATACACTCCGTCCATAATAAATATAGTGGTTATTCCTGCCGGATTGAAGGCTCTGACAGATTCTACGGCTTCTTGCAGGTTTCTGTAATCGCCCCAGCCGTTGCGGTCGACAACAATATCGTATTTCAGGGAATCCTGCCCGAATGTTGACAGGGATAAAAGTAGAAGGAGAACTAACAGATGAAATTTGTTTAAAGACATGGCATCTAATTATGTTTTTATTCTTTAGGTAATTTGGTTTAATGATAAACTTTTACAAGCATAACGCAATATTAATATGATCTGGTTTTATTTCATGATGATAATTTGGAATTTATAGAGTGTTAAATTGGAATTAACAAAACATAATACAGAACAAGTTTTTCAGGCTAAAAGGTCAAAGAATAAATCCTTTGGCATTAATTCCGGCTAGAAAGCTGAGGTTTTCTTTTCCTACATTGACAGGGTTTAAGAAAATTTATCAGACAATTTGGAAAATAAAAAATACCACCTATAAAAGCTCTTGAAAAAAGATTATCCAAACTTGGAACAAGTGAAGTCCAGTAGGGGGAAATGCTTGCCAGAACTATATCATCATATAATGAATATCAAAACTTGACTATGCGGAACACATCACTACATTTCAAAAGAAAGGCGCCAAAGTTGTCTCAATGAGTAGATGTAATAGACACAATCTTTGACTAGCTCATTAAATACATGGTGAAAGCCTATTAGAATATATACGATAGTCTGACGAGGGTGGACTAAACACCTATATTTATTAAAGTATGGAATTTTTTGCGCGTTACGAATATTTTTATCTTGTTCGATTCTGCTTTTTAGTGAAGTATTTAATTTTACATTAACACACTAATATTTTCTCATAAGTATTACCTATCTAATAATATGCTAGCCATAATAAAAGGGCTTACCGCCTTAGGATCATTGTCCCGTATAGGTTCGGAAATATAGTATTCGAAACTCCCGTCCCTGTAAACCTTCTCGCCACCCAGACCGGAAACTGCACAGCAGTCGGTTACAGACAATTCACCACCAGCATCTTTCCGGATAAATCTTTCGATATATTTATCATAAGCATCTATTCCCTTCTGTAAATAGCCATTGTCGAGATAACCTTTCTGCGCCCCCTTAATCCAAGAATATATAAACATGATAGATCCGGTCGATTCGAGATAGTTACCCTCTCTTCCAAGTTGATTGGTCACCTGGTACCACATACCTGTTTCTTTATCCCTAAATTTTTCAAGGGATTGTGAAAGATTTTTTAAAATAGAAATTATTTCCTGACGTTGTTTATGATCCTTAGGAATAAAATCAAGCGCATCTACTACCGACATCATATACCAACCGATACTTCTCGACCAAAAATTAGGAGACAATCCGGTTCGGGGATCCGCCCATCTCTGTTGGCGGCTTTCATCCCATCCGTGATAATATAAGCCTGTTTTTTTATCATACATATGCCTGTGTACATCGATTATCTGCAAAGCGACATCATCAAACAAAGCCGGCTCATCAAACTGTACAGCGTATTGTACCAAAAAAGGGCAAGCCATATATAGTCCGTCCAGCCAAACCTGATGTTGGTATATTTTTTTGTGCCAAAAACTTCCATTTGTAGTTCGCGGATGTGTATTCATCTGACTACGAAGCAAGGTCAAAGCTTTGCAAAACCGTTCCTCTCTGGTTTTTTCCAGCAGTGGAAATAGTATTTTCCCAGTATTTATCCGGTCTATATTGTATTCCTCCGGTTTATATGTCTTTATTTTACCTTCATCATTAATCATCATATCCGCATATTCATAGACATAATCATAGTATCGTGAACTGCCCGTCCTTTTCCATACCTGCAGGATAGACTGCATCTCCAGTCCATGACAATAATTCCATCCGGGAGTTTTGGAAAAATCGATCATCCAGGCTTCCGGATTACGTCTCATCTCTGAATCTGCCATTTTTTCATAGTTTTTCTGTGCACTGCATGAGCAAAGAGATAAAAGTAAAAACAACCCTATAAATGCATATTTCATCTTCTAGTTATTTTAAGTTCTCCACAATATTATTTTTATTTATAGCCTTTGGTAATTGTATTGTCTTATTCTTATTACCAGTAATGCGTACAGCTTCAGTTAACTGTTCGGGATATTTAAAGCCATTTACCTGCATATCCTTCACATTATTCAGAATTAAAGCAGGGCCTGTCTCCGGTATTATCTCGATATTCGTCAATTTGATACGCTCCAACTCGGATAGCTCTGCACCTGTAACCGCTGTGATAACCACATTTTCCACATGGATATTATTTATATTCATCTCTGGTAATCCATTAAAGAACATGGCGCGTTTAGCATTGCGTGAAATCAAATTTTTCACATAAATGTTCCTGAATACCGGAGTTGTTTCGTCAACCGGAGGAATATCATCCGGATTAGATTTGTCACCGTAATATAAATCGAAAAGAAAAGACTCGGTAGCAATATTAAACATATTGATATTATTGATATAAATGTTTTCCACCACGCCGCCTCTACCCCTATTGGCCTTAAATCTCAAACCGACATCCGTCCCCAGAAACTGGCAATTCGAAACTGATATATTCCGTACTCCTCCCGACATTTCGCTACCGACAACAAAACCTCCGTGCCCTTTAAAAACTTTACAATTGTCGACAATCAGATTAACCGCCGGACGCGCACGCCTGCGTCCATCTTCATCTTTCCCCGACTTGATACATATCGCATCATCTCCAACATCAAATACACAGTCTACGATGATCGAATTTACACACGATTCAAGGTCTATACCATCTCCGTTTTGTGAATAAGCCGGATTCCTTACCGTTATATTATCAATAATAACATTCTCGCACATCAACGGGTGAATATTCCAACTGGGTGAGTTTTCGAAAAGAACGCCTTCCAGCAATACATTCTTACATTCAATAAAACTAAGCATTACAGGCCTAAGATAATCTTTGAAAGATAGCCGGTCTTCATCCGAGAATCGTCCATTAGGCGTATTGGCATTTAAAGATTCACCCAAAAGTGATTTTTCACTCGGGAACCAATAATTCGAATCTTTCAGTACTCCTCCCGCCCCGACAACTTTATTCCAGTGAGATTCAGTTACCTTATCCTTTTTCAACGGCCGCCAAGCCTCCCCCGAACCATTTATCGAACCTTCTCCAGTAATAGCTATATTTTCTAAATTACGACCCGAAACAGGTGACTGACAACGATATGTATCCAAACCCTCATATACGGTTTTCACCAGTGGGTACAAATTAAAATCGGATGAAAAAAGTATCAAAGCTCCTTTTTCAAGGTGAAGATTAATATTGGACCGGAAAACAATAGGTCCGGTAAACCATATTCCCGATGGAACAATTAATGTTCCTCCACCCTTTTCAGATAAAGCCTTGAATGCTTTTTCAAAGACCTCCGTATTGATATACATACCATCAGCAATACCGCCATAGTCCTTTAAATTAACTTCATTCGGCGGAAATTGAGGGTGGTCAATAAACGGCATTTCGAAGGGCAAGCCTTCATAAAGGTATTTATATCTGTTTCCGGCATTAAGGGACGCGGTAAACCTTTCCGGAATCAGTAATATTGCAAAGAATAATAAAAATATGATACAAAATAGTTTATACAAATAATTCCTCATTTTCTATTTTTATTGATTATATTCAAATTCATAAATTTTCCCTTTTTCCGTTTCAATATCATAAAGGAATTCCGGATATGGAAACGTGGCCGTAACAGATGCGTTATCCGCTATCAACGGCTTCTTTACATCTTGTGTCGCTAACAGCGGATTAACAGATAATACGGATTGCGTATTATCCAGGGATTGTCCTTTCATTCTCAGGCTTTCTCTGCTGCATATTCGCAATGTGCCTCCAATATTGGACCTGATAACAACCTTTTTCACCTTTCCATTTTCCCAAGCCAGTTCTTCCAACTCAAAGCCTCCGCGGCATCTCAATCCCTTTACAGTCCCAACTGTCCATGCATCCGGTAATGCCGGAAGTAAGTGTACAGCTCCAGCATGGCTTTGTACTAACATCTCGGCAATGCCTGCCGTACAACCGAAATTGCCATCGATTTGAAACGGTGGATGTGCGTCGAACAGATTAGGATATGTTCCCCCGTTTTGCCCTTTCTCTTCGACTGTCGGTTTCAACTGATCTTCAATGAGTTTATATGCGTGATTTCCGTCGAGCAACCTTGCCCAAAGGCAAACTTTCCATCCCATCGACCATCCGGTAGAAGCATCTCCCCGGTGTATCAGGGAAGTTTTTGCAGCTTCGAACAAGGCGGAATCCTGATATTTCGAAATCTGATAACCCGGATAGAGTCCCCACAAATGAGATATATGACGATGATGATCGTTAGGGTTGTCCCAATCATACATCCATTCCTGCAATTGCCCCCAATTCCCTATTTGCATAGGCGGCAATTGTTTTACTACATTTTTCAGAGAATCAATAAAAGATCCGTTTTCAGATAATATTGAAGCAGCCTGTATCGTATTTGAAAACAGGTCGAAGACCATCTGATTATCCATTGTACATCCTGCGGTTATCACCCAATCTCTTTTCCCATCCACATTAGGAGCGTTTTCGGGAGAATATGAAGGTGCGACTACCAACCAGCCATTATCAGGTTCTTTGATTAGAAAATCCAAATAAAATTCACAAGCGCCCTTCATCATAGGATATACGGATTTGAGATAGTCATTATTTCCCGAAAACAAATATCTGTCCCATAAATGTTGGCAAAACCAAGCGTTACATGTAGGCCACACACCATATCTCGGACCATCTATCGCTCCTGTCGAACGCCAAATGTCCGTATTGTGATGTAAAGTCCATCCCCGGCAACCATACATAGCCGCACTCTCCCTGCCTGTTTTCGAAACGTCTTTTACAAGCTGGAGGAAAGGTTCATGCATCTCGACCAGATTGGTTACTTCCGCCGGCCAATAGTTCATCTCGACATTTATGTCGGTGGTATATTTCCCGTCCCAGGGCGCCTTGAGTTGATAATTCCAGATTCCCTGTAAATTGGCGGCCTGTCCTCCCGGTTGAGACGAACATATCAGCAGGTATCTGCCAAACTGAAAGTATAGTGCGGCCATCTGGGGATCGAATGTATGGGCAAATTCTTTTATCCTTATATCAGTAGTCTTTAAAGCCTGCCCGTTCATTCCCAGATCAAGTGAAACACGGTTGAAATATTTACCGTAATACGCAGAATGATCTGCCATATATTTTTCGAATGATTTTTTTCCGGCATTCTTCAAATAATCTTTTGCCGCTTTTTCGGAATCACCCGATATGTCTTTATAGTTTTTAAAATTAGTACCTGTCGATACATAAATAATCACACTGTTGGCATCGCTCACTTTCAGGGTGCTGTCAGACAAGACCTCCTGTTTTCCGCCGTCATTATCTATCCTGACCAGTGAAGTGAAACATACCTTTCCTTTGATTCCTTCAGTGTCGGATGTTTTTGCATCCAACCGTACCATTTTATTGTCGATGCTTTTTACCGCGTCTTTATACGGGCTGGTAAAACGGGTTGTAAAGCTTATTTTATTCTTTTCAGATGCGGTCAACCTTATTATCAACAATTGGTCTGTAAAAGAAGTAAAAGCTTCACGAATATATTTAACTCCATTTACCAAGAAAGTCGTTTTTGCCACTGCTTTTTCAATATCGAGCTCACGATAGTAATCATTGTATGAATCCACTCCTTCGAAGTCCAGATGTAACGAACCTACGGTCTGATAAGGCATCCCGTTAGCTCCCGTCGTACATATAGCCGGACCGCACAACTCCTGGGCCTTCATGTTTTGTCCTTCGAATATCAGTTGCCGGATTTGCGGCAAAGCATTTTTAGCCAAAGGATTGGTATTATTATAGGGAGAACCTCCCCATATTGTTTCTTCATTCAATTGGAATTCTTCATTAACTGGATTTCCATATACCATGGCTCCGATACGCCCGTTACCAAGAGGCAGCGCTTCGACCCATAAACCGGACGGACGATCATACCATAATTTCATTCCCGATCCTTGTTGTGCCGATAAACTCCCTGCCAGTAAAAATAAGAAGCAGATTATAACCGTTTTTTTCATGTTGCTTTATTTATTATTTAACCGATGTATTTTATTACTGGGATTTTAATCCTAAGGAACCATGACGATTTATGCCGCATATACTCAGAGCCGTAACTGTTCCGGATAAAACGCAGGATGTTTTTGTTGTAAAACCCACTATATTTTCCCCATCGAAAACAATATATCCGGTTACTTCAGGAATAGCCATCCAGGTAACTTTTCCCTCCTGAAATTTTATATTTTCGGGTGCTGGGAGCCTGTCCATCATTGCACGGGGATTCCATCCGTCATTACCATGGATAATATTTTCATACACATATCCATCAGCTTCCTCCCGGGTAATGGATGCAGGACAAGACCCTTTGGGCGCGTTTTCTCCACGACCTTCATATTCTGTCTTGCGAAGACTCAAGTCCAATACATTACCTTCCTGGTCACGGCTGTCATATTCAGCGAATAAGGCGGGTACAGCTCCCATGTTCGCCCATCCTTCGGGAGCGACAGGAATACGCATTGTCGTATGGATATAAATTGCGCGAGGCGAATTATGCCAGGGACGACCCAACTTTTGTTTGCCATCCGCCGCCGCACTGCTACCATCTATGGTACAGTCGCGAAACACATAGCCATATTTGGCTGTCTTATGGCTGGGGGCAACGATTACCGAGCCACTGCGCACATTATAAAATGTGCAGTTTTCGAGCAGGGCGTCGCCTCCCCCGTAAAAATAATCAACTGCTCCTTCGATCCAGCAGTCTCTCGCATAAATACGGTTTGCATCGTTTTTCATAGAGGTCATCCATGTATCCTGAAAAGACCGGAAAATACAATTGTTAAAAGCGACGCAATCGGCCTGAGTATTCATCGCCAATGCTTGTGGGCCACTTTGGAAATCCACTCCCCAATCGTTGATATACGAAATGTTTTCCGAATAAAAATGGGACCCCTCTATCCTGACGACCGCTCCTTCACATTTATACATTTCAGACGCCGGATTATGTACCGAATACTCCCAGTAGCCACGCTTTTCATTAGGAGTATTATCATCCGGTTTTCCACCGACATTCAATCTATGGTGAATGATCGTTTTATCTTTATCCTGGCCTATCAGGTGAATATTCGGTTTTGTCTTGGGTATGAATACTTGTTCCTTATACGAACCGTTTTTTACAAAAATCAGCCAAGGTGTTGCAGAATTATCAGGCGCCATATCAATCGCTTTCTGAATACTTGTATAATCACCACTTCCGTCTTCCGCTACCACGGCGTGGAATGGGGAAGAATTACCTTGAGCATATCCGTATACGAACATACTGACAAACAAGTATATTACTATGAGTTTTCTCTTAACCATTTCTTTTATTTCAGTGTATTCTGGTTTTGGGTTATATCCTCTACTAAACTATTCATATATATCTCCAGATTTGTATATCCGGCTTTGCTTAATATCGTAGTATTACCATCAGAAGCGTCTTGCGCGTTCAATTTATGGGCAATTTCCCATACATCGGGTATACCGTCTCCGTCTGAATCTCTCAACTCATCCGGGCTTATTCCCCCATTGCTCAATTCTGGCCATGCGCTCATTGCTCCTGCCGGCTTCACATCACTTGGCAAGTCGATCAATCCAGGTCTGTCCTTCGCATCTTTGGCTATGCTTCCAAAATAGGTCGCCGTACCGTTTCGGGTTTCTTCTGCGATACGCGAGTCGATAATATCGCGCTGCTTGGAGCATCCCGCGTATGCTACCACCAGTTTATAAGCTTGCTCTGCCGTATGTGTGGTAATTATACCTGTCTCCAAAGGAATGCTTAACCGTATTTCTTTTTTCACTTGCTCAGTAAAAGTATTGTCACATTGGGCATTATTGATTTGTCCGTAAATTCCTTTTGTCCAGTTGTCTTTTGTCACTTCGGCATTGTTTTCAATAATATTACCATCCACATAAAACCTGCCCCAGACATGTTCCATCGGTTTCCATGCGTTGGGCGTTCCGTCCTCACGGGTACAATACTTCGTAGTACGTACGCCGATAGCGGCAATACGGTAGCTGACCGGACTGTTCTTTGGGGTCGCAGGTCCCGGTTTGTAATAATTATTGACAATATTAACCTTCATTCCCTCACCGCCATAACAGCCGTTCCCGGCCCAATTATAGAAAACGTTGTTTCGCATATCCACATGCTCGCGTTCTTGAGTCGAAGCATGAGGACCAAGACGTGGTACCCGGCTTTCGTGGTGCGCCATCAGATTGTGATGAAACGAAGATTTTGCCCCACCGCAAATCGCCCCATAACCGTGACTCCCTTTTACATGTCCCGCATTACGAAGGCTTTCTGTTATGAAACACCATTGAACGGTCAGGTTTTCGCCGCCATACAAAGAACAAGTCTCATCAATCGACCAGCTGATAGAACAATGGTCGATAATCACATTATTGCTCCTTGAGCCGCCAAATCCATCGTAATCACCTCCACTTTCATTACCGACACGAAAGTGCAAGTAACGGACAATTACATTATCTGCTTTGATTGTTACCGGATATCCGGCTACGCAAACGCCTTGTCCGGGCGCGGTCTGTCCCGCGATTGTCAGATTGCCTTCCTTAACATCCAGACTACCATTCAGGAAAATAGTACCCGCTACATCAAAAACAATGGTACGCACTTCTTTTTGCTGAACGGCGTAACGAAATGTGCCTATATAATTCCCGTCCTCCAGGGTCGTCACATGATATACTTTGCCTCCGCGTCCACCTGTAGCATACCGTCCGAAGCCCTCAGCCCCTGGGAAAGCGGCAAGTTCATCATTGTATGTGCCCGAATCCGGTTCTCTGGTTCCTGATTGGTTATTCACATTGAATTTTCCACAATCACTCAGAAATAACAGCAAAAAAATGCATAAATAGTAAGGTTTCATACGTAAATAAATTATAGTTTATAGTCCCTAAATAGGACTTTTAGTTATTAAATCGTTATTTCAGACAAAACAAGAGATAACACTTATGGTAATAAATGCACGGTTATTGGATATATTAAAAGGGAACAGCCAAGAAAATTAAAATTTCATACACGTGGTTTATTCCACAATCTTTGGTACTTAGCTGTTGAAGTCAGTTTCATTGTCGGCTTATATGTTACCTATTTGGATAACTGGCGCCAGTAAACATCGACCTTTATTGTAATTTGAGCTATCCGGCTTTAGTATCGACCAAATCCACCTGATAGCCCAGTTTTTCCAACTCTTTCTTCAGGTAGGACTTACGTTTGGCTTCCATTTTCTGGTTGATATAGCCGGCTCCAAGTTCATGATAATCCTTTTGTGTACTTAGTATATGGTAGACAGACTTCAGGATCGAATGTCCTATAGCTACCAGGGCTCTTTTCTTGCCCCGTCTTGCTGCCAACCGGTGATACCTTGCACTGTAGAATGTATTCTTCGTCCTTGTCGCCGCCCAGGCAGCTTCTACGATTGCCGCTTTGGCGGATTTGTTGCCGTGGGTGGTTCGTCTGCTTTTTTTTTGCCCGCGCTCTCATTGTTGCCGGGAGATATACCTACCCAGGAGCACAGGTGCTTCTCGCTGGGAAAGACACTCATGTCCAATCCAATCTCGGCAATAAGGTCTTGAGCCGTTTTAAGGTTGAAGCCCGGTATGCCTTTGAGTAGTTCGATGACATTATCATAAGGGCTAAGCACCTGCCTGACTTTATCGTCAATCTCGGATATGATAACCTCTGAGGCGGCAATATCACGCCTTATTAAACCTAACATGTAAACATGATGTTCGGTTATAAATCCATTGCAGGCTTCCAATAGTTCTTCCTTGCTGGCTTTCAGCTTACCGTGATAGACCCGGTCAATATCTTCAGGGCTTATCTGTTTTCCCTCGATCAGTTTATCGATCAACTTGGTAGCGACCACACCGTCTGTTCCGCTCATCACGCTCGACAATTTTATGTTGCAGTCTTCCAGAATCCGGTTTATGCGATTCTTATTGGCGGCAATGCCTTGTATCAGCTTGACCCTGTATCTGGTCAGGTCCCGCAATTCACGCTGTTCACGCGGTGGAATATAACTCGGCTTGAGTAATCCGGCAAGCAGTAACTTGCATATCCAGGTGCTATCCTTCTTATCGGTTTTGTGACCCGGAACATACTTGATATGACGGGCGTTGACAATCCAGACCTTCATTCCGGTCGGTTCCAGTATATGATATACCGGCTTCCAGTAAACTCCGGTACTCTCCATGGCAACATGGGTGATACCCAATTCCAATAACCATTCTCTTAATTCTGTCAAAGAACTCGTGAAAGTAGAGAACTCACGCGTGGTTTTCTTTATACCTTCGCCAGACACGGTGGCAACTACTACTTTCTGGTGTACGTCTATGCCGCATCCCCTGGATACGACCTGGGTGAATGTAATCTGTTCCATAGCCTTACTGATTAATGGGTTATATCCAAAGGTAAGGGCCTTTGCGAACTTTTACATGCTCTTTGGCGGCTTTTACGTCATGGGGGTTTCATTGTTCAAGAATAATTTTTTATTACAGTAAAACCATTTGGACAAAAAGGCTGTCTTCGATTTTGAGGACAGCCTTCTTTTCCTAAGGCAAATACTCAATGATAATTAATAACTAATATCACCACCAACGCGGGTCTCCAGCTTTTCCCCTACCGTTAAACGAAACGCCTTCTTTAAAATGGAAATCACCGTTCTGGGGATCTACAAACAAATCTTCGGATGTCAATTCCAATGATACCGCATTTGTGAATGGATTTGTATTTATAACAAGATCGGATGTTATGTAACAACTAGGATATTCGAGATACGCGGAATAATCATTCCTGCCGGCATTAATCTTGGAATTACCGTTATTTCCGGTAAAAATAGAATTGGTCACGGTTACGCTTCCCGGTTGCCTGTCAAAACGGAAGACTTCGGCGCTTTTGGATATGAAATTGCAAAGTGTCGATTTGTCGATTATCAGGTTCACTACTCCACCTTGTAATTGCATCAAGCGGTCGGATCCAAAGTCCATTACCGTACTGTTTTTTATAGAAAGTTCCCCAAGTTTGACAATATTCTTTCCCATATTAATGAATCCATAACCGCTTACTCCTACGTTTTTGATAATACAATCACTAATCCGGACATAGTCGACATTCAGCCCCTCATGGTTGAGACGGACAAGGCTTCTTCCAATATTCCGTATAGTACAACCTTCAAAGGAAACTCCTTTGAAACAGTTGGTATTACCTATATCGAATACATAATTCGAGCTGTTCAACCGGGCATTCAAGTCGACACCCTGGAATATTATGGCTGTCATAGGAGCAGACATCGTTATATTGTTAAGGTAGAGTTCGGGTTGTATACCGTCCGTTGCTGCATCACCGACCATATACAGCAGGTCAATTCCCTCCGGAACAATAATCTTGTCGATTTCATAAACTTGGTTACCATCGAAAACAAGGGTTACAGTCCTGTCTCCATTTGTTACACAGTCAATTAAAATAGCATCGATATTGGAAGCATCACCTGCCTGAAGCCTGATAGTACGGCCATTATTGATACCCAAAGTCCGGAATGACCATGTTCCGCGCTTGGCATCATCGTTATAAATTACAGCCATATAACCTGTGCCACTGGCCAGACCTGTAATAGTTGCCCGTCCGGCTAGCTTATCTTCGCTTGTTAATTGCAGGGTCTGTTGTACAGGCTCTTGCCCTTCTCCTACATTTTCCCAATACAGGATATGTGTAACTTCGGCGTCAGGCATCCAGAAAAGAGTAGCCTTATTAGTAGCGGAATTCGAACTTTTGAATATCTGTTCGTCGGGCGTTTCGAAATAGGCCTGCATATAACCGGATTCCAAATTGTGATTTTCATCTACGGCTTTTACCCGTACCGAATAAGGAGTTGTACCTTTCAGACCACCGAACGGCATTGAGAATTCAATTGCTGCCGGAGATTTTTTCGAATCTAAATTTGAAAACAAAGTATACAAGGAATCGGTGGTAATATCAACAATCTTGGTAATATTTGTAAATAACAAACTGTCTCCTTCACTGAATTCAAATACATACTTTGTGGCATTTACGACACCTGAAAACTTCAACTGCACGGATGTAGGCAACATATTCTCAACTTCAAAGGTAGCAGGACGGAAAAGCCTGTCGTACCGTTCATCATAACCCCAATCATTCACATCTTCCTCGCACGATATGAGGGCGAACGATAGAAAACTTAATAATAGAATATAATAAGGTATTTTCATAATTGTTCTTTCCAGTTAAAATCCAAACAAATTGGATGATTATTTTTAATTAATTTCAGTTTTATATCTTTATGTCAGGATGTTAAGAGGAAACAGGCACTGCTGGGGAGCAACCTGTCAGCAATAAACATCCTGACGGTACGCGGTAACGCTACTTGGGAGGCCGGTTTTCTGCCTCTCTTTTTAAGTTACCGATACTGTCCGTATGGCTTAAAAAACCCGATATTAAATCCTTCGGTAAACAGACTTTCCACAGCGGTCAGTCTCTGCCGCAAGTTCCTGCATTAGTTCACAAAGGCGAGAGGAGCAAACTTTTTTAAGCGGACTTCAAAGCCGCAACAATTATGTAGTATTCTCTCTCGGAAAATCCGTCTACCGGAAGGAAGTTCTCTCTATGACACAATACCATTGATATATTCTGTTTTGTGTTTCAGTACGAAGAATAATCTGTTAACCAGTTTACGCGCCACCTTTACGATGGCTTTGCTTGGAGCCATCCTTTTGCAGTTATGCGTGTAGATCAGGTTCATTGCAGGATCTTGCCGGATTGCCACCCACGCGGCCTCAATCAGATTACAGCGCATAGCAGCGTGCTTGCGCACGGTAATATCTCCTGTCCCATCTTTTTCTCCGCTTGAATGACACATGGGGATCATACCGATATAAGCCGCCAGTTGTTCGGCATTCCTGAAACGGGATATGTCGCATATCTCCGACAGGAACACCATACCCGTGGCCTGACCGATACCCGGAACTGTCATGATTAACCGTAGCGGTTCGCGGAACTGTTCCGTCCTGGCCAGAGCCCGCAAGGCCCGCGTCATCTCCAGCTTCTGCCTGCGCAATTCCTCCAGATGCCTGATCCGGATGTCAAGCGACTGACGGCCGACAGATGTGAGTGTCTGTACCTCCTTCAGCCAGACGATGAAGCGCTTCGACCAATTAGAGTACGGCTCCAGATACTCTACGGGAATCTCTATCCCCAGATAGCGTAACTGTGACTTGATGCGGTTCTTCTGCCGGGTCATGTCTTTCGTTATCGAGTTTTTCAATCTTATCAAAGAACGCATCTCCAATGACACACTGTCCGGCGTGTAGATGCCTTTCAGCTCTTTAGCCCGCAGGCTTCGCGCCAGTTTTCCACTGTCTATGGAATCGGTCTTACGCAGCTTTTCACTGCTTTTGGTCGGAACATCGGCCGGATTTACAACAATATTATCAATTCCTAACCCTGTCAATCTTTCATGTATCCAAAAACCACAGAATCCCGCTTCGTATACCGAGTGATAATCCGCTCCCGGATAATTCGTGACCAGAAACTTATACAACGCTTCCGGTTCTGGTATTTGGCTAAACTTCTTCATTACAGAGGTTTCCGACAAAACTGTTACCGACCAACTCTTCAAATGAACATCTATCCCTACATAGATATTTTGTCCTTTGAAATCTAATTCCTTTCTTTGTCTCATAAGCTATATTCTTTGAGGTTAATAAGTAAGTAATCTCTATTACTAAAATTAACCAAAAACATATAGCTTATTTTTTCTACTCAGCCATCGCTTCCGATTTTAAACATAGGAACTTATTATTTTTATTCGTAATCGAAACCGTAAGAATTGGACAGGTAGCCGTTAGATTCGTATATATCTTCATAATAGATAGCATACAGGTGACGATAATTACAGGTTTTGTTACCTGTATTGTAATTGGCATAAGCTTCGCTGATCTTAGCACCGTATTTCAGCTTGGAGAAAAGAGTGCTATAATTATAAGAGGATCTTAATCCTGAAGCGCAAATCAATACTTTTACCGAGTTATTTACCAAGGTTGTTTCACTACCTTCCGTTAAATTCCAATAGTTAGCAGGAAACCATTTTACAGTAGTATAAAGGCTCTCATTCGGATTGGCTGCTAAATTTCTGTAAAAGTTCACGCTGGAGAGGTCTATAAATTCATTATTACTGTCATACCTGAAATAAAGATTTTGAGGGAAATCCGACGGTTGGTATACCTTGTCAAATATCTTAACAGGGTGCCCCCCGTCCATTAACAACAGCATGGCTTCCTTCATTTCTTCAATCTTTTGATCGAGCAATCCCCAGCGAACCAAATCCAATTTACGGATGCCTTCCCCTCCAAATTCCCAAGCACGCTCGTTCACTATAGCCTGGAAGAAATCCGGATTGATATTTGCTGCACTGGCAGAACCGGTACCAAAAGCCCTTTCGCGAACTTTAACCAGTGCCTGGCGGGCGCTCATTCCAGCTACAGGATTAACTGACTCCGGATCCGACAACGCGTTACGGGCTTCGGCAAACATCAGGTAAACATCCGGATAACGCATAATAATCCAGTTGATACCCGTCGGTACACGCGCTGTAGCCGTCAAGGCGATAGACTTGTAAGCATTGCTTGTCCAAAAAAAGTCCCATTTACCCAGCCGGACGGACATGATATCATTCTTCATCGATTCCATGTTGACGTTATTCGTTTTTCCGTAGTTAGGCCAGTAACAGGCATAATCGCGACGTAAATCGTCAGGATTAAAAGAATAAAAATAATACGCATTGGTACTCACATAAGTACCGCCAAAACCGCGTGATCCATAGCCGAGACCTCCGTCTATGCCGCGTCCCATCAGCGTGCCTATATCACCGCTATATCCTACGCCGTTGGCTACTTCGAATAGATTTTCGTTGGAAGAGTTATATCCTAGGCCGCAAACAGTTTTCCATATATTACCATAATCAGGGTCTAACCGATGTGGATTTTCGGCACTTCCTATCATTTCGGCGCACTGTTGCTCAGCAATTTCATAAAAGTCCCGCCAATTTTTAGGGCGTCCTATATAATAACCATTCACTTCGGCCATACCCGGATTATTTTCGGTATTAGGATAATGTTCCACATTAGCATCGGAAAAATTGTTACCGTCACGAAGCGACCAACCTCCGGCGAAAAGGGCAATACGCGCCAATAAGCCTTTGGCGAAACCTTTTGTAACACGTTCACAATTGAAATCCGCGTTTTCTCCAAGCCATGGTAAATATTCGATAGCTTCCTGCATGTTTTTAATAATAGCAGTATAAACACTGTCTCTGTCACTTTTACCCAGATATACATTCGAAAGGTCGGAACTCGACATACCATCCTTATATGGGATGTCTCCCCAACGGCGTACCAGTTCAAAATAACCTAACGAACGCAATACCAGAGCTTCACCCAGATAAGGCTTCATTTTATCAGGATTACTTTTTAGCATTTCCGAATTACGGATACCATCTACAGCGGCACTTGCCAATTCTGTCAACTTAAATATCTCATTCCAACGCACGGTTTGGTTGTACCAGTCGCACCAATAATTGGCTGCACCCGTATCACTCGTTTTATCAGTATTTGTCTGGGACGGATAACCACTTGCCAGTTCTATATCGGAAACGCCTTGCCAGTTCACAGACATTTTTTGTCCGTAAACCAAAGTAGTAGACAGTTGCGAATATACACCCATAATGGCGGACCGCACCATTCCTTCGTTCTCAAAGACATTCTGGCTGCTTTGTATCGATGGTGATTTTGTGTCCAGAAAATCATCCGTACAGGCATTTAACAGGAATGTACTTAATATCAATAAATATATTAATCTGTTCTTTTTCATAATTTAATTTCTAAAATGTTACATTAATTCCGAAAATACATGTACGTGATTTGGGATAGGCAGAATAGTCTATACCGGGAGAAAGATTGCTACCAGATGTACTGACCTCAGGATCTTGTCCGCTATATGAAGTCAGGCAAAATACATTATTTACCGTACCATACAGGCGTAAATTCTCAACAGCGAATCTCCGGGTAATTTTTTTCGGCAAAGTATAACCGAACGTCAGGTTACCGAGACGCAGGAATGAACCGTCTTCGACTGCCCAGTCAGTCATCACGGTCGCATTTGTCATCGGATGCCAGTAACTTGCATTCGTGTTCAACTGTTGCAGTAATCCAGGATTAGCGTAATCTCCGGAGTAAATGTTACGTCCTGTTGCAGGGTCAATAAACGTGAACCGGTTTGCCAGATTCATTTCGGTTGTCATGTTCTGATAGCGTTTCGACCCTGCATAACTATTGTAGTCAACCTTGCTTGCATTCAATATATCATTTCCATACGACCAGTTGAACATGGCAACCAGGTCAAAGCCTTTCCACCCTGCTGTGAAGCTGAATCCTCCGGTATGTTTCGGCTGTGCGCGGCCTACAATCTTCCGGTCGTTATCGGCATCGATTTTCCCGTCGCCAT
This sequence comes from Dysgonomonas termitidis, assembly GCF_054657735.1. Classification (NCBI taxonomy): domain Bacteria; kingdom Pseudomonadati; phylum Bacteroidota; class Bacteroidia; order Bacteroidales; family Dysgonomonadaceae; genus Dysgonomonas; species Dysgonomonas termitidis. The sequence goes on along the minus strand of NZ_BAAHYD010000001.1, from coordinate 360,963 downwards.
TCAGGTCTTTCAATTTCATATGTCCCGGTCCGTAATAATTACCGGCTCTGGTCAATACTCCCTGGCAATCGACAACACCTTCCTTTATAACCCATTTTCTACCCACTTCGTCAAAAGTAAAGTCATCGAAAGAATACATGCCGTCGGATACATATCCATACATCAGGCCAACTTCTTCCCCGACTACAACCCGGTAATTGTCACGTCCGATTTCCAGAGCATTGGTACCGCTTATGATCATCTGATCTTTTTCTTTCCCGTATAAGGCATCTACCCTGTTTTTATTAAAGGAGATATTGAAGTTCATATCCAGAAAGAAATCCTTCTGGCTGATTAAAGTCCCGTTCAAAGTAATCTCAAGTCCTTTATTCGTTGTTTGTCCCAGATTCTGGTATTGAGTTTCATAACCCGAGTTAGACGGTAAATCCACCTGCATAATCAGGTCTTTAGTAACATCTTTATAATAATCGACTGTCAGGCCGATACGATTATCCAAGAATCCGAAGTCAAGCCCCAGGTTTGTAGAGTATTTCGTTTCCCAGGATAGGTTTTCGTTGCGCAATTCTTTACCCGGTTGCAGGGAACTTTGTCCAACCTCATTTACATAATACAGGTTTTTGGTGTTTGTTACCGCATTGTAGGTCTGGCGCCAGTATGAACCAACCCGGGCATTACCGGCCAAACCATAACTGGCACGTATCTTCATATTTGGCATCCAGTTTTGCGTTACTTGCATAAAATCTTCTTCTGATACACGCCATGCTATCGATCCGGCAGGGAACACGCCCCATTTGTTTCCGGGTGCAAATACGTTCGTGCCATCGGCACGTAGTGTAAATGTAGCGTAATAGCGGTCGTTGTAGATGTAATTGGCACGTCCGAAGTACGACTTCGTACGGCTTGGTTCTTCAATGGTCGTATAGGTAGGTTCCGCTTTCCCATTGTTCCACATAGCCAAAATATTTTCAGCTGTGTAGTCGTGAGGGAAATAATCTGAATTGATCACCATCCTGTTTTTTACTGAATGATTATACTCTATTGCCGCCATCGCATCAAAATAATGCTCTTTTATTTTGTTGTTGTAACTTAATATACCGCGGGCAGTCCAATTATTACCATCCCAATATGTACGGTAAGCAACCGGTTGCCCGGCTTTTTGATTGGCTTCACCCGTATTCTTTAAATAGATCTGGTCGGTACGGTCGTTTAAGAAGCCATAAATACCTTCCGCACGAAGGGATAAGCCCTTAAGTATATTCCATGTTAATGCCGCATTATATGAATTGCTGAATTTGATTTGTTTTTTATACTCATTTACCACATTGAAATATGGGTCGTTCAGGTTGCTTATATTCTCCGAATTATAACCGTTTTCAGCGTCATCCAATGATATACTGGTCTGCGTATTTACCGGAGCGAATTTTACTGCGTCCCGCAATTTACCTCCCGAAGATACGCTGGCTCCGTCGATAACCCTTCTTGACATCTTGGGATTAAACTCAAGCCTCAAATATTTGCCGAAAGTTTTGTCTATTTTTATATTGAGATTATCGCGCTTGTATTCTGATGTTTTCATGATATAACTCTCATCATCACGCGTATAGCTAATACTGTATGACAGCGACTGGTCTCCTCCACTTATACTTAAATTGTAATTTTGTTTTACACCGGTTTCCCCATACAATTTTTTTTGCCAGTTGGTTCCTTGTCTCGATTTGTAAATGTCTATATCTTCCCAACGTCCGTAATACTTGAAGAAATTGGCGTTATCGGCCAAGTCCAATTCCCTTTGCAAATAAACGTATTCATAAGGGGAAAGTACAGGGGTTTCATTATACATATCACTAAAGCCGACAGAAGCGTTCATCCGCACAGTTGTTTTCCCTGCCCTACCGCTCTTGGTTGTAATAAGTATAACTCCGTTAGCCCCTTTAGCTCCATAGATAGCTGTAGAAGATGCATCTTTCAGCACATGCATGCTTTCGATATCCCCGGGCGGAACATCATCGATATTACTTACCTGAAATCCGTCGACAATAAATAACGGAGAATTATCCTGCGAAATGGAACCGCCTCCACGTACACGAACATTGATAGCAGCATCGGGCGAACCCTCTGTCGTAATAACACTCACACCCGCCAAACGTCCGGTAATAGCACTTGCCGCGGATGTAACAGGAATATTCTTCAACACGTTTTCTCCGACTGAAGAGACAGCTCCCGTCAAATCTTTTTTCCTTACCGCCCCGTAACCGATAACCACCACCTCATCTAATTGGGCGTTATCTTCCTCCATTACGATATCAACGATAGGGCCAGAGATCGCAACTTCTTTCTCTTTCATCCCTATGTACTTTGCTATAAGAGCATTGCTACCGGAAGGTACACTAATAGAGTACTTACCGTTCATGTCAGTTATCGTACCGGTTGTTGCTCCTTTGGCAATAATTGAAACTCCGATGAGAGTTTCTCCTTTACTGTCTGTAACAGTACCTGTTACTGCCCTCTGTTGTGCATAAACATTAACACTCAAGAAGAACAAAGCAACAATACACAGACTAATTAGTTTGTTCGATTTTTGCATAATTCATAGTTTAGAGATTCTTTTTACACAAATAATAAATATTTATCATGCAATATTAGATTTTAATAATTTTAGCAAAGGGTAAAATTTGGCTTTTCAGTAGGGTTAAATTGGATTTTTCAAATCTCCTCAATAAGTAAATACATTGATTATAAATATATTATATATCATATCTGTTTTTTAACATTAAACTTAATGAACTGAGGGTAGTAAATAATTGAAATCGCACTTTATACTTAAATGAGCACCCATGCTAAATTAGTTTATGCTATTAAATCCCCAAAAGTCTGATAAACAGGAGAACTGCTAAACAATAATAATATATACTAATTAAAATGACGTACTTATTAAATATAAAAAAGTGTGGATATTGACCAATTATCCACACCTGACTAACTTAACTCAAAAATATAAAATTACCATGCAAAATCATTTACTTATTCTGAGCCAGTCTATATCGACTCTGCCGCCGTCGTTACCTTTGAGGGGACGGGAACAAAAAGTACCGATCTTGGCGCCGATCCACCTGCCTTCTTTTGCCATGAATCTGTTTCCCAACGGGGTATATTTCTTATCGTCCGTACTATAACTGAAACTACAGCTTGCATCAGGATTTACTTTAACCCTTAGATATACTGTCGCATCTTTTAGTGGTACGGAAGCGTTTATTTTTTCCATCCCTCCTTTGTCGGCTTTCTGGCATTCCACTTGCGATAAGGTAAAACCGGTTTCAGTATTCTCGAACGATAACAAAGCATAATCCAATCCCATTACTATTAATCCGGTACGCTCACCCGTAAATCTCAGGTCCGGTTTCAGCGCCAGTTTTATTGTTGCGGTAAAATTAGGTGCGGGAATCTTTTGTAACAGCAGATTGGGTACATCCCACAAGCTTTGGTAATTATCAGGGTTGGGTACCGAATAGAGGCTCAGGTATCCTTTCTCCTGATTAGTGAAATACCACCACGATTCAGGATTGGCATGCCATTGCCACTGCAATCCCAGACTGTTGGTATTGAATTCATCACTTTCGGCAGGGGTGGCTATAGGATAAGTTTTACCCACATTCGGTTTTTTATCTGTCAAAACAGGATTTCCACATCCGTCACCGTCTTTATCTTCACCGATAACAGGCCAATCGTTCTTCCAAACCATCGGCTGAAGGTGGGTAATACGTCCGAATGCTCCTACATCCTGAAAATGCAGGAACCAGTCTTCACCTGTAGGAATATCTACCCATGCTCCCTGATGAGGGCCGTTAACCTCTGTCTTGCCTTGGTCCATCACTACTTTACGCTCATAGGGGCCGAATATATCTTTCGAACGCATAGCCAGTTGCCAACCTGTGGCAACACCTCCCGCGGGAGCAAAAATATAATAATAGCCGTTCCTTTTATAAAACTTAGGCCCCTCAATGGTAGGGTCAATATCGTGCCCGTCATATATTATTTTAGATTCACCCTCAGCTTTCTTCCCATCGGGTGTAAGGCGTGTAACAGCCAACAGGCTTTTAATTCCCGCACGGCTTCCGGCATACCCGTGTGTCAGATATACATCGCCATTATCATCGAAAAGCGGGCAGGCATCAATCAGTCCCTTACCTTCTTTGACCAGTACAAGAGGTTCCCATTCCCTGCAGGGATCTTTGGTTTTTGTCATGAAGATTCCTAAATCGGGGTCTCCGTAATAGATATAGAATTCTCCTTTATGGTAACGGATAGAGGGAGCCCATACATTGCCTCCATGATTTACACCATCTCCGAAGATAGCGTTTTCGGGCATTCTGCCGATGGCATGTCCGACAATAGTCCAGTTTACCAGATCTTTCGAATGCAGGATAGGCAGTCCCGGGATACAGTTGAAACTGGAAGCTGTCATATAGAAATCGTCACCCACACGGCAGACATCCGGATCGGAATAATCGGCATACAAAACAGGATTCTTATACTCGCCATTCCCTAAATCTGAAACCCAAGCTTTAGAGACTTCGTTTACCATATTTTGAGAGCACAAGCTAAATGACAATATACAAAATATACTCAATAAGATTCTCTTTTTTTTCATAGTTTTTAATGGTTATTTAATAATGATTATCTTGTTACAATAATAAAACAATATTTCCGGTTTCATATCGAATATTTGGCATTTTGTAGGTGTTAAATTGGAACCGATAAAACAATACACGACTCACAAGATGCTGATTGCTATCGTAAAACAAAAATAACCATACAAAATATTAAACATAAATTCTTCTTAATGAACTATGATTATTGTTATAACAAAGTTATATTTGCTATAGCATTTGGGTTTAACTTGACTTATATCATGAATTATCACATTATCGCCTTATTAGTCCTGTCTCTTCCGTTATATAACTCTGTTTCAGGACAACCAAAATGTCATATAGAGCATTATGGATTATTGGAAGGTTTGCCTCAACGTTCCGTGATGAGCATCATACAGGATAAGAAAGGATTTATGTGGTTTGCGACATGGGATGGGCTATGCAAATTTGACGGATATAATTTCACCACTTACAAATCTTCTCGGGAAGATAGTATCTTTATGAGGAGTAATCGCATTGATAAAATTGTCGAAGCTCTTTCCGGTTATATTTGGGTACATACTTATAACAAAGAAATTTATTGCTTTGATCCGCATAAGGAGAAATATATAGCATCATTCAATATCAAAGATGAGCCATTTTCCGCATCTGAAATATTAATAATGCCATCAGGCAGAGTATGGCTAACCTCGGAAGATATGGGGGCAATCTGTGTACTTGACATAACCAATACTTATAAAATATATTCTATTGCAAATCAAAGCCTGCCAAGTAACAATGTAAGAGCCATATATGAAGATAGCGACAATTGTTCCTGGGTACTAACAGATCAGGGGATAGTCAGATTCAAGGAACCGGAGAAAGAAGACGCGGCATATAAAACTTTCTACTCTTCCGACAAAGAACACGGCGGAAGAATGTCGTTTTTTTCAGCGTACGAAACGGATAATGAAGTATGGTTTGGAGCCGACAAAGGACGTATCGTGTGTTACAACAAAAAAAGTAAAAAGTTTGATATATTCAATACAAACGTCAAATCCGATATCATTTCCATTAAAAATATTTATGATAACCTGCTGATAATACTAAGTTCAGAAGATGGTTTTTTCATTTGTGACAAAAACAAAACAACACTCAACAAGTTTGATAAATCAACATCGGCAGAATTGCCCTCCAATAATATGAAATCTTGCTTCATTGACAGCAATAATAATATATGGATCGAAACGGATTCTCCCGGAATTGCAAGGTTCAATATAATAACCAGCCGATTGAGATACTATGTTCCTGCTGTATCAGTAATAGGCGATTATTTATTTCCTCCCCGCTTTGTTATGGAAGAAGATAAAAGCGGACGTATATGGGTACATCCCAGAGGTGGAGGTCTTTCTTATTATGATAAAACCGTTGACAAATTATTACCTTTTTATAATGCCCCCTTATCTCCCGAATGGAAGTTTTCGCATATGCTTCACGATCTGTGCATAGACCGGCAGGGTAATATGTGGATAAGCACCCGTACCGATGGGGTGGAAAAGATAAGTTTCGACAGTGAAATATTCAGAAAGTCGGATTTTACAGAGAAACCCAACTCATTAAATTACGAGATAAGAGCTCTTTTTGAAGATAAAAACAATAATATCTGGCTGGGAAGTAAGGAAAACATGATACTTGTATATGATTCGAAAAAGAAATTCAAAGGGTATTTAACCACTGATGGAAATATTTCGAAAACAGCTACCCCGTTAAAGGTTATGGCATATACATTTACCCAAGATATCAAAGGTAATATCTGGATTGGAACCAAAGGAAACGGATTATATTTTCTCGAAAAAAGGAAGGACAAAGATAATTCATACCATATCAAGAATTACAAGAATAATCCTTCTGATATTTACAGCCTAAGTAACAATAATGTTTATTCCGTACATGAAGACGATAAAGGATATATCTGGGTTGGAACTTACGGTGGTGGAATCAATCTTTTCGATAAGAATAGCGGACAGTTTATCAACAGTCACAATCTTTTGAAGAACTACCCGATGAATACAGGTTATCAGGTACGGGCAATCAATAGCTTGAGTAATATTTTTTATGTGGGTACAACATTAGGGCTAGTCGTTTTCTCTGTCAACTATGAAAGACCGGAATCCATGAATTACAAAGTTTATGCAAAAACATACAAAGAAAAAAACGGATTGAGGGCCAATGATATTTTCAAGATATATATTACCCAAGACAAAAAAGTATACATCCCCACTCAAGGAGGAGGATTAAGCCTCGTTAGTGAATCTGATACGAAAGGATTTCCGTCTCAATTCAAGACGTATGATACAAGTAACGGACTTCCTTTCGATATTGTATTATCCGTAATAGAAGACAAACATAATAGACTCTGGATCGTTGGAGAAGGTAATCTTTCAAGATTTGATCCTCAACAAGGACAGGTCGAACAATTCAGGGATGTTGCCAGAATCATTGAGAATCATTTTTTTTCTGAAGCTTCGCCGTTGTTCATAAAAAAAGGAGAAATCATTTTAGGTTACACTAAAGGTACGTTGTCATTTGATCCCGAAAATATAAGAAAAGACGAATATAAACCCTATATTGCTTTCACCAAATTCAAAGTGTCAGGGAAAGATTATACACTGAATGCGGAATTAGACGATATACAGAAAATAGCCTTAAGTCACAGGGAAAATACATTCAGCCTTGAATATGCAGCTTTAGATTTCGCCAATCCACCCAGTATTTCATATACATATAAAATGGAAGGGTTGGAAAATGAATGGATATATAATCAAAACCAACGTTTGGTCAATTATACGAATGTTCCCCCCGGAGAATATACTTTCAGGGTAAAATCAACAAACAGCAACGGGGAATGGACCGACAATGAACGTATACTCAAAATTGTTATTAGACCCTCTTTCTGGCAAACACAATGGATGTATCTATTATATATCATTTTATCTATTATTGTGATCTTCGTAATATTCCGCAGCCTGTTCGTATTCTACAGGATGAGAGACAAAGTAAAACTGGAACAGGAGCAAACTGAAATGAAAACCCGTTTCTACACGGACATATCACACGAAATACGTACTCCGCTTACACTGATAGTCTCACCGATAGAAGATATTATCGAGAATAATAAAGTATTGCCGGATGCCGAGCCTCAACTTCAATTGGTACTTAAAAATGCAAACAGGATGCTGAACATGGTAAATCAAATACTAGACTTTAGAAAAATCCAAAAGCAAAAATTACAAATAAAAGAGGTCGCTTTTGGCGAATATATTTCCGATTTATGCAGTAATTTCAGAAAGACGGCAGAAAGTAAAGGCATTTCACTGGTTGTCAACAATCAGATCGGATCAGAAAAAATATGGGTCGATACGGACAGTATCGAGAAACTTGTTTATAATCTGGTGTCTAACGCCATCAAATATACGGCAGTCGAAAAAAAAATAGAAGTCAGTATTTTCCAAAAAGATAAAATGTTTGCTTTTCAGGTCAAAGATGAAGGTAAGGGTATGACCAAGGAGATACAAAATAAATTATTTACACGTTTTACCTCTTTCAATACGGACAAAAGTAAACCCAGCACAGGCATAGGCCTTTCCATAGTTAAGGAAGTCGCGGATAAGCATCATGCAAGAATAATTGTTGAAAGTGATGTTGACAAAGGATCCACGTTTACTGTTTTGTTCCAACCGGGTTTAAATCAATTCTTAAATGATGAAAATATTGAAATAATCAACTCACACATAGGCAATACCAGACAAGACAAACTCGTTGCTTTTGCATTGGACGAAGCAGGGAATCCATCCAACCGTGAATCTATAAAAGAAGAAAACCTGTTATCTATATTGATCGTAGAAGATGATGCTGACTTAAGAAGTTTTATTAAATCTATCTTGTCTCCATACTACATCCTGTATGAAGCGGAAAATGGAAGGGAGGGATATGAACTAACGGTAAAATATATGCCTGACTTCATATTAAGCGATATTATGATGCCGGAAATGGACGGGATAGAGTTTCTGCAAAAAATACGTAACAGCAAAGAAACCAGTCATATTCCTTTTATATTACTTACAGCAAAGACAAGCCTGGATGATAAATTGGAAGGAACGGCACAAGGTGCTGACGATTATATCACAAAACCGTTCAATGTAAAGCTATTAAAGTCCAAAATCGAGAATATTATTAAACAAAGAAAACGATTATCCGATTACCTGACCCAAAATACTCCAGAAAACGATTTATGTAAAGACGAAAACGAAGAAATAAAATCATGGATTACTCCTCGGGACGAACAATTCTTAAAAGATATTACCACCGTGATAGATAAGAATATCGATAACAGTGAACTAACCATAGACGATTTGGTTTCCGAAACCAATTTAAGCCGAAAAGTTTTCTATAATAAGGTAAAAGGCCTGACTGGATTGGCTCCGGTGGAGTTCATACGGGAAATCAGAATAAAAAGAGCTGCTTTATTGTTAAAGACAGGGGAATATATGATAAAAGAAGTCGCTTATATGGTTGGCTTTTCCGATATCAAATATTTTTCCAAATGTTTCAAACATATTTATGGAATGACTCCAAGTCAATATGGCGAAATCCAAAATCAATAATTATGACTTGAGCATATAATAATAGTCAGGTGTGTGGTACAAGGCAGTTAAAAACAGCAAGCAACATTATGAGTAGTCCTCCACAAAGGAAGTATAATGATAATCGGTTTGAGCGAATTTGGAATAAAACATACTACAATATTTTGGTGTTCAGCTAATCCCGTTTTTTTCGACATTGTAAGTTTTTGTTCATCTGGGTTCGTCGCTATATAATGATGTTTATATATGACATTCGGGCTATTGCCCGCATATCCGGCAACCTAGATAGGATGGAAACCATCATCCATAGGTTTGTTGTCCACATCTAGAATAGTGTATACATTATATAGATAACTGTAACCCTAGCTCCAGAAATGGATATCATCTAATTTTCCCTGTGCTGATGTGAGGCCGGTTTTGACAATATGACTTTCCATGTCTTCAATTTCTACCTCAAAGTGAAATTTTTTGTTGGTAACGTATTCGTTTTTACTTCCGATTCGGCGTGTATGGTTGTACTCTTTTTTGAAACATTTATTTCATGGGCATAAAATTCTTTATCTTACTATCGGGAACTGTGATATCCTCAACGTTGTACAACCATACGGTATTAATATTATCTCTTTTTCCGGTTCATCTTTCCATTGGCTTATTGAGAAGGGTAAAGAATCTGCCATTTCATTATACAATCCCTAGCTAGGAATAGCTTTGGCTTTAACTTTCAATTCTATAGGAGCATTTTCAAAATTCCACAAAAACTTACTTTTAATTTTTTCTTCATTAATAGTCACTCTGAATACTTCGTTTGCTATGTTTTTATCGAATTTAATAATTCCTATTGGTTATATAGTGCAGGGTAAAAGATTTACATTAATTTGTCCAGTGACTCAAACAGCATACTGGTATCAATGTATTTCCATAATAGTCCGCAAACCTGATTTAAGGCATAGAAACAAACTCTACAGTATCTTTACATTTGATATCTTCGGCTGATTTACCAAACATAAATTCAAATTCTCCGTGCTCAGTTACAAATTGCATTTGCGAGTTCCATAACCCCAGGTCTTTATATGACAGGTTGAAAGAAACCCGCTTACTCTCTCCCGGATTTAAATCTATTTTTTCAAACCGTTTGAGTGTTATCACAGGAGTGGTTACTGTACTTACCTTATCGTTTATATAAAACTGTACCACTTCTTTTCCTCTGCGTTTCCCTGTATTCGTTATATTTACAGAGACTTGGATATCTTCCTTACCGAACTTTTTCTTCGATACCTGCATATCCGAATATTCGAATGTTGTATATGACAGTCCGAATCCAAAAGGAAATAATGGGTCCGGAGAAGAGAAAACATAGTCCCGTCCGGGTTTTTCCGGTGTTCCGGGCTCTCTGTTTATACCCTTTGCGGATGGCTTGTAGTCATAAAATACGGGGATATGTCCCACTGACTGGGGGAAAGTGGCATTGAGCCTCCCTGAAGGATTTACATTACCAAAAAGGATGTCGGCTATAGCATTTCCACCCTGTTCTCCGGGATACCATCCTTCCAGTATTGCCGGAATGTTCTCCTTTTCCCATTTTATACTCCATGGCCTGCCATGTACAAGAACAAGTATTATAGGTTTGCCTGTTTCTTTCAGTGCTTGTAACAATTCACGTTGCACTCCGATTGGATTAATATCTGTCAGGTCATATCCTTCGCCGGTAGTAAAAGGGTCCTGAATTTCTCCTTCCCCCGGGCCTTTACCCCAACCTAATCCTGAAAGGATGACACTGGTTTCCCCAAGTACAGTAACAATAACATCGCTTTCTTGTGCAGCTTTTATCGCTTCCCGGAATCCGTCTTTGCTAAGGTCGGTAATTCCACAACCTTTAGCATAATTAATCTTTATCTTTTCACCTACAGTCTTCTTTATACCTTCCAATATGGTTACTCCCGATTTATTATCCCGCGTATAACTATAGTCTCCGTACTGGACCTGATCTGCATTCGGGCCTACAACAGCTATGCTTTTCAGAGTGGATTTATTCAGTGGTAAAAGATTATTTTCATTTTGGAGCAATATTACGGACTCTTCTGCAATCTGACGTGCTAAAGCTACATGTTCGGAGGTATGAACATTTTTCTGCACGTTTTTTATGTCAGCATAAGGTTTTTCAAACAATCCTGCTTTGAACTTAGCTGCCAATATGCGAGAGACAGCCATATCTATCAGTTTTTCTGACACTTTACCATCTTTGACCAATTGTACAAGATGAGGATATACATGCGGACGTGCTGCCTCCAGATCTACTCCCGCCTCTACAGCCCGCATTGCTGCCTCCGGCCTGTCCTTAGCTATATTATGGAAATTATACAGATGTGAAACGCTTCCATAATCTGAAAATACATATCCTTCAAATCCCCACTCGTCGCGTAATACTTTATTAAGCAGGAAATCATTTGCATGGGCAGGTACACCGTCTACTTCATTATAGGATGGCATTACCGAATATACATTTGCATCTTTTACTACCATTTCGAAAGGAGTGAAATGTAACGTCCTCAATTCTCTTTCGCCCATCGATGCCGGAGCCAGATTTATACCTGCCCACGGAACACTGTATCCTGCAAAATGCTTGGCTGTACACATAAGCTTTCCTACCGGAATACCGGTTCTTGTCTGTTCTGGTTTTCCTTGCATCCCTGTCACAAAAGCCGAACCCATCACACCAACGAGATAAGGATCTTCAGCATAGCATTCTTCATTTCTCCCGTATCGGGGATCTCTTATCAGGTCGAACAATGGAGAAAGAGCCTGATCTATTCCGGCAGACGAAGCTTCGATAGCAATAGTGGCAGCCATTTTTTCGATTAGTTGGGGATTCCATGTACTACCCTGGGCTATTGCCTGCGGATAAATTGTAGCTCCATAGGCAAGTACGCCATGCAGGCATTCTGCTATTTGAATCGGAGGAATTCCCAAACGCGTATTTTCCCTTGCATGTTTTTTTGCTTTGGCAGATAAGGTTGCTACATGTTCCAATTCTTCAAAAGGACTTTCGCAGATGCCATACACAGCCTGTGTTTTATCGAAATTGCCGATTCCCGTCATAGACATCTGTTCTACCTTCTCTTCGAGAGTCATGCATTGGAGTAAATCTTTTACCCGTTCTTCCACAGGTACCTTCGGGTCTTTGTATACCTGAGCCTGTACCTCCATTCCAAGAACGAAGACAATTACCATTCCAAACAATACGCTGAGTAAATCTTTTCTATTCATACAGATTTGTTATTTTTTATTGAAAATCTTTTTTCAGTTAGCAGCCAACAACTGTGGCAAACACATGAAGATAGGCAGGTGTAATCATTAACGAAATTCGTATTTATTGACTATATAGTGTTAAAATCTGACATATCTGACACCTTTTCGATATTTTTATGCTACCACTTTTTCTTCTAGGAACTCCGTGTAACTCCTTTTACTCTGTGGTGAAAAAGTCTCTCGCAAAGTCGCAAAAGGTAACACATGTAACACTATTTACACATTTTCTTATTGTTACTTTTTCCACTCTTATTTTTATGCTAACTGTTGGCTGTTGACTGAAATGAGTATAGATAATTATATAAAAATTTCATTATCCAATTACTTCACCGTTATAAAGTCTACCTGATCTGCCTGGGGTAAAATAGCCTTATCTGTATTAATACGGACAATCCTTTCCCAATACGGAGATAAATCTAAAACGTTACCCTCTTTGACGGAAAATTCCGGTATTTCTACAATCTGCCTGTTACCGGTGCTCTCTCCGTTGGGTTCCGATACTATTCTGGATAATGTCACATTATTATTGCCATATGTTTTGATAATTTCCAAAGACAGCTTTTTTGTTTTTGGTTCTATTGTCAATGTTGCCCAGAAAGTAGGGTAAAAGAGCGGTAAAACAACTTTATCTTTGCCATTTATTACCGGAGCCAGTCTCAGTTCCCTATCGGGAATATTCAATCCCGCTCCTGCCAGTACATCGGTCGAAAACCATGTAACGGGAGCTGTCATATAAGATAATTCCGCCGGATTCCATAAATTCTGACACCATGTCCACCCTTTACGCAAATGTACCAGTTGTATGTGTTTCATAATTTCTAATGCATCGGCACAATATCCGGCCTGAAACGCCGGATATCCGGTGTAACTTTCAAGGTAGAACGGCCAGCATTGCGAACCTCTGTTGTCTATTCCCTTATTTTGATTTATATCCCATACCTTATTCGCATAGTAGTCAGGTGTTTTTGATAATGATATTTTGAACTGGGATATGAGGGATGCTTTTACCATATCCATTGGAATAATATCTCCCCACCCACAATAACGACTAACAAACTGCCCTCCTAATTGTCCCGTAAACAAAATATTGTCGAGCCTGCCGGAACCATCTATCTCGCATCCGTAAGAAAAGAAACGGCCATTCCAAAGGACGCGCATCATGTCTTTCTGAGTGCGTATAAATTGCCCGTTATATTCTTTTTCCTTAATGATATCCCCAACAGCTTTTGATATTACTGCAGCAGCTTTTAATGTAGCAAGATAAATACCTGCACCATAACTGTACACAGGAGGATGGGTAAAGTCATCATAGGTAGTGGGACCTATGGGAATTTCAAGATTAGCAGGCATCAGGGATTTCAAGAAATCCATACCATCGTGTACACGCCCGGTATGTTGGCGGAGATATTTTATATCACCTGTTTGCTGATAGTCTTTAGCTAACTGAATAATCCAGCCGCCCGTATTATCTGTCATCCAGCTGTCTTCTGTAGGTACACGCCCACCGACAGTCCCCATGCCGATATAATAATGCCCTACAAAATGAGGTATATTTCCTTTCGACTGTTGAGCATCGGCAAAAATATCCATTTCGGAACGGTCGAGTTGTGTGAAAAACTTTTGATAGAAAGGATGCGATGATATACGCTGGTCCATAGTACCGGCCAGTCCTCCCATTCCGCCTTCGTTAACGGTCATGTCACCCTTCTTATTCAGAATCATATTGGTATAAATGACATACGCGCTATTTATTAACTTAAATTTATACCAATCCGGCATTGTGCTGTTCAGCACAGGTTGTTGCCATTCACTTGTTTTCTCCAGAAGATAACTTCTTTTCTGATAAGCATAATCAACCAGAGAGGTCAGATCATTGAAATAATTATGGAAATACCGCCCGTAATCGCTGCCGCCTACCCAGTAATATTCAGGCATATCATTTTTTCTGTCTATTTTTATCTCAGGGTAGTACCATGCCAAAATGAAGCGTAAGGTTTTCTTCTCTCCTTTCTTTATTTTTGTTTTCAATGCTATAGCGCTACCGCCATCCTGCTTATGCGGAGTACTTAGGAACGATATATCCCGATCCGCATTCCCGAACAGGCCATTATCTTTAAAGCCTTTCCATGCCTGAGCACCGCTTGCTATGTCATAAGCAGGTAATACAGACAGTTGCATATCATCTCTTTTTTCTGCCAAAAGGACAACTTCATTGACATAATTCTGAAAATTAGCACGGATTGGTTCTAAAGGTTTAGCCGCAAATTGGCGGATACCCGACAGCCTGCCGCAGTCCCATTTTTCGGTGAATGTCTGCTCCGGGGCACGATCGGGCCAGGCTTCTCCATTACACAGGCGGTCCCTGCCGTGGCTGAATATTTGTCCGTCCATACCTTCTATGCTTTCCGGCTCTTTTATACCTCTGCCGATGAAATCTTCCCATGAAAATGCAACTGCTACTTCGCCGTCTTTTTCCGACTGTAACTCTACATCGAAGAAAACGACAGGCAGGGAGGAATTCTTTACATCGTGTGGTATCAGGGACGAATAGGCATGTATTTTTATATCAATACCTTTCACCGAATTGCCGAAGTTCATTTCCGCCTGTGGAAACAATCCCTTATAGTAGATTTCCTGTACGGGTGAAATGCCATATTGCGGATTCGGGTCGTTTACTAACATATGGGCATCACTTTTCACTCCATCATTATACCATACCGAGAAAAAGGATGCTTTACTTTTCTTTATAGGTAAATGAATATTATTCATACCTATACGGGCAAAACGTCCGTCGGGGGCGAATTGTACATTGCCGGCTCCAATCCCGCCAAGAGGGACTCCACTATTGCCCGGATGATTTTTCAGATTGAGATAATCAAATTCGGTTTTTCCGCCGAGCATTCCCAGCGATGGCATAAATCTTTTATTGGCATTCCCTGCTCCGTAATTATCGGTTTGTGCCGACAGGGATACTACTGCCGCACATACCCAGATAAAACAAAACAAATGTTTTATTATAATATTCATCATCTATATTTTAATATTGAAAGGTCTCAGGCCTTCCTGTTTTTGGTAAGTGATATTAACAATCAGTTATTATTCTGAAGTATATCATTAATAATTATTATTACCTGATATATCTCCCCCGGGATTAGAATTCCTCACATCATTGACATTGGAGAAATCATTAATCCGGTCGACCAGCATAACCATTTTACCCCGGGGGTGATATGTTTTTGATCAGGGTCTAAACTTAAACAGTTTCTTAATATCCCGGATTCTGTATAATCTTGCTATTCGCTGTTCTTACAGAATACGGTATAGGGCATAAATACATCTTTTGCGTGAACACATGCGGATGGCTTGTCAGAGGGAGACGTTCGTACACCCATTTTCCCGAGTTGTCATCTTTCGTATTGTAAATTTTCATTCCGTGCAGCTCCTTGTTTAATATATCAAATGCAATTCTCCAACGTACAAGATCGTAAAAACGTTTATTCTCGAAGCACAGTTCCACACGCCTTTCCCTATGTATAACGTCACGCATTTTATCCTTATTAAGCGTTTTTCCTCCATATGAGGTTTCAAGTGTAGGTAATCCCCTTGTGGTACGTAATTCATTAATTACCTCGTATACTTCGTCCGGACCATACGCTTCATTTTGTGCTTCTGCGTAGTTCAACAATACTTCTGCGTAACGGAAAAATACATAATTGATGCCATAGCCCGAACCTGTAGGCTCCCAGTCAGGGTCCATACGTTTTTTGAAATAATAACCTGTGCGTGTAACATCGGATTGCCCGAGTTCTATCTGATTCTTAGACGGGTTTACCTTATCTATTCTGGTGTAAATAATATCTTCCGTTTCCATCCAGTTCATCTTGTACGGAGCACCATCGTATACAATGAAGTCATAAAAACGTTGCTCTCTGTCTTTGTAAGGATTTTCAGGATCATATCCTGAATTAGGGTCATTTATCGGCAGCCCGTTTGCCATGCAGAATTCATCGACAAGTTCCTGTGTAGGGCAGAAATTTCCCCATGTATAGTATTTCCCCAGTATATATGTCGGGCCACCTTTTTGTGCGAAGTCTGTACTCAGGCCGCTGATATTACGCTCCAACTGGCGATCCCAGATAACTTCCGGATTGTATTCAGTAGCTTCGCTCCAGAATTTACTCATATCCGGGAACAGTTCATAAGTTCCTTTATACAGAGTCATAAACTGCTTGTTGGTAGCAGCCGCTTTCTGCCAGCGTTTAATATCGTAATTGCCAAATCCGACCAGTTTCACTTGTTCCGGTGTAGCGCCCGTTCCTTCCGCAGCTACAGGTATTTCGGCATTGAAACCCGGACTTGCCGCATACAGGTCTACCCATCCTTTCAGGGCTAAGGCGGCTCCCAGTGTAGCCCTTCCGGCATTGGCATCCCCCTTGCTGTATTTCACATCGAGATGACCATTGGATACAATCTCTCCCAACTCGTCGCTTATGAAATTATAGGTCTCTTCGAATGAGTTTCTTTTGCGATATAATTGCTCTTCTGTCATAGTATTGCGGTCAAGTGTTTCGGTAAGTATGATCAAACCGCCTAAATGTTGCCACAGACCGGCATAGAAATATGCCCTAAGAAAACGTACCTCGTCGACACGCTTATTTATCCACCCCTGAGAGAAGTTTCCTTTGTGAGACTCTACCTGCTCAAGGAATTCATTGCACTTACGGATACGTTCATATACAGATTTCCAGTTCATAAAGTCGTTGGCTGTTCCATCTTGTTGCATCGGATAACCGTTGCGAACCTCAGGCGTGGCTATACCTTGCTTCCATTGCCATGAAGCCCAGTACGGCCCACCATTATTATCATCGGTAAAACTATCGAGAGGGTCCGGAGTGCTTGGTTTATTCAGCGTACTGTATATACCATTGAGGTATACATCTGCATTTTTTTCACTTGCCCATTGAGTCGGTTCTGTCAATGTATTCCGTGATTCCGTATCGAGGAAATCGCTGCAGGAATACATGAGTACTGACAGAGATATTACAATGAAATATGATATATAATAGCGTATATTATTCATAATATTGGTTTTTAAAATGTTATATTTAAACCGATTGTATATGTCTTCTGCAAAGGATATCCCTCTTCCCTGGACTGGTAATTGGCTTCCGGGTCAATGAAATCGAGATTGCTGAATGTAAGCAGATTGGTGCCGGATGCATATACACGCAGCGCGTTTATACCTACCTTGCGGGTCAGTAGCTGAGGTAACGTATAGCCTATAACGATGTTTTTCAGGCGCAGATAATTCGTATTGCGCATCCAGAAAGAACTTGAGTAAGGTCCGAATCCGTTATCATATTCCGAATTAGTCGTATTGTTTTTATACGGGGCTTGTGTAATCCTCGGATATTTTGCATCCTGACGTTCGGGAGTCCAGTAATTGTCGAAATATTCATAAGATACGTTTGTATTGTTCAAACGGAAAGGTAAGGTCTGATATCCCTGTATATTCATACTCGCTTGAGCCGCACCCTGAAAGAACAGGCTTACATCGAGCCCTTTCCAATCGGCAGCAAGGGTAAATCCGTATGTAATACGCGGATAAGGCGCATAACCTACAACTGTTTCGTCCCAGGCATCAATTTTTCCGTCAGGCGCACCGTCAGGACCACTGATGTCTTTGTATCTGACATCGCCGGGATGTAATTCTGCTCCGAACTGGCTTACATTATAGCCGTCGGCAGCATCGATGATTCCATCTCCGTTCTTGTCATCAGCCGTCGAGAACAGACCATCCGCGATATATCCGAAAGGCGTGTTCCTCGGCCGGCCGGTACGACGTCTGTAAGGGCTGTTGTACTTATCGAGTGATTCGTATGTCTGATCCATTCTATTCTTAGCATAACTGAAGTTTCCATCCAGATGCAGGTTCAAACCGTTAGACAGTGAGTAGTTTCCTCCCAGCTGGAATTCAAAACCGCGGTTAGTCATTACTCCTGCGTTTTCCTGTGCAAGACCCAGGCCATATTCTACAGGTACATTTATATTAGGAGACAGTAACATACCCGACCGTTTCTGATGGAACACATTGGCTTCGAATGTTAACATTCCTTTGAAGAGGGAGGCATCGATACCGATATTCGTATTTTTCGCTTTTTCCCATGTGATGTCGGGGTTCGCTTCTTTGCCCATTCTGGAGCCCTGTACTATTTTGTTGCCAAACATGTAGGAGTTGCCAAACAGTTCGTATGCAGATAAATATTCAAACGCATTTCCTGCCAGGTTTCCGGATTCTCCCCACGATGCTCTTAATTTGAGGCTATGCAGCCAGTCTGACTTATCTTTCAGGAAACTTTCTTCCGATATTCTCCAACCGGCAGAGAATGCAGGGAAAAATGCCCATCGTTTACCCGGAGCAAAATAAGAATGCCCATCGTATCTACCTGAAGCTTCAAGCATATATTTTCCGTCATAGGCGTATGTCATACGGTAAACGAGTCCGGCTTGTGTGACATGCGAACTTGAGCCTCCGTTATCAAAATCCATTTTATCGGAGCTACCCATATCCAGTTCGTCTATGTCGACCTGATAACCTTTTCGGTAAGCACTTATCCATTTATATTTTGTATCTCTGGCTTCTAATACGGCAAGTGCAGTTATATCGTGTTTGCCGAATGTACGTGCATAATTCAAGTGTGCCTGAGCCGATATCTTTTCATTGCGGTTGTCTGAGTGCCCCAGTGATGTCATTTCTTCTCCGTTTACTGTTTTTGTATATGTATACGGATTGGTATTTGTATCGATCAGGTAATAGTAATTCGGCTTACTCCAGTTCTTGTAATATTCAAAATTGGGGTCGTAGCTGAATACACCTTTTGCACTCAGTCCTTTTATAAAAGGTAGTTCTTGTTCAAGCGACATGGACAGTAATAAGGTGTTATTATTTATTTTGTTATATGAACCGCTTTTCAGTTCGCCGATAGGACTACTACCTCCTGATTCTCCCCAAAGGCCATTGCTATAGTACAGGCTGCGTATAGGCATATACATGACGGGCATAGGCGCAGGATCTGAATTTCTTTTCTCTACCGACCCATTGAAGGAAAGGGATACTTTGGTATATTGTAAGGCCTGGATATCGAACTTTCCGTTTATGCTGTATCGTTTGTAGTAAATGTTGTCATACATCCCCTGTTGGTCAAAGTATCCTAAGCCTACATAATAACGTGTCTGGGCATTACCTCCATTCAACTGTAAATTATAGCTTTGGATAGGTGTATATAAATTAACCATTTCATCATAGAAATTGCTGTCCGGATATCTGTCCGGATCCTCAGCATGTAATTTCCCGTAATTGCTTATCATATCCCGGTTGAAAGGCAGTGCTCCCCCTTCCGGTATTTTGCCTTTATTATCGTTGAGGTAGGCTTCGTTCCGCAAGGTCATATAATCTGCCGCATTCAACATTTTTGGGCGCACGGTAGGAGTCTGCCATCCGTAATAAGCGTCGAGTGTAAGCGTCGGCTTGCCTTCCTTTCCGCTTTTGGTAGTGATGAGTATTACCCCGTTTGCACCTCCTAATCCATATGGAGCAATGGCAGTCGCATCTTTCAAAACACTGACAGATTCTATGTCATTCATATTTATCTGATTCATATTATCGCGAATCACTCCATCAATAACTATCAGCGGATTTATATTCCCTGTACTGCCTATACCACGGATGTAGATTGTAGGATTGTCTTCTCCTGGTTTTCCGCTGCCTGGGCGCATACTTACACCGGATATACGTCCGGCCATTGTATTTGAAATATTAGCTGCCGTCGACTTATTCAATTCATCACCTTTGATGTTCGCAATAGCTCCGGTCATGGTTGCTTTTTTCTGCACGCCATAGGCTACGACAACCACTTCCTGCAAATCCTGGGTTATTTCTTTGAGTACAATATTGAGATTGATTGCCCGGGTAACTGTTATTTCCTGTTTTATGAAACCAAGGAAAGATATGCTCAAAATATCACCCGGGTCAACATCCAGGGAAAACTTTCCTTCGATATCTGTAATTGTACCGATTGTCTGGCCCTTAACAGATACAGATACTCCGGTCAATGGTTCTCCTTTTTCATCGGTAACCTGTCCGGTTACTTTAATTTTATTATTAACAACAGCATTGTTATCGGATGCAGGCTTTGTTACTCTGGATATAGTAATGTGCCTGTTATCTATAGTATAGACCAGATTTGTATTCTTAAGTGCCTGCCCAAGAATTTCATTTATGTTCCCTCCTTTAACATTTACTTTTGCCTTAATTCCTGCCACATCACTGTCTTTGTAGTTGAAAAGGAATTCACTTTTCCGTTCTATGTCTTTAAATATCTCTGTTAGTGAGACTTCTTCTGTAGCGAGTGAAATTTTTGTTGATTGAGCATAAGTATTGATTGCTTGCATTTGGAAAACACATACGAATAAAAGAAATGATGTGATTCTCATAATACGCAGTATTTTTATTAATTCTTCTTTGGCAGAAGTTTTACTGATACATATATTTTTCATATATTTGTAAATAAATTGGTTACAAACTCACGGCGTCTATTTGCGGTAGTGTCATGAGTTAAGACTAATTTTAAATAATGATGTAAAACCGGCTGCTCCTCCAAGATTGGCCGGTTTTCTTTTTCTTTCGGGATTATTCCATAGGCAGATTATTTTATAGTATTAGATAGATTTTATTAGTTATTTGCTAATGACATAGTCGTTGTCATTCGTTTTTTTCCATTTGAACTGTATGTTGTTTTTCATGATATCAAGTATTTGCTCTATGTTGAGATTGGCATCGAATGCCCCTGTCATTTTCTCATTGCGGAGCTGTTCACTATTTATTTCTATTGATATATTATAATGCTTCTCTAATATTTTTGTTACCTCACTAAAAGATAAAGACTTGTACCTTATAAGATTTTCTCTCCAGGCTATGACCGTTTCCATATCGGCATTATTTACATTTATCTTGCTGTTAGCTTTGGTATATACCAGTTCCTGGTTAGGATTCAGAAGGATATTCTGGTTTGGAGATTCGAAACGTATCGAGCCTTCCAGTAATACTGCCGATGTAAACGTTTCTTCGGGCCTGTTCCTTACATTGAAAGTTGTGCCGAGTACTTTTATCTTTGTCCCGTTCAGATCTACTATAAACGGCTTACCGGTATCTTTTGTAACTTCAAAAAATGCTTCACCTTCAAGGCTGACATATCTGTCATTCTCTCCGAAGGAATTATTATATGTCAATGTACTGTTCTTATTTAGTAGTATACCTGTGCCGTCCGGTAAACTGATCTGTGACACAGCATTGCCGGAAATATATGAGTAGTTGTGTATAACCTGAGCTTCCCTTAAAAAACCGAGATAGATAAACATCCCTATAAATACGGCCGCTACAGCTACCGCTGCATATCTGAGACTAATTTTCCCCGGGGAATGCCCGGGTTCTGTATCTTTTATTTTCAAAGATAAATCATCATAGACTTTGTTATAATCGACATCGCATACCGAAGAAACATCAGCACTCCAATATTCTTTTATTTGCATGAATATTTTCTCATTCTCCTGATCTTCTCTCAACCAGTCGGAGATCAAAAGAATGTCATTCGTAGAGGCTTCTCCCGTCAGATAGTTTATTACAAGTTGTTCTATTTCGTTATTCTGCCACATAAAAATATCTTATATATATTAAGTAACAGAAATAATGAAATACCCCTAATCAGGTACCGAATTTTTTATCTCAGATTAAGTTCCTTCAATTTTTCCCTGATTTTTTTGATTGCCGATGTAAGATGTATTTCCAGCGTCTTTACGGATATACCAAGATGCTCAGCTGCATCCTTATATTTCATTTTATCTTCTTTTACCAACTTAAAGGCCAGTTTACATTTGGCTGGGAGTTCTTCTATCGCAGAGTTTAATTCTTCTATAATTTCCCGTGAAATGTATTCTTCTTCAGCAGTCGTCTTCGTAAAGCTAAACAAGTCTATAGGTACGTCATCGAGGTTTATAGTCGTTATTTTTTGTTCACGGATGTAGTTTAGTGACTTATATTTTGCTATCGAGTAAATGTAAGAATTGAAATTTGTTACTTGCGGTAATAACTTCCTCTTTTCCCATATTGTAAAGAATACATCGGATAAAATCTCTTCTGTCACTTCTTTCGAATTGATATATATCAAAATATACCTTGAAATCTTTTCCCGGTAAGCAAGGTAGATTAGCTTCAAGGCACCCTCAGAATCATTATCAGCGAGATCTTCCAGCAGGGATTTTATATTCATTCTTATAGTAATAGTCGGTTAGACAAGGTTACACGCAAGGCTTGTTATAAATAACTCACTTCCTATTCAGATGTAGCATGCGCAAAACATTGGGAACATCTTTCTTCTGCAAATATAGAATTTTTATTAAGATGATAAATAAGGTTCTTTATTTATAATGCTTTCTGAAATTAATGAGGTGAAAGCCCTGTTCCCTAATCCGTCAGCCCGTCCAGCTTACTGACTGCTTCCCGCTTGTTCTTATCTATCACTTTGGCATATATCTGTGTCGTCTTCATATCGGCATGTCCCAATAGCTTGCTCACTGTCTCGATAGGAACGCCCAGGGACAGCAAAAGGGTAGCGTTTGTGTGCCTGGCGACATGGAAGGTCACGCGCTTCTTTATCCCTGCCGCCAGTACCCAGCTTTTAAGCGCCTGGTTTGTAAAGCCGCTGGAGGATAACGGGTAGATGATATCTTCCCCCATAGCGGCTCCCCTCTCCGGCAGGAATTTCAAGGCTTCGTCCGATACCTGTAAATATTCTTTTTTCTTTGTCTTCTGCTGGGTAAAGCAGATCTGCTTCCTGCCTTCATGGTCGGTCTGGATATCGTCCCATCTGAGGGCCTTGACATCCGAGAAGCGCAACCCGCTGAAACAACTGAACAGGAAGGCTGACTTTACCAGTGGTTTGATGCATTCGGTCTTTACCAGCGCCCTGATTTCTTCCAGGCCTAAGTATTCCCTGTCGCTTTCCGGACGTTTGGGACGCTCGAAGCGGGTCAGCTTCTTCATCGGGTTATCGGGAATGATACCATCCTGTACCGCACAGTTCAATACAATGGATAAGGCACGGCTGTAACCGTAACGGCTGCCTTTGGATAACAGGCTGCCTTTAGCGTTTGCCGCAATGCCCCGGCGGCTGGAGAGGTTCTCCGCTGTCAGCAGGTATTCACTGAAGCCGCAGCAATACTCCCTGGTAACTGACCTGAAGGTTAGCCCGTCACCCTTATAAAGGATCAGGTGCTTTATCAGGCTCCGGTAGGTATCGCATACCGCTGTCTTGCCCTCCGCTTCTTTGCGTTCCGTCAATGCCTGTAAATATTTGATGAAATTCGCCTTTTGTTTCAGTCCCATATTGACAAAGCCGTTTTCCTTACTGGACAACTCATCTATTCGCTGTGCTTTGATACGGACGGCCTTGTCGAGCATTCGGCGGTTCAGCTCTTTGTCTTCGGGTGTCCTTTCAGGGACAAGGTAAAGTTTGGGGAACTCGTACAAGCGTTTGCCGTTCCTGTAGATATCGAAGTAAATGGATTGGCTGCCGCCGGAGAGTTGTTTGAAGCGGATCTTTACCGGCTCCTTTGCTTTG
Organism: Dysgonomonas termitidis; assembly: GCF_054657735.1. Taxonomy (NCBI): domain Bacteria; kingdom Pseudomonadati; phylum Bacteroidota; class Bacteroidia; order Bacteroidales; family Dysgonomonadaceae; genus Dysgonomonas; species Dysgonomonas termitidis. The sequence continues at coordinate 336,711 of NZ_BAAHYD010000001.1, read as the reverse complement.
GGTTGTTTCCTGCTGTTTGTCATAAGGATCAATATTAAATTAAAAATTAAACCGGGGGCAAGATACAAACAAGGAACGACATGGCAAAGGAAAATAAGGATTAATTACCTTTTGATATATATGTTTTTAAATAACTAATAATTAGATATTATATAAATACAAGAAACATAATAATTTACGAAAAACAAATAAAGTAACAATTATAAAAAGTCATAAGTAACAAACAGGTAACAAATAATGGATAAAAAACGATTATGTAAATGAAAAATAAAAATCTGTTTTTACTCTTATTAACTAATTTAAACATCTGTATATAAGTATATTTATTTTCATTAATATCCCTTTTATTTTCGTTTGCTTTCTTGGCGAATTTTGGTGATAACTTTTAAGGTAACAAAGGTTACACTTTTCATTACTTTTTCTAATCAATCTTTAAATTCTTAAATATTAAATTTTTAAATCCTTCCAAATCTGTCAAAGAACCATCAGCTAATAGCTAACGGCTAAAAGCTATATATAGATAAACTTTCCGCCAAAATATACAATTTCGTTTAAATTAAGGACGGAGGTACTGTCGTTCATTGGGAAGACAGAAAAACAGGATATGCCGGACAGTGGCAATAGTTTAAAATGTTTTAAAACAAGAGTGATTCTCTCGACTATATAAAATAAATAAGTATTTTTGATCCCATATTATATCTACAACATGGATGACAGAGTAAAATTATCAGTACTGGGTTTTTCGTTCAACCAGACACAATCAGGGGCATACGGATTGGTTCTGGCGGAAGAAGACGGTGTACGCCGGCTGATGATTGTGGTTGGAACTCCCGAGGCTCAGTCCATAGCATTCAAGCTGCAAGGCTCTTATCCTCCAAGACCCCTTACACATGATTTATTCCGTTCGCTTTTACATCAGTTCGGTATTATCCTGCGTGAAGTGGAAATATATAAATATGAGAACGGGGTTTTCTTTTCCCGCATGATATTAAGCCAGGGTGATAAAAACATTCAGATAGAATCCAGGACTTCCGATGCCGTGGGAATTGCATTAAGGACGAAGTCGCCTATATATACATCGGAAGCCATTATGCAGGAACAGGCAATAGTCTTCGATAAAAATTCTATTCAGGACGCAGCTAGTCCGGAAAACGAAAGAGACCATCTGGCTTTGGATTATTCGCTTCTTAATCTCGATGAGCTGGAGACGCTGCTCAAAGATGCAATCGAAGGCGAGGATTACGAATTGGCCTCTTTGCTGAGGGACGAATTGAAAAGGAAAGGTAAAAAATAGCATAATATTCATTTACTGCACGGAAAAACTACACGGTAAAAACATCTTTTAAGCTTTATAAACAGTACTTTACGCAACGAATCCACGTTTGTTCAGTCTTCTTATTATGAGACAATAAGAAGTAACATTCCTTTTTAGTTTAGCCGTCTCTTCTGTTAACGGGCCGGCCTTTGAAGCGGGGCGCTAAAGCGTTTTCGGTTCCTTTTGCGGCTTTGGGCAAAAGTAACACAAACAATCTTTGATTGCGCGTAGCAGAAAACAATCCAATATTAAACTTGGCATAAATAACAGATACATCTTATAACATTGGCTTTCGCGGTAAACATTATCTCATCGGTCACAAGATTAATGGTGGGTACTGTGGAATATTTGGGAATCTATGGGGCCGGGATTTCCAGGTCGTACAAGCGGATGTTTCCGGTCGCGCAAAACGCCAAGTCAATCTTCAGACCGCTATGTTTAAACACTATGAGAAAGGGTATCAGTAGATTGATACCCTTTTTTTTATCGGGCTCCCTGACATAAACAAGTCTGTTCCCGATCCGTATTATTTATATATCCTTTATCCGTTCACTTTCTTATAATCGGCCAGGAAAGTCGCCAGCCCGCTATCGGTAAGCGGATGCTTCAGCAACCCTTTAATAGCCGCCAGCGGACAGGTAGCGACATCCGATCCTGCTTCAATGCATTGTATAATATGTTGTGTACTGCGGATCGAAGCTGCCAGAACCTGAGTCTTCATATTGTATGTAGAATACATATCCACGATCTTGCTTACAAGCTCGATACCGTCGCTGGAGATATCATCGAGACGGCCAACGAACGGGGAAACATAAGTGGCTCCTGCTTTTGCGGCCAGCAGAGCTTGTCCCACGGAAAAAACGAGAGTACAATTAGTACGGATACCTTTTTTGCTGAAATATTTTATAGCTTTGATTCCCTCCTCTATACAAGGTACTTTTACCACAATGTTTTTGTGAAGGGCAGCAAGTTCCTCTCCTTCTTTTATCATACCGGTATAATCCGTCGCTATTACCTCAGCGCTGACATCACCGTCAACGATATTACAGATTTCCACATAATGTTTCCGCTGGTTTTCTACACCTTTTATCCCTTCTTTTGCCATCAGGGAAGGATTTGTCGTTACCCCGTCCAGTACTCCGAGATCGTTGGCTTCACGGATCTGGTCTAAATTGGCTGTGTCGATAAAAAACTTCATAATGTATTATTTTTTAATGGGTTATTATCTGTCCCTCTAAGTTCCGAATATATTTTAATAAAAACAATTCTAAAGAACAGATTGTTTTTTTAGAAATAACACCGAGTATCGATTCACATCGATATTTAAAAATCTGGTATCATTTTATCCCATGCATCATTTTCATTAAGCGCCTTGACAGGAAGAACAGAATGACTGACGCCGCCCCCGCCATAAATACAAAGAGCATGAAGAAATCATAAAGGTTGGATATCCTGTATCCCATAAATACTTTCGGATTCTCCAGCTGTTGCTTTTCCAATGAATTTTGTATTTCAGCCTTCAAGGTTCTATCCTCCACTTTGTAGAACATTATCCGGTCGAAAGGAATGACTTTTGTTCCGTCTTTTTCGCTGATATCCTTCTCAAATTCTTCGGGTAATAAAGTTAAGGTATTTTCTTTTTCCACCAATTGTACTGCTGCCAGTTCGATAAGCGGCTCGGGGTAATAACTGCTCAAGGTTCCCGAAAATTTATTGGCAGCCGATGTACTCATATACCAGATAGCCATCAGCAGAGAGGCAAACCGTATTGGAGCAAGCTTATTTACCATCGACAATCCTATCGGGGATAAGCAGAGCTCACCGAATGTATGTATGGTGTAAAGGCTTATCAGCCAGAGCATGCTCACTTTTATACCCGGCGCAAGGCCTTTCACGCCAAAGGCTATAATCAGGTAACCGATTGCCAGCAGAAACAAACCTATCGATTGTTTATAAGGGGAGGCAGGCTCTTTTCCTTTTTTGCTCAGCTTTGTCCAGATGGCAACAAAGACAGGTGCGAAAATGATAATGGCGACAGCATTTACCGACTGGAAATACGATGTCGGTATAGTCCAGTCAAACAGCCCCACATGCCTGTCGGTTTGTTCTTCTGCAAAATAGGTTAACGATGCCCCGGCCTGCTCGAATGCCGACCAGAAGAATATCACGAAAAAAGCGATAATATAAATTACCCAGATACGCGACCTCTCTATTTTGGTCAGTGACGGGTCCGATATTACATATCCCGGCGCCGCAATAGCGAGAGAGAATATAATAGACCCGATGATATCGGTCTTCAGCACCGTATAAAGCAAAATGAATAAACCAATCCAGACTGTACCCCATATGACGGCCAGTTTGGCCGTTGACTTACCCTTTGCGGCTGTCGGAGTGTCCCCGGCAGGTTTCTTCTCAGTATCCATCCGCCGCGTGTCGTGGCTATTGGGAATGACACCTATCGCATCCCCCCCGGGGGTTCGCAGGTATTTATCTTTTAAGAAGATAAAAACAACAACACCGAGCAACATGCCGATACAGGCGGCAAGGAATCCCCACTTAAAATCGGCCGGATGTCCTGTGTCTCCCAAGACACCACAAACAATGGGGGCAAAGAACGATCCGGTATTCACTCCCATATAGAAGATCGTATAGGCTGAGTCTTTCCGTTTATCGTCGGGCTTGTACAATTGTCCCACCATGGTAGAAATATTAGGCTTGAAGAAGCCATTGCCGAATATAAGGAATCCCAACCCCGAAAACATCAGCGTGGTAGCCAATTCCACGTTCTCGAAATAGCAGCCGGAAAGAAACATAAGGAATTGTCCTATTGCCATGAGCAATGCGCCCGCAATGATGGAGCGGCGGTTTCCCCAATAGCGATCGGCGATGTATCCGCCAATCAGCGGAGTGAGGTACACAAGGCCTGTATAGCTGCCGTATATCTGCGCGCCGTAGGCCTTGTCGAAAAGCAGCGCCTTTGTCATATACAGTACAAAGAGAGCCCTCATTCCATAATAGCTGAACCGTTCCCACATCTCGGTGGCGAAGATCAGGTATAGTCCTTTTGGGTGTCCTTTTTGAGTTATTTCTGTTTCGGGAGTCATTTATATAAAGTTATTCTATTCAAAACCGGTAAAATAAAAAATCCGGTTGTTTTGAGGAACCGGACTTTTTGCTTTATTTCTTTATGTTTGGTAATTCCAGCCCGTAGCCTTTTTTCTTGTCTTCGCGTTTCAGCAGGAAAGCGACTATGAGGGCGAGTATTCCGAAGCAGGTGAAGATAATCATGGGGAGAGTGTAGTCATAAATAGGGCTGCCATCGGGATTTGTTCCTAAAGTACAATATTTATTCAGGATTGTACCAATAAGCAACGGAACCATACTTAATCCGATATTCTGCACCCAGAAAATAAGGGCATATGCAGACCCCAGTTTATTTTCAGGGATAATTTTCGGTACAGACGGCCACATCGCCGAAGGCACAAGCGAAAATGCGATTCCCAGAAGTACCATTAAAATTGTAGCAAACCACCAGACATTCAGTAGTGGTAATGAGAACAGGAAGTGGATACCTATCAGCATGGCAGCTCCTATTACCATAATTGTCGCTCCCTTTCCTTTTTTATCATAAACCCCGCCAAAGAACGGAGTTAGAAGGATTGTTCCAAATGGAAGTATTGCCGGGATATTCCCGGCCAGTTCAGGATCTAATCCATACTTATTTATCATCAGGGAGGTTGCATATTTAAGGAACGGGAATACGGCTGAATAGAAAAGAACGCATAAAAGGGCGATTAACCAGAATCCTTTATTTGATATGATCGAGCCTATGTCTTTAATACGGAAAGGCTCTTCCGCTTCTTTATCCATATCTGCAACAGATGCGTCCAGACGCCTGTCCATCACACAAAAAACAAGATAAGCGATAAGTCCGATACAAAGAAGCACTACTCCAAACAGTACAGGAGCTGATATATGTTGAAAGTGTTTCGCTAATGGAATTGCAGCAGATAGTGCCAGTGCTGTGCCTATACGGGCAACAGCTACCTGAAGTCCCATTGCCAGCGCTATTTCATGGCCTTTGAACCAACGCACGATTACTTTTGTAACTGTTATTCCGGCTGTTTCTACCCCTACTCCGAAAATGGCAAATCCGATAGCGGCAACCATCACCTGGGATTTGAATCCAAACATTGTCCCTTCAAAAGAACCCAGTCCGGATACGGCATAATATTTAAGGCTACATCCTATGATCATCAAAATGCATGCGCCTAATCCGGTAAACCGCACGCCCATTTTATCAAGGATAATGCCGCTGATAATAAGCATAAACAGAAATACATTGAACCATCCGTATGCACTGGTAAAGAAACCATAGTCACCGGCATCCCACCCTAATTCCTTTGCTAACATATCTTGCAACGGAGCCATTACATCAGTAATAAAATATCCGCAGAACATGGTAAATGCAACAACGCACAGCACAGTCCACCGGGCTGCCTTCGAGTCGCTTAGTTTTTGTCTCAGTATTTCGGTCATTTTTTGCTTGATTAAGTGATTGTTTTAAATTTTTGCTAGGCAAAAGTATGTAAAAGAATTAGAAAAGTATAGTTTGATGCTCTAAAACATAGATATTTGATACGTTAAATAGATGAAAGGTAATTTTTGATACAATATTATTTAATTATAACCGGCTATTTTGTTGAAGATACAATAGTAATAAACAGGTCTGCGACCCTAAGATTTAAATAAATTTTATATCCATTTGAATACTCATATTCCTATTAACCGTATCTTTGCTTTTAAAATGTATCGGAAATATGACACTGAAAGATAAACATATCGTATTAGGTATTACAGGGAGCATCGCGGCATACAAAGCAGCATCGCTGGCCCGCCTTTTGATTAAGGCCGGCGCGGAGGTGCAGATCGTAATTACCCCGTCCGGGAAAGAGTTTATTACTCCCGTCACATTGTCGGCGCTTACAGGAAAACCTGTTGTCAGTGAATTTTTTACCGCTAACGACGGCACCTGGCACAGCCATGTCGATCTTGGCCAATGGGCTGACCTCATGCTTATTGCTCCTGCAACAGCCTCCACCCTGGGTAAAATGGCGAATGGAGTAGCAGACAATATGCTGATTACTACATATATGTCGATGAAAGCGCCTGTGGTGATCGCGCCCGCTATGGATTTGGATATGTTTGCCCATCCCGCAACAACCCGGAACCTCGAAATACTGCGCTCGTATGGAAATATCATTATCGAACCGGCTTCTGGGGAACTCGCGAGCCACCTGACAGGCAAGGGAAGAATGGAAGAACCTGAAAAAATTCTGGCTACTGTTGAGGATTTCTTCACGAAGCAGGAAGTTCTTTCAAAAAAAAAAATACTGATAACAGCAGGACCGACTTATGAACGGATAGACCCGGTTCGATTTATCGGCAACTACTCATCGGGAAAGATGGGTTTTGCCCTTGCCGAAGAATGCGCCGTCCGGGGAGCTGAGGTTACCTTAATTGCAGGTCCTGTATCGTTGACGATAAATCACCCTAACATTACACGTATAGATGTAGAATCTGCGGAAGAAATGTATAATGCTTCCGTAAAGGCTTTTCCTGCAATGGATGTGGCTATATTATGCGCGGCTGTTGCTGATTTCCGGCCCGAAGAGCAGTATGCGGAAAAAGTAAAGAGGAACGGTGATATACTTAATATATCACTTGTACCGAACAAAGATATCGCGGCATCACTGGGTAAAATGAAAAAGGCAAACCAGCTTCTTGTCGGGTTTGCTTTGGAGACGAATGACGAGGAAAACAATGCCCTGAAAAAGATTGTGAAGAAAAACCTCGATTTCATCGTACTTAACTCTTTAAATGACGCAGGGGCAGGATTCAAATACGATACAAACAAAATAGCAATACTTAACCGCAATGGCGAACGTAAAGACTTTGGACTGAAATCCAAGAAAGACGTCGCGTCCGATATTATAGACGAAACCTTTCTCTAAACACTTTCTCCGGCTGACAACCGGAAAACAAATCCTCCCTGTATTTGTTGATAATAAGATAACTAAACAAAACGACATTGTTTAATGACTAAAAAAGGGAAGAAGAGACTAAGGATCATACTTATCACACTTGCATTATTCATTGCAGGCGGATTTGGCCTTAACTGGTATCTGACCTATCAGTTGGAAGACAGTCTGAGACAAAAATTCAGGGAAGAAGTCTCGAAAGCTACAAATGGCTTCTACAGCTTTTCATACAATAATCTTTCTGTCGGGTTCTTTAGCGGGGAACTTATAATTAATGGGGTTGAACTGATACCCGACTCAGCTGTTTTCGAAAAATGGAAAAACGGGGACAGTCTCCCCGACCTCTATTACAAAGTAAAAATAGATAAGATTCACTTCAAAGGCATAAACCTTACATGGCGCAGGAATTATAAAAATCTGGATTTTAGCCTGTTCGAGCTTAAATCCCCTGATATAAAGGTCTTTCAGCCTCAATTACATTCTTTTCTGAAATCATCGTTGGATGGGCAGCAAAACAGAGAGCGGGAAACTTTATACCAGATGATCTCGACATATATAGATGTTCTCACCGTGAAACAAATAAATCTGGGGAATGCCAATATTTATTATATAGTTGAAGACTCCATTTCCCCGGTTCAATATGCACTTAGCGATGCAAATTTCAACGCTTACGGATTCAGACTGGATAAGGATTCGTATTCATCGGGGAAATTACTTTATTGTGATAACTTTGAATTTACAGCAGACAAACCTCAGCAATTATTATACAGCAACCAGCTTATCCTGAATACAAGGAACATTAAGCTGAGCACGATCGACGAACTGGTACGGATAGAAGGCGTGCACCTGCATCCGACCGATGACTTCTGGGCGGGCAGGACGGAGAAAACGGGTGCTTATCTGGATGCGACCATCAAATCGGTGTTTATTAAAGGAGTCAAATTTAAGAGAGAAAATGCTTTGAGTTATCTGAATGCCGATTCTTTCGATATTTCTTCCACCGATATCCAATATTATAGTGTGAAAGACAAATCTGTTGCCCGGAATGGAGATTCTTTGAAGCAAAATAATGCGGATAATGATCAAACATGGTCTTTATACAGTATTACATCTCCCATCCTCCAAAGCATATCCATTGGGAAAATAGGTATTGAAAAAACCAAGTTCCACTATACGTTTACTCAAGACGGCAGGTCTGACGAATATTCTTTAGAGCAATTTGATTTCCACGCAAAGAATTTCGTCATCGATTCCTTATCTGAAAAGCTCAAAAGATTCTGGTATGTCGATAATTTTGCCATGGAGGCAACCAATATAAAGGGACTGATTGCCAGCAATAATTCAAATCTCAATATAGCAACCCTAACGCTCAACACAGAAAGTAAACACTTCAATATCTCTGATATAAGAGTTAATCCGATATCAACCGTAAATGCGCGAAAAGATTATTTTTCGGGTACTATAAAATCAATCCGGATCGACGGGCTTAATTACGACACCGGCGTTTCGGCAGAGCAACTCAAAATAGAATCGCCCGATATCAGGTATTTCAAAGTAAAAAAGAAGAATAAACCGGATTCATCGAAAAAAGACGAAATAGAAATAGCCGATGATGCCCTGGATATATTCAATCCCTATGCAGACTATTTATCTGTAAAAAACATAAATCTGGCTAATGCGAATATTATTATACATGATTTAGGTACCAAAGATAATTTCCGTTTGCAGAAACTTAATTTCTATGCGGTAAAATTCCTGATCGATGAAGAAACCCGAAAGACAGAAAAATACTTATTCACCTGCGACGATATCGGGCTTTCATTTAAAGATTTCGACAACTTTCTGCCGGGAAAGAATTACAGATTACAGATAAAGGATGCAAATATTTCGACGCTCACAGGATTATTACTCTTGCGTGATGTGAAGCTGATCCCCCAGGAAAATATATGGGATAAAGCCCCGGCAACTTATTACGATATCGATATCCCGCTGATAAGAGTGAAAGGGTTTGACAACGACAGCTATCTGAATAAGGAAAGAGCAAAGATAAAATCCCTTGAAGTTGATTCTCCCCGGATACAAATCACTAAAACTGCCAATTCACCGGTAGATAAGGATGATAAAACTTCTTCCGGCAATGCAATCTCTGTTATCAAAAGTCTTGTAGCAGATGATATAGATATAAAGAACGTGCAGGTATCCTATATTGACCGGGTATCTCGCGACAGCCTGCAAACAACATTACAGGCTTTACAGCTGCATTCGTTACAATGGGATTTAAACAGGAATTTCAGAATAGATAAGTTTATTCTGGAATCTCCCGAAGTAGATTATATTGCGAAACATATAAACCCTCACTCGGAAAACAAGCACCAAGCGGAAGGTAATCCCCGGGATATAGATGAATTACTAAAGATATTTGGAAAAAAAGTAACTATCGGAACATTCGCCCTCTCCAACGGTAAATTTAATATTCAAAAACCGGATATAAGCTTCGGCGCAGAATTTGAGGATTTTGATTTATCCGGTATTGATTGGGATCGCCTGACAGGGAAATCTTTTTTGGATATGGTCTCTGTCAATATAACAAAACCAACCCTGGATATAAGGAAGAGAAATTCCGGCGATACTATTCCGAGGCAGAAGAAAGATTCTTCGGGTACCGGCCTGTATTCTTCATTGCATCCATATATAAACAAACTATCAATTAAAAAATTCAATCTGGCCGACGCACATATAAACTATGAGCATTCCCTTGATGAAAAACAACAGGACCGTCAAACAGTAAATACGACGAATTTTGGCATGACCGGATTTTTCATTGACACCGATGCCCGGAAGATAGACATGGAAGATATCCGCTTTAATACTAAAGACCTGCATTTCCCTATTATGAATGGCTTTTATACAATTGATATAGGAGAGATAGATGTAAACAAGAAAAATGCAAGCCTGGCTCTTTCGGGTATAAAAATGACATCTGTTTATCCCAAAATGGATTTTGCCTATAAGCATCCGACACACATGGATTGGTTCGATGTCACCACAGGGAATATCAGCCTTTCGGGCATCGATTTCCAACGCTATTTCTCAGATAATATACTGAATGCTAATCGACTTGTAGTAAAAGATGTTATGCTTCAGAATTTGAAAAATAAAAAGATATATACACCGCCTAAGCTCCAACCCCTTATCTATACTAAATTGTATGATCTTTCGTTCTGGATAGCTATAGACACGACCGATGTTTCTAATTTCTCTGTTATATATGAAGAATTGCCTAAGAATGGAACAGTGCCGGGGCAAATTTCATTCATGGGTATGAATGCCCGTATAGACGGACTTACCAACATAGCCTCACATCCTCAGCAATACATGCATCTCGATGCAAACGGCAATCTTATGGGGACGGGTTATTTTACTGCAAAATGGGATATGTCTGTCAGCCCCGATTATGACTGTTTTGTTTTGGATGCACATTTGCATCGTTTCGATTTACGCGACCTGAACCGGATTATAACCCCATTGGCTAAAGCGGAAATAAAGAGCGGCATGCTCAAAGATCTGACTTTTAGGACAGAAGCCTCAAGTATGAATGCGTCTGTAGGGATGAAATTCCTCTATAATGATTTGAGCATAAATATACTGAAAGGCGATGATCCGGAGTCTTCAAATAAATTTGTCACTAACGTTGCGAATGCATTTATACGGTCAAACAATCCGAACAAAGAGAATTCAAGACCGCGTGAACCCTACCTCTATATAGAAAGGGACCCCTATCATTCGACATTCAATTATTTTTGGCAAATACTACAGCCTGCCGTTGTGGAATCTGTCGGAGTATCACAGAAGAAACAGAATTTTGCGAAGAAAGTTACCGGTTTCTTCTCCAAAGTGAAAAACTTCTTCACAGGTAAAAAAGATAATAAGCCTTCTACATCACAGGAGGATGTAAGGCCGAAAGTGCTTAAGTAAGGTTATTTATAGAAAAGCCGTCCCTGCCATGTCTCCCTTTCTGCAAACCTCTTTAATACTTTAGCGGTGAATTCGAAATTTTTCAAGCCCCAATCGGGAGCGATAAGGAGCTGCTTAGGAGACTGTGAAATAAAACGCTCGATAATAAAATCAGGATTTAACCTTTCCGAAAAATCAATGATTAAGTCGATATAATCATCTGCATCGAACAGGTTGAACCATTCGGGGTGCTCACGATATTGCTTTGCCATAACCGTGCCTTTTATCAATTGTAACTGATGCAACTTTAAGGTTGTCAGAGGTAACTTCGATACCTCGCCGGCATGTGCCAATACCTGCTCTCTGCTTTCATTGGGCAATCCCAGAATCAGATGAGCACCCGTATAAATACCTTTCGCGGCTGTTTTATGGATAGCGTCCACACTTTCGGCATGCGTATGCCCGCGGTTGATAAATTCGAGAGTAGAATCGAGTGTCGACTCCAATCCATATTCTATTATAAGGAATGTTCGCTTATTCAGTTCTGCGAAATAATCGAGTAATTCGTCAGGCATACAATCGGGGCGGGTGCCTATTATCAGCCCCACGACGCCGGGATATGAAAGGGCTTCCTCATATAACGAAATCAGCTTATCAATACTGTCATATGTATTTGTGTAAGACTGAAAATAAGCGAGGTATTTCATTTCAGGATACTTGTAGGAGAAGAAAGCAATGCCATCCCTCAACTGGTCGCTTACGCTACGCTGTTTTCCTCCATATCCGGGACTAAAGCTCTGGTTGTTGCAATAGGTGCATCCCCCCACTGCTTTCGACCCATCACGATTCGGGCATGTAAACCCTGCATTTATCGAGATTTTTTGAACTTTATAGGGAAAATGTTTGGACAGAAGGGTTCCAAATTCTTTATAATATCTGTTATCCATTAGTTGTATTCGAATCTGTGTGCAAAGGTAATACTTTTTCAGTAAACGGCTAGCAGTCAACAATTCGTATCTCGTATAATTTTTCACTTTTCATTTTTCACTATCTTGTAACTTAAAAAAGACCTTTTGTAATTCGCTGCTTTTTCCGTAACTTGTCGCCAATTTTTAATTTATCCCGATGAAATTATTTCTATTAGACGCTTACGCATTAATATACCGTTCATATTATGCTTTTATCAAAAGCCCCAGAGTAAACTCGAAAGGGCAGAATACATCCGCGGTATTCGGATTTGTGAATACACTGGAAGAATTGCTTCGTAAGGAAAACCCGACGCATATAGCCGTTGCATTCGACCCGCCCGGCGGTACTTTCCGGCACGATGCCTACGAACATTACAAAGCTCAGCGGCTGGAAACACCCGAAGACATAAAAGCGGCAGTGCCTGTTATTAAGGAAATTATAGCCGCTTATAATATCAAGGAGCTGGAAGTCGCCCGCTATGAGGCGGATGATGTAATCGGCACAATTGCAAAGAAAGCCGAGAAAGAAAACTTCGATGTGTATATGATGACCCCCGACAAAGACTACGGGCAGCTAACCAGCGACCATATATTCATGTACAAGCCGAAGTTTGCAGGAACAGGATTCGACACGCTCGATGCTAAGGCAATCATGGAAAAGTATGAATTATCATCTCCCGGACAGATGATAGATTTACTCGGGCTAATGGGCGATGCCTCCGATAATATACCCGGATGTCCGGGTGTGGGGCCAAAAACCGCGCAGAAATTACTGGAGGAATATGGTACTATCGAAAACCTGCTTGAACATACTGCCGATCTGAAAGGCACACTGAAGTTAAGGTTGGAAGAAAACAAGGAGCAAATTATTTTCTCTAAATTCCTTGCAACCATCAAAACGGATGTTCCTATCGAATTCAATAAGAATGAGTTTAAACGTCAGGAAATCAACGCGGAGAAGCTCTCTGCCTTGTTTGAAGAACTGGAGTTCAGAACACTTATAAACCGTGTATTGAAAAAAGACGGCACTCCGGCAAATCCTGTGCGGATAACAACCACGCACGAAGCTATACAAGGCGATCTATTCGCGGAATTATTGCCACCAAAAGCCGAGTCGGCGGATACAGTCAACTATTCAGGATTGCAGGAACTGAAGGATATCCCACATACTTATCATTTAGTAGAAAAAGACGATGAAATCGCCAATTTAGCAAAAACAATAGCCTCACAACAATCTTGTTGCTTCGATACGGAAACCACAGGACTTGATCCGAATGTAAGCGAACTGGTGGGCATGTCGTTCGCCTTCAAAGAAGGAGAAGCCTACTATGTGCCTGTACCTGCGGACCTTGAAAAAGCAAAAGCCATTGTAGAGCAATTCAGGCCGTTTTTCGAGAATGGGGAAACAGAGAAAATCGGACAGAATATAAAATACGACATCATCGTATTGAAAAAGTATGGCATTCATGTGCGGGGCAGGCTCTTCGATACCATGATTGCCCATTACCTTATCAATCCGGAATTGCGTCATAATATGGATTATATGGCAGAGACTTACCTGAAATATAAAACCATCCATATCGACGAACTTATAGGTTCGAGGGGTAAAAACCAACTCAATATGCGTAGCCTGCGCCCCGATCAGATAAAGGACTATGCCTGTGAGGATGCCGATGTTACACTGAAATTGAAAGCAATACTGGAAAAAGCAATAGAAAAGCAGGATTTAGGTAAATTGTTATACGACATAGAATTACCATTGATCTACGTGCTTGCCGATATGGAATATACCGGTGTACGCCTCGATAAAGCGGCATTAGCCGAATACTCGAAAACGCTTACACTGGAATTGCAAGGGATAGAATCGGAAATATATAAAGCCGCCGAGCAGGAGTTTAATATCAATTCTGCCAAGCAGGTAGGTGAAGTTCTTTTCGATAAACTCAAGATTGTAGAAAAACCGAAAAAAACCAAAACGGGCCAGTATGTGACCAGTGAAGAAACACTGGAAAGCATGAAAGATGCCCATCCTATTGTAGGTAAGATCCTCGAATACCGTGGACTGAAAAAGCTGTTGAGTACATATATAGATGCTTTACCTCTGCTTGTAAGCCCGCTCGACGATAAGCTGCATACTTCTTATAACCAAACGGTAACCGCTACAGGGCGGTTAAGTTCGAGTAATCCGAACCTGCAAAATATACCAATCCGCGACGCGCAGGGGAAAGAAATACGCAAGGCATTCATTGCAGATGAGACGTGTATCTTCTTCTCTGCCGACTATTCGCAGATCGAACTCCGCATAATGGCACACCTGAGCCAGGACCCTACAATGATCGATGCGTTCAACAGCGGAGAGGATATTCACGCCGCTACTGCTGCCAAAATATATAAGATCCCGATCAGTGAAGTAACAGGCGATATGCGCCGGAAAGCCAAGACTGCAAATTTCGGTATCATTTATGGCATATCGGTTTTCGGATTAGCGGAACGCTTATCTATCCCTCGCGGAGAGGCCAAAGAATTGATAGACGGCTATTTTGCTACTTACCCGAAAGTAAAGGAATATATGGATAAGAGTATATCCGTAGCCCGTACCAATAATTATGTGGAAACTGTTTTCGGCCGTAAACGCTATCTGCCGGACATCAATTCACGCAACACGACCGTACGCGGATATGCCGAGCGAAACGCGATAAACGCGCCTATACAAGGAAGTGCAGCCGATATTATCAAAGTGGCGATGAACCGCATATTCGACCGTTTCGAACGGGAAAATATTAAATCGAAAATGATCCTGCAAGTACATGACGAGTTGAACTTCAATGTGGAAAGCAATGAATTGGATAAAGTGCGGAAAGTGGTAATAGAGGAAATGGAAAATGCTTATAAACTGGTCGTTCCATTGAAAGCTGATTGTGGAAAAGGGAAAAACTGGCTGGAGGCGCATTAATTACAAATAGTGTCTGATGCATGAATATCGATAACCTATCGGGGGGAATACAATCGAATAAGAAAAGCCAATACTACATATTTTTTGTGGTTTTGGTTTTTCTCACCTTATTTATGATGTTTTGCTTCGGTTCGTCCTCTTCCGGTTCCGGTTTCGATTTCAGCTTTCATTACAGGCGGTTGTACACATTGATTGACGCATTAGAACATGGAGTTTATCCTTCGTTCTATGTCGATTTCGCCAATGTGGATGGATACGGCTATTTTACCAAAGGATTCTATTCCGATGTCATCATGGTTCCCTTTGCCTTTGTCGGCACCTTTACAAGCGTGTATTTCGCTTATGACGTGATGGTATTTACCATGACGATATTGTGCGGCGTATTTATGTATCACACAGTCAGTGTCGTTTATAAAAGCTCATATACCGCATCCATAGCAGCGATACTTTATACCTTTGCCGTTTACCGCCTGTACGATTTCTATCAGCGGGGGGCACTCGCCGAGGCCCTGTCTTTTACATTCCTGCCAATTGTCTTTCTCGGTGTTTACTATATCATAAAAGGAGATTACAGGAGGAAATGGTATGTGCTTGCCACCGGATACAGCCTGCTTATTTATACCCATACCATAGCATCGGTGCTGATGTTTGTAACATTACTTGTCTTATTGATAATCTATTCCAGATCATTGATCAAAGAACAGAAACGCCTGATATATCTCCTATTAGCCGGTATAGTCACAATTTTTGTCACATCTTACTATACCTTCCCTATGCTGGAACAATTGTCGTCCAACTCCTTTTACCTCGATTCGCGTAGTCCGGGAGGAGGGGCAGGATACGGCAAAGTAGGTTTTGATTATATTTTATGGGGATTTATAAGCGGAATAGCCTATCCTGACAGGGAATTATGGACAGGGACAGGTATCCTGCTTACACTGCTCCTGTTCTTTCGCTTTTTCATAAAAAGAAAAAAGGATGATAAGTTGAGAAGTGCGGATATAGGTGTAATAATAGGAATATGCTTTATCATAGCCATTTCCCGGATTTTCCCGTGGGGAAGGTTTCCGTTCAGCCTGCTCTCTTTTATACAATATCCGTGGCGGTTATATGAATTTGTATCTTATTTCTTTGCCATAGCAGGGGCATACTATCTGTCTTCGGTAATTATCAAGGACAGGCAGCGGTTAGTGGTAGCGGCTATTATTGTTCTTGCAGTAATGGCAACCACATATATGCAGAGCGAGAACTATAAATCTATCGATTCGTCGAAAGACCTACCCGCCAGTGTAAAAGCATTAGCGTTAGAACCTACCTATGAGAATGGATATAACCTCATCGGGCGCGAATATCTGCCGTCTGCATTGGAAGATATCCATTATGTCCATAGCAGAGGTGAGAAAGTGGAAGGGATGAACGACAGCACCCAAATAAGTAATCTGAGGAGAGAATATAATACGGTTGTATTTAATGTTTCGTTAAATAAACCCGACACCCTGACCCTTCCGTTACTCTACTATCTTGGCTATATGGCTACCCTCGATGGGGAAAAGTTGGACGTAATGCAAGGCGACATGGCCTTTGTGAATGTACCGGTAACCCGGTCGGGTGAAGTAAGAGCCTGGTATGGAGGAACAACGATTCAGAGAATAAGTTTATACATATCTCTGATAAGTGTATTATCTTTGTGTGTTTATATAACTTTACTAAACAGAAAAAAGAAAAATGGACTGGTTCAGCCGCATCCCCGATAATATTGCAGCAAATAAGAAAAGCCACTTCTGGCTGTTCTTCATCTTGTTGGTGTTCCTGTCACTGACAATGATGTATTTATATCAGCCGCTTTGTCCCGGGCAGGATTTCTTTTTTCATTACAGACGGTTACAGGCATTGATGGATGGAATGAAAACAAGCCCCCTGCTTATTTACCTCGACTATAACGCTATCGATGGATACGGTTATTTTACAAAAGCATTCTATCCTGATTTTGTACTGATTCCTTTTGCGTTTATCGGCAACCTGACAAACCTCGAGTTTGCTTATCAGGTTATGGTATTTACAATGACGGTCTTATGCGGGGTATTCACATATATCACTGTAAATCGTATTTATAAAAAACCGTTTGCCGCCGCAATAGCAGCTTTGCTATATACCTTCTGCGTATACCGGTTACTGGATTTGTATCACCGGGCGGCACTGGGGGAAACGCTTACATTCACATTTATCCCCGTAGTCTTTCTGGGGCTATATCACATTATCAAGGGAGATTATAAGAAATGGTATATTCTGGCAATAGGCTTCAGCCTGATGATTTTCACTCATCTGATATCTTCTGTGCTGATGTTCTTCACCTTGCTGATCCTCCTTCTTGTCTACTACAAACCGCTCATTAAAGACCCAAAACGGTTACTATATCTCCTGGTGGCAGGCATTGCTACTTTGGTCATCACATCTTATTACTTTTTTCCGATGCTGGAACAGGCGATAACCGCCACATTTTATTACGAAAGCCGTGAACTGACCATCAAAACGCAGGATTCGGCCCTGCCGTTCCATTGGATTATCTGGGGCATGTTTACGGGGGTTGTTATACCGGCGCAGGCCTTCATTCCGGGGGTGGGTTTTTTGCTTACGGTCGCGGTCGGGTTAAGATTGTTCGTTTATGGGAAATCATCCGCATTGCGGAGTGTGGATGTAGGTGTTGTTATAGGATTGGTCTATATTATAGCTTCTTCCCCTCTGTTTCCTTGGTCTGTTTTCCCGTTCAATAAACTGAACTTTATACAGATGGCTTGGAGGCTGTTCGAGTTCACAAGTTTCTTTTTTGCCGTTGCCGGAGGATATTATCTGTCATTGATACTAAAGTCGAACAAGCGCAAATTCGCGGCAGGATGGATAGTTGTGATATTATTGGTATTTGTTATGGTCAACGATGCCAGATCGTATGAAATGTACCGCTGCGGGCGTCCCATTACCCAAGTGGCAGCCTTCAATAACGACTATCATTTGGGGGGGTTGGAATATGTCCCTTCGGCAGTGCCTTCGATTGAATATCTACATCAGCGTGGGGATAGTATCGGTACTCTTTATGGGGGAACAAGCATTGCAAATTTCAGAAGAATAAAAGGCGTCACTTCTTTTGATGTAAATGCCACAGGCAATATAGGGAGCGAAACACTGGAGCTTCCGTTGATATATTACAAAGGTTATGTAGTTAAACAAGATAATAAGGAAATACCGCCCGTTGCCGAAAGTAAAAACGGGCTGGTGGAAATTCTTATCGATAAACCCGGACATATAACCGTTTACTATGGAGGTACACCGGTTCAGAAACTGAGCTGGATAATAACATTACTCAGTATCCTCGGCCTGTGTGCCTATATTTTCTTATCTAAAAAAGAAAGAAGAAATAAAAACAGCAGATGAATAACGCAACCGACATAAAGACAGACAGTAGATATCCCTTCCGGGTATTTCTGTCCTTATTATTCATCTTATCCCTGTTTATGGTGTGCTGGTTCGGGCCGGTATCGGTATATGCGGGGCACGACTATTTCTTCAATACCGGGCGATTCGATGTATTAATCCAGGCATTGAAAGCGGGTGATTATCCTATTTATATAGATTACAACGCTCTGGAGGGTTACGGCTATTTCACCAAAGGGTTTTATCCGGACCTTATTGTATTGCCGTTTGCGGCGTTAGGCATCCTTACAGGGACAGTTGCAGCTTATAATGTAATGATTTTCACCATGACATTCCTATGCGGACTATTTACATATATAGCGGTGGACAGGGTATTCAGGAATCCGTTCGCAGCATCGGCCGGCGCGATTCTGTATACATTTTCGGCTTATCATCTTTTCGACTGGTATAACCGTGCGGCTCTGGGCGAATCGCTTTCATTCACGTTTCTGCCCATTATATTCCTCGGGCTTTACCACATCATAAAGGGTGATTGCAGAAAATGGTATTTGTTGACAATCGGATACAGCCTGCTTATTTACACACATCTGCTATCATCGTTCCTTACCTTTATTACCCTTACCCTTATTGTCATCATCTGCTATAAACCACTGGTAAAAGAACCCAAGCGGATAGGCTACTTAGCATTGGCGGCAATAATTACCTTACCTATCGTTAGCAGCTATATACTGACATTGCTGGAACAAATGGCTTCCAATACATTCTATTACAGCACAAAAGAAAACATAACAGGGCAAACCAAACTCTATATGCAGGACCTCGGCTGGGGATTCCTCAGCGGAATATTATATCCCAAAACTGAAAATATGGCCGGTACAGGCCCGCTGCTTATACTACTTGTACTGTTGAGATTGTTTATAAAAGAGAAGAGCCCGGCTATCAGAATTGCTGATTTTTGTCTTTTAACCGGGATTATCTTGCTTGTCATTGCTTCTGCTGTTTTCCCTTGGGGACGGCTGCCTCTCGGATTCATCCAGTTTCCGTGGAGGTTGTATGAGTTTATTATATTTTTCTTTGCTGTTGGCGGGGCATATTACCTATCTGCGATAGTGAGAACTAAAAAACACAAAATTGCTGCGGGAAGCGTGATTGTACTTTTTACTCTCATCACCTTTGTTGTAAACAACAACAATTATAAATACTGGCAGTCACTGGCCTTCAGTGAGGCTCCGCATTGGTTCACAGGAATCGCCTCGGTAGACAATGAGTATTATCTGGGCGGACTGGAGTATCTTCCCGTAAAAGTGCCGTCATACCGTTATATACATGAGAGAGGGGATACGGTTATATCGGAAAATAAGGAAACTCTTATCTCTAATTTTACACGGAAAGAAGGTATTGCCTCATTTGATGTGAAGACAGGCAATCCTGATAAGTTGGAACTGCCTCTTGTTTATTACAAAGGATACCAGGCTGCTTATTCAGGCGGAAAAAGGGGAATACCCGTCACCGAAAGTGAAAACGGATTGGTGCAGATTGAAATTGATAAATCCGGGAGAATTGAGGTCGGCTATACACCCACGGCCACGCAACAGTATAGCTGGTATATTTCCCTATCAAGTACTATAGGGCTGATGATATATATCTTTATTTCCAAGCGTAAACGGAGTAATGCAAAGAAATGATGAATACAATAAATAGTCTTATAGCAGCCATAGCAGTGAACAGGAAATATCATTTCTTGATTTTCTTCGCTGTATTGCTGCTCCTTTCAGCATATATGACGAGGGTATTCGGTGCTGTGTATGAGCATCCGGGCTATGATTATTACTTTCATCTGAAACGTTTCGAAGCGCTTATTGCCGCGCTTCGTGAAGGAACTTTCCCTCATTACATAGATTATGCCGCTGCGCTGAATTACGGCTATTTGAGTAAAGTTTTCTATTCCGATGTGGTATTGATTCCTTTTGCTGCATTGGGCATTCTTATAGGTACGTACAATGCATTTGAAGTGATGCTGTTTGTGATGACCATCCTCTGCGGGACAATCATGTATTCGGTGGTGAGGACGATATATAAGAGTTCATTTGCCGCTTTTTTGTCCGGGATACTCTATACATTCTCCGTTTACCGTTTTTATGATATTTACAATCGGGGAGCCCTGGGAGAAGTCTTTGCCTTTACCTTTATTCCCCTGGTATTTCTGGGGCTTTACCATATTATCAAAGGCGATTACAGGAAATGGTATGTTATTGCCATCGGTTTCAGCCTGCTTATCTTCTCGCACGTGATTTCTACGGTTCTCACATTCATTACGGTGGTAATAGTTCTTATTTTCTATCACAAATCATTGATAAAAGAGCCGAAAAGGCTGGCCTGCCTGGTTCTGGCCGGAATTGTCACCTTAGCCATTACGGCAGTCTATATATTTCCCCTTCTGGAACAAATGCAGGCAAACACATACCGCTATGAGACGAATGACTGGACGCTGCCTGCCAATGCCAAGATCCCCTTCGGTTATGTTTTCTGGGGATTGATATGCGGATTTTATTATCCGGATGATATAACGATAGTGGGTATCGGTATCCTGCTTACTGCGGTTGTTCCTCTTCGTTTCTTTGTCAGGGGGAAACCGGAAATGCTCAGGAGTGCAGATACCGGGTTGCTTATCGGATTGTTCTATATTTTTGCATCTTCGAAACTGTTTCCGTGGGGACGGTTTCCGTTCACTTTGCTGTCTTTCATCCAGTATCCGGGCAGGTTGTATTTGCTGGTTACTTTTTTCTTCGCCATTGCGGCGGGTTATTACCTGTCGAGGATATTTATAAAAGAAAAAGGACGTTTTATCGTCGCTTTAGCTGTTATTCTGTGTACTGCCGCGGTGATATATATGCACAATGACAATTTCAGAATTATGCATATTCACCATATCGGGCAAACCAACGAAAAGCCTGATGCCAGCAATTTTTTCTACCTGAATGGAGCCGAATATGTTCCCGATAAAGCGGAATCTGCCTATTATATTCTTCTCAGGGGCGACAGTATCGCCTCCATGAACGGGAATACAACGATTGAAAGCCATAGCCGTGACAAGCGCATACTAAATATCGAAATAAATACCCAAAGCGCGGATTCACTTGAACTCCCGCTTCTATATTACAAAGGTTACGCAGCATTGCTGAACAACAAAGAGTTACCAATTACCCAAAGCACACACGGGCTTATACAGATACCTGTGAACGAAACAGGTGATGTGAAAGTATATTACGATGGTACAATTATTCAAAAAGTGAGTTTTTATATATCTGTCGTAAGTATTATAGCATTATTTGTTTTCATATTTTTATTTTTAAAAAAAGATAGTAAACAAAAAGAATAATATATGTTTCCCTTGGTTCCGGATAAGAAATATCATTTCTGGATATTCCTGCTGATACTTTTGTACCTCTTGTTTTTGATGACGATCGTGTATGGTCGGTCTTTTGTGGGAGGAGATGATTATTTTTTTCATAACGCACGCTTCGAAGCATTGATGCAGGGGCTTCAGGATGGTATATTTCCTTCATATATCGATTATAAAGGCTTGTATAATTACGGATATCTGGTAAAACCGTTCTATTCTGACTTTATCCTGATCCCTTTTGCTGTTCTGGCCATCTTTACCGGTAAATCGTTTGCTTATCTGTCCCTCTTTTTTTCGATGACATTCTTATGTGGTATTTTCATGTATATCTTTATCCGGAAGGTATATAAGGACGGGTATGCGGCAGTTTTGGGTTCGTTATTATATACTTTTTGCCTTTATCGTCTTTATGATTTATATCATAGGGCGGCATGGGGTGAGGCATTTTCATTTACCTTTTTACCGGTCGTTTTTCTCGGCCTTTATTATATCATCAAGGGCGATTACCGGAAATGGTATGTTATCGCTATCGGTTTTTCGCTGATGATCTTTACGCATGTACTTTCTTCTCTGTTGTTATTTATTACAGTATGCATCATATTGGTAATTTATAACAGAAGCCTGTTGAAAGAACCTAAGCGGCTTTATTATCTGGTTTTGGCCGGAGCAGTCACAATTATAATGACGGGCTACTACCTGTTCCCTTTTTTTGAGCAGGTATTATCCAATACATTTTATTTTGGGAAATTCACATATTTACCATATACCACAGCGCAGAGCCTGCTTGATTTTCCCGCCATACTGTACGGTATGATTGCAGGGTTCACAACAGGAAGCCAATCCGTAGGAGTGGGGTTGTTGCTTTTACTGCCATTGTGTTTCCGCTTCTTTGTCAGAAGTAAAGACAAAGAGTCTGCAAAATATTTAAGAAGTATCGACACCGGGGTCATTATCGGTATTTTTTATATCCTTCTTACTTCCGGTCTGGCTCCCTGGACTAAGTTCCCTCTTTCGTATCTAAGCTTTATCCAGTTCCCGTGGCGGTTATATGAGTTTGTCTGTTTTTTCTTTGCCCTGGCCGGAGGATATTATTTATGCTTATTATGTAAGGGAAGGGGCAGTAAGATTGCTGTATTGTCGGCACTGATTATTCTACTATCCGTGGTTGTTGTCATTGATGCTTCTTCGTATAAAGAAATGAAAGTTCGTCCCCGCTTATCCGGTACCGGACTGAACGAAACAACCCACTATGCTATGGCCGGAATGGAATATTATCCTGCTGCAATGCCGTTTCCCGATCCTTTTATACGCGATCGCGGAGACAGCGTTATATCACAGACCCGTAAAACGGCAATTACGGCTTTCGTACGGAATAGAAATATTACGGCATTTAATGTAAATGTGGAAATGAAAGACAGCCTTGAACTCCCGTTGATATATTATAAGGGCTATGCGGCTGCCCTGAACGGAAAGGATATCCCTGTTGCCGGTAGTCGTAATGGGCTAGTACAAATTCCGGTAGATCAGACAGGTAGGGTGGAAGTCTTTTATAAAGGAACTTTAATACAAATGCTCGGTTTTTATACAACCATTCTCGCTATATTTGCATTATGTATTTATATTTTTATACAAAGAAGAAAGAAACCATTTAAAAATTTAAAGTAATGCAATATTCAAACTGGGATTACATATACGCTGTTTTCATGCTCATCTTCGGTATCTTTATGATTATCAGCCCGCGTTCACTCATGCGTAAGGCGAGGTATGACGAAGAAAGCCTGAAAACTGAATCGTGGGTAAAAAAAGCAGGAATAGGTTTATGTGTAATGGCACCTCTTTTTGCCTTCTTCATATATTATAAAATACATGCTTGACGGATTTGTCGAATATGGCTATATAGGTCTTTTTCTGGCATCTTTTCTGGCGGCTACTATTTTGCCATTCGGGTCGGAATTTGTCTTTGCCGGACTACTAGCTATGGGGATGAATGCGTGGGGATGTGTCATTGTAGCCTCGGTAGGCAACTGGCTGGGAGGTATGACAAACTATTATCTCGGTCGTCTGGGGAAAATAGAATGGATAGAAAAGTATCTGAAAGTAGACCGGGGCAAGATAGAAAAAATGCAGCAATGGCTCGAAGGCAAAGGTGCAATTATGGCCTTTTTCAGTTTTATGCCTGTTGTGGGAGACATTATCGCACTGGCTTTGGGGTATATGCGGGCAAATGTGTATATTGTCAATATAGCGATGTTCTCCGGTAAATTGTTACGGTATATATTGATTATGTATAGTGTAAGCTGGATTATATGATGGTATAGTCAAGATGATTCCGGTGTATATTTATTGAGAAAGTTTATCTATATGGTAAGCTAGCTATTAGCTTTTAGCTTATAGCTCTTTGAATAAATGGGAAGGATTTAAAGATTCAATGTTTAAGAATTCATTAATTAAAATGCGTAAAAGCTGTCACTTTTGTTACTTTTTAAGAAAGTTACGAGTTACTTCGCCCTTTGGGCAGTTACGAGTTACAAGTAAACAAGATACGAGTAAACAAGACACAAGATACAAGTTGTTAACTGATGACTGTTTACTGCTAACTGTAAAAAGTGTCAGTTTTGTCAGGTTTTAACAAAAGAATATATATCCGGAATGGAATAGAATAATAATATATGTATAAAATAAGTAAACAATTTTCGTTTTCCGCCTCACATATACTGGAAGGCCTCCCTCCCGCACATCCTTGTTCGAGGCTGCACGGGCACAATTATGTGATTACGGTACATTTGCGGGCAAAAGAATTGAATAATGTCGGTTTTATTAAGGATTACAGAGAACTCGATAGTGTGAAACGGTATATAGACGGCACGCTCGATCACAGGCATCTCAATGATGTATTACCATTTAACCCGACAGCCGAGAACATGGTAAAGTATCTGTATGATATTTTCAAGAAGGACATTCCCGAACTATATGCAGTAGAAGTATCCGAAACTCCTAAAACAACAGCCATCTATGAAGTTGATAGTGAATGAGATATTTTACTCTTTGCAAGGTGAAGGGGGGCGGGTAGGAGAGGCGTCCGTGTTTATAAGGCTTACAAAATGTAATCTGGCCTGCAGTTTCTGCGATACGGATTTTGCCGATGGAGAAGAAATGAGTATAGACGAGATACTGGAGGCTATCAGTGTTTATCCGTGCAAATGGATCATATGGACCGGTGGCGAGCCTACAATCCAACTGAAGGATGAACATCTGGCTGTTTTCCGTGAACACGGGTATAAGCAGGCAATAGAGACAAATGGTACGCGAAGGGTGCCTTCATTGATAGATTATATCACCTGTAGCCCTAAGCAGGACTATGAGACAATAAAGAGCCGGATTCCTTTTGTCCATGAGATTCGCATGCCTGTACAGGCCGGAGACCCGGTACCGGATATTTCGGTATTCCCGCAGGCCGATAACTATTTTCTGAGTCCGGTCTTTGACGCGGATAAAATCAATCCGGAGAATGTCGCCTATTGTGTGGAACTCATAAAACAGCATCCCCGTTGGCGGCTCAGCTTGCAAACACACAAACTGATACATATTGAATAGAAAGAATGGAAAAGTTTGAACTGGATATACTGGGTTGTGGCTCTGCTACACCTACAACCTTACATAATCCTTCATCACAGGTACTGAATATCAGGGAAAAATTATTTATGATAGATTGCGGAGAGGGGACTCAACTGCAATTCAGGCGGAATAAACTGCGTTTTGGACGTTTAAATCATATATTTATCTCGCACCTGCACGGAGACCACTGTTTTGGTCTGATCGGGCTGATCTCTACATTGGGGCTTCTGGGAAGAACAGGCGCCCTTGTCATACATACTGTTGCCGGGCTGGAAAATACGCTTCGCCCCGAAATAGATTTCTTTTGCAAGGACAATCCTTTCGAGGTCAAAGTGGAAGTGTTCAATCCGAAAGTAAGCGAAGTGATTTACGAAGACAGGTCTGTTTCCGTGAAAACGATACCTCTTCTGCACAGAATCCCCTGTGCCGGATTTCTTTTTCAGGAGAAGCAGAAAGAGGCGCATTTGCTGCCGGATATGATCAGGTTTTATAATATACCGGTCAGGGAACTGGCTAAAATAAAGCAGGGAGCTGATTTTGTAACGGAAGACGGCAAGATTGTCCCTCACGGAAGGCTGACGATTCCTGCCGGGCCTCCGCGTTCATATGCTTACTGTTCCGATACGGCTTATAGTGAGAAGATTATTCCTGTCATAGAAGGAGTAGACCTGCTTTATCATGAGGCCACGTTTGCTGATACGGATAAGGCACGGGCTAAAGAGACAGGCCATTCGACTGCCAGGCAGGCTGCGCAAATAGCAAAGATGGCAAATGTGAAGAAACTGATGCTGGGACATTTTTCGGCACGGTATCCCGATAATAATATTTTACTGGAAGAAGCCAGTGAGGTCTTTCCGAACACTGTACTGGCCAACGAAGGACTTCGTGAAAAATTGTGAAAGGCTTCATTTTTTTTCATTTTTTTATTCTTTTATAAGGTTTAATACTTACATTTGTGAATATTAGGAATAATAGATAATGGTAAATTTGAGAAACATACTATTCCTTATACTGTTTGGTGGAGCCACTTTCTCTGCGAATGCGGGAGAAATGGATTTTCCGTCGAATATTTTTGCGTCCGAACCTCAACAGACTACAGATAAAACGATGAATCTGATTGTTGAAGTGAATGGTGGTACAGTCAGGATTCCATTGGAAAATGTACCTACCTCGGGTTACCTTGAGGTGTATAGTATTCTCGGAGTAAAAGTCACCAGTGTCAACCTGAAAACATGTATTGGTACTTGTCCTCTCGAACTGCCCAAAGGGCTTTATATAATAAAGGCAGGAAAAGTAGCACAGAAGATTGTTGTCAGGTAACGATTATATAATGGAGAAAGCCGTTCGGAAGAATGTTTTTTTTATTTAATGTGTTCTTATTTAGAGAGAGATACCTTTACTTCCATGATACCGCCCCATAGGTTGCCTGCCATCATGTTTTCATGAATGGATAGTTTATATATCCCGTCGGAAGATATACTGTAACTCAAATTCTGGCCGAAAGGGCCATCCATACCTTTGTTAGGCAGTGTTATTTGCGAGAACCTGATATTGGCAAGTGAATCCGTCGAAAATAGCTGAGCTGTAATATTCTTATATCCTTTCGACTCGAATTCGATATGTATTGTCTGATTTTTCTTCTTCTGGATCATTACATCCCCTTTACCATTAACTATGTTCAGGCGGATAATCCCATTGCCGGAAGGAATCATAGCCGGGCTGCTCTCTATTTTCTTTATCGGGTTATTGATACTCGTTTCCATGCTGTCCTTCTTTGCTGGAGCAGAACATGCATATAATGATAAGCAAATTGCGAGTGCAGGTATGATTAGTTTGTCCATAATTAATTATAAAAGAATCTGAGTTATCAAAGGAATTAGAGTCTTTTTCGTCCCTAACGGAGTAAAACCGCTGCTGTCTTTTCTTGATGAGCGAACAGGGATACTTCTGTCGTCAGCAGGACAAAATATTTGATATAAAATGATCGTTCAAAACTATTATAGAATAACAAAGCTGAAATATCAATTGTTTGGAAATTCGCATAAAAAAGGATAATCTCGCCGAGATTACCCCTGGTAATATAGTCGATCCTTTTGGAGTCCTGTCAGAACTGATACATAAAGCCGACAGATATCACAAACTGTGAGTAGTTCTTGATGAAGGCTTCTTTTGCTTCAATCTGGATAAATGTGTTGTCGTCCAGGGAAACCTGTCCTCCGAAACCAAAGTTCAACCCGATGCGGTTATCTGAATACTTGGGACCATCGGAATCAGATCTGCCCGGATCATATGTCCAGCGGGTTAAATTCAGTCCGGCGAGAGGGTATAGGGATACGGTTTCTGAGGCACTGAAAACATAATGGCCGTCGGCATTGATACCGAATGCACTGAGATTGTGCCTGTCTATATAGTATTTATATTCGGCAGTTCCTCTCAGATGGCTGGTAAATCCGTATTGCGCCCGCAGGCCTATTCCTAATGATTCTACTTTCGAGCCATAATTGAGGCTTCCGGCAAATGAGAGCTTTCCGGTCTGGTCTTGCGATGAAGCTGTCGTTATTGCAGAGAAACAAATAGTTAAGATGATCAGAATTTTTTTCATAGACATTCTATTTGTGTGTTATTAATTGGTTTTGTAAGCAAAGATACGAATTTTTGAAAGAAGGTGGGGCGTGTTCTTATCAGAGGAATATTGCACACCATCTGTCGAATTGCCGGACAGACGCTTCTCCGAACTTGGACAGGCTTTGCCGCACTTTGTCTATCGGACGTTCTTCTCCCAAGCGGGTTTTGGAGAAGAAACAATCCGCGAAACATATCAGTTTTTCTTCAATGCTCACGGGACGCATATCTCTTTGAGGCAGAGGGAGTTTATTTTCTATGATTTCTTCAAGAGACAATCCTGTGCCGGTATGTCTTTCACAAACAAGCGCATGCAGGGGATAGCCCGACTTCTCTACAATTTCACGCCCGAGATATCCGTGTGCTAGATAAGGTTCTATTCCGAAGCACTTTATAGATGGCGCATTTGTCATAAAGATGCCGATGTCGTGAAGCATGCCTGCCTCACTTACAAACTTACTGTCGATATTCAGCTCCGGATGAGCTGCCGCTATGGATAGAGCCTTATTGGTTACATCGGTACTGTGTTCTATCAGGATATTGTATAAATCCGAGTTCTTTTTATAATATTTTTCGATTATAGCTAATGTATTCATGCAGTATCAGGTCTTTTTCTTATAAAAATAAGTAAGTTTGCAAAACGGCTTTTCGCTTTAAAAACAGTCAGATAAATGAAAAAGTTTTGTATATTTCTCCTTACACTTATAAGCCTCACTTCAAATATAACGGTTTTTACTCAAACACTGTCATTAGGTGCGGACAGGATTGATATTTTATTACCTGCTATCAAAGATAAAAAAATTGCTTTAATAGTAAATCAAACTTCAGTATTATCTAACGGGACGCATCTGTTGGATACACTTTTATCTCACAAGGTACGCATAATAAAGATCTTTGCACCCGAACATGGCTTCAGAGGGAATGCAGATGCGGGAGAAAAGATTGTGGATGGTAAAGATGCCAGGACCGGAACTCCTGTTATTTCCCTGTATGGAAAAAATTATAAACCGACGGCTGACCAGCTGAAAGATACGGATATACTTATTTTCGATATACAGGATGTAGGAGCGCGCTTTTATACATATATCAGTACAATGCATTATGTGATGGAAGCATGTGCCGAGAACGGGAAAGAATGTATTATTCTGGATCGTCCCAATCCGAACGACTATATCGACGGACCTGTTTTAGACCCAAAATATAAGTCATTCGTGGGTATGCATCCTATTCCGGTTTTGCATGGACTCACAGTGGGGGAATTGGCCCGGATGATAAACGGTGAAGGCTGGCTGAAAGGTGGGATAAAATCTGATCTGAAAGTGATTACAATGACGGGGTGGAAACACGGAACTTCGTATATTCTTCCCGTAAAGCCGTCGCCTAATCTGCCAAATCCTTGGGCAATAGGCTTATATCCATCTCTCTGTTTTTTTGAAGCTACAAATGTAAGTGTCGGGCGTGGCACTGATTTTCCTTTTCAGGTGGTGGGAGCTCCTGATCCGAAATATGGTAAATTTTCTTTTACTCCACGTCCGAATGATGGGAATAAAAGTCCGTTGAATGCAAATAAGGCCTGTTATGGCCTCGATTTGAGGAATTATGGATATCACCGGGGATTGGAATTGAAGTTCCTGATCGACTTTTATAAGAAATCGGGACAGGGTGCGGTATTTTTTACAAATCCTAAATTTATGGATTTGCTGGCAGGAACGAATGTGCTAAGATCGCAGATTATTAAGGGTATGCCGGCGGAGGATATTTATGAAACATGGCAAAAAGACCTTGCAAGGTACAGAACAATGCGGGAAAAGTATTTGTTGTATGCAGATGAATAACTACATCATAAAATAAAGGGATATGGCTGATAACGAAAACAAATGTCCGCTTTGCGGAAAAAGCACAAACGAAGGGGAAATCTTTTGTGGCGACTGTCAGGAAATTGCTCATAATGCATATCCGGAAGAATTACTGTCTAATAAAGGAGATTCAGAATCGCTGTCCGGAGAAGGGGAGAAGGCTAATCCGGAGATGGAAAAAGAAGATATGTCTTATGAAGAAAAGCCAATAGATAAAAGTATAGAGGAGAATTTGCAGCGGGCTTCCCTTTCCAGAAGCAATAAGAAGTTGTTTATTTTTGTCGCTGTAGGGTTAGTGTTTATGCTGTTGTTAGGTACCGGGGGTATTTTTATGAAGAACAAAGACGAGGAGGCGACAGAATCTGCATACTGGAATAAATGTATTGAGGAAAATACACCTTTAAGTTATTCCAAATACCTTGTTCATTACCCCGAAGGAAAATACAGTGGCGAAGCTCAGGATAAAATAATGGAACTACGGGAGAAGGAACGAAATGAATGGGAAGCTCTTCGCAAATCGGGAAATATTGATGCTCTTTTTTCTTTTTTGGCAGACCATCCGCAAACTCCATATGAAAGGCAAATAAAGCATGTCGTGGATTCACTCAGTTGGCTTCAGGTGATGGAACAGAATACGGCGGATGCTTACCAGGCTTACCTCGACAATGTAAAAATAGGACGTTTTACGGGAGAATATGAGGATGTGGCGGAAGGAAGACACGATTATCTGATCCAGCTAAAGGCTGTTGAGGGTGATGAGTTGAAGGATGTGGAGAAAGTATTGTCCGGCTTTTTCAAAGCTCTTTCATCAGTGAATAACAAAGAAATACAAAAGTATTCGGCATCTGTGTTGCTTAAATTTTTTGATAAGGAGAATCAGCCTGATACAGTGATTGCGGATTCCTTGAAAGCAGATTTTAAAAACAGGAAGATAAAAAGCATTTCCTATACATTACCTCCTAATCTGCCGGAGATTATCAAGGATAATAAAGGCATCTATTTTACCACACTGTCCGTAAAGCTTGAAACTACATTTGCCGACAGGAAAAAGAAGAAGCAAAGTGCAGAGCGTATATTCAATATAGAACTGGATGGGGAGAAGCGAGTCCGGTCGATGTATCAGAAGGGGAAGTGATCGTTTTATGAAAGCTCCAGACCGAATTCGTCTTTTAACCGGCGGAGACTTTCATTCTCTTCCATCATCAAATTGAATTTCTCTGCCGGCGTAAAGGCGAGTTTCTTCTCATTATCCTCACTTATACGGACTTGCATTTTTATATGGGTATTGCGAAGTTGTGTCCTCAATTTCACCAGAATATCCATTCTGTGCTCCAGCAATCGCTGTTCCTGCACAGGGTTATTCACTACAACCTCAAATAATGTATTTTCTATGAGATTTGGCAAGCAGTTGAGCATTGTGTTCTTCAGATGATGCTCTTCTGTCAGGGCTTCGGCAAATGCTTTCCATTCATTGATGAGTTGCAGGGGGCTGAATCGTTCATTTAAGGATTCAATCTTCTCTTCCACTTTTGCCTCCACTTCTTTTTTCTGTCCAAAGGCCGAAATGGAGATTCCCAGTCCTCCGGGATATGTGGGTTTTGGAGCGCTTGCGGTTGTTGTATTACTTGTGGCTTGCGGCGTGTCAGGAATATTCCTTGTTACGGGTGCTGTGGCGGGCCGGCTGTTTTGGGGAGGTGTTGCAGGCTGATTCGGGGCAGGAGCCTGTTTGGCTTCCTGTTTCGAAAATATGGGATCAATTACCTGCTTTTTTTTTTGATCTTCCAAACCTGTTTGAGGTGAAGATAGTTGGCATAGCCTTATGACGGTCAGATCGGAGAGTAGCCGTTTATTCCGGCTTAGCCTGTAATTGAGGTCACTTTCGTTTACTATATCTATTGCTTTGTAGAGAAATTCATTGTTGCATTTCCTTGCAGTTTCGATGTATCTGTCCCGGATAGAAGCACCGACCTCAAACAATTCAGCGGTTTTCGGGTCTTTGCATAGGAGTAGGTCTCTGAAATGAGACGCAATACCAGTGATGACATTATTACCATCAAAGCCCTTACTTAATATCTCGTTTAATATGAGCAGGCTGTCTACGACATTGCTGGCAAGTATGCAATCGGTAAGCCTGAAATAATATTCATAATCCAGTACATTGAGATTTTCAATGACCGCCTTGTATGTTACATTTCCTCCGGTGAAACTAACCACCTGGTCAAAGATAGATAATGCATCGCGCATTCCCCCATCGGCTTTTTGAGCAAGTACATTCAGTGCTTCCGGTTCAGTCTGCACATTTTCCTGAGAAGCGACATATTGAAGATGTTCGACAGTATCTTTTATTGTAATACGGCTGAAATCATATATTTGGCAACGGGACAAAATAGTAGGCAGTATTTTATGCTTTTCCGTTGTTGCAAGGATAAAGATAGCATGATGCGGGGGCTCTTCCAATGTTTTAAGGAAAGCATTGAAAGCTGCTTGCGAAAGCATATGTACCTCGTCGATAATATATACCTTGTATTTTCCTATTTGGGGAGGTATGCGCACCTGCTCTATCAGTGAACGGATATCGTCGACCGAGTTGTTGGATGCGGCATCGAGTTCATGGATATTAAAAGAGCGTTGCTCGTTGAACGCAACACAGGATTCGCATTGATTGCATGCTTCGCCGTCAGCTGCGGGTGAAAGACAGTTGATAGTTTTAGCAAAGATACGGGCACAGGTTGTTTTTCCTACTCCACGCGGGCCGCAGAAAAGATAGGCATGTGCCAGTTTTCCTGAAGCGATCGCATTTTTGAGAGTAGTGGTCAATGCGCGTTGCCCGACAACCGAGTTGAAGGTCATAGGGCGGTACTTACGTGCTGAAACTATATAGTTATCCATCTCAATTTCTTCTTTAGCAGGACAAAGCTATGAAAAAAAACGGAAAGAAAAAAGCTAAAATTTTCCAGATGGCATTAACTTGAAAATTGTTCGTCTGCTATGAATTTTGAAGCTCTTTTCTAATTTATATT
Source organism: Dysgonomonas termitidis (assembly GCF_054657735.1). Lineage (NCBI taxonomy): Bacteria > Pseudomonadati > Bacteroidota > Bacteroidia > Bacteroidales > Dysgonomonadaceae > Dysgonomonas > Dysgonomonas termitidis. The sequence continues at coordinate 303,538 of NZ_BAAHYD010000001.1, read as the reverse complement.
CTCTTATTTTTGTCTAAAATTCTATTTTTTGCAAGTAAAGCATTGTTATTAGAAAAATAATTATACCTTTGTACCCGCTAAAGCAATTGGCTATGCGGATGTGGCGTAATTGGTAGCCGCGCCAGACTTAGGATCTGGTGCCGTGAGGCGTGGGGGTTCGAGTCCCTTCATCCGCACTAGGCCGAAAGGCAAAACAAAGCAAATCCTTGAAAATCAGTTGGTTTTCAAGGATTTTTTTATTCCCTGAATTTTACGAAAACAGCAAAATAATGCATTTTTGAGCATTATTCCATAGCCAATTCGTAGCCAAGAATTATTTTTCAGTTTTGGCTACGAATTGGCTACGAGAATGACTTCAATTCACTGTTATACAATGTCTTGCGTAGGGTTGGTTTAATGTTAAAAAAGTAATTTTACAACAACAAAAAATCAATTTTATGGAAACAAAAATGACAAAACAACGAAACACTTTTAATGTAGTCTGCTTAATCAGAAAAAACAGGGTGATGAAAAACGGACAGGTCCCTCTATTTATTCGTATTACTGTCAACAGTAATGTGGCCGACATTCCAATTGGTGGCAGTGTAAATCCCTCTCAGTGGAGTCAGGCACAAGGGAAAACAAGAGGTAGCAGTAGAGAGGCACAAGAGTTGAATTATAATATTCAATCCGTAAAATCCCGGATTCATCAAATCTTTTGTGACCTTGGGTTAGCCGCTAAGCCTATCACGGCACAGATTATAAAAGATATCTATTTAGGAAACCACAAAGACGAAGAAGATGGTAGAACTCTAGTTGAAGTACACTCCGATCACAATGAACGGTGCAGGCAATTATTAAATATCGAATATGCGCAATCAACCATTTATAAGTTTGACGCCTCGCTGAAATACCTGAAAGAATTTATGGATAAGGAATTAGACATGGAAGATATTCCTCTAAAGAATATTAATGAAGACTTTATCCGCAAATATGAACTGTACCTAAAGACAGAAAAGGGGTGTTGCAATAACTCCGCTATCAAACATCTAAAAATCTTTAAGAAGATCATTCGAATAGCAATACTTAATGATTGGCTGCATAAAGACCCATTTGCTTCAATTAAGTTTCGTCAGGATGAAGTTCATGTAGAATTCTTAACTATGTGTGAACTGGAAACTCTCATTAATAAAGAGATTTCTACAAAGCGACTATCGCAAATCAGGGATGTATTTGTGTTTTGCTCTTTTACGGGATTAGCATTCGTTGATGTAAAGAATCTGAAAGAGGAGCATATTATAAGAAACGGCAACGATGAAGTATGGATTCGCAAGCCTCGTGAAAAAACGAATAATATGTGTAATATCCCTCTATTAAATATTCCGAAGATGTTATTAGAGAAATACAAGGATGATAAAGGGTGCCAATTGAAAGGTCAGCTTCTTCCGGTTCCTACAAATCAAAAATATAATACATATTTGAAAGAGGTGGCTGATTTATGTGGTATAAACAAGAGACTGACAGCGCATTGCAGCAGGCACACATTTGCCACATCGGTTACGCTAGCTAATAAAGTAACGATGGAAAATGTCGCCAAAATGCTAGGACATTCTTCTACCCGCATGACGCAGCACTATGCAAAGATTTTAGACCAGAGCATTTTGGAGGATATGATGAATGTAGATAGTAAAATTTCTAACCTTAAATTACAGTAATCATGGAGTTACAAATAATTCAGAATAAAATACATGAAATTAGAGGAGCTAAAGTATTATTGGACTTTGACCTTGCAGAAATGTATAATGTAAAAACTAAAGCCTTAAAGCAGGCTGTAAGACGGAATATAAAGCGATTTCCATTTCCCGATTTCATGTTTGAGCTATCAGAATCTGAATGGATTGAACTGGTCACAAATTGTGACCGGTTGCCTGAAACACTCAAACATAGTTCAGTATTCCCCTTTGCTTTTACAGAGCAAGGAGTTGCCATGTTATCCAGTATTTTACGCAGTGATGTAGCCATTGAAATAAATATCGCTATTATGCGAGCTTTTGTTACACTCCGTCAATATGCTTTAGGATATGCAGAACTTCATCAAAAACTAGAAACTTTTATGATTGAGACCAATATGCAGTTTAATGACATTTATCAGGTGTTGACTGAATTGGCAAGTAAGAAGGAATTAGAAAATACGCCAAGAAAGAGAGTCGGATTTGTAAGGGATGAATAACCTTGAAGCTGCAAATTTCATTCTCAAAATATGAAAAATAACTGGTCGTCACGATCAGTTATTTTTTTGGGGGGACGAGACAGAATAACCAGCTACGACAAATTACGACAGAACGCGACAAATCACGACAATGCTCTGAAATTCAATAATCTGTAATGCTTTTGATCTTATATTCGCTTTTGATTTGCAAATCATCAAATGTTATGTATTGTTTAACTAAAAAGTTCATTATGGAAACAACGAACATAGATAAGGTTGTATTTGAAGCCATGATATTAAAGGTCAGAAATTTTAAGAATAGAATTGAATCATTATGCAGTAAGTATAAAAACAAAGGACTGGATCAGTGGCTCGACAATCAGGATGTATGCTTAATCCTTAATATCTCTCCCCGTACCTTACAGACCTATAGAGATACAAGAAAAGTGAGTTTCAGCCGGATTAATAATAAAATTTATTATAAGGTTTCAGATATTGAAGAACTTCTGAAGTCATGTAAATGAAAGAGTAAAAACATATAATAAAAATATTATGGAAGAATTAATTACAAAACGCAACAAGGATGTTGTTACATTTTTTGAAAGCTTGGAAGAGCTAATTGCTTGTTTAGAAGATACTTTCGAAGAAACCAGACCGTTACTTAATGCAGAGCGTTATCTTACAGATAAGGAGGTTGCAGAAATATTGAAAGTCAGTCGCAGAACCTTGCAGGATTATCGTAATCAAGGAGTGCTTTCTTACATATTGTTGGGTGGAAAAGTCTTGTATAAAGAATCTGATCTGGAAAAGACATTAAACAGTAATTATATCAAAGCCTTTCAGAACTAAATAAATACTGTTAATAATATTCATCTCACAATTTAAATAAAGAAACTATGGAAGAAGAATTTATCATGATTAAAAAAAACGTTTTTAATAAAATGCTGTATCGTATAAATCACCTCGAAGGATATGTCAAAATATTATGTTTAAGGCATACTCCGCCTGATTTATTAACATGGTTAGACACACAACAAGTTTGTTCAATTTTAAGTATTGGTCCTAAAGCGTTGCAAAAGTACCGGGATGCTGGCAAAATCGGATTCTCACAAGTGGGAAGAAAGAATTTTTACCTAAAAAGTGATATAGAAGTATTTTTAAAAACAATAGTTAAAGCAAAAAATAAATATAATAAACTATGAAAAGAATAGCTGAAAATGATGCTAGAGTTTTCTATTTCTTCAACTCTATTGATCGTATATTGAATCAACTCAGAACTCTTTCCAAAGACTGTAAACTAGGGTTAAACGGTGACCGTTATATGACTGATGAAGAATTGTCAAAATATTTGAGAGTAAACCGACGTACATTAACAGATTATCGTAAAAATGGAGTATTGCCTTATATAAATTTTGGTGGTAAGACTTTATATAAAGAATCTGAAATTCAGGAAATCTTGGATAAATCTTATTCTCCTAAAAGAAAATAATTGAGGCTCATTACATCATGTGATCAATAAAATTTTAATCAATGATAAAATATCCTGCTACTAGAATTCGGCAGGATATTTTATTTAAAACAAGCACAACTTCCAACCCATCTTTCTCCTAAATCTCGACTGATAGTATAAGCATTTATTTCGTCTTCATCATCCTATTTTGTTAAATTAAAGGTCTTCTGCACGAAAACCTACCCCATTATATATCTTAATGTTCAGTTTATTTTTCAATAGCAATTAATACAACGGTTTCTTTGTCTTAGAGTTTTCTCAAATATTTCAGATATCACGGTTGAAAAGATCTATTCATTTATCTAAAGTAGGACAATAATGCCCATAACATTAATTACTAAAAGAGATTATAATTGAGATAAAGTATCCTCCTCATTTATATTCATAAGGTCTTTTTTTTTAATATTTAACTTATATTTATCCACTTTACATTTAGCTTTCAAATACTTATTTATCAGTTTTGTATAGGTTTTTCAGCTCTGGAAATATACCCTACTTCCCTCAATGGTAATAGGTTTTCTATGTTATTCAGTATATGAAGAAAAAGTCATCAATTTAACACATATTGAAATGCCCTAAAATAGAGATAAGTAGACATTTTTAGGGACTGAAAGGCCTGGTTCTGCCTGGGACTACACACGATGAATAATAAACAGAAAGTAGTTTTCAGGAATTCTACAAGAAGCACAAAATCAATCGATTGATTGTTTTAACGATTAATAGTTAAAATCGATTTTTCCATGAGTTTACACTTGTTCGTTTGACTATTGTTTAACTACAAACAATTGAGTCATGAGAGCATCCATTAAAATTTTCCAACGTAACAATTACAGTACAAAAGATGGTAAACGTCAGTTGTGTTTAAGGTACACATCTTTTAGACAAACAACTTTTATAGGGTTAGGTATATCTGTTCATCCCAGACACTGGAGCCAAAAGCGTTCAATGGTTCTGTCGGGGGAAAGAAACTATTTACATTACAACCGCATTATTGAAGAAGAATACTGCAAAGCCGAGAACATCCTTCTGGCTCATTTCTATAAGCCCTTATCCACCAAAGAATTTGTTGATAAATTCCGGGATAAGTATTATGGCAATACAGATTTTTATGTTTTTATAGAAAAAGAACTGGAATTGCTCCAATCTACCCGTGCAAAGCAAACCCTCTCCAATTACCGTAACCTGCTCAATAAGATGAAGGAATGGAAATCCATACTGACCTTCAACGAAATCACCCTTGAATTTATCCAACGTTTTCATGATCATGAAATTAAGGAAGGTAACTTGCTGTCCACGATCTATAAGAAGCATGCAAACTTTAAATTTCTGTTGGGTTTGGCCATTGATAAAGAACAACTTGTAAAGAATCCTTACGAAAAATTTGAGATCAAGAAAATCACGAAGGCACAGAACAACGATGTACTGACAGAAGAAGAGCTGAAGATATTGCAGCAAGCATATGACGCAGAGCAATATACAGAAGGCAAGCGTGAGGTGTTAAGGGATTTCTTGTTTAGCTGCTACACCAGTTTATCTTATGCCGAATTTCATAATGTTACTTACGATGATTTAAAGCCTGTAAGACTAAAAAAAGAAAATACAGAAGAAATGTATCAATTGCTCAGCAATGAGCGTCAGAAAACGGGCGTACCATATAAAATACCCATAGTTTCGCCCGTCGTAGAGCTGCTAATGGAACGAAAAGCCGGAGATACGGATACTTCCCGGAAGATCTTTTTGCCTTTGGCCAATCAGCCTACCAACAGATACCTTAAGGAAATAATGAAGGATCTGGGAATTAATAAGACGATGACTTTCCACCGGGCCCGGCACACCTTCCGAACGATAGCTGCGAAAAAAGGTGTCAGAGATTCAATAGCCGAGCGTACCATGGGGCATGCAGAAGGTAATGACATCCAGGATATATATACTCACCTGCATGATGAAGATATTGTCCGGGAGATGTTAGATAAATGGGTTGTATGAGCTTGTAAAGCAGACCCGACACGAGGCTAATAATACATAAAGGCATAGGTTTTAGACCTATGCCTTTTTTTCTGGCAATTAAAATGCGCTGCAGAAATGATGTCCAGTCGGTACAAATCATTATATTTGGAGAAAATGTATATAAAACAATAATAACAATGCAAGCAAAAGATATTCTATACCTGAAATTGCGATATAGCTTTGAATCCTCTACAGGAAGTTCTTATATGGAAGGTTTTGATTGTTACACACAATATGCAATTGATGTCTACGGATGTGATTCCGCAGATATTGACGAAGATACGAAGGAAGTCTTAATCGGAAAAGCTCGGGTGTCTTTGTTCTATCTAGGATATCTCATCAATAACGGACTTCTTTTGGAAGATCTCCTATCGAATTCGAGTAGTGATGCATGTGGATATGTCGGTGATTTTATCATGGACAGAAAAACCGGAGAGTTAAAACCTGAATTTGACGAATTGCTTGCTGAGAATGGTAATTTTAACGTCTTGTATATAAATGATATCGTTCTGTTTCCTGAATATCGGGGTTACGGCTATGGAAAATTCATCATAAAGGACATCCTCTGCCGGTTTGACGGTACTGTAGGCTTGGTGCTTGCCATTGTGTATCCATTGCAGTTAGATACATCCTCTATGCAACCTGCAATGCAATATCACCGGATGGATCAGGACCTTGAATATTCTTCATTTAAGCTTTATGGATATTTTCTGGATCTTGGGTTTGAGCAGGTCGAAAGGACGAATTATTTTTATATTAATCCTTGTAAAGTCAATGAAAAGCTGAATGCGATTGATTTGGAACAGCTTTTTGATGAAGAGTATTATGGTAATATATTAAAACAGTAACCATGCACAGGATATATTTATGTTAACTACGACAAATTACGACAAATAGAGACAAATCGCGTAAGTTAATATCCTCATGTATTTCTTTTATTTATATATGTGGCATTTTTTATTCATTAACAATCAATGTAATCAGAATGAAAGCCACATTAAAAGTAATACAACGTCTCAGTCACGAAGCAAAAGACGGCACGTGCCCGGTTTGCCTGAGGTATACATCCTACAGGCGTGTCACTTACATCGGTCTGAATATATCAGTACATCCGAAGCATTGGAGTGATAACAAAAAAATGGTTTTGGCTAGCCACAGGGACCATTTACTATACAATAGGATTATACAGGAGCAATACACGAAAGCACAGACAATTATCCGGGACCACTTTATTAAGCCATTGCGAGTTGGAGTGTTTCTGAACAAGTTTAAAGATAAACTATATGGCAATACAGATTTTTATGTTTTTGCGGAGAATGAACTGAGGTTTTTGGAATTAACCAGAGCCAAACGCACAATAGCCAATTATCGTAATTTTCTTAACAAGATGCAAAAATGGAAACCTGTCCTGACTTTCGATGCAATTACACTGGACTATATAAAGAAGTTTCATGAATACGAAATCCAATCCGGGAATTTGTTGAATACTATTTATAAAAAACATTCCAACTTTAAATTTTTTCTGGGGATTGCTGTCGATAAAGGAATCCTGGATAAGAACCCTTATTCTAAATTTAAAATTAAAAAGATTACCCAGGCTCAAAACAATGATATACTAAATGAGGATGAATTAAAAATATTGCAGAAAGCTTATGATTTAGGTAAATATAAAGGCGGTAGACGTGAAGTGTTAAGAGGCTTCCTCTTTAGTTGTTACACTTCTTTGTCTTATGCAGAGTTTTATAATGTCACCTATGATGATTTGAAGCCCGTTGTGCTGAAAGAAGATAAGAATGATGATATATGTCTTTTATTGAGTAATAATCGTCTTAAAACGGGTGTAAAGTATAAAATACCAATAGTCTCTTCCGTGGTAGAATCCTTATTGGAACGAAAGAATAAAAAAACATATCTGCCAATATTTTACCCTTTATCTAATTGGCGAACCAATCAGCATCTGAAAGAGATAATTGCAGAATTGAGTATTAACAAGACGATTACTTTCCATCGGGCCCGGCATACCTTCCGGACCATAGCAGCGAAAAGAGGCATTAGGGATGGTATTGCCGAACGTATTATGGGGCATGCAATAGGCAATAATATACAGGATATTTATATGCACCTGGATGATGAAGATATCGTAGCGGAGATGAAAGCTAAATGGATCGTAGCTCCATAATTGCAATATAAGCTACAGGAAAGAACCGTATTGCTTGTCTGTATAGTTTGTGTCATACTCTTATTTATGATGTTAAATAAGAGTATGACAATTTATTTAACAATTATACCAGTAGACTGTAAAATTTCATTTTCTGCCAATAAAGCAATCGTATTTTTCTCCTATTTTTGCCGGCTTTCTTTTTAATATATTTATATCAACTCAAATAAAACTGATAAATATCCATCAAGCATAATACAAACTGCAAACAAAATCTTTCTAAAAGATGGCTAGACTCAAGGAAGTATTTTTACAAATATAAAAATACCAAATATATAGTATGTTATTTGTGTCGTTAAAAAAAACAAATAATAGCTTTTTTAGTCGATTTCTTATAAGTTCCTTTAGGCTGATAATTGAATCTGTAGATTGTTTTACAAAACAGTTGTTATTTTTTGTTTCATCAGGTGTGTAGTCTGTAATTTAGAAGATATTGTAATCTAAGAAAAAAGAATACGACCGTATAATAGTCTAAATTTTGTGTAAATTGAAAATGGAATATCTTGTTATTAATGTTATAATAGCGAATAATATTTTCAACCTTTTCTATTTTGGGGTGGCGTACATGTAAACAATTTATTGAATAATGGACGCTTCCGAATGTATTCCACGGTATCGAAACCCTTGCCCTCTTTCAGAATATCAACTAATCCCCAATATGAAAGGAAACAGTCAAAAGTACGCCAGCAACTATAAAGAATGATATTACTGTATGGAAAAGATGGGGAGGAAAATGTTATATTATAATTGGAAAATATCAAGGATTATCATCTCCAAGTGAAAATATTGATTATATTGAGATTTCAAATGCTGGTAATATTGTAATTGCTTATGATTCTATAAATATTAATCGATTGAATATCAAATGTGGTAATCAAATACAAGTAAATAGCATCAATTACATATTTAAGATATATAAAACTTCAGATTGGGATCTATTTGATCATGAGTATTTTGATATTAATAGTATATATGGTTATATCTCTGTGGATATTAAAGAAAACTCTGTTACAAAAGATGGTGAATTATTAAAAAGAGGTAATCTTTTTGGTTGGTAATGTATATATATCTTAAAGGACTTCTAAGTTTCTATAATACGTTATCCTCAGACACATTGCCCCCGCTTAATCTTTCGATAGTGGGGCAATTATATATCCTAATATGATTTTTATAGCATGACGTTCTCGTGTACACAAAAACACATCTTGCATTACAAAATAAACAAGACTTTTTAAGCCACAGGAAACCCATGTACAAATGCACATGTACATGTACATTATGGCAAAATACCACATGGCAATATAGTATAAACACATTTGTACATATTGAATAAATATATTTTGACATGATGAAAAGTTTACAATCAGCTATTAATTTTGTACGGACAAAAACACATCTTCATTACGAAATAAACTTGAGCGGATATATATCATATTCTCCTCCCTTTTTTCCTATTAAGATCATCTTTGGTTAATACTTGATTTATATTGCCAGATTGGGTTGGAGCGATTAGAAATCGGTTCAATTCTTTGTCATAAAAAAGACTACTGTTTGAATAGATTTTGCTCCCGCTTTTTACTTCTAAAAATGTTTGCGACCCACCACTGTATAGATTTCGAACTTGTTCAAATGTCAGATTTACTTTCCCTGTCAATATTTTTTCAAGCCTCTCGTTAAAGCTGTAAATATTCTTTCCATTCTTTATTTCCATAGGAACCAAGTTCTTTATCCCGGCATTTCGGTTAGCCAGTACCGCTTTCAGGCAGAAATCGGGATTTTTTAAGAACACAGGCACAACCGCCATAGCTTTGTAAGTATTCTTTATAGCAGACAAACATAACTCCTCATTGATTTGTTTTGGCGGAGCGTAAGCCAATAGAATCCCGTCTAAGGCTATGGCCTTTTCTGTCATCTCCTTACTTTTATATAAATTGGGAAAATGCTTATAGGCATTATGATCCCATTCAAAGAGCTTATCACACATACCGGCGGACATCACCTCTTTGTTTACGATTGTCTTTGCCATAGCTTCCCCGCTAACGGACATTTTATTAAATTGCCGGATTACTTCATTACAAATGAAAGTATAAGGTATATGTGCTAATACATGGTAACTTTCATTTTTAGTGTCATCAACCGCTCCTTTAACAGCCATACGGCATAACTCCTCACTTTTAAATTTGAAAGGCACATACTGCAGGGCCATATAGTCATTTTCAACAGCCTTTAGGCATATTCCGGCATTCAATCTTTCCTGAGGTATATATTGCAAGGTATTCCCTTCTATACATACACAGGAGTCAATAGTATCTTTGGATAGCATATAATCCGGTATATGACGTATATTATAAGGATCTATCCTTATTGCTTCCCGGCATACCCCTACAGTCTTTCTATAATCGGGCAACAATTCCAGTGAATTATAACCTATGAACTCCATATCTTCAAACTGCTGTTTCATCAATTCACTCAACCTGAGCCTGGGTATCTGTTCAAAAGATTGTTTAATGCCCAGTTTGTCGAATTCCGGCTGATCCATATATGCACTCAGGTTCCTTATCTTATTCTGAAAAATAAAAACGACAGGCTCCTTACTTTTACTAAACCGCTGAAAATAATTAACCATGTTTTCCTTGTTGCCATCAGCGATAAATCCCATATGGTTCAACTGGTCGATCCGGTGCTTTGCATCAATTGCCGGTGCATCACAGATCAGGAAATAATAATTTTTTTCCTGTATGTCTATATTTGTTTCCATGATTTTTTGTCAGATAAATGTGAATAATCGGATGAAGAATAATTATTACCTGCTATATTCTTCTTCCTTTCTTAGACCGGGAATTATCCGTATCAGACATGGCTGTTTTATTATCCTGTTTTTGGCTACGGGCAATAACAAACCTGTCCTTTATACCGTTATATGATAGAAACCTGTTATTGAATATTTGCCCGCCGCTCTTTACTTCTTTTACCAATGCAGAACCGCCCTGATAGATTCCCTGCACCTGATCAAAGTTCAGCCTATCTTTACCGGTCAGTATTTTTTCCAGTCTCTCATTAAAACTATATATGTTTTTATTCCTTTTTATATCTTCAGGAACATCCTCTTTTAGCCCGGGATTTTTTTTCGTCGCCATTAAATATAATTCAGCTGTACGTCGATTCTGAGGAATAAGAAGTATTGCAGCCGGAAACATAAAAACAGCCACTTCACAAAGCTTTTGCGAACAATATCTGTCCGGGGTTAGCATCAGGATATCTCTTACTTTATGTGTATGGTAAAGAGCAAGCAGGGCAAGCTCTTCGTTTCTAAGTCTTTCAGGAACAAAGTCATAGCATGCACCATCAGCCATGACTGCTTTTTTTGCGATTTCTTCATTGTAAGCATTTTCATTTATGGAAGAATAGAGTGGTATCGATTCGGTCTTCGATTTAAATTTCTCAATCGCATTTAGTATGATGTCGGGAAATGGGATGTCCGGCATAATACGGTAATTTTTAATATTTGCCGGCTTTTCGCAATTATCCAATGCTGTTTGACAAATTTGTTTGGTCTTCTTTCTTTCCGGAACAAATTCCAGCTGGTATCCATCCCTTTCGACTGCTGACAGGCACATCTGATAGCTTCTTTTTTTTTCGGGTACCCATTTTAATGCTGTTTCGTTAGTCTCTACGGCAAGTTTGTATATCTTTTTTGTTCTCAGGTGTTCGGGGATATAATCGAACACTTCACCAAAAGCTCCCGTCTCTTGAATGGCTTTCAGGCATAAACCTTCCGTTTTCAGATTATCCGGCACGAATTTGAAGCAATTTACATCCAGATCGACAGCCAATTGAACAATATCGGGATTTAACACATCCTTTCGTATAGCTGTAAAGACTTCATACACATCGATTTTTCCGGCTGCTTCTTTGAGGTACTCCAAACAAACTTTAGGAAACGGAACATAGGCAACAAGCCCTAAATGTCCGTATCCCAGATCCGGTGAGGCATCTTTAGCAGCAAGGCACATTTGGGGAGTTTTCATCTCTTCAGGTACATGCTGTAACATCCATCCGTTTATTTTAACCGCTTCATCGTAAAACCCGGCAGTTCTGATTTCCTGAGGAATAAGCCCAAAGCAATCGATGTCCTGCTTTATCGCTTCCAGTGCAATTTCCTGGTTAATTATTTTGTCAGGAAACCTTTTTGATACATCGGTGGCATCATTAATATCTACGGCATCTTTAAAGATATTCAGACAAATATCAGGGTAGGGGATATACTTTGCTATTGAATAACCTTCATAACCTATATTTAAAACCTGACTTAATGCCGAGCAACACATGTCTTTTGTCCTTTTATTCTCCGGGACAAACTGCAAAGCCCAGCCGTCATTCGCGATGGCAGCCTCGAATAGTTCGTCAGAATGGAATTCCTGCGGGACATACTTCAACGCCATACCATCATCATTAACGGCATTCAGGCACATTTCTGCGGAAATAAACTCACCGGGTATAATTTCCAGGGACATTCCATCCCTGCGGGCCATCGCCTCGGCGATTTTCTGATTGATTGCAAATACAGGCACATGCTTTATGTTGTCATAATCGGCATCAATAGCTGCAAGAATTACACTTTCCGTTTTACAGTATGTAGGTAAACCTGAAAAATGGCCTGTCATGCGGAAGTCGTTCTTCACAAGATAAATGTCCCTTTCATGCTTCCTGACCAGATCACTTAACCTTTCAGTCCTGATTTCCTCACCCGGCAATATTCCGAGTTTTTGCATTGCTTCTTTCCCGATTGTATTTTCGGAACCGTATATTTTATGATTCAACACCAGAAACCTGTCGGTTGGCCACGGATAATTAACCAGGCCTTCCAGCTCATTTTCATAGATTAAGCCCAACCGGCAACACTGTTCTGCAATTTCCGTTCGGGGCAGGTCTTTATTTGTTTCCAACCAGTAGAAATCATAGATATTATCTTTCAGCAGTTCTTCTATTTCCACAGATGGTATTTTATCAACAGCTGGCAGCCCAAGTATTTTCAGCATTTCAGCAGGGGAAATACCAGATAAATTCTCCGGCTTCTTCTCCGATACACCATCAGTCCATGTCCAGGCTTTTTTATTGTGAACCAATAATGTAATTTGACTGACATCTTTCTCTTTTAAATCATTAAAATATTCGTTCTCGTCAAAAACCGGCTTTATATCTAATCTGCGGAATAATCGAAAAGCAGAGGATATCTCCCCCGGATTAAGATTCAAAAAATAAGTCTGATTAATCATATTATTTTCCATAGTGTTAAACTATTAAATAGATATTTACATTTTTAGCCCTTTACCTTTATCCGGAATTGTATTTTTCTGTTTATTTTCATTACTCTTTGTATCCCGGACACTATCATAATAATTTAAGGATTCTTTTTGTGAGTTATATTCAATTTCCACTTTCCGTGGAATCTGGTTTGTAGGTTCGGTATAATCGATTTCCACTTTTTTCCCTTCGTACAAGTCCTTGACCTGCGAAAAATTTAGTGACACTTGTTCCTCGACCAGCATACCAAACCTGTACATATTCAGTTTCAGATCATTTACAATAGATTCCGGCACATATTTCTGTAGTGATTCATCCTGTTTAACAGCCATCAGGCATAATTCCGGTGTCTTCTTGTCTTCCGGCAATAGTTGGCGGATTGCCTCGGGAAATTTGTTCACGAGTTCACTACATACTTTATCACTCATAGAGTCTTTAGGTATCGCATAAAGAGGTTTCATATCCCCTGTACCTCTTATTGCCTCTATACAAATGTTTTCATCCTTCAGATGAAACGGGATATCAGGAAGGCATCCCGCATCCCGTTTTATTAATTCCATTGCCATAGGGGTGTTTATGACATCACGTTCTATATATGTCAACAACATTATTGGTGAACAATCTTTGTATCCCTCAGACTTCAATGCTTCCAATATCAGGTTTGGATAAGGAATTGCACGAAGTATTCTGGCCTTATCCATTTCTTCCAATTCAGAAAACAGGGACTGCCTGCATATTTCTTCCGTTTTATACCTGTCGGGAACCTTATTCAATAAGATGGGATCAGTTTTCAATGCCGTAAATGCCATTTCTTCGGAAATAAATCTGTCAGGTATATCGTGTATTGACTCTTTATCGATTCGCATCGCAACATCGGCAATTTCCTGATTGAATACGTTTTTCGGGATTGACATAAATATTAGAGAGAATTCTGCGGGTTCTGTATATTTTCTGAGTAAATCGATACAAACACTGCTATAAGGGATATTTTCCACGAACGGCATCAGCCGCAAAGGGTCTTCAGTATCCTCTCTGATCCTTTCATAAGCTTCTATGCACATCTTTTCTGTTTTATATTTGTCAGGTATATAGCAAAAAGTATTACAGTCCCTTTTAAAAACATCCATGCATAGTGTCCTGTCAATTTTGTCGGTAGGAATAAACCCGAGGTTCTTAGGATTCATTTCAACGATATCGCTGATAAACTTCCGGGTTAAAAAATATCCGGGTACATCCTTTATGTTGAAAGGATTATCTTTTACAGCTTCCATACAAACCGGTAATGTGCGGCTAAAATAGGGGATGTAGCTCAGGCATCTTTCTTCCAATGCCTTGAGGTTTTTCCGCTGTCTGGAGATCAATTCGTCAATTGGTTCGGGTGGGTTATTAAAATTGTCCCAATCCAGTCCTATGGTATCCATTGTATCCAGTGTATGCTTTTTGCTGTTGCAGGGATATACGGTATTATTAAAAGCTAAAAATAAGGAACTGGGGTTCTTTGTTTCAAAATCTCTATAGTAAGATCTGTAATCCAGGCCTAATTCCAGCATCTTTTCAGTCGCTTTACCCATATTGTTCTCTGTTGTAAAAAAGAAGGCGGAGTAATGCCCGTTGGACATCCTGAACCGGTCATCCTCTACATCGCTCATTGTATAGACAGGTATTTCCACGTTTTCTCTGTAAGCTTGCGGGAAATCAAAATCGTTTACAATTCTCTTACCGGAGATACACCACTGCTTATTTTCACGATCATGCAGGATATTGGACTTTTTAATATCATCAGCATCTATCTCCAGCCGGTCGAGCAATCGCTTTCTTTCAGGGGGATCTAAATCCGGTACCAGATAATAATTTCCATAAATATTTATATTGTTATCCATTTTATAAGTATTAAATTATCCGGACGGCAAAAGAGACGTCCGGACAAATGATTATTCAACTTCTTCACCCCACAGCTCAATATCCGTAGGAGCATTCCGTATGCTTACAGCCATCCATATCCATGATATAAACTGATAAGCTACTAAAAAATAGTATGTTGCATTCATCTTTCAGTTCTAGTTTATTCGTTATTGTTCTCGTCCTTACTGTCATAGTTGAAACTAAGGTTTAACGTGAAGCTATTTCCTTCTGAATCAAAGAAGTAAATGTCGATGTTGTTTTGCTCTTCCGATCCGGCGGTGAAAAAGAGCCTGAATGTTTCCCTGTCCAGGTCGTAATAATCGTTTGGCAGGAATATGGTTCCGTCGTCGAGCCGTAATGTACCCTCCCCATCAGTTTGGAAATAACGAAGTTTGTATGCCGTATTTTTATAATATCCGCTGCGTTCTATCTGGCACCGGATTTCGGCAGTTTCTCCGACTTTGAGCTTTTGGGGTACCGGAAGGTAAGTAACCTTGAATTCATAAGACTGCTTAAGATCAAGATCGCTGCTACAGGCACATGCGATACATGCAATCAGTATCGTGTATATTATATATGCTGCTATTTTTCTCATATTGATTTATAATTTTTTAATTTTACGTCAAAATTGATCGCTATGTTTATTTTCATTCTAACCTATCAAAAACCGCTTAATGAGGTTGAAAAATATCTGGGTATGCACCGCACTTACCTGGATATAAATTATAAAGAAGGACATTTCATTGCTTCAGGACCTCAGGAACCTCGTACCGGAGGTGTTATCCTATGCAGGGCGGTAACAAAAGAGCATGCTTTAGAAATAATGAAAGCCGATCCTTTTTATATCAATAAGATTGCAACCTATGATATTATCGAATTTCTTCCAACCAAATACGCTGATGGTTTTCAGCGGCTTATCTAATTGATAATAAACTTTACACCCACGTTCAACTGGAAATGAAAATCCGCAACGGAGGATGAGGGCAGAAACCGTTCCCTGGCTCCGACAAGCAAAACGAGCCTGTCAGCCAGATAGGTTTCCGATTCAAGAGTGATAGCTCCTCCATAAAGGAAATTATCTTCGTTTTGGATAGTCGTTCCGTCTTTCAACACTTCTTTCCCCCAATTGACTGTTTCGTAACCGCCTAATAATGAAATTCCCAGAGATAAGTATACTGTTTTGGAATTATCAGATAAGAACTTAAAATAATGTCCGGCTTCCCCGGTGAACTGTGAAACGGGAATATACATATCCCCATACCGGTGGTTTTTCTGTAAATATTCCCCACCGAATACCCATCTGTTCCCGCTCCTGGTATAAGTAGCCAGTGCAGCACCCAAAGAAAATGCCTGTCCGTCCTGTTTGCTGAGCTTAAAGCCATCTACTGCCCCTGCTGTGACCTGTATCCCTTTCATTCCCGGAAGATAACGCTGGGCATGTGCCTGCCCTAAAAAGGCAAGGCACAATACTGTAATTAATATCCTGATCTTCATAACTTATCTTATTTTAAGTTCATTGATACGCTCGGCCCTGACCAGATCTTCGTTTTCAATGACAAAAGACTGGTTTCGCCCTCCGTTTTGTTCATAGAGGTCAAATACGAGCTGTTTACCGTTGGGTATCGTGATTTTTTGAATAGCCAGTACGGTGCGTTCCACAGCCTGTCCGTTCACCCGTGTCACATAATTATGGGCGCGAACAGGGACAATAAGGGTTTCCTGCACGGCAGTCCTCTTGGCTACTTTCTTATCGACAATTTTCATGCGGATAAAATCGATATCATAAGGCACGTTTGTTGAGTTTTTAATCTGGGTATGCAAATACAGCATGCCGTCATAGGCATAAATACCCTTCAATAGAAACTGGATACCGAATTTTTTACTGCCGATATGCTTATAGATACGCTTATCATTGTCATAAATGGACTTCATGATCAGTTTGACCAGCTTTGGGGTTTCCTTGCCTAATTCAGAGAGATAAATATCCAGCGAGTTGTTCGGACGGTTGACGGCTTCCCCGTCATGAGTGAAATCTTTCAGCTCGATATTCAGTTTTTGGGGTTCATCCGCATATTTGACATTGAACGAATAAAAACTACCTTCATCGGTGACTACCGAAAAATTCGTTTCAGTCGAAAAATCCCTGATCGCAGCTTTTACACGCAGGATATTATCCACTCCGTCCGCTTTTCCGGCAACAATATTGGCAGAACCCAGATCCACATAAACAATCGGGGAGGGGAATATCAGATGAACAGTCTTGTCAAAAGTGACCTCGATGCCGTGTGGCGGAATCATCCGGTCATACATGATCTTACGGGTAAGTCCGTAATATAAGTCACCCGAAGACGGGTTGATTCCTGTTCTTATACCGTCCGATTCGGGAGATTCCTGTGCCTGCTTTTCCGTAACAGGATTGTTTTCTTCTGTATTCTGTGCAAAAGCCGGTATGGATAATACCGCTAAGAATAATGCTATAATTAAATTTTTCATATGCCTATTTTTATTAATTAAATGTTTATTGGATTATTTAAATCGATCACTGTTTTTCAGGATAGAGTAAAACCTTATGGCCCGCTTTAAGATTTATCTTTACCATCCTTATTTTCTTGGCAAAAAGCTGTGATGCCCCCTGTATAACACCTTTTGTCAGGTCGGAAGCGATTTGTGCACTTGCGCTTTGAGTCATGGTAAAACTTTGTCCCATACTGTTGCCCATATTGGCGGCAATTTCCTTAAGTGCATCCAGTTCCATAGAAGCAGGTATATATACTCCCTTGGTACCGTCCGTATCATAAATACTTATCTTAACCGGATAGATAGCTCCATCATATTCTATGGATGATACCTGTAAACCGAGCCGCTCTCCCTGCAGGTTGGCGTTGGCTGTGAGGATTGTATTGACAGGGATGGTCACATCATCGATAATAATCGCTTCCAATAGCCTCAAAAATACACTTTGTCCGCTCATTACCGTCTGGTCACCATGTATGCAGGCCTTAATTGTATTCTTATCCGCTTTGCTTTCCTGACTTTTAAGCGTATTAAACCCGAAATTCCTGGGTTGATCATACAAGGTTATCAACTCGTCATTCGAGTAATCCTGCCTTAAAGCCGATACTGTCCTGTCGCGAGCCTGCCTGACTGGAGAAATCGTCACCTTTTCATTTCCGTTCTTAGATGATCTGACAATCTTATTTTTCATATCCTGCGCACTCAGGCCTTCGCTGATATTCTCAGTAAAAGCCGTTTCATTCGGGTATTGAACATTACCGGCAGTCTGTGTCTGTGGCATATACTTTGCCGCCAGTTCATAAGATTTCTCCATTAAAGCGATCTGCTCATCCATTGAGGACTGCTTGCTTTCTTTTTCAGTAAGCTTATCCTCGAGTTCCTGCATCTTTTTCTTCATTTCCTCTTTTTCCGGATCATAGGCCGGTTTTTCATAAAATGTGCCCAGAGTCCGGTTGATATCCCTGTAAGAGGAAACCGAGTTTCCGATAGCAGCATGCCTTTCTGATTGCTGCTGAGGTTTTAATTCCTGTTCAGGTAAATCGATCCCGTCGTTATTATTCTCCCGGGATTTGAGCATGGATGAATAATCCTGCAGGTTCACCATATCTTTAGAATTCCTCTCTTTGAGGCTGGCCTGTTCATAAGCATCCCTTTTATCCTCAATGATTTCGTTATTGGTCGGGTCTGGAATCTTATCATTATAACCGATACCCAGCTTCTCTTTCTCCTTCTCATCTGACGATGGTTTGAAAATCAACCAGATGCATGCGGCAAAGGCAATGCCCATCAGGGCGAATACCGCATATTTCTTAAGCTTTTGCCTGTTGTTCATAATATTTCAGTATATCATTTAAAATATTGCGGATGCTATCCTGTTCAATCCTTTTTTTATCTTCCGGTAAAGAGTTAACCGGGCTATCAATTAGCTCAGTCGGGTTTAAAGAGTCGATCCGTAAAATAATCGTATTGAATTTCTTATCGATATTTTCCTCGATCCTTTCGATTTGATCCCTGTAGTCCCAAAACAGGAATACACTCCTGTCATACATATCGGATAATTTTATTCCTGCCCATATAACCCCACCGCAGACAAGCAGAATAAGGATTGTCAGGATACCTATCCTTCGTTTGATGTTTTGTTCATTGTTAAAGCTCATAATTAGTCGTTTTAAAGATTTATAATACTGTCAGGATCTAGTCCGCAGCTTAACAGATACTCATTTCTTATACTGTCAAAAGCACTCTTTGAGGGGTTTTCTTCAGGTAAATATTTTTCCTCCGGGGTATTGGAGTCAATACCTAGAGAGATTTTCTGCCTGTTAACAGGAACTGAAAACAGGATGTCCAGAAAGATTCCTGTCAGCGTACAGCAAAACAGTAGCAGTATCCAGTTCCGTAAGATTTTATTACAATTAATCCGTTTCATCAGAACCTCCTTTCAGTGAATCACCGGGATATGTATTATCAGATGTTATTATTTCCGGTTGTCCGATATGACGGATGTTCAGAGTGTTGTTACCGTTATTACTACCCATACTCTGTATAGCCCTGAAAGTCATATATAAATTGGCCAGGGTTCCGACAAGCAATATGGACAGGATAATGACAAGTTTTTTTTCAGGAGTAATTTCCCCGACTATCTTTTTGAAGATATCTTCAAAGGCATAGCCTATTTCCTTTATCCTTTCTTTCATAGCCTGAAAATTTTAGCGTTTAATAACCCGTATATCCTTATTTTCCTTCACCTCGAAGCCTTCGATAAAGAATCCATGCGGATTATTCTCCGAACGGGACGAATTCATCAGTTTGCAGTTGGTTACCAGGCTTCTTTCGGTAATGTTGCTTTCCCTGATAATCATTTGCCTGGCATAAGTATTTACATCATACGGATATACGCTGAAATTGCAGATGATACTATCTACCTGTATATTCTGGATAATATTTCCTGAGATAAGCCGGTTATAGTAACCCTTTTCCGAGAGGTCTTTGTAGTAGTTGAACGCACTGCGGTCTGCCAGTAACAAAGCCCTTTGTATATTACTTTCGATGGCACCTTTTTCCGGAGCCAGGGTAAAGAACAGCTCATGGAACCGTTTGACATGCTCACGTGCTTCAACCGGACGGTTCTGTGACAAATCCTGTGACAGAGCCAGCATCAGGGATTTCCCATTGTCCAGCACATAGATCTTTTGCCGCTGTTTTTCGGCAAAATCGTAAGCGCTATAGATGGAGTAGCCTGTAATACCTGCACAGAGGCAAATAAATATAATGGCAAAAACCCGGAGTTGCCTGAAGCTGGTTTCTATATTCAATAATGATTTAAACTGCATATTCTAATTGTTTTAATAGAATTGATAATTGCTTGTTAAGAGTTGTTTTGCCTGTTCTGTCTGCGGTTTTTTATACTTCTGACCAAAGCTCCTGCTCCCTGTTTGAGTTTTCCGCCGATAGCCCCTACACCTTTACCTGCCTGCCCGGCAATATTACCAGCGGCAGCTCCGGCAAGACCTCCGGCAAATGCTCCCCCTTTCATCGCCGCAGTATTAATACCCCTGCTCATGGCACCTCCGCCTCCGGCCTGTACAATCCATCCTGCAACCGTAGGAATAGTGAAATATCCGATAATCCCGATAATCATAAAGATGATATAAATTGCATCAGAAGAATCCAGTGAAAAGTCCGGGTCTTGCCTCATACGAATAATATCATTCTTGAGCATTAATACTTGTATACGGGCCAGGATACTGCTGAACAGGTCGGAAACCGGCAGCCACAGGTATACGGATATATAGCGCATCAGCCAACCGGTCAGGGAAGACTGGAAACCGTCCCATACTGCAAAGGCAAAAGCAATAGGCCCCAGGATGGCAAGGACGATCAGGAAAAAGGTCCGGACTACATCAATTACAAGAGCAGCTGCCTGGAATAATAGTTCAAGTAAATTCCTAAGGGCTTGTTGCAGCCATTTTTTTAACTGGAACATCCCCCTGTCGATATATAATCCCGCCTTAGATCCCACATCGGTAATGCCCAGCTCACTGAGTCTGGCTTCGAAAACATCGTCATCGACCAGGTAAGCCGTCTCCGGATTCCGTCTTTTAATCTCATATTCGAGTTGGTCACGTTGCTCTGCATATTGTTTCATATCCATGGTTTGTGTTTCTAACATGCCATGTGTACCTTGTACAATGGGACTCATCACACTATTTATTGTTCCGATAACAATTATAGGAAAGAACATAATACAAATACCGATGGCTATAGGGCGAAGTAGAGGAAACACATCGATGGGTTCCGCCCTGGCTAATGACTGCCATACACGGTATGCGACATAAAACAATGCACCCAGCCCTGCAATTCCTTTAGCTACCCCGACCATATTGCCGCATAAAGGCATCATATCGTCATATAGCTGTCGTAAAATCTGATGTAAATTATCGAAGTCCATAATTACCAGTATTTTTGGTTATCATTTCCGTATAGGGAGAGAATTCGCTCGGTTTCGCCTTTCTTTTTGGCTCTGAGATAGGAAACGCCTATGTTCTTATTGGTATAATAATTGACCAGGTTTTTGTAATTAAGGGCTTCTTTATAGCAATGGTCCACGACATCCATTCTGTCCTTATCACTTAATGACAGCGTCGAAATATTGACGACGGTCTTAATCTGATCCAGGACAATACTGCTTTCTTCCAAAAGGATAGCATAACCTTCGGCTATTGCATTTAGTTCCTCGATGCTAAAGTTCGGATCGGAGAGCATTTTCTGGAAACTGTTAACATATATGTCGGATATTTCACCAACTAAAAGGATTGTTTTCTGAACCTTTTTTGCGTCTTTAACCAGGTTATTTACAGACTTTAATGCGTCATAATATTCCTTGCCTTGGGAGTATACTTTTTGAACTTCTTTAAAGTTATTTAACATATTAGAGGCCGTCGAGGACGTTTGAACAATCTGGCGGGTCGTATTGACTATTCCCTGAGCCAGGTTGGAGGGATCTGCTACCACCCATTGTGCATGCATATTTGTTGTGAAGAGCAAAAGGCTCACACACAACATAAAAATCTTTGTTTTCATGTTGCTGATTTTAATTATTAAATAGCTGTTTAATCAGGGGCTATACTATGTTCTGAAGGTATAGCCCACTGGTTTATTTAAAGATTCATATTATTCAAGAAAAGCGTTTCCACCTGTCCCGTTTATCCAATCGGCAATTTTCACTTCACCGATACGTAGTTCATTCCCGTTGAGCAAGACGTCGTATGTATATTTAGTTCCCTGTTTCCACTGTGTCCCGGCAGGTACTTCCCAAGAGAATTCCTTCCCGTCGATATCGAAAGTAATGATAACCTCTCCCCGTAATGATGTTGGTAAAGTCGGAATTAGTAAAAGTTTCATATAATCTTTCTCATCCGTTGATTTATCATCGGGGATCATCAAAAGAGATGTACTGTTTATCTGGACCGTCCTGTCTGTTCCAGCCAGATCCGAAATTTCTCCGGTTTGTATATTCAGTTTTCCGCTGTAATGAACAACAGTCTTGTCCGGAGCATTGTAAATGCGGATTGCTACCAGCTTTCCCTGCCAGGGATAATTGGCTTTATAAATATTGAATTGCACCAAAGTTAATGCATGGTTCATGGTCAGGTTTACCGTCCGGTTATCCTTGTTGATGGCTGCCTGTCCCGGAGTATGTGTTCCATACATGTAGTCTGTCTGTCCGCTTTGTACAGGTATTTCCACCCCGTTGATATTACTACTGTTATACGGGTAATAGGCGAATATCGTTGCATTATGCTCATACAGGTTTACCGCCGGGTTTTGTTTCCAGATATCCCCGGTCAGTGTTGAGAGGATATTTCGCGAAGCGGAAGACGAATAGTCATCACCCAGGTTTCCATTTGTTATAAATAGTCCGAGCTTGCTGTCTTCCGGAAAATCGGAAACGGGCCCGCTTTTCAGAAGACTTGCCATTTGGCTCAAACCTGTTTTTATTACCAGTTGTGAAGAACTGTCACCTATGGTTTCCACCGCATCATCCTGATTACAGCCAGTAAACCATATCATACATAATGAAAGGAATATGCTTTTAATTAATATTGTTTTCATTTCGAAATAATTTAAAATTGTTTTTTAATTTTTAGTGGATATTCGGCATTCTGCCTCATTTTTAGTACAGGTTTATTTCCCCTTTAGCACCTTCCGTCCATTCTGTGATGATAATATCGTCTATTACCAGCTCCGTACCATTGAAAGTGACATTGTACAGGTACTTTGTGCCTTGTTTCCAAGAAGTATTTACCGGAACCTTATAGTTGTAAATGGCCCCGTCAATAAAAAAACGAATTAAAATACTGCCGTCGGCAGATGTTTTATTTACAGGCATAACAAGGACTTCCTGCGGACTTGCAGTTTCATCCTCTGTAATGGTATATAGTCCATTTGCATTTTCAATAAATGCAGGATCATAATATCTGTCTATATAGGTCATCTCTCCCGAAGCAATATTAAGCGTAGCTGCACTTCTCAGGTCAATTCTTCCGCTGATGTTCGCCACTTCAATCCGTGTCAGCTTACCCTCACCGGGATAATTCATCTTACGGATATTGAACCGGAGTAATGTCAAGGCATGTTTCATACGTAAATGCAGATTCGGATTGTCCCTGTTAATATTACCCTGTCCTTCGGCATTGGTCCCATACATATAGTCCATCTGATTGGTATGGTATATATTCATATTGGCTGTGCCGTTTGTATAAGCCGCACCGTAGGGGTAAAAAGCAAATACGGCAGCAGGAGTTTCTCCCAGTTTAACACTAGGAGTCAATTCCCATTTGCCTGATTTGTATTCTGCCTTCACATTGTTATACGGCCCTTGCGGGTAGTCACTTCCCAATGTCCCGTTTGTTACAAACAGGCTTAGAGCCGATCCTTCAGGAAAACTGCTTAAAGCGGCTTTTGTGGAACGCAAACCTGTCTCAGCAGAAGTTATTTCCGTTTGGATGCGTAAATCCACTTTCTGCCCCTGTGACGGGTTAACAACTTCATCCTCATTGTTACAGCTTGAAAAACCAAATACTGTAGCGGAGACTACCGCCATTGCTATAAATAATCGTTTCATCTTATTAAAAAATTAGTTGTTTATAAATAAGCTGCTTCACAGTTTTTGGCGCCTTATTCCCATTAGGCAGCTTCGGGTTATTTATTATTATTGTTTATTCGTACCAGGGCAGGCTTATCCCGTCTGTTCCCGCATCTATCCAATCCTCTATCCGTACATCTAAGATTTCGAGCAGGCGTTCCTGAACCAGTACCTTATAGCTATATTTCTTCCCGCTTTCCCATTTGGTTCCGGCAGGTACGGGCCAGTGTGCTTTCAGGTTATCCGTGTAAAAGTCGACCAAAATATCCCCGTCACATTCTACCTGATCGACGGGCACGACCATCAATGACACTTTTGACCCGTCATAAAAATGATCGGAATTCAGTTGCCATCCGTAAATTATCGCCGGATCGTTCCATCCTTCCAGGTGTTCCATCCTTCCGGTAATAAGGTCCAACTTGGCTCTGCTGTAAAGGCCTTGTCCCTGAATGGAGATAAAATCCAGCTTTGCGGCTTGGGAAACATCCATCCACTCGAACTCAAATTCAATCAGTGCCAGTGCGTGCTTCATGGTAAGGGACAGTACCGGGTTAGAGCTGTTGACGCTGTGCCTTTCACTATACAGGTAATCCGTCTGGCTGGTATGCTCTATCTCAAAAGAGGTAGCCACATTATTTTGAAGATCGTAAGGATAAGTAGCATATATGTCCGTATTATTTTCAGCAAGGGATACAGGTGTTTGTAATACCCATGAACTATTTTTATAATTCAGCTTATTATAGCCTGTCCCTTGGGGACTGTTTATATGTAAGCCGATTTCATCCCCTTCTTCAAAGAAGGATTTCGATGTACCATCCGATGATTTTAGAGAAAAGCCGACTTCTGCAACAGATAAGAATTTTTCAGATCCTTCATTTATCCAACTCTCCGAGTCATTGCAAGCACAAAACAGGGATAGTAGCATCGTGATTGTAAAAAGATATTTCTTTTTCATTAGTACCTGCTTGTTTGGGTTAATACTACATTGATATTTCCTGTTTCTCCGGAAGATTTAAGTGACCTTGCCACGGGAACCATATCCACCTCATAGGTATATTTGTTTCCCGATTGCCAGCAAGTACCTGCTTTGACAGGCCATGTATAGATCCGTCCGTCGATCTCGAATTCAAAGAACAGGTCTCCGTCATTCCTTACAGGTTCGATGGGCATGACCAGAATACGGGCAAACTCTTCTTCGCCGGAATATGGCTCATAGAAATTCATATCCTCGGGCGTAATGGCGGCTTTGTCATAATAGCCATCCAGAATTGCTATCTCTCCGCTTTCGAGGTCTAATACCCCCTTGCTCCTGAGTTGTGATACCCCGTCCGCATTATTGATCGAAACCCTTTGCACGGAGCAGTCATGCGGATAATTGTTCCTGATAAATTTAAACTGTACTAAAGCCAGTACATGCTTCATCACTATATCCGCATAAGACTTATCCCGGCTTACATAGTCTCCTTCTGCCTGCCCGTGCATATAATCGGTCTGACTGATATGCTCCACCTCTACCTGTTTAGCCTCCAGGTTCGCATGGTCTTCCAGCCTGAACGGATAGTATGCGAACAGGCGTACCGGTTCACTGCTTAAGAATACCGGCTCCGACAGCCGCCATCCGTAATTTTCCCGTACTGCATGGGGAAAAGGATATCCCCTGTGGTATTCCTGCAGGTACAGCCCGATCGCATCGCCGTTTGTAAATTCACTGATTGTTCCGCTCAATGATCCGCCCCTTTCGTTATAAACCGCTACCGATTTCAGGTGCAGTTCCGTTTCATTCAGGGAACCACCGCCATCCGGCAGATTCTCGTCCGAACAGGAAAAGAATAGAGCAAGAGCAGAAAAGAATAATACCGTTATTATTAAAATCTTTTTCATAATCGTATTGATTAGTTATGAAATAGTTAATAAAAAGGTCTGAGACCTTAGAGTTCAATAGTTCCACCATCCGAGACATCCCATCCGGTAACCTCCACTTCCATATCTATCAGCCCCAAACGGATCTCAATGGTTATATTGATAATCCGCGTGGTAAATCCGCTAAAGACATTTGTCAGGTCAATGGCTTCCCTGTATATGTTGCCGTCAGAAGTTTGCAGGGCAATATCCATCAGGTTATCTATCCTGCCTGTAGCCTGCTTGTCGGGATTGACCCCGAATACTCTCAAATCAGAGAAGAATACATTGCTTTTTTCTTCATTACGGACTGAACCAAACGCCAGCCATGCCGAAGATCCGAGTTCATCCAACCGCTTAAAACCGTATTTATAGGCAATACCGGAAAGTTCTCCGTTGATAGAACTGACACCCACGCCCGAATTATCTACCACTACAAAATCAATATTGATTTGACGTATAGCCGGTTTTAATACAGGCTCACTGACAACACGTTCAAAAGGAATCACCGTCAAATCAGCATTTGCTGCATACAAAGCCGGGGCCAGAACCGTATATAGCCTATCATTCTCTTTATACGTACTTACCTCTGCCTGTGCCGTTTCGGGGCAGTCCATACCCGAGAAACTGATGTCTTCCAATCCGTATGCATTACACGCCAGCACCTTGTAGCTTACTGCCCGAATGCCTGTCACCAATGTATCGGATGTAATACTATACGTATAATTACGCTGTGGCGATAGCAGATAGATGTCTGTCAGTAAAGGTTTCGTTTCCCCTTTCTCCAATCCCGACCAGTCCGGCCGGATTTCCACATCCCCATAATAAGTACAATCCTCCGAAAAATCGATCAGACTGCAGGATGTCAAAAACATACAGCAGATAAAAGACAATATCCATTTTAGATAATTTCTATTTTTCATACTCATTTTCATTAATCGTTATTTTCGTTATCGCTATCCTCTTCCTGATTGAGATTGTACGCCTTAATCAGCCTGTTGATTTCCGGGTCGAGCGTTCCCCGCCAGCGTTTAGTTGGATCGAGCTCCACAGAGTGCAGGTAGCGAGTAACAGCTTCCTGAGTCTTACCCAGCCGTGAGGCAAGAATAGCCAGCAGGTACTCGCTGTTTGCCGTTTCAGGTTCATTCAATAGTATATTGTATGCCGCCTGATCGTAACCTAAACTCATCAAACAAATAGCTGTATTGTAATCGTTATAGTCATGCAAGATCTGTAGGGCATCGGCATACCTGCGTTTTTTCATCAGCTCCATACTCCTGGCATATACCGTATCGGGTTCTGTAGTATGAATGGTATCTTTTATCATCCCCTTGCGATGTACATGGAAGGTAAAATCGACAGCCCGCAAATACGGATAGAGCTTTTCGCGGATATACTTGTAATCGGCAGGATATTTTGAGCGGATATCCAACTCTTTCCTGTCCGGATCACTCTCTGAAGCAATCAGCTCAAGAATAGCTTGTCTGTTTTCACTATCCAGAGAATCCGCTACCAACCGGGATAAGCCCTGCCAGTCTTCCCTTTTGGGATAAGGTTTCAGCATCCCGGCTATCCCTTCGATTCCCGATAGCCCTCCGCTTAGATAATTACCGATGGACTCGGCACGCCGTTTCGATAAAAGCATATTGGAAGGGTAGGAACCCTCCGGCGAACAGCCCGCAATAAGCGAAATACTATCCATGACAAACTCACCCGTTTCCGTCAGTTTATCCAGCATATCCTGCACCTTGTCCAGTTCAGAACGGTTATCACCCAAATCAATATCCATATTGTACTTACCTGTCTTAAAGGTGATATTGGCCTGAAGTGTAGACAGGGCTTTACGTTCGATAATTTTCAGCATATAGCGGGGAGTGGTATCCAGAAACTGTATCATGGACGATACGATATAATCCAGTGTATCGGAATGCTGCAACAGGTGGCTGTCACCACTAATCGACTGGGCGAAACCGTCCAGATAGATTTTCATCCTGCGGCTGTCTTCGTCAGCCATAACCTGTTGCCTGTAATAATATTCAAACTTACCTTTGTTATAGATGACCGTATCGAGCCGTGCCTTTTCGTTCTTCGGGAACTTCACCATTTCAGCAAAAGCGATATGTTTGTTGTCGATCAAGCTCTGGTTTTTGGCAATCTGACGGTCTTTGAGGAATCGTTTTTTTAAGAAGACCGAATCGGCAGCCGTTACAGGCTTGTAATCGTTAATAAATCCGGTAGCATATTTGTCCTTACGGTATTTCCACAAAGTATATTCCGGAGAGAACTCTCGCAAGAGATGGAACATCGGCAGCAGGTTTACGATCTGGTTGTATCGTTTGTTGTAAACAGAGGCTATATGTACCGTATCCTGACCGAAGTATTCGTAATGCTCTTTTATTCCTAAAAAATTCATTTGCTTTTTAAGCCAATTCCGGTTACGATACATCTTCCCGTTGAAAAACTCATAACGCTTGTTCAGCCGGGCCTTATACTTTGAATAGCCTGCATGATCCAAAGAGTCTTTGCGTATACGCATAAATTCAGACCGGTTATAACGGTCTATATAGTGGTGAAAAGCTCCGGTCCTGACAAAGTATTCATCGAAGAGGCTGTCAGGGATGATTTTTGAAAGATATTTATCAAACTCGGCATATTGTTTTTGCTGCAACTTTCTGAAATCATCACCGCTGATAACAAGGTCTTCAAAATCCGAAATATTGTCCGCTTTAATCAAATGCGGAGTCAGGTTCAGTTGCCACCGGCTGTTTATCAGTTCTTCGGGTACCGAGACAATAAAATCGACGTCAACTTTCCCGAAACGTTCCGGTACGTTTTTCATTTTTGCCGTTACGGTCACTTCTTTTAGCTGAACCGACAACTGCGCATTTCCGTCTTTATCCTTTTCTGTCTGTACATAAGTTGTTTTATTTCCAAACCGGTCCTTCATATCGATGACCGAAGGCAGTTTCATATCCCGTACCTTTTCCTTTGATTCTTCCACGGGCTGTACCGGCAGATGGATATTGGCCCGGGCCTCTTTGTCCATACGCTGCGTACCGCAAGATGAGAACAGGGATACAATCAGCAGTATTAGTGCCCAAAACAAATAGAAGAAAGGATATGTTATTATTCGTATATTCATAACTTTTTTAGATTAATAAAAAGGTCTGCGACCTTAGAATAAATAGATGAATGAAAGGGCGAGCTTGTTGGGGACAGCCACCCAACGCGAGTATTCTCCTTTTTGCCGTCCGCACTCCTCACACTCGTACTCGGAATAGTCCGCCCATACAAGCCCGATACCCCCTTCAATTTCCAGATTCCAGCGCGGCGATAAGAGCCATGCATAGCCTGCACTGATTCCCATTCCGAATGCTTTTCCATCATAGCGGCTGTCCTTCCATGTGATATGGTATTTGGAGCCGATGGCATTGACCCCGACAAATCCGTTCACATAGGATTCCAATAGCCAGTAGCGTACTCCCGGCATCACTGTGAAGTTTTGCAATTTTTTGTTATCCTTGAATACGAACGGATTGTAGTACACAGGTAGGTGTAGTGACCATTTTCGGTCCAATGTCATACTGACTTCCGCATTGATCGTTGCCATTCCAAATGCCGGGATATTCGTGCCCAGCGAATAGAACTGGGCACGTAATCCACTGCATGAAAAAAAAAGAATTGAAACCAGTATGTATTTGAATATTATAGTTTTCATATTTCCTTTTTCAGTGTTGTTAATTAGGATTAATATCAAGGGGGATTGCAGGATAAGATGCCCTGTCAGCTGCCATGCGTACCATAGAGAGATTTCCGCAAATACGTAACTGCTTATTATTCTGATCATGCTCTATAAAAATGGCATATGAATCCAGAATGAAATAGCAGGTGTCTTTGTATTCCCTGATAGGATAAGATTCCCTGTAATCTTCCGGCTGGCCATTCAGATCACGGATAGAAACGAAATAATTGTTATTTTCATTTCTTATCGACAGGCAGATCCCCAGATCCTTTCCGCCCCATTCACCGCATATTGCATCGGGTACGGTTTTGAAATCTGTATGTTCCTGCCAGCAGCTTCTGCTCTTGACGATATTTACCAGGTCTTTGAGTAAATCATTCTGCAGGAGCAGTAATCCCGTAAGGGTTCTTATATGTATTGTTTTATTGAAAAATCCGAACATATTTTTTTGTTTTTGACGTTATTAATATTCCCTTTAAATAACCTGTCGTTCTAGAGCAACGCGGGTGTAATAAGTACCGCCCACAAGTATCCGGTCTATAGCGGGGAAATAGGTGATATCGACACGGATGCATTCCAGTTCGAAAAAGAAAGCCTCGTATTCCTGCCTGATAAGGCAAGCTTCCGGCAGCACCGTTTTTCCCTCTTTCAGGAAACGCACCTCATATTCCGAGGGGATGCTCCTGGAGATAAGGATATTGGGGACATTGCTTTTGTTCTCCGGCATCCATTCACAGCATAGCCAGCCCAGTATGATCTTCCTGTTATACTCAAGAGACTCTTTTTCCTTCGGGTCGTCGGGTTCGGTAAGCCTGTCCGCCAGCTGCTCCCGCCATTCCTCTTCAGTCTCGATACGGCTTTTGAAAGGTATGTATACTGTTTCCCCGGACGACAGTTCCCCTGTTTGCGGATTATAACCTATCACGCAGCGTTTCCCGGGCAATACAAGGTTCATATCCTTATCAGCCAGCACCGGGTAAGGTTCGGATATTATTTTCTCCTTGCTGTCCATAAAAGACAGTCTGTAAGATCCGTCACACTCCATTTCAATTTCGAAGCAGGGAATGTCCGGTTCGCTTTTAACCGCCCATATACGGCTTATCCTGTGCAGCATCCGGAATTGTTCTACCTGAAGTTCCAGCGCCGCTTCATAATCTGTTTCCATATGTTTTGATTCCATACCTTTAATCTTAATTTGTTAATTATTACTCCTTTTATTCTCTGCCAGCTGCTTGATAGCCAGTTCTATATTTCCACCCAATTTATCAGCCAGTTGAAACAATTCCAGCTTTTCCGTTTCCTCTGTCGTATATGTCAGGTATTCTTCCATCGAAACTTCCGTGGCGTATACAGCCGATTGCATTCCTCCCAATCCAATCCATACTTCTTTATATTTACGGGAGGGATCGTTATCCATATTGATAGATAGTATCTGTGCCCTTTCCTTATCGGTTAGCCCCAACATGGCTTGTATTGCATCGAATTTGTTCATGTACTTGCGCTGGTCGAGTAGGATTTTGCAGTCCGAGTTATTGATAATGGATTCCTTGACGATAGGAGAGGAGATAATGTCTTCAACCTCCTGAGTGACAACGATTGCCTCTCCAAAAAACTTCCTGACGGTCTTAAAAAGATACTTTAAATATTCAGCCATACCCTCTTTGGAAATGGCTTTCCATGCCTCTTCCAGCAATATTAGCTTACGAACCCCTTTCAGCCTCCGCATCTTATTGATGAAGGTTTCCATGATGATAATAGTGACGATCGGAAAAAGGACTTTATTATGTAGGCTAAGTACCCAGCGCCGTATCATATTGCTATGGTCGGTTTCCAAGAACTCGCCTCCGAACCGTACGTACACCTTCCAGCGTATACGGCTCTCCGCCAAAGTATCAGTCTTTCTTTCCAATGTCAGTCAATTTATGGCAGCTTGTACAAAGCGAGATAGTTTTTCGACGTCTTGCAATCATGTGTTTTTCCCAAGGTTTCTTATTATCTAAACCTTTGAGCTTTCTTACATGATGCATATGTAATTTTCTATCTGTTGCTCCGCATAACTCACATACATTCGCTTTTAGCCTATCAACCAAACTAGTTGTACTTGTGCTAAATGGCGATATGAGATTATCTACCCATGAATGATGAATTGGGTTCTTTCGTTTGAAACCTTCGTTGTAAAAGACTCTGATTTTGTTTTGCCCTTTCTTATTCTTAAAGTGTACAGTAAATACTTTGTTTTGTTTGTACTTACGGGCAATCTTTACAACAGATGTCCGATATTTACAGGCAAAAGTTTTGTACATACTGTATTCCATAATGTACTTAAAGGCATTCATCACCGAAACGTTATTAGCTATTGAATAATAATTGTAGAGACCTCTGATTTCAGAGTTATACCTGTCCAAAATTTCAAGGTCATCGTTATTTATAAATTGAACACGCGCTCTGGGTTTCCATTGCTCTTTACCATTGTGAGTTTTGATTTCCAACGCACCATATTCGAGCAATTTCTTTTTCATCACATCCGTAGTCAATTTTAGATATACCTTTTTATTAAAGGCTCTCATAAGACGACCAGCTTTGTTCCTTTTGGTCAGATTGGATTTGCGGACATAGATTTCATATCCGAGGAATTTGGCAGATTTCTCAGAGTGAGTAATCAAGGTTTTTTCATCAGACAGTTCAAGTTTCAGTTTGGATTGAAGAAAATTCTTTATATCCTCTTTGATTCTTGTTGCGTCTTCTTTACTCCCGATTATTCCAATCAGAAAATCATCTGCATACCTCACATATTTCATCCGTCTGTAATCGCCATCCATTTCGTCTCCACATGAGATTAAGGATCTTTCCTTGTCAAAAGCTTTAATCTGTTTGATGATGATTTTTCTTTCATCTTTGTCAGTTACACTTTTTAGTTTCGCTACAGCAAGCCTCTTTCCATACTCATATTGAATACGCTCCTTATTTGCTTTGCGGTTTTCCCCTTTATCGAATTTTCGGATATATTCCATTATATACTTATCCAGTTTATCCAAATAGATGTTAGCCAATATTGGACTAATGATACCACCTTGTGGAGTTCCACTTTGGGTTTTATGGAATTGCCAATCTTCGATATAACCTGCATTTAGAAATTTTCTTATCAGGCGAATGAATCGTTCATCGGAAATGCGTTCTTTCAAAATATCAATCATTACATCGTGACTAATATTGTCGAAAAATCCTTTTATATCTCCTTCCACGAACCATTTTGCCCCATTAAAAGACTTTTGAATTTGAGCCAATGCGGTGTGGCAACTTTGTTTGGGTCTAAAGCCATAAGAACAATTTGAAAATTGTCCTTCGTAAATAGCTTCAAGAATCATTCTTATTACCTCTTGCACTAGCTTATCATCAAAAGCTGGTATTCCTAACGGACGTACTTTCCCGTTTTTCTTTGGTATGTACGTTCTTTTTGAGGGTTGAGGCTGATAACTTTCGTCTTTCAACGATTGTATCAGTTTTGCAATTCGATCCAGATTCATTCCGTCAACAGTTTTATTGTCCGAACCTGGTGTCATATTGCCTGGTTTTGCATAGATGCGTTGATAGGCAACATAATACATCTCTTCATTGAACAAAGCACGATAGAGCCTTTCGTATTTGTAGGCTGAATGCTTGCTGTGTTTCGCAAGACTGTTTAATACTCTTTCTGAATTTCTCATAATGTCTCTCACATTTTTCGTTAATTGTATTAAAACTACTTTTAGCTGCCTCCCTTCGCCATGTGCAGGTCGTTATCCTGCTCGGACTACTACGGAAGCTCCGTTACCACTCCAGATATTCAGGGGCAGACCCCATAGCCTTACAACTGGCATTCTGGTATAGGTAATCCCCGTTTGCATACATAAAGAACTGTGAGACTATACATAGTCTCTGGCGCGACAGAGTGTCGGATACGACTTTCATCCTTTACTACATATTGTAGTTGCGCTGTGATTAGTTCCTTGCACTCCCTCCTCAAGGACTGGAAAAAGTGAACCACAGTACGACGAGTATAGTTATCTTAACGTCGCAGGTACAACATAATACCGCTTGGATTATCGTTCAATCAATACAGATTTTATCCTCATAACTGTCTTTTCATCACCCCATTCAGTCGCAACCTGATAACTGGCTGACTTATGGCTTTCTCGGCATGCTACACTCCCTGTCCGGTTAATTTCCCTTTCAGATAAGCCGAGTGATGATAGGTTTTTCAAAGAACACTTACCTAGTCCTTGCCAAAGGACATTTCTTATGCAGCCTTGACGGGCGCACCTTTTATATTATCTAACTCAAAGACAATGAATCGTTTATTAAGTAAGTCGAGTTGCTTTTCAGAATTCAGCAGGTAGTCGTATTCCCCTCCCCGGTAATAAGGCTCCAGTACATTCAGGAAATTATAGACATCAAAATCCTTTTCCCGTGTTTTCTTCTCCTCCAGGATTTTTATATAGTCATCCCATATAAATTCATAGAATGTGTTAAAAGAAGGGACAATGGTTTTGTCCGACCGGATTTTTTCCAGATACAGGTTTACCGCGTTCGATAAAGCCACTTCCTCCGCCCTTGTAGGTGATTCGTCATCCCGTTTCCATAAAGTCAGTATCAGTGTTTTAATAGATTCCCGCTTCTCTATATCAAAGACTCCGTCGTCCGTATAAAAAGGATTGAAAGCAATCGGATTTTCTTCGGTATACGTAAAATAAACTCCGTCTTTTCCATCTGTCTTATTATTTATCAGATTGCATAGTCCCAAATAAGAGTTACCCGTATCGACTAACAATACATGTGTACCCTGTTCGTAGTACTGGCGTACCATATGATTGGTAAAAAATGACTTCCCACTTCCCGAAGGCCCCAGTATAAACTTGTTGCGGTTAGTGATGATCCCTTTCTTCATCGGCAGATCCGAAATATCCAGATGCAGGGGCTTACCGGTTATCCGGTCTACCATCTTTATGCCGAACGGAGATAACGAACTCTTATAATTCGTTTCTTCTGTAAAAAAACACAGGGCATGATCCAGAAATGTATAGAAACTTTCTTCCGAAGGGAAATCCGCCTGATTGCCCGGTATACCTGCCCAAAAAAGGGCAGGCAGGTCAACTGTGTTATGACGGGGTTTACATTCCATCAAAGCCAGTCCTGAACCGACATCATTCTTGATCCGTTTAAGCTCGTCACTGTCGTCGCTCCATGATATGACATTGCAATGACAACGCACAGAGGTCAATCCATAGCTATGGGCTTCATTGAGGTATTCCTCGATGTCGAGTAGGTCGGCTCCCTTACGGGAGCTTTCCCCTCTAAGAACCGTACATGAGAGTTTCCCCTCATACGGCTCAAGCAATTCTAAGTTTTTATTATAAAACCGGCTCATAATAGATTCCATTTATTTCTGTCTGTGATACGTCTGCAATTGTCATGAACTAAGATTTTCACCTTCTTGGATTTCAGTGGAATATCCACGATTCTCCAAGGTGTTTCCCTTGTGATGTGTTTTCCACATACAGGGCAGCACTGCATTTGTTTCTCCCACAAGCGGTATATGAATTGCCTGTCATCCAAATGAGAGAGCATCCTTCTGGTCTTATGTTTTTCGAAGTAGTCCTTCCAATCGGCATCATAAGGGTTGGCTTCACTACGGATTTTGACATGACGTTTTATCTTTGTGTTCGTTAGTCTTGTTAGTGTATGGAACTTATTTCCATCTTCACTTTTCAAGGCTACCGCAAAAGTCCAACTTCTACCACGTACCGTGTGATAATATTTGTTTGCTACCCATCGTTTACCTTTCTTGGGATGTCTTCTATTCGACCACCGCCATAATTTGTGGAATATTTGTGTGTCTGCTTTTTGAAATGTTTCTGTCGCAGAACACCCCTTATAATAGTTCGCCCATCCTTTTATGACAGGATTTAATAATCTTATCAAGGATTGCTGTTTGATAGATTTGTTCTTATCCACAATCTCACGAACTTTGTCTAAAAATCTCTTTCGACTTTTCTTTGATGGTTTAGTAATAAACTTACCTTTATACTTTCTGATATTAAACCCAAGAAAATCAAACCCTTCTTCTATATGAGTAATCTTCGTTTTTTCTTCAGATAGGGTAAGTCCCCTTACTTTAAGAAACTCAGCGACTAATGGTTTTACCTGATTCTCCAGTAATTCTTTGCTGATTCCAGTAATAATAAAATCATCAGCATAGCGTACCAGATTTATCATTGGTGTATAATAGTTTTTCTTGGTACGGTTTATTTTGAAATTATCTTTCAGTAGCTTTTCCAGTCCATCTAAAGCCATATTTGCAAGAGTAGGGGAAATAATTCCCCCTTGTGGAGTTCCTTCTTCCGTGGAAAACAATTGTTTGTTGAAGACAAAGCCACATTTTAGCCATTTATGTAATATTACTTTATCCATTAGGATATTGTTAGATAGCCATTCGTGACTAATATGATCGAAACAACCTTTTATGTCTCCCTCCAAAATCCATTGCGGAGATACCGTTTTAGATAAGTCGATAAAACATTGCTGTATGGCATCTGCTGTACTTCTTTCTTTCCTGAATCCAAAAGAATGGCTGTCACCAGTTGTTTCTGCTATGGGGTCTAACGCCATTAAGTACAATGCCTGCATTGCCCTGTCCTTCATTGTTGGTATTCCCAACGGTCTTAGTTTTCCATTACTCTTCTTAATATGTACCCGTCTGAGAGGTTGGGGTGTATAGCCTTTTCTCTTCAAATCGGCTATCGCACTCAATTTTGCATCAGGTGATTTCCATGTGACCATGTCAATGCCTGCCGTATCACTTCCATTATTGGAAGTTACCCGTCTTACAGCCAAAGCTTTGGCATAATACGAGTGTGTAAGCGTCCACTGCAAGGCTTTCACCTTACCATATCGGCTTTCTTTATGAGCCTTTACAATACGTGCTTGTAGCTTTTTAACCGCAATCTCGCACTTGAGCCAATTGATGTCGTCCCAAGTATTCCATTGCTGGTCAGTTGATGCACACGATTTTTTAATTTCGTTCATTTGCTTTCCTACTTAAAAAAGTTCTAAAAGTTTCTTGTAAAGAATTACCTATAGCAGAAGTCAGCCCACTTTCGTGTTGTGTGATGTTGCCTTGTTCAGTACATGAACCGTGACTCAACTACATATCCACCTCATTACAAGGATGGCATTCGCTTTTTCCGCAATCCTATACCCGCATTCCATTCGGCTTCCCTTACGGGTTGCTTACCTACTTTAGGCAGGAGAAATACGGGCTTACCACGTTCCGTATGAAGTAACTGGATGGGTTAGGTTCCGTCTATTACACCGACAGTGCTATGTTCGCGTATTCTTAGAATGGAAAAGAATAGCCGACTGCTTCCCATTTTGGGCTAAAGCCTATCAGTATCTTTTGGCTTCTTCAACCTTACGGTGTTTCAATGACGATTCACTTATGTTAACCATACCACCCAAGCCAAGCTCCCTAACCGCATGATACTTGCGATTATTGCCTTCCCCTCACGGTTCTGACTGCTCCTTTCGGAAGGGCTACCTTACTGGGACAGCTTGATACAGTTGTATTGCTATTGGTGCATCTGCCCCTGGGCTACCGTTGGCGAAACAACGGGTTCAATCAAACTGTTACTCGCTTGTAACAGTTTGTCGAACAGTTACTCACACGACTTCGTGTCGCACCCATTCGCGGTTTATTTGGTTGCTTCTGCTGTACCTGGACAGGGAATGCATATTGCGTGCATTCTTTTCAAATTTTTTCAGGTCTTCCTCCGGATCATCAATGAATATATACTGGTTGTATAAATGGTTGCATGTCAAAAGAACCCCAACAGGAGCAGCAAAAGATAACAGACAGTCACTCCGGTCGGTAGACAAACGCTCATACCGGATATCGGTTTCTATTACAGAAGGCAGGTCATCCACATCAGAAAGTGTATACAGGCTAAGGTATTTGTCACCTATCTTCATCTCGGCGGCCTGAAGATCAATATCCTGCAGGCAGGTTGTTTCTTCCTGAGATAAAGAGAAATATTTTTCTATTATACCCGGTTTATTGTCTGTCCCTACTACGTCCTCTTTGCTCAATCGTTCCATTTTTATAAATCCGCCGTCATTGATGATTCGTTCAAACTGTTCGCACGCTTCCAGAAACTTTATAGCCGTGTCCTTATCCTGCATTTCCTTTGGTACGAGAAACCCACGGCAGAGGGTATTGAAATTACTCTGCCTTCGCATTCTTTCCCTGGTAGTTTGGGTCAGGAACAGGTAACATGTATGGTTCAGGAAGGGACGTTCATTGAAATGCCTCTCAAAGGACCTGCTTAAAAAACTAAGGCCATCTTTTTGTATTTCCGGTTGGTATTTCTCCTGTATAAACCAGTCCTATTTGTATACGATCGAATAGTTAGGCAATACTTTTATTGCTTTGAGCCAGGACGCATGCATAGCTTCGTATTCAGCCGAGGTTACGGAAAACAATTCGGGGAGATCCACTTTATAGGCGACTGTCAGGTCCGCGTCTTTTGAAATGATGCAATCCTTTTCGACCGATAACAACGGGAACTTACTCTCCAGGGTAGCTGCTTTTAACGTATTTCTCATAATTTAGCAGATTTAGCATTTTTGAAAATTCGTATAAAAGCAATACGGCTGATAATATAGCGAGGATGGTTTTTTAGAGCCATTCTTTTCATCAGGCCATGTTCTCCATATTTTTCATTGAGGTGAAAAACTCCCCACACTAGTATACTTGCACTTACCACTCCGAAACCGATGCATACCGTCTGGCTGATGCCTATCATATACATGATTACAAACAGAATGAATACCGACAACAGCCCTCCGGCGAATATGAAAAGGTATTGACTTTTAAGACCCTTAAATTCCGCCGGTTTTCCAATCCCTTTATTTATTGTGTATTCAGCCATTCTTTCTCGTTATTAAAAGATTAATAAGAGGGTCTGCGACCCTTAAAGAAAAAATGAACGCAGGATGGTAGCTGCTACAATCAGGAAGATACAGGCGCCAAACCAGGATGCCGCTGTTTTGGAAGTATCCGGGTCTCCTGACGAAAATTTTGAATAGACCTTTACCCCCCCGATAAGCCCGACCACAGCTCCGATTGCATAAATTAGCTTAGTAGCCGGATCAAAATAAGATGTTACCATACTGGTTGCATCGGTGATTCCCTGCATGCCGTTACCCTGGGCAAAAGCACCCGTAACAATAAACAGCATTACATAAAAAAGAATGATTTTTTTCATCGCAAATAAGTTTTTAATTAGACAAAAATGAATTGCGATATCAAAAATATTGTAGGTAAGATGATGAAATACAAAGGTGTCGCGTATTGTCGCGTCCTGTCGTAATTTGTCGTAGTATTACATGTTATCTCGTCTGTAAGATGAATAAAATGACGGTTTATATTGAATGAATTCTGACTAGTTTATTTCTTCTATATGAATGTTCTGTAAAGTCTAAATAAATAATTGAAAAAAGAACGAATTATTTCTTTTTAGTTATTATATTTACAAAAAAAACACCATACGTATAGTATGTTATTGTTGCTTTTTCTATAATAAAAAAAATATTTTAAATGAAAACAGTTATAATTTTAGCTTAAATATTGGGAAGTATATAATTTACTTAAATCCATATCTTGAAGTGAAATTTGTAATACAATAAAAATATAATTGTTGCGCGACAAGGAAAGGCGGATGTCGAAAAGCCTTGAGGATATTCTATATCTTTGAATAGAGTAGGTATATTTAAATTGAAAAATAAAATGAAAAATTCAATTAATTTCATTGAAAATCCTGAGGAACTTAACCAGTTTGATATGGAACAAATCCGTGGAGGTTATAAAGCTGAAGACAAAGCTTGTGGTGTTCATTGTACAGGAAGTTCTTGTAATGCACGTGCTAGTGCCGCAGAAGATCAACTAGCAATTTGCTAAAAGAAAATAAGGATGATGCAAAGCATCATCCTTATATGTTTAACTAATAAACAATTTCCATTATGTATTACTCAAAATATAATTATCTGTTTAAATCTTCTAAATACGGATTCCTTCTCTTTAATGCCGAAACAAACTCATTTGCAGAACTGACCGAAGAGTTATATAATACGCTAGAAAGAGTTAAATTAGACAATAAGTACATCAATAATTTAGAGAATGACTTGATAAAACAATTAGTAATGGCAAAAATTGTAACATCAGAAAATGATAATAATTTTTTTTATGAGAAGCGATTGATGTATTATTTTCGAAGTTTTACTAATAAAACATTGGGCTTGGCAATAGCGCCTACTACTTATTGTAATTTTGCTTGTCCTTATTGTTATGAACATAATAGACTTCCAATATTTATGGATGAAAAAATAGAGACGGATTTGGTGAGTTTTATAAAGAAACATAAAAATATAGATGAAGTTGATATTACTTGGTATGGTGGAGAACCATTACTTGGTATAAAGTCTATAAAAAGAATACTAAAACAAATCAAAGATGAAAATATACCAATACGAAGACATGGAATGATAACGAATGGTTATCTTTTAAATGAAGAAAATTCAGCTTTTTTCAAGGATTATAACCTCAATTATATACAAATCACATTAGATGGAGATAAAAAGTCCCATGATAGCAGACGGGTTTTATCTAATGGAAAGGGAACATTTGATAAAATTATCCATAATATTGACATTTTTAAGAAATATAACCCGGATACTTTTGTATCTATACGGGTAAATCTTGACGAAACAAATAAATCCAGATATACTGCATTAAATAATATGGTTAGAGAAAGATGGAAAGATAATAATATTGGTATATACCCTGCATTTGTCCAAGACTTTAGCGACGGTTGTACTAGTTGTGATATGATATCGACAAACTCACAGGTACAGTTTTATATAGATTTATATAAGAATTACAATATCCCTGTGAATTTTTATTCTCAATTACATATTGGAGGATGTGGTGCGACAAATTTAAATTATTATGTAGTCGGACCTAAAGGAGAGTTATATAAATGTTGGAACGATATAGGTGTAAAAGATAAAGTTGTAGGATTTCTTGATAAAGAAATGATACCTAATAAAAATGTATTATCCCAATATCTAGCTGGACCCACAATGTTTGATGACATTAGTTGTCAAAATTGTAATATTTTCCCAATATGTAGTGGTGGCTGTGAATGGTTAAGATTAGAGAACATTAAAAATGGGACTAATTATAATCTATGCTCAAGCCGTAAGGAGAATTTAGAAATACTATTAGAATCTCATTATGAAAAACGTAAAATCTCACAAAGTGTATAAATATATAATATTAAGTATATTAAATATTTTTATTTTCTTAATATCAGAAAGTATTTGTGCTCAAAATCAAACAATATCTGGAATAGTTAAGGCAAAGTCTGATTATAAACTGGATTATTTTATAGTCGATATATTTAATGAAAAAGATTCAACACTAATATCTGGTGCAAGTTTTTATGACTCTGATAAGTTTGAATTGGTTATTAAGAAATTGGAAGAATCAATAATTGTTAGAATATCAAGTTTAGGATATAAAAATGCTTATAAAAATATTTCCCTATCCAGTCTTAACGATAATATTGATATTGGTGAAATTATGTTAGATGAGATAGTTTTAAAAGAAATAGAAATTGTTTCAAAAATACCGACGATTATAAATAAGGCTGACAGAATGGTCGTCAATGTAACGGGCAGTATTCTTAGCGATGCTTTAAATGGTCTCGAAATGTTACAAAAAACACCGGGACTAATTAGAAATAGAGATGGCATAAGTGTAGCCGGAAAAGGAACGCCTGTATATTATATCAATGGGAAAATGACAAAATCATTGCAAGAGATAGAAATGATAAACCCAAGAGATGTAAAGTCAATCGAAGTAATTGATAATCCATCTTCTGCATATGACGCTGATGGGCATGCTGTTGTTATTATTAATACCAAAAAAAGATCAGACCTTTATTATTATCGAGCAGGAGGAGACTTAATACAAGCTCGAAGATTAAGTGGTGATATATATACCGAAGGGCAAATAAGTTATAAAAAAATGATTGTAAACTCCTATTATGGATATTATGACAATACTTCAAGAACATTTGAAGATAATTATAGATCAGCCGGAAAAAACAATACCATATCTTCATTTGCTAAAGGATTTTCAAAATCAAACCGTCATCAGTATAGATTCTCTACTGACTTTAATATTTCAGATAGACAGAAAATAGGTTACCAATTGGATGGATATTATAGAAACGATAGTTTCAACAAAAATCAATTTACAACAAATTCAAATCAATCATTGAATGACTTTATTACATACTCTGTAACTGAAGGAAACAACCGACAAATTAATAATACGATATATTATAATGTTGATATAGATACGCTTGGTCAATCATTAAATATAATAACTGATTATACAATCTATAGCGATAGAAGTAATCAGGTATATTATAATTTATTAGATAATGAATCTCCGTACTACAATACCAATTTTAATAAAGGAAAGTCAACAATTTTTTCGATAAAAGCAGACTATCAGAAAAAGATATCAAAAAAATGGTTAATGGATACAGGAATAAAATATTATGTTATTGATTCAAAAAATACAAATAATCAATCTGGAAGTACAAATATTATACAAGCATATGATTCTAAAGAGAAAAATGTTGCAGGCTATATAAATTTTAGTGCAGATATTAGCCCAAAGGTTAATATGAGATTGGGTATAAGGGGGGAAAATAATTACAGAAAAGGTTTAAAAGGTGATATGTTATTCATTGATACTACACATTTCGACTTTTTCCCTAGTGCGTTAATCAGATACAATTACAATAATGATTCATATATTGGATTAGCATACTCGAATAGAATTAGTCGTCCCTCACTTTCCGCCTTAGATCCAAGTTTGATAGTTGATTCACTAATGAACCGTATAGGAAATCCAAATTTAAAATCGACAAAAATACATTCATTCCAATTTTCAATAAATCCATTTCAATCATTGAATATAAGACTGGGATATAGCTATTTAGTTAATCCTTTTTATTTCATGGCTTATCAGGATGAGCTTTCTCCACATATAACGAATGTCAGGTTTGAAAATGGAAAGAATACACATACATATACATTCTCTGTAACTTATAATAAAAATGTCACTAAGTGGTGGAGTTTCTCTTTTTTTGGCACAGGATGGCAGGATTTTTATAAAT
The DNA here is from genome assembly GCF_054657735.1 of Dysgonomonas termitidis. Classification (NCBI taxonomy): domain Bacteria; kingdom Pseudomonadati; phylum Bacteroidota; class Bacteroidia; order Bacteroidales; family Dysgonomonadaceae; genus Dysgonomonas; species Dysgonomonas termitidis. Next base: position 260,322 of record NZ_BAAHYD010000001.1, on the reverse strand, counting down.
ATGCAGCTAACAATACTTCTAAATATAATGATAAAATTAGTTGGTTTATCAATCTTAACAATTCTATCTCTTTACCTTACGATGTAGAGATGGAATTAGCTTTGGATTATAATGGAGGAGGTAGTTCCGGGACTATACAAAATAAGAAGAATTGGAACTTATATGGTTCGTTAAAAAAATCATTTCTTGCAAAAACAATGACTGTAAATCTATCATACAATGATATATTCAGAACTTATATTTCAAAACAAAGATCTGTTTTATACGGAAATAATTTTAATGTGTGGGACGGCGATTATTCATATATAAGATTAGGAATAAGTTATCAATTAGGAAAATCAAAATATAAATCAGTAAGTGGAAATAAAGAAGAACAGAATAGGTTATGAAAAGATTCCCAATTTATATACAGTCTGACTCAATGGATTGTGGCCCTACTTGCCTTAAAATGATATCTTTATATTATGGAAAAGAACAGTGTCTGGATTATTTAAGAGATATAACTTTTACGGTAAGGGACGGTGTTTCTCTTCTAAGCGTAAGTAAGGCTGCTGAACAAATTGGGTTTAAAACCTCTGGAGGCCGTTTTAATATTGAGCAACTAAAGAATAGAGTTATATTCCCCTGCATCCTTCATTGGAATCAAGACCATTTTGTCGTTTTATATAGAGTAGAGAAAAAACGAAAAGACACCGTCTTTTATTTTGCCGATCCCGGCAAAGGACTTCTAGAATATAATGAGAAGGAGTTTAGTGAACACTGGATAAGCACAAAAACAAATGGGGAAGAAAAAGGGGTAGCCTTACTTTTGGAGCCAACAGAACAGTTTTATAAGCAAAAAGGGGAAAAGCCAGCAAAAGCAAGCGGAAAGCTGAAATTCCTTTCCTCCTATTTCAACCGCTACAGAAAATTCTTCGGACAACTCATTATCGGACTTCTGGTTGGCAGTTTACTGCAACTCATCTTCCCATTCCTGACACAAGCTATAGTCGATATTGGTATCGGGAATAAAGACATCAGTTTTATCTGGCTTATCCTTCTGGCGCAACTAATGCTTATTATCGGGCGTACAAGCATTGACTTTATTCGCCGACGTATTCTGCTTCATATCAGTACCCGCATCAATATATCTCTTATATCTGACTTTTTCATCAAACTGATGAAACTTCCTATGAAGTTTTTCGATACGAAACTGCTTGGAGACTTGTTACAGCGCATAGAAGACCATAGCCGGATAGAGCGTTTTCTGACGGCCCAATCCTTAAACCTTTTGTTCTCATTATTCAGTTTTGTCGTTTTCGGTATTGTGTTGTTTATTTATAATCTGAAGATATTCCTCGTATTCCTTTTGGGTAGCATCCTGTACGGCGTCTGGATACTATTCTTCCTGAAAAAAAGAAAAATACTGGATTATAAAACTTTTGAACAGCAAGCCATAAACCGGAGTAAAACATACCAACTGATCAATGGTATGCAGGAAATCAAATTGCAGGGATGCGAGCAGCGCAAACGCTGGGAATGGGAAGATACGCAAGCCGACCTGTTCGGTGTGAATACGCAGGCTTTGTCCCTGCAGCAGACACAGGAAGCCGGAAGTGTCTGTATCAATGAAGTGAAGAACCTGTTGATAACCATATTGGCGGCAACCGCAGTCATCCATGGGGAATTAACGCTCGGTATGATGCTCTCGGTACAATATATTATCGGGCAGCTTAATTCTCCGGTTGAGCAAATAATGAACTTTATCTACCAGTGGCAGGATGTAAGTATCAGCCTTGAAAGGATGAGCGAGATCCATAATAAAGACGATGAGGAAAACAAAGACAAAAACATAAAAAGCCTACAGCCAGATATCCTAAAAGACATAGAGATAAAAGATCTTGTCTTCCAATATGAAGGGCCTTATTCAAAGAAAGTCCTGAATAATATCAACCTGACAATACCAGAAGGGAAGGTAACAGCTATTGTCGGAGCTAGTGGAAGCGGTAAGACTACTCTAATAAAACTGCTGTTGGGCAATTATTCTCCGGTAGAAGGAATAATAGATGTAGGCAACAAGCCTTTGAATGAATTCAACCTGACATGGTGGCGTACACAATGCGGAGCAGTAATGCAAGACGGTTATATTTTTTCAGAATCAATTGCTAAGAACATAGCAGTTTCAGAAGATGAGATAGACACAAAAAGATTAAGGGAAGCCGCACAGATAGCAAACATAGATGATTTTGTTTCCAGTTTACCGTTAGCCTATAATACAATCGTTGGACAAGAAGGTCAGGGAATAAGCCAGGGACAAAGGCAACGCATCTTGATAGCCCGTGCCGTTTATAAAAATCCTCAGTTTATATTTCTGGATGAAGCTACCAATGCGTTAGACGCCAATAATGAGAAAGTTATACTTGATAACCTGAATGAGTTCTATAGAGGAAAAACAGTCGTAGTTGTAGCCCATAGACTTAGTACAGTTAAGAATGCAGATCAGATTGTCGTTCTGGATAATGGTGAAATTGTGGAAAGGGGAACTCATGAAGAACTGACTAATTTGAGAGGAAAGTATTATCATCTGGTAAAGAACCAACTAGAACTGGGAAATTGAATTATGACGGAGAACAATTTAAATATGGACACAGATAAAGCGAAAGACAGAAACAAGGACATCGAATTGCGCAGTGGGAAAGTCCGCAATATCGTAGGAAAAGTGCCTCCTTTACTTCTAAGGATAGGGATTTTTGTAATTTCCATTATCCTAATCTCATTGATGATTGCCGCTTATTTCTTGCCATACAGGGAATATAAGAGGGTTGAAGTGGAATTGTTCTGTCGTCCCGGTTACCAGAGTATAACCATGCCGGAAGACGGGAATGTATTTATGACTACACCAACGATCCATGTAAGACAAGGACAACAGGTATGTTATATCCAAACAAGTGTAGATTCAGTTATAAGCTTCTATGCCAGTTTCGATGGGAAAGTCTTATTTGATACATCTCACGGTGATTTTCTCAGGAAAGAGGATCATATTTATACCATCATTCCGGATTCCATAAAATCTATATATGGAACAGCTTATGTTACAGAAGATGATATTGCCCGGATTGATAGCGGGCAACCGGTAGGTTTTATACTTACCTCAACAACCCCTTACATTGATGATCGCCTGGAAGGCCATATAACCAAAGTTTATCCTTCTTCATCTATAAATAGGGGAAAGAATAAAGACATGTACAAAATTGAGATGGAATTTCCCGGATATAAGCCCGCTTTCCATGATTCTTCCTTTCCTGATTTTAACCCTAATATCAAAGGTATCGGGCAAATTCTTATATCAGACATTCCAGTTCTGAAAAGAATATTGAAGTTTAAATAGAAGTTGATTAATAATATTTTTTCCGTTGATTGATAATTTCTGTTTATCATAATTATTGCAGTTTTTGAATAGTTGTAATTTGACAGGCTCACCGTCCGCTAGTTATGGTCGGTGAGCCTGGTATGTTTATCTTTTGGCTTATTGGGGCAATTTTAGTAGTATTGAATAGGATGAGTAAAAAAAATGCTCTGATATCTACGGCTTTATATTAAAATATCATGCAATATGCTTGGTTTATGAAAAGGAGGAGAAATTTGATTCTCCCCTTGTATTATTAAATGTTTTTACTGAAAGAATTAGTTAATAAATTTCCTTATGTCAAATGTCTCAGAAGATGTCAGATTATTGTTGATAGGATTCATCAATATTTTAGCATGATTATAAACGGAATTATTAATTGTTATAAAATTAAAGAGTTCAGTACCTTCTATCTGATTTAATACATTCACGGTATTTTCTTTTTCAATATCAGTCTGTTCATCTTTCTTTAAAACTTCAATTGTCCTGGATAACTCTTCGAAACTGACACCGGTTGAAATCGTAGAATCTTCAAAATCATTGCCATAATCTTCGTCGAAGTCATCCAGATCATCTTTATAAAAATCCGAAGGTTTTTCCACTTCAAAATCAACAATATCAGGTTCATGATATTCGTCATCCTCTTCAACTATTATTTGTAATTGCTCACTTTTAAAAGGTAGGATGGAAGGCTCCTGTCTTTGCCTTAAGACAGGCAATTCTTTTATGAATCCGGTTTTGGATTCACCAACAATCGCTTTATTGTTTACAGGTATTTCATTCGGTTCCACTCTTGAGGTAATTTTCACATTTTCTTTGTTAATCATGTTGACTCCGGCCGATTGATTAATAAATACTTTTTGCCGGATTTTTACCATATACAGGCTTATATACAAGAAAAATCTGAAAATATACTTTATGATAAGTAATATCCATCTGCACAAAACATGGATTATAGTATATATTACAAATACAATATACAAACTAAATGTTTTCATATTATTCATTTTCAAACAGGTCAGACATAAAATTGCGTCTTAATTCCATGATTTCATCTTTATATTCAATAAAATGCTGCCTTAATACATTGTTAACAAAATTGGCGAGACTGATGCCATCAGTGACCTTTAGTATTTTCTGAATTGAGGTATAAACATCTTCTCCCAGTATGATGGAGGTTTGTCTATGGCTCATATTCGGTTGCCGGACAAGAAATACATTCTGATAGTCATTTTTTGTCTTTTTTCTGCGATTGACTTTTGGGATATTTTCTTCTTTCATGTCAGCATCAGTTTCTTTTACAGTCTCTTTTTTTAGGCTGGAATCCTGCTGGCTTAACTGATCGAACGAATGGGTCGGTATATCCCCTGCAATCATTTTCTTTATAATATCTTCGTCAACATTGACGACTTCTCTCTTTCCCATAATTATAAATTTATGATTTTACTTATTTCAGAAACGAACTCTTCCAGATTACTGTATTTTAATAATTTCTTGTCAGGAGGAAAAAAGGTGGACCTGAATACGATATTCCTGTCTAAGGCAAGCTCTTTATTGTATTTCTTCGTATCCGGAAGCTGTGTCTTTAGCAATCTGTAATTTTCTGCGAGCATGAGTTTATTAAAGAAATCATATAACTCGGTGCTTTCTCTTTTGTCAACTTTATTCCAAAACATTATAATGTCTTTTAACCTCAGGGGTAGGGTAGAGGCTCTCTTATATTCTGTAACAGACATTATAAAGGTAAGACTACTCTGCAAAACCCTCTTATCTGCAATAATAGGCACAAATATGTAATCCATATTAAATATAACATTCAGAATCCCGCTGCTGTCAACCGTTCCCGGTAAATCAAACAGGATCAGATCTATATTTTCAGCGCTGGAGTCAATAATCTCCTGTGCATATGTCAAAGCCTTGTCCGGAATCGCATTAATTATTTTATAGGCTTTCCGGTTAGTTACCTCTAATTGCCTTTCCAATGCCACCTGCAGCTCAGGATTGCTGTTTATCGTTTCAATATCACTATTCCTCATACGGAAAATTGAATGTTGCGGGTAGTCACAATCTATGATTGCCACATTCTTCATATTATTGTAATGCAGGTAGCTGGCCATAATTGTTGTCAAAGCTGATTTCCCGACCCCTCCTTTTTGATTGCTGATAGCAATGTACAATGTTTCTTTATTCATTGGTGAAAAGTTTAAATTAATATATTAAATTACTGTAAACTAATGGTATAATAATTTTGTAACCAATTTATTTAATTACCTAATCATTAGAATAATCGGTAATCAGATTCTTTATTTATTTAATAATCTGGTTAATCAATTTACAGATTGTCTGATGAATAGGTTTTCTAATTATCAGATTATTCTTTAATTAGATTATCTAATAATCTGATTGATTAATTAGAGAATTACATAATTACATAATGGTTGAATAATCTAATGACCTTGTAATTTTATAACTAAATGATTTAATTATCCTTTTACCGTAAAATCCAATAACCTGATTACCAAATTACCCAATAATCCAACTACGGGTTTAGTTGATCATCCAATCATTCCCTAATCTAATTATCTGCAAAATGAATGAATATTAATCCACTTTGATCTTTGTGTCGTAATTTGTCGCATTCTGTCATGATTTGTCGTATGTAACAGTCTTGTATTTAGTGTTATATGATAGTAACTTTGTGCTGTGCCAGTATAAAAGGAAACATTAATATACTTAGAAATCTTACTATTGGTAAAATAATAAAATGCTATATGAAAAATCAACATTCCTCACTTAAGGAAATAACGCTAAATCTACGAAGTAGCCCAATCTACTGTAAAGTAGATTCAATTGCCCGTGCAATTAGCAAGTTGTGTTTTTGTACGACAAATATAATTTGCCATACAAAAACAGAACTTGCCCCCACCTGCTGGATGGGGGATGATTTCCTCCAAAGTCGGAAATCATAACATTGTTTTGTGAAGTGTTTGATAAACTAAATATAATCAGTTATGGGACGGAAAACAGCCAAAGACCCGGCAATACATAAGGTTAATTTCAGGATGAACTCCTCCGATTATGAGAGACTGATGCGGATGTTCAGGGAATCTGAACAAAAAAATCTGTCATTGTTTATCATTTCTGTCATGTTGAACCGTGAAATGAAAGTTGTGAAAGTTGATAAATCCACGATGGATTATTACATGAGATTGACCACTTTTTATACCCAATACCAGGCTGTCGGCAATAATTATAACCAGTTAGTGAAAGCCATTAAATCGAATTTTGGTGAGAAAAGGGGCTTGGCAATGCTCTACAGACTGGAGAAAACTACTATCGAACTGATTTCTATAACAAAACAACTGTTCGCTTTAACAGATGAATTTGAAAAAAAATATTTGGCTAAAAAAGAATGAAATTATTCTTTTCGATACTCTTCAACTGGAAAAACTACGATTCAATGATAGCAAAAATAACTTCCGGATCTTCTATTTATGGAGCCGTTTCTTACAACCAAAATAAGGTGGATGCAGGTGAAGCCAAGGTGATTCATACCCATAAAATGATAGTCCCCAGAGACGAAAGCCAGGAGGCCCTGTTCAATAAAACTTTACAATCATTCGAACCTTACCTTCAGGCAAACAAACGTACAAAGAAGCCGGTGATGCATGTATCTCTAAATCCGAGCCTGGAAGATGTGTTGGATGAATATAAATTAGCCAGAATATCGGACGATTATATGAGGCAGTTGGGTTATGGCGATCAACCCTATATTGTTTACCTCCATACAGATATTGACCGAAAGCACATTCATATTGTTTCACTGAGAATCAATGAAGATGGAGTGAAGCTAAACGACCGTATGGAAAAGATACGTTCGATGAAGATTTGCCGGGACTTGGAAATAAAGTACAAGTTAAAGCAATTATCTAATGAAAAGAGTGAAGACAACACATTATATCTTAAAAAAGTTGATTATATAAGGGGTGACATTAAAAGGCAGATAAGTAATAACGTAAAAAGCCTGATCGAGGATTACCACTATCAATCCTTTGGAGAGTTCAACGCTTTATTGTCTTTTTTCAATATACATGTAAAACATGTAAGAGGAGAGGAGAGCGGTAATTATTATAATGGGCTCATATATTGTGCTGCCACAGAAGACGGAACTCCTGTCGGAAATCCTATTAAATCATCAGCCATTGGTAAAATAGCCGGTTATGAAGCATTAATGAAAAAGATAAAGAGGACCTCAGAACTGGTTAAAGACAAAAAACTGTATGTAAATGGAATTTCTAAAAAAATCATCACAGATGCAATGAAGCATGCTGGAAATGATACCAAATTTAAATCTATTTTAAAAAACAACAATATTGACGTCCTTTTCCGGAAGAATGAGGAAGGACGTATTTACGGCGTAACATTTATAGATCATACACACCGGATGGTGTTTAATGGTTCCAGACTGGGAAAAGGATTTTCGGCCAACGCTTTCGATAAGTTGTTCGGTCTGTATGCCCTCAATTCTAAGGAAACTGAGCAACCTGCCAACGGTGAAGAATCCCAATTCTCTACAACTCAAAGAATCCCGGTTTCGGTAGATGAAATTTTTGGAACATTCTATCTGGATAATTCCGGCTATGATCCCGAAGAGGAAGTCTTTAGGAAAAAACTTAAACGAAGGAAAAAACAAAAGAGACGGAAAATCTGACATAGGCTACAATATTCTGGAATTTTTCATTAGAGTTTATATCCAATAAGGATTTATTTAAATGAATATCAGCTATATGTGAATGTTTCTTTTAGTAATCTGAAGAAGAGATGTTTATTTGTAAATAACTGATAGTCATAAGTCTTTTGGCTTATGCTTTATGATGTCTATTAAAAAGCCGAATCTACCAATAAAAAATTATCAGATAAATTTTAGTATTTATTTGCATATAATTATAATATTAATACATACATTTACATTTGAATATATGTATAGTATTTTAATTTATAAATTTACTTTAAATGAATGCATATAATATATAACAATAAGTTTATATAAATAAATGATAAAGAATGTATTAAATTGAATTTAAAATTATACTAACTATATATATTAATATATTGTAATTTATAATATTAAAAATAATAATGATTAAAAATATATATATGTATAAATATTATGGAATATAAATAATTATAAATTTTCTATGCATTAATAAAAAATGATTCATTAACATATTACAGACAAAATTACTCAACTTATATTTTTCCCAACCAGCACAGAATAATTTATAGACTTATAGATAGGAATATGACACCGGTTAATAATATAAACAACCATATTAATTATCTTTTTTTTCAATTCAAATATCTGTTACCTTATGAGGAAACAAATTACCCTATTATTAATTTTGGCGATATGCTCCGGAAGCCTGCTTGCGCAGTCCCCCGGAGGAGTCGGCAGCCCTGAGCTTTGGTTTCGTACCAAGCCGGCAGGAACAGACCTGAATGGTAATTACCGCTGGCAGGATTTCAGCGGTGATTCCCTGCACCTGAACGTTTATGATTCCCGGGGTGCGTCCTACGGAGACGAATTTACTAATTCTTCCGTGCGCCACTACAATGGTAATCCTGCTTTGAGCCTGAACAAACTCCTTGATGCAAAAAGCCGGGAAGTACAACTTAAACGCACCAACCTGTCTCAGGCAACAATTATCGGTGTCTTCGCACCCAATGCAAACTTTGATAAGGAGATGTTGCTTTACGGGCTCAACGGCCGGCCGGGACAAGGTGTTTTTGTAACTACCAACAAAATTATCCCCAGTATCGAAAGTGGAAAAAGTAAGTTCGATTTTGGGGAAAGCCAGGGTATGGACCTGATGTATTCATCTAACGATCCTGAAGGCAGCCTGAATGTTTTCCACGAGAAATCCTTACGTATTGCCGCATATTACCGCAGTGTACCGCCTTCAACAGGTTTATGGGGTGAAAGGGATAAGGCCGTATTAACATTTGGCTCAATCTACAGTTCAAATAATGTCAACAATAATTCCCGATTCTCATTGAGCAGCAGCGAGAACCGTGCCTTTACCGGATATATACCCGAGCTGATCGCTTATAACCGTTTGCTGGCTCCTCTGGAAAGAAGGCAGGTAGACAGTTACCTGGCTATAAAATACGGATTGTCGCTTCCGGTATCATTTATAGGCAGCAACGGACAGCTACTCTGGGATTACGATGCTGAACCTACTTATAATAACCGCATTACGGCTATTTACCGTGATAATGCAAGCGGACTCTATCAAAGGGAATCGGGCACCAGTTTTGAGGAACTCCCTAATTATAGCGACCTGAACGACTATTATCACCTGGGTAATCCCAATTACCGGAGTTCAGCCTCCCGTTTGCTGGTTGTGGGCAGGCAGTTTGCCAATAAAACCAAAGATGGGGAGTATATATTCTGGGGAGATAATAACGCTTCAGTCAAATTAAAAGAAATAGAAGGGGTCCTGGGTATGAAAATCATGAGTCGCAAATGGCTTGTCAGGACAAATATAACAGCCACTAATCAGGCCGACAAGCAACTTGAATGGCAGGTAACGGACCTGAGTTCTACTGTCAAAGGTTTTGTAACCACTTTACGGAAACCCTCTTCAGGCAATTCTCAGGGAACAGCCTTTACACAAAAGCCATTGGTTGATACAAAAGGTTATTTAGGCGTTTCCGGTATATCCCTCTCCGGAAACCTGTATATCAAGTTAGGGAATAATCAAACCCTTCTCTCTCCTGGCAGCCACGATTACGGCTATTATATAAGCGGTAGTAAAGTCTATCCTATTGTATCGGGAGTAGTCAGCGAGACATCCATCTATACCCTTATCTTTTACTCTACACTGGAACTGGAGAAAGACGACAGCAGCATCTGTCTAAGGATTGACGGGCAACGAATCCCGGCTAGTGAAATAACTATTACCCCACAAGATATAAACAAACAGTTCTACGGGGCCGTCTGCCTTACCAACGGCACTTTTGACTCGCAGGTCGATATCCGTCACGGAGGTTTTGTCGATACAGGAAATCGTATCGAGTTGTCTTATTCTTCGAACCGTGCTTCTGAATTCAAGGATAATGACAAAGGGCGCAGTTTCCTGTTGATAGACCATACCGGAACGGGTAATTTTGATTTGAATACGGTAGATATGATTGAGGTGGATGATATTGACATCTCACGTCAAAAGGCGATCTTCAACAATGTGTTCCTAAACACAGGTGATGTGTTTACTTTCGCCTATCGCGAATCCGGCCTGGCAGGAGAAATTGTAATTACCGATCCGGCCTGTAACCAGTCCAATGGAGAAATCACCGTTCAGATTAAACAGGGAATCCGCGCTTTCATCTATACCCTGACCGATCTGGCAACAGGGCAAGTTGTAAAATCAGGCCGGGAAAACAGCTATACTATCCATCTGACCGGGCTTAAGGGAGGAAATTACGAATTGAAAATATCGGAAGCCGGAGGCTTTAATTTAGAGAATATCGATCCGGCAATAAAACCAACACGGGCCAAAACGACCAACTGCTTACCTGTTTTTGAAGGAGCACTCGAGTGGACGATCTCCAACATCACCGATACTTATATGATCGGATATACCACTTTTATAGAAGATGTAAATAATACGAAGAATATTATCCATTACGGTCTGAAAAAGCAGGCGGACAAACTCTATGTCGTAACTAACGGGAAAGCAGCCACTTCTCCGGTCACCACCCTGGCAATAGGAGATGTAATCCGAATTGAGAAAACCATGAGCGGATTAAAATATAAGAAGAACGGTACACAAATCGCTACAGGTAGTATTTCTTTGCTGGATTACCTGTTGAAATTCTACGGGCTGATCGACACAGGTTTCGGCCCTGCCGAAATACTTAATGTCAATGCCACTGGCTTCTTCAACCTGGCGGATTATAACTGGACAAGGATGGATAATATGAAAATATCCCACTCCGACGGGGCTTCGCTGACCTATACACTGACCCTGAATGACCCGTGTGGTACCAATTCTGTACAACTACAGCCGGAAACACTACAAGAAAAAACAGAAGACAAGCTCAAGTTATCCTATATACAAGGCTCTATGACGGTCAAAGCTGAAATTGAATTTGAAGAACCGGATGTAGTTTCATTTACTGTCTTCAATTTGAATGGAAATCTTATCCAAAAGAAGAACCTTACTACACCCCAGAGAATACAGGTAGCGGATCTGGATGTACCGGCTATAGGAGTATATATCATCAAGGCTATCACAACCAATGGTGAATATACCAAGAAACTGCTAATCCAATAATAAGTAAAACTGACATTATGATACATAAGAAAAAACGATATGCATTATTCTGTGCACTGGCAATCAGTGCAGGGATACTGGGGGCAGTGGTCTTCTCCGGCAGGAGCCTCCAAAAGGATGTTCCTGTCTTTTCAGAGGTTACAGGAGGACAAAGTCCGACTGCGCCAAAAACAGATAAAAAAGAGGCATCCATTGAAACGGAAGTAAATCCTGAAACAAAAGATTTACAACATACGGCAAAAACAACTCAAATACAGTTCGTATCTTCTCTACAGGAAGGTATAATAGGGTCTTATGCAGGCAAGCACCTAGACAACCCTTCCGATAATATTTTCACTGTCGATATAAACAGCGAGCTATCAGATAAAGATATCGTCTGGCTAAGTTATCAACTGGAAGGGGTCTCTGATTTTACCAATATTCCGCGTAGTGTCAATGACCGCCTTGCCACCGGTGGTTATCTGGTTAAATTTTCAGACAAAACCTCTCTACAACGGGAACAACTGAATGTTAACTGGCTGAAAAAAGGAGAAAACCGGATTCAGTTCAGTTTGCCGGAAAATGCAGAATACGGTTACAAAGTAAGCAACCTTTCCATAGAAGTGGAAAAAGGGGCTAATACTTCCCCTCTGATTGTCATCAGTTCGGGAACAAACTTTGACAACAAAGCCTATATAAGCGGATATGTTCAGGATAAGAATGCCGGACAAACCAAGTATTATGTAGACAACAAACCCGTTACTACAGTAGAAGGGGCTTTTGAATCAATCGTACCGTTGAATAATAGCCGTAAGATAGATGTCAAAGCGGTTTACGCTGATGGCAGAGAACTGACAAAACAGATTATAATTACATCAGGAACCAATATGGATATTGAATATGCCTTAGGACAGAATGTAAAACAAATATCCAAAACATTCAAAAAAGGCATAGCTGATAATATTCAATTTGAAACGGCGCTATTGAAGGTAGACTCTTCAGCCCTACTGACAGATTCAAAGAATATCACAGTCTCTACGTTGCGTCACATCGATATTGCTGCCCTGGATATGGGGATGAGTAATGTTACGGCAACACACAAAGGGTATCGATTTCTTCCTCATGGAGAACATTTTGCTGAAGGAGCTAAAGTGACGATCAAATATGACCGAACCAGGATACCGAATGGGTTTACCGAAGACGATATTAAAACCTATTACTTCGACCTCGGTTCAAAACACTGGGTGGCGCTTAAACGTGATACCATCGATAAGAAAAACCAACTGATCGTATCGACAACGACTCACTTCACCGATATGATAAACGGAGTGATCCAGACACCTGAATCACCCGAAACGCAGGGTTTTGCACCGACTATGATGAATGATATCAAAGCGGCAGACCCTACGGCAAAAGTACAGGTGATTGCACCTCCTGCGGCCAATAACAGGGGATCGGCAGGATTAAGCTACAACTTTGAAATGCCTCCCGCTCGTAACGGTATGTCTCCATCATTAGGTATTCAATACAACTCCGATGGGGGAGCCGGATGGCTGGGTGAAGGATGGGATTTAAGCACCCCTTCAATTTCAATAGATACGCGTTGGGGAGTGCCCCGTTATGACGAAGTAAATGAAACCGAAACCTACTCGTTTAATGGCAGTATGCTGATGACGATGGATGATTCGGGAGAAAGTTCTGTGGCCCACCGAGGCGATAAGATCAATCGTAAAACAGACCGTCAGTTTTATCCAAGAAATGAAGGTACGTTCTCGAAAATAATACGTAAAGGAAGTTCTCCAAGTAATTATACATGGGAAGTAACCGATAAATCGGGGACTAAGTATACATATGGAGCTGTACTGAAAGGTACTGCAAAAACTTTAAGCACAAACAAAGAAGTTATTGTAGAATGGAAATTATCGCGTGTTGAAGAATTACACGGAGATTATATCGAATACATCTATGAGGCGGTAGACGAACCGGTAAGAGGGGGCTTAACCGCCAAAGCCATCTACTTGAAAGAGGTGCGGGCCGGTAATAAAGGTGAAGACCCGCATACGGTAGTAAGCCTGACCAGTACAACCCAGAAAGATAAAAAAAGTAATTCGGCGCGTTATGGATTCCTGACATCGAATAATAGATTACTCAATAAAGTGGAAATTGCCTTTGAAGGACAAACACTAAGAAGTTATACTTTCACTTACAAGCAGAGAGCTTTCAATACCAATATTCTTGATAAGGTAACGCATCTTGATGCTTACGGAACTGCATTTGCTTCGCATACGATGGATTATTACGATGATGTGGATTCGAAAAATGGGTATAAACCATTTAAGACGGATGCTGAAATCTGGAATTTGAATAATGACGGTATAGATGCGGGATTTGTCAATCCGGTAGCTATTCTTGGTGCACCCGGATTCAGTGATAAGGCAACAGCGTTAGGCGGAAGTAAAACAACTTCCACTACTATATCTGCGTATGTCGGTGTCGGAATTGGAAGCCCTATCAGCAAGGAGTTGTCCGCCGGTGCCAGCTATAGCCGTACAAATTCAACAACACAGGGATTGGTAACGCTGGTAGATATCAATGGGGATGGCTTGCCTGATAAAGTATACAAAAAAGACAAATCCATATACTACCGCCCTAATATTTCGCAAATTTCAGATACTGAATTTAAATATGGGGATGAAATAAAGATTGCTGGTATATCGAACTTTTCAAGGACGAAAGCCACTACAAACACTTTAGGCCCTAAAGCATATGTACCTTATGTATCCACCGGATCGGACGTTGGCAAAACAACCAGTAAAACCGATATATATTTTTCTGACTTAAATAACGACGGTCTTTTGGACATAGTTATAGACGGTAAAGTGTATTTCAATCATATTGTTATTGATAACAATAACAAAGCCGTGCCAACTTTTACTTTAAGTAGCGGAGATACACCCAGCCCTATATCAGGAGGAGGTGTAATAGACCTCAGTGATACGGAAGTCGATCCTGTTGAACAGGCTGAAATAATAGCAAACTCTCCATTACAGGATGTAGTTCGTGTCTGGGAAGCACCGTTTGCAGGAACAATTAAGGTGGAAGGTAATGTTCAGTTACAGGCTCCGCAGGCAGGATATGATGAAAAAGAATATGAAAAAGCGGACGGTGTGCGGGTAGCTATTCAATCCGGCAGTACAGAGAGATGGAATAAATCTATAGCCAAAGGGGATTTTATGTCTTATCCTGCCAATGTAAATAATATTTCCGTTACCAAAGGGCAAAAAGTGTATTTCCGTGTACAGTCCGGAGCAAATGAAATAGCCAACGGAGCATTCGATCAGGTAAAATGGTCTCCTGTTATTAGCTATACGGACCGTACCAATCAAACGAACCCGAATGGACAGGGCACAACCATTTTTAAATTATCTGAAACGGATTATATAAGTATTGAATCTCCGAATTATATCCCATCGGCGTCTTCTGCGACAATCTCCGGCACATTCATAAAACCGGTGACATCCGATAATATTACCTTAAAAGCGGTCCTTTCTACAGATGAAACCATCGATGACGGGCAGGGAAATGCTATTGCGAATCCAGCTTATCAGCAAGTTACCGTCTATGAAAGGACTTTCAACTGGGATGAGACATACAACGGAAATCTCACTTTTAACGTAGCCAATTCAATCGCCGGGGAAAATCTGCAATTTTTGATCGTTTCAGAGACTAATGTTGGTATCGAATATATCAAGTGGTCTCCGGTAATAGCTTATTCAATCGACGGATCAACTGTCAATACAACAGGAACCGTTACATATCCGGCTTACTCGACTATGTTATCGGAGGGGCAACCTTACATTTTGGCTGCCAATGGAACATTAAGTATTAAACCTCAATTTTCTGCTCTTACTTCATTACCGAATTCATCTATAAACGGAACATTACTAATGGCCGTGAAAAATGTAACAGGTTTATTGGCAAAACAGCAGGTAACCATAACCAATGGAATTGTAGCTCCGGCTTCCGGTATTAGCTCACTGGCTGCTTCCGCAGGGACAATCTGGGTTGAATATTATATTGCCGATGCCGGGTTATTCGCTCAACTGGGAATTCCGCAAGCAGTAATAACAGCTAATGCCGTGACCTCAACAGTAACTGCAAATACATTTACCGTAAGAGGCAATGATGGTTATGGTATTATGTACCGTGGTTGGGGACAATTTGTTTATAATGCAGCAGATGGCCGTTATGGTAACCCTATCGAAGAATCCCTGTTAGTTTTGCCTCAGACTGAAGAGGCGGCAGATCCCCTGAAAATGGTGTTTATGCCGATGTCACCTGATAGTGACGGCAAAAAGTACTGGATGGGGCAAACACCTGATAATTACATAAACGGTTCTCTTATGTCCAGTTCACGCCTTGGGGAACAAGATGTGCTTCTAACCAATCCACTGGCTGATTTCAGTAATGTAAACGTTAAAACGGGTAATTGTATTGAAGGTTCCGGAGCAAGTGCACCGGTACTTGAAAGCAAGAGTAGCAGTACAGGTTACTTTCTGGGAGGCGGCATCGGGCCTGTTTCCGGAAATATAAGTACTGCTTCCGGTTGGGAGAATAACAAGCGATCTTTTACCGATATGAATGGTGACGGTTTTCCTGATATAATTACAGAAAATCAGGTTCAATATACCAATGTAAAAGGAGGCTTTGATGGAGAAATTCTAAACGGTAACTATACGCATTACAGTAAAAACGGCAGCAAGTCGGGTGGTGCTGGCGGAGGCGGTATAATACTGTCAAATTCAAATACATCATCGGGTACTATTCCAGCAGGCACAAGCACGGAAAAAAAATCATCTGGAACCAGTTCAGGAAGCCTGTGGAGTAAAATAACAGCATACAGTAATGCTGCAAAGACTTCAGTTGAAAACGGAACGAACAAATTGAAGGCATCCGGCTCACTGGATGGCTCGCTAAATAACGATGAGACCAGTTATACTCTTGTCGATGTGAATGGTGACGGTTTACCTGACAAAATTAATGAGAATAAAACCGTGCAAATTAATCTTGGTTATGGATTTACGGATCCCGTAGACTGGAACCTTGATAAAATACAGGAAGGTAAAAGTACGACTATCAGCGCAGGTGGTGGTTTGGGGTATGATATCAAGCAATCCAGTTTTTCCGGAGGATTCGGTATAACAACTACCACCAGTAGTGTCAACTATATGCTTTTAGATGTAAATTCGGACGGCCTGCCTGATAAAGTGAGGGAAGATGGTGGGAATGTCTACGTTTCGCTTAATACAGGAAACGGATTCTCCCCTGAGTTTTCATGGACGGGGATGGAACGGATAAATAAAACCGCTTCGACGTCAGAATCTGCCAATGCGGCTGTGACTTTTGGAATTATAATTCCTCTCACTCCAATTAAGATAGTTACCAATCCTGGAGGAAGTATTGCCCAGAGCATGAGCCGCTCTTTATATGATATCCGTGACATAGATGGCGACGGTTATCCTGAAATCGTGTCTTCCGATGAAGATGGTAAAATGACCGTTTATCGTTCCACTATAGCCCGTACCAACAAGCTAAAAACAGTCAATAATCCGCTTGGCGGTAGCTTTACCCTCGATTATGCCCGTACCCATGCTACTTATGATCATCCCGGAGGTAAATGGGTCATGAAATCGGTGGAAGTAAACGACGGTATTTTAGACGACGGAGCCAATATGAAGACTGTCTTCGACTATGAAGACGGTAAACAGGAACGCCACGAACGCGAGTTTTTAGGCTTCGGTAAGGTAATCACAAAGAATATTGATACCGAAGCGTATGAAACCGATAAGGTTTACCGTAAGGCCATACAGGAATACGATGTAAACTCAGTGTACACTGCCGGAAATCAAGTCCGTTCGGCAGTGGAAGATGCAGCAGGTAATAAATTTTCGGAAAGTGTGAACGAATACCACAGTTATAAGGTATCCGCTTCTGCTGATACATATAACTTTGCAGCAGATAATAGTATCTGTTCAGACCGTGCCATAACCTTTACACCTTTGAAATACACCAAATCGGTCGTATACGAAGGACAGGCAGACGGCATGACAGCCAACGAAAGTTATTACGAATATTACCTGAACGGTAACTATGGTGACCTGAAAAACTATAAATACAGCGACAAGGGTACGTTGGGCAACTCAGGCACCGGGGCATTCAACTACCAGACATCGGTTGAATATACCAATAATACAGCCAAGCATATATTGGGGCTTCCTGTAAAAGTGCAGGTAAAAGGATCGGACGGCAAACTCTACCGTCAGACGGAAGCAGCCTATGATCTTGCCTATGCCAATCACCTGACCAAAGTGACCCAGACCCTCGATGAAGGAGGCAACAAAGCCGAAATAGACATTACATACGATAAATACGGCAATATCAAACAGAAAACACTCCCTGCCAACTCAAAAGGACAGCGTATGTTCTACAAATACCTGTATGACCGTGATTACAATATGTATGTTGAGCGTGTCGAAGATGCTTTCGGCTACAGGAGTGAGATGGAAAACTATGATTACCGCTATGGCATTCCTTTGGTAACCCGTGATATGAACGGTTATACCATGGAGTCGGCTATCGACTATCTGGGACGTATCGAAACCGTAACCGCCCCGAATGAACAAGCGGAAGGCGCACCGTATACCATCAAGTTCGAATACCATCCGCAGGTCGAAAAAAACGCGGGAGGTATTAAATCTCCGGCTTATGCCGTCACCAAACATTACGATCCCCAACATCCGAATGATGACCTGGAGACTGTAACCTTCGCAGATGGATTCGGACGAGCCCTGCAGGTAAAGAAAGACGGCGTGGTAACAACCACAACAAACGGAACCATTCCACAGGATCAGAAAGTAATGATCGTCAGCGGACGTGCCAAGTTCGACCCGTTCGGGCGTGTGCGCGAAGCTTTCTATCCGGTTACTGAAACAATGGGAAGTAAGACTGTTTTCAACCCTGCATTTGATACGGAAACTCCGACCAAGACCCATTACGACATTATGGACAGGGCTGTCAGGACCATCCTTCCCGATAACAGCGAATCGCTGATGGCTTATGCTAAGGATAACAGCAGCCGAACATTAGTCACTACCGTTACCGATGCCATGGGAGGAAAACAATCGACCTTTACTAACGGTTCGGGATTGACTGTCAAGACCGAGCAATACTCAGGCCCTGACGGAACTATAACCACCCGTTTTGAATTCGACCCGATTAACCAGTTATTAAAAGCTATCGATAATGGCAACAATGAAACTGTATCGGCTTACGATATGGCAGGCAGACGAATACATGTAACACACCCGGCTTCGGGAACCACATCGTTCAAATACGATAATGTAAGTAACCTGTTAAGCAAGCAAACCGCCAATTTGGCATCGGAAAATAAGGAAATTACTTACGACTATGATTACTCACGTCTTACGGCAATCAATTATCCCGATAATCCGCAAAATAATGTGAAGTATCACTATGGAAATAAGAATGCCAAAGAGAACCGTGTCGGACGCCTTATGTTGCAGGAAGATGCGACAGGGGCACAGGAGTTTTACTATGACCGTTTAGGGAATATAGAACAAGTTCGCCGTACTGTAATTATTCCGAACCAGGCAATCGCTACCTATATCACTCAGTGGAGTTATGATAGCTGGAACCGTCTGGAACAAATGGTTTATCCCGACGGGGAGAAAATCAGCTATGCATACAATACGGGAGGATTACTGGAAAGTGTGAAAGGTGAAAAAGCTTACTCATATATTTACGTGAATAAACTGGGCTATGACAAGTTCGAGCAACGCATCTACATGAAATACTGTAACGGAGCCGAGACAAATTACAGCTATGATCCTCAACGCAGAAGGCTTTCCAACCTGATGGTAATTTCAGGAAAAGAAACCCGTAAGCAGATTATGAACAATGCTTATTCGTATGATAAGGTAGATAATGTGTTGAGCGTCATCAATACCGCACCTGCGCCTGTAACGGGTATGGGCGGGCAAATGAGCCATACCTACAACTACGACGGACTGTACCGTCTGCAAAGCGCAACAGGAACTTATAGCGGAGCAGATAACAAATTGGCATCTTATACCCTTGCTATGAGTTATGATAACCTGCATAATATCACCAGCAAGAAACAGCATGTACAGCAACAGGGCATCCAGTTTGACGGAATGCTGAAAGCAGGTTATGATCTGACCTATGAGTACAACAGCCAGAAACCGCATCAGATAGCCAACCTGAAAGACGAGAATTACCGTACTGAAGGATCTGAAAATCAGGATAAGATTAAGAAAGACCATACATATCAGTATGATGCCAATGGTAACCTTGTATATGTAAATACCGCAAGGGAGAAACAGGACGGACAGGCGGAAGAAAAAGCCAATGAACGCAAACTACGTTGGGACGAAGAAAACCGTTTACAGGCAATTAATGACAACGGCTTTATCTCAGGTTATTGGTATGATGCATCGGGAGAACGTGTGGTTAAGACAAGCGGCGATGACGAAGGTATATATGTGAATGATGTATTCAGCGGAGCCAGAACCGAAACGGCTAACTTTACGGCATATATCAATCCGTATCTGGTTATCAGCAAAGGCGGGCAGTACACCAAGCATATTTATATTGGCTCACAAAGAATCGTATCTAAACTGGGCGACCTGGATAGCTACGGGCAAGATCCACGCAGAATAGAATACGCAGGATCAGGTATAAGCAATATTACGGTAGACTATAAGAACAAATACAAAGAATCACAACAAGCCATTAAGGATAATTATGCTAACTTTGAAGTACCGTATTACGGGACGGATAATGACGATTATGTGAACGGTGGCGGATTCTGCTGTGGTGATAGCCCGAAACTGAAATCTTTCGATCCAAGCAAGAATGATAATCCTGAGTTGTACCAGTATTATTACCATTCCGACCATTTAGGTAGTAGTTCTTTGATAACTGATTTAGATGGAGAAATTGTTCAGCATATAGAGTATGTGCCTTTCGGAGAAGTCTTTATCGAGGAACGCAACAATACGTGGAATACGCCGTACCTTTTTAATGCAAAGGAACTGGATGAAGAAACAGGGTTGTATTATTATGGAGCGAGGTATTATGATCCGAAAATAAGCCTTTGGTTATCAACAGATCCCGCACAGGAGAAGTTTCCAAGTGTAAGTACTTATGCTTACTGTATACAAAATCCAGTAAAATTTGTTGATCCGGACGGGAAAGAAGTATATTATGATACTGAAGGCAATAAACTAGGAAAAGTTGGTGAGAATAATGATGTAAGAGTCCTTAATTCAACTTCATTAACGAGAGATGATGCTTTAAATTATATTAAATCTGCGTCTGAAGAGTCGATACAAGCTTTAATGGATAATAGTATTGCTTTTGCTGATTACTTCAATGATGTTTCAGATGTAACAAATGATGCTCCATTAGTTCCGTATATTGATAACTGTTATACAGCTGCAAAAAAACAACTCCTAAATGCAGGATATACACCTCTTGGACGAACTTCTGCTATTGATACAAAAACAGATAAAGGGTATAACCCTAATCTAAAAACTGACCCCATCGGAGGAGCTATAAAAATACAAACTGATCTGTACGATGGAAAACCCGTAATAGTTGGTGTTGAACAAGCTGATTCGAGAGGATATTTTGCTCTTGAAAAAAGAAATGCCAATCAATCAACAGGTCATTTCATTGTTATTAGATCAGTAAGCAAAGATGAAAATGGTGTCATTAAATTTAATTATTTAGATAATGCATCTTATAAGGGGAAAAATGATGTTAATAACTTGACATTAAATACCAAAACAGGAATAATAAAAGGTTTTATGTCACAAAGAAATCTCACTTATACAGTTTCAGAGGTTAGATCAAGTAAAGAGACCGTTAAAAAATAACAAGTTAACAATGCTGTAGCGCATTTAAAAATCTTATAACAGTCTTTTAAATGCGCTACAAAAAGAAAATAAGTACCAAACTAATATGTAACTCATACTTATATGAAAAGGATAATTCTATTATGTAATTTTACCATTCTTCTATTATCAGTATATCCGCAAAGTTCAAATTGGATAAATGTAGAATATATAGAAAGAATGAATAATAAACTTCCTTGTGAGTGTGAAGACAGTACCCTTCAGTGTTTCTATATTTCTATTTTGAATAATTGGACATATGAAATAAATAAAATTGTAGCACTAAATTATATTCGACAAACTGAGCCTCATTATTTTAATATTTTAGAGTCTGATTCATTATATTATAAGATAGAAGGTGAAAACCAAAATTGGGAAAAAATAATATTAGAAATACAGATAGAAGGAGATACTTTATTTTTACATGGAGAGAATACTACTTCTAAATTTGTATCATCAAAAACATCCAATAATGAAGTTGAATATTTGTACATAGATAATATTGGCTTATTAAATAAAGCACTTAAACAAAGAAATTATTCTTCGATAGAAGAAATAATAAAAGAGAATAATTTAGGATTTTCATGCAATACTTGGTGGAGCAATGGCCTTAATATCTTATATAAAGATGGCGGTAATAAAGAACTAAAGTTATGGATTTTAGAAGTCCAAAATGGGTATTTATATATTGACAAGATATTGAACCCACTCAGAAGTCCATTTGAACCCATAAAAAGGAAATTAATAATGAAAATGAAATGGGATGATTTATTATCTATGAAAAGTTCTCCTTGTTCGACATAGCGTCTCGGTATTTTTGATTTAAGCACAAGGCTTAGCTTCCGATGGGATTTAAATTCCTACCATTTGGGTAGTAGTTCTTTGATAACTGATTTAGATGGAGAAATTGTTCAGCATATAGAGTATGTGCCTTTCGGGGAAGTGTTTATTGAAGAACGGAATAATACATGGGATACCCCTTATCTGTTCAATGCCAAAGAGTTAGACGAGGAGACGGGGTTGTACTACTATGGGGCACGTTACTATGACCCGAGAATAAGCCTATGGCTGTCTACCGACCCGTTGCAGGAGAAACACCCGAACAAAACCCCTTATCATTATTGTTCTCTGAATCCAGTGAATAGATTTGATCCAAAAGGATTAACAGATTATTTTAATTTGAAAGGTGATAAAGTTAAACAAACTAATGATAATCCTGGATTAAAAAAAGTCGTATTAACTCAAGAGAAAAAAGATATGGATGCAATTAATAGATCCATAGATGAAGGTAATGTTATTACACCTTTTAGCAATGATGAGATGAGTAATATTGATAAAATCTATGAATTTGGAGATAGCGATAAGAAAGGTATTGAGAAAGGCTTTAAAAGGAGTAATGTAGGCCCATCCGTAATCGTTGAAGGTAAAGATGCAGGTAAGATTGTAGGTAAAGATTGGGTAACAGCAACTATGGACTTGGAAAATCGAGGCGGAACTGCATATGCAGACGGGCATCTACATCCATTTGGTTATGATGATTCTGGGAATATTATAAATATAGGAACACCGAGCCCCTCTGGTTCAGACATGCAATCTCAGGGTTCGCAAGGTTATAACTATCCAGAACCATCTTTCATTATGGGATATGTTCAAGAAAGAGATTATAGTAACAGTTTTGGTACGGGTTCGGTATCAAGTGTTGGTGGAGTTTCTGTAAAATATAAAGATGTAAAAACCATAGGTTTTTACAATTCCGAAGGTTCCATTACTACAATTTCTTGGGGATCACTTAAAGATGCAATGAAAAAAATAAATAAAGCAAAATAGAAATTGAGGTTTGTGTCAAAAGTCATTTATTAGTCTTTGAGAATTGGATATTTGAAATTAATCCGAATAAAAGAAGAACTAAAAAAGACTTTTGACACATCCTTTCAAAAAAGTATATAATGAAATATAATATATTGTGTGTGTTTTTCTTTCTACTTGTTATTTCATGCAAAAGTCCGTTTGTTGATTCAAAAATCGGTAATATGGGCACAGGTGATAAGGGCATTATCTTAACTTCAAATACTAATTATAATGAACTGAATTATAATCCAACTGTACAATTATCAAAAGATAAAGAAATATTATTACTGAATAATTACAATATTTACTTGCCAAAAGGTATTGTATCTTACTCTATCAGGAATAACATTCTGTATTTTTACTACTCAAATAATGAAATTATTATCATAAACAGTGGGGAGAAAGAAAAAGAAAGAATAGAGGATGGTTCTTTGAATGATTTTTATATAGATAATGAAGATTTCTACAAGAATGCAGGTAGCCAACCATATATCTATATATCAAGAGAATATTTACGTAAACCTCAGAAAGGTAGAATTACTAAAATATTTAGCAATAACAACATTTTTATTATCTTATACAATATAAAAAAAAATCAGTAGATATGTATAGTTCATACATTAGTTCATTCCAAATAGAATTATAATATGAAACCCTCGTTCAGCGTAGGCTCCATCTGCGTTGGGATTTAAAGCAAGGCTCCGCCTTGATGATGAAAGGATTAATAGTTTATAACATGAATTCGCCCTGTCAGAAATTGGCAGGGCAAATTTTACAAAACAAAATAAAGAAAGGAGGTAAAAAATGGCTTATGATAACCTGCATAATATCACCAGCAAGAAACAGCATATACAGCAACAGGGTATCCAATTTGACGGAATGCTGAAAGCAGGTTATGATCTGACCTATGAGTACAACAGCCAGAAACCACATCAGATAGCCAACCTGAAAGACGAGAATTACCGTACCGAAGGATCAGAAAATCAGGATAAGATTAAGAAAGACCATACCTATCAGTATGATGCCAATGGTAACCTTGTATATGTAAATACCGCAAGGGAGAAACATGATCCTATTATGATAGATTTATCGGTGAAATCTAAGACATACGGTTCAATATTTTATTATTGTCCTAATATTACTTTTTCTTCTAAGCCAGTCCCTATTTATGATTCTCTATTTACATGGATAAAGACTGTAATTGAGTGCTATGAGAAAAATATCTATAATATTTCAGAAGAAGGAAAATTAATGGTTATTGGAGATGAAAATGAAATAACAAAAAAGTATAATAAACCTTATTCTTTTTGGGATTAGGATTTTTAAGTACATTTCTAGTCCTTCGGTTTGCAACCCTTGCTGTTGCACGCTTGTATAGTATGAAATAATGAAAAAGGACGATACTATTTTTATTGGTCCTTTTATATGATCAAAATCTTTGGTTTTTCTTGAAGAATTTTATCCACATAATAAACCACGAGGGGTAATAAACTAAATGCAATACGAAAAAAACAGAAAATATAGAATTCCTGCAACTATTCAGAGAGGTCTTTATCGAGTAACGCAGCAATACATGGAATATGCCGTATCTGTATAATGCCAAAGAGTTGGACGAAGAGACAGGGCTGTATTATTATGAAGCAAGATGTTGGCTCGGTTAAAGTTGGCCAAGTTTTAGGAGGGTGGGTTCTATCTGTAGCTGAGAATGCCGATATAATAAGAATTATAAATCCATAAAATATGAAAATTAGATTTGAGATAGTAACACAATTGTATATAAAAGCATTTTTAAAATCTGATTCTAATCAGATTGAAATTGCTCATAGTGGGGTTTTAAATGATGGATTTCAAAATCTATTAACAAGCCTTTTCCATATTTATCATTTTGTAAATGAAAAACAAGAAAGCTTTTTCCCTTATAATAGTTGTATAAAATGGGAAGATGACTTTATTGAGTATTTATGGTCTATTTCAATGAGTTCTATAGATTCAAGTATTCAGTTTAAAATAATAAAAACATCAACAGGCAATCCTAACTATAAGGAAACTCTTTGGGATAATATGGTTGTATTTAATGATCTTTTTGACAATATCTTTTTGTCATTAGATAATATATATAAGGATTTTGGTCTTATAGGATATAAAAGAATTTGGGAAGTAGGAAACTTCCCAGTATGTGAGTATCTATTGTTAAAAGCAAATAGAGAAAATTATATTCTAAATGAAATGGAAACAAATGAAGAAAATGAATGGAAACATAAAATTCATAGAGAAAATGAATTATTCTTGTTAAAATAAAGTTGATTTAAACTGTCGGAGTTAAAAGCAAGGCATTGCCTTGATGATGATAGTAATAACTTCTAATAAATTCACCCTGTCAGAAAAGTTGGCAGGGTGTATTTACAAAACAAAAAAAGAAAGGAGGTAAACAAATGTCCTATAATTACTTGCATGACATTACAAGCAAGAAACAGCATGTACAGCAACAGAGTATCCTATGAGTATGAAGCCAATGATAACCTTGTATATGTAATACTGAAAGGGAGAAACAGAACTATCAGTAAGGGGAAAGGTATTATAAGCAAGGGAGAAAACTGTATTTTAATTTTCCCCCTCTACATACATATTACAATTAGCCATTTATGGCCGGCATGATGTTCATTACAAACTTTAAAACCAGAACTTACAACATAGTTCTATTACAAATCCAGCAGGACAATACTACAGCAAAAAGTTATATTCAATAGCCCTTTATCTACTGCAAACTAGAACAAAATAAGTTTTTGCCATAACCAAAGTTTTACATATTCACCTTATATAAAGACTTATATGAATTTACAAAAAGGGTCTTTTTATCTCTTGCTCCAAAAGCCATTGTAAGAGGCCTCTCAGGTATATTAATCTGGTTTATCTTATTCCCTTCTTTATCGAAAACCAATATTTGACCATCCGCTACATACAGGTTACCGTTTGCATCTGTTGCCGAACCGAATTCTCCGTTTTCAACGAAGTATTTCATATCCGAAAGGTTACCAGAACTGTCAACAGACATCCTTACCATTCTCCTGTCGTATTCATCGGAAGAATAAAATGGTTTTCCGGGAAAAGCTTCCAGCACACCACAACTACGGGCAAGATCATACTGACAAGGTATAATGGTTACTCCATCAGGTGCGACAAAACATTCTTCAGGCTTATATGTAACCACTGTATTGAAATCGTGAAAATCTCTCCATCTGTTTGACGGATATAGCGCCTTATGTATATTATTTACTGACCCCATAGGGACTTTAGGCAATAGCTTAATTGTTTCTTCCGGATTGTCGGGGTTAACAGAATATACCCATGTACCAAAGCCGGAATTGCCCCAACCACTGAAAGACGTACCACCAGCATCAGGAAGGTCAGCAACAGTTTCCTGCTTACCATCAACCAGATAACCAGGTTGAGGATTATATTTAAATATTACCAGCAGGTTATCCTTCGAATCACATGCTGTAGCTAGTGGCTCCCATGGGAAATCGGCAATCAGAGAAATTGTTTCTGTTTCGGCAGACCATTTATACACACGACGGAGACGTTGTTCACAGAAGTAGATATTTCCCTTGCTGTCACTGCTCATTCCCTGTGCGAATTCAAAACCAGTGGCAAGTTGTTCCACTTTATTACCGGTTTTCTCTTTTTGCTCTTCTCCTGTAATATACAGGCGGTTAAACTCCCAAGGTCGCACCTGTATCCCTGTATTTACATCATATAGTGTCAATCCTGCTGTATATTTTGTCTGGGCATAATTATGCACATTGAGTAATTCCACATCTCTACAGTTCCACGTACGTATAGCATACGGATATACTGTATTGACACGTATAACCTGGAACATATAAAGATTGGAAAAAACCATATCCGAACAGTTTTCCAGTTCGAGCGGCTGGCAGAATTCTCCTTCGCGGCTCTCTTCTTCGAGTTGGAACGCATAGACTTTCCAGTTGGAAACATTCTTAAAGCGTGCTTCATTTCTCACATGATGCTCCAGCGACATAGCATATATCCTTCCTGGTGTGTTGGTATCATTCACATAAAGTCCACTGGTACTGTATGAATTGGCAGTCCATATATCCTTGAATGTACCCCCGCCACTATTGGTAACCCAAAGACTCCAATACTGATTATCCCAGGCATAATCCTTTCCCTGTTCGGCTACAGGGCTAACCGGTGAACTTATTCCCCTCTTCGGCCAAGACCATGGCGCTTCCGTCCCACGTGACATACTACCATGTCCACCGATGAATTTAACATCATTCATATAAGAGCCCGCACCTGCCATCCATTTGCAACCTACAGCACGGTAATTATAACCTCCTGTATTTAACCCTATACCATTTACAATATTTTTACCTCCTGAAGGTGTCTCCAATAAAGGCTTCGGCGCTCCGAATCCACTGAAGGCAGGTGTACTTTCTTTCAGTATCAGTTGTGTAGCCACCGGATTAAGTCCTATCAGATTTGTAGTCTCTTTTAATACAAGAGATTCTGATATAATATACCAGCCCTGCGGAACATATATATTCTGATTTTTAGCGATTGCATCGAGAAAAACCTGTGTATCATCTGTTACGCCGTCCCCTTTTGCCCCCAAATCTTTGATACTTATCCAGTTTGAGACATCAGGCAATGCAGGAATATCCTTTTCTATACCAGGTATCTGCTGAACAGGTACAATGTCACTTATTGTTTTCATTTCAGGATTAGCCGACATATTATCCATATCCAGCCCATGGCGGTAATTTTTTACCTGATAAAGATTTCCCTGACCTAAAGTCTGCTTCCCGCTTCTGCGATAATGAGCGAGAACCGGAACATTTTTACAGAATACATTCCGTAAGGTTATCTGGTTTACTGCATTATTTTCATTGCTGATTATAATAGCCTTATCTTTTACATTCTCAAAGATACAGTCTTCCATAAAGAGCTTTTCCATGTAGTTTTCATCAATATCGATAACAACAGGAACACTCTTTGCAGTAAGCCTTACGATGGTTAGTCCTGCCTCCTGTGTGCGAATAGCGGCTTTACGCTGTCCTTCAAAGTAGGTGTCCACCATCATCATCTGCCACCCGGGAGAGGCTTTACGGGTCATAATACCATAATCGCCACCAAAGAAGCGTACATTCTCCATTTCATTACCTACATCGTGTATGCCTGCCTTACCCTTTCCTATATGAATATCCACATGTGATATAAAGCTATGCTGGGCATAATGTGTACGCAACCCTACTGCAGATGGATTTCCATCTTCTATCCGCAGGTTTATATTGGAAAAAGCACTGTAGAAAGTTCCGGCATTGGCGTCGTGAGGAACCTTTCCCTCTTCCACCAATCCTCCGGTAAACCAGAACATGTATTTTACTTTTTCGTCCTTAAAACCCAAAGAATTTCCGGCAAGAATAAATTCGGGACGATTCGTTCCATATCCAATCAGGCGGACAGCTCCCGGGATATAGATTGTTTTGCTTATCCTGTATGTTCCTTCGGGAATAAAAAGAATGCCGAAGTTCTTCTCTCTCTTAATCTGATTAATAACTTTTTGCAGGGCATCGGACACATCCGACTTTCCATCTGCCTTTATCTGATAATTTTCAGGAGTAAAATAGAAAGCTTCTGGACATTGGGTTTCTGGGAATATATAGAATTAGGCTGTACCGCGAAAAGCTGTGTACATACTACTCCTAATAGTATTAAAAAAATGATTTTCAGTTTCTTCATGATTTTATTTTTAAACTTAAAAATTTGACTTATCGAAGCAGTGCTTCGTTAGTAAAAAATATTTTTCAACTAAATATCTGTTCAGCACTACTGCGGAAAATATTAATTGTATGGTAAAAAAAGACGTCCTGTATGATGGCAGAACGTCTTCTTCTGCTATGCGCTTAGAACATTATGACTTCTAGCGGAGAGTAGTTATGCCGTACAGTCCCAACACCGGATACTTCACCCAGCGCACCTATACGAAAATAGTAATTTTTTCCTGTATACTTGAAAGAATTGGCATTTTCCGCCAAGTCAATCGTCAAAGTATAAGCCTTTGAAGAATTAATTATTTCACTTGGAGAAATTACAGCCTTATCACTACCGCCACTTAAAGAATACTTTACACTATTTCCCACCCATTGATCTGAGAATGCGAACAATTGGACTTCCTTCACTTTTACTTCCGGATTACCTGCTTCAAGGGAGAACGTGGCTGTGACGGTATTACCGTTTTTCATGATTTTCGGATTTCTTATGCGAATATATGGGGTTACCTGAAAATCATATGTATTATTCCCTTTTTTCACTACAAAATTATCTATCCTGAAAGGGTAAAAGTTACAGTTTTCAAACCTTACATCATACGTCGCGGCAAAGATCAGGTTATCACGATATTCTCCAGTATTCATGATATACCAGTACTGGTCTTGCGGATTGGTAAAACCCTGTTCCCGTACAATAATAGAGTTGCCATTTTCGATATCAGTACCTACGGGCTCTCCTGTTTTTTCATCAAGGAACTGGCCGTGAATAGAAGCATCCGGCCCGTCGTAATTGTCTATTTCACAAGAAACGAATGTGAACAGACAGCAAGAAATGAATATAAATATTTTTTTCATAAACTGAATAATTTTATTAACTGAATAACTTATTGTCTTAAACATTACGGATTCGGTACCAGACCGTTGGTTGCTATTCCTGGTATATCAGTATAATAACTTCCCGGTTGAAACGTACGACCGTTGTTTTGTTCATCCTTGTGAAAGTATGCCCTTACAAAAATATACTTAGGAGTACTTTCCCGGAGATCGACCATTGGAACCAGCACAGTACGGCTTGTAGCATTAAAGAGTTTATGAAACTCTCTGCGGCGTACCAAATCCCAATAGCGATGACCTTCGAATGCCATCTCCACGCGACGTTCTTTCAGCACATTATCCAGTGTCAAAGGTATATTATCCGTATGTGCAGCCCTATGGCGCAAATCATTGATATATCTTGCGGCAATAGTCACATCTCCTTTTCCACTCTCTACAACAGCCTCTGCATAATTCAGATAAAACTCTGCCAAACGCATATCAATATAAGAAGTAGTAGATCCCATATCCGCACTTGGCACAGTACCCTCCTGCATATACTTACGGATAGAGAAGCCAGTAGTAGAATAGTTAGAATCTTCCGAACCACCTAACGCGGCGAACCCAGAATACTGGGTAGCTCCTTCCGCTCCATAACCGAAATAAATCTTTCCATCTTTACCCTGAGCCTGGTCATTCGCATAAACAGCATAATTACCGTCTTGTTTCACAATACCTCCTTGCAGAATAATTTTCGTACCGGCATAATTGGTACCTGGGACAATGATACTTGCGAGCAAACGGGCATCCTTATCTTTAAATGGTTCGTACAAGTCGTTATATTTTTTGTATGGAACTGACAGATTAAGCGCATTTGGTGTATTTATTCCGGAAACAATAACTTCATTGCCATCGGTACGGGTTACAATCTTCGCGCTCATTCCCGTTCCGTCATCCGTATAGTTTTCGTATAGATCCACCATATTTAGAGTAGGGTTAAAACGCCCGAAACGAATAGACCCTCCCGTATTCACCTGAGCAAGAATATAGTTCCGGTCATAATTATGTCCCTGGTTCGAATAAATAGTACCATCCAAATATGCTTTACCGAAAATTACTTCGTCGTTACTGAAGTTAAGGAATAATTGTCGGTAATTATTAACTGCTTCTTCCGGTGAAGTAGGATTCGGCTTATACAGAGATTTACCGGATAGAGTTATAATGGCTTCTGAAGCAGAGATACACTCCTGATAGAAAAAATCAGCATCGGATACACTCATACCACCCACCAGTTTCTGAGTAACAGCATCTCCTGTTAACGGTGCATTATTCCAATATTTCGCCACTGATGCGGCAAAAAGTGCGACTCTTGATTTCAATCCGTATGCCGCCCATTTGGAAGCGCGGAAAATACCATCGTCTTTAGTAACCGTTTCCGGCAAGTGAGCAATAGCCTGATCACATTCATTCAGAACAAATTTCCATGTGTCCAACTCAGTACTACGCGGTATAAAAAGTTTGGATGCGTCACCAGGTGTATAATCCCCATCCTGTGCATGGTCTATCAGAGGTACGCCTCCGAAACG
Organism: Dysgonomonas termitidis; assembly: GCF_054657735.1. Taxonomy (NCBI): domain Bacteria; kingdom Pseudomonadati; phylum Bacteroidota; class Bacteroidia; order Bacteroidales; family Dysgonomonadaceae; genus Dysgonomonas; species Dysgonomonas termitidis. Next base: position 228,585 of record NZ_BAAHYD010000001.1, on the reverse strand, counting down.
TTTTGCTAGTCCGAAGTAGATATAAGCACGTATAAAATGGGCCTCACTGGTCAGACGTTCCGCTTCATCTACTGTAATGGAATTGCTATTCTTTGCTATCGCAATGTTATCTAAAAATAAATTTACCTGACGGATATCACCGTAAGGCCAATAGGTGAATCCTTCTGGACCTATACCCTGATCCCCGTCGCTACGGGTAGCTTCATCCGTGTACATTGCAATATTAGTTGTTCCGTTAACACCATTATAGTTATGCAGATTAAAGCCTTCGTTCGGACGATATGAAAAGTCTTCCATTGGTATCAAGGTATATATATTGGCAAGGAGCGCCTTCAACCCGCCCGGAGTCTGTGTCAACTGGTCCCCCGATACTTTATCAAGCGGTTTTAGTTCTAAAAAATCGTTGCAAGCGGACAGTCCTATCATTGCACATAGCAATCCTGTTATAATATGCTTTTTCATGATTCTACTGTATTAAAAGTTAATGTTTAGTCCAAAATTGTATGCTCTCATCAATGGATAAGCCAAGCTGGCAGACCAAGCTGCCTCTTCCCGTTCAGGATCAGCATTTTTCAATTGACGGTTACAAAATGTAAGCAGGTTAGAACCGTTGACGAACAACCGCACACTACCAACACCCATTTTTTGGGTCAACGATTTAGATAAAGTATATCCTATTTCCAAACTCTTCAGACGAAGATAAGTAGCATCCGGATTCCAGACGTCAATGCCGTAAGCCCAATAGTTACCGCTTTCCGTAGTTCCGCCGCTACTTTTGCGAAGCGCCGGATAGAAACCAGATACCCACTTCGTTGTAGGATTATAAGGATCATCTGTCGGATTGACTGTATGCCAGCGGTCCATATATTTGGCAATCAGAGTCGGATTAGTCTTATCCAGATAACCCCATACGTCATCGTTGGGATAAGATATGGAGAAAAGGGAAGCACCCTGAAAAAGCATGTTGACATCAAAATTTTTATAAGAGCCTGCCAACACCAAACCGTATTGGAGAGGCGGATTCAATGAACCGGTGCTGGTTGAATTACCCCAAAATTCCATAACAAGGTCACTCATATCTCCCCAACGGCTTATGATCCCATTACCGTTCAGGTCTACTAGCTTATAACTACCCGGCAGCATCATAGAGTTGCCTTGACTTCCACCCATCAAAGGTGCAGTTTCATATTGTTCGATAGATGTATATTGACCATTGTATTTGTACATAGATATCCCTCCCTGAAGCCGGTTCTCCTGGCCATTCAGCCACCTGTCCATGGAACTTGAGAATTCACCACGCTCCTGGTGTAACGTCTTCACACGGGCATATGTAAGATTGGCAGATACTTGATATTCGAAGTCTTTTCCTATCTTGCCTCTTGTTCCTAATGACACCTCAAACCCCATATTCATATTGGAATTGATGTTTTCCTGCGGGAAATCCGCACCGAACGTATTAGGAATAGTCTGGATACGGCTGCCGAGTAATCCATCATTTTTACGCTGAAAGAATTCAACCGTACCATTCAGTTTGCCATTCCAAAAATCAAAATCAAGACCTATATTACTTATTTTAGAAGTGATCCATGACAATTGGTCTGATTGCATACCCGGAGCTTTCATACCTACCACTTGGCTGTTGCCATCAAATACATAGCCCAAAGACGAAGCCGTATATGCAGAAATGTATTGGAATGCGTCACCCGTATCTGTCCCGCTTTCTCCATATGAGGCTCGAAGTTTCAGGTTGGTAATGAGAGGAACATTTTCCTTGATGAATTTTTCCTCGGAAATACGCCAGCCCACACTAACGGATGGAAAGAAAGCCCAACGTTTGGCCGGAGCGTAACGATATGACCCATCATATCTGCCGACTGCTTCCAGCAGATACCTGCCGGCATAGTCATAATTTGCACGCATCAGATAGGCTGCCCTACGCGTATAGTTACGGTAACCGCTATTGGAAGCCGTACTTGCGCTGGCCTGGTTCAATATATCGTTAGTGAATAGTTCGGTGTATTGACGGGCGCCGTTCAATTCGTCGTAACGGGTGCTTGACAGTTCTACAACGCCAAGAAGATTTATATTATGCTCGCCGAAAGAACGCAAATAGTTGGCCTGTCCACGACCATAAACTTTCTGAAAGATTCCCATTGTATTGGAATAATTATCACTGCCATATTTACCGGAAGGTGCGTCTGTAAAATAATCATACAATGGATAAGATTTCTGTAAGGTGGAATTATTACGGTTATTCCCGTCAAATGATCCCAGAATACCTACAATCAAACCATCTGCAAATGGCACTTTCCAACTTAGTTCTACATCTGCAGAATAAGTCAAACCTTTGCCACGACGGTAGCCGTCCTGTTCAGGATCAACAAGAGCATAAGGGTTTTTGCCTTCCGGGCCGATATTAGAGAGGTGTGTCGGATTATCCATGGTGTGCCAGCCGATACCCCGGTCGTTTACAACCAAAGTCTTGTAAGTCCACAAAAAATCTTCACGGGGTCTTTGGGTCTCGTCCATGCGACCGGATATATCAATATTCAGTGTTATACCTTTTACTATCTCTGTGGTCAGGTTACTACGCAGATTGTATCGTTTGTAGTATTGAATACCACTTTTCAGTAAACCATTATCTTCCGTATACCCGAAGCTTGCGAAATATTTTGTCTTCTCTGAACCACCCCTCACTGAAATAGTATGATTCTGCTGGAATGCTAAATTATTCATGAACATGTTAAGCCAGTCATTATCCGTATAACCCGGTGCACCAGTTCTATATTTTTCAAGGACATCATTGCTATAGGCGGCAGGCTGTTGACCATTACGAGCCATTTCGTTGGCTATCAGACGATAAGTATAGGCATCTACCGTAGATTCCATTCCAGTAGCGTTCTTCAGACCAAAAAGGCCTGAATAAGAAATCCGGGGCTTCTCGGCAACACCCTTTTTAGTAGTGACAAGAATGACACCATTGGCCGCACCCATCCCATAAATGGAAGCAGAAGCGTCTTTTAAAACTGATATGCTTTCAATGTCATCAGCATTCAACTGGGCAAGTTCTGAAGTACCACCGTCACGGGTCACACCATCGATAACAACTAAGGGGTCGCCATATCCGCGAATGCTGACCATGTTGTCAAAAGTCCCCGGCTCACCAGTTTTTTGACGGATGAGCAAGCCTGGAATCTTTCCCTGAACATTTGTAATCAGATTTTCGGTTTTTGTAGTCATAATTTCGTCAGAATTGATAGCCGTCACAGCTCCTGTCAGTGATTGTTTCTTCTGTACGCCGTAACCGACAACAACAATTTCGTCCAGATCACTGGAATCACCGACTAACACGACGGATATATCATTTCTGTTGCCTACTACTATTTCCTGATTTTTAAAACCGACATAAGAGAAAACTAACACTGTATTCTCTCCGGATATTTGAATTGTAAATTTGCCGTCTATATCTGTTATTGTACCAGTGGCCGTATCTTTGATTCGTATACTAACCCCGATCAGAGGTTCTCCTGATTCATCGGTTACGGTTCCTGTAATATGCTTTCCATCCTGCTGTATCTGCAATACTTTTTCAACTTTCATCAGCATAATGTTGTTGCCCGTCATTGCATATACAATATCCGTATTGTTGAAGATATTAGAAAGTACATTTGCCACCAACTGGTTTTTGGCACTTACAGTTACCAGCTGATTCATATTAACTTCACTCTTGTTGTAAACAAACAGATAGTCCGTCTGATTTTCGATTTCATTGATAACCTCCCTGAGAGTTCCGCTCTGTTTCTGGATGTTTACTCGTGCAATTTGTGAATGCGCTCCCTCCGCAAATATCGCTGTTGTGAAAATAAATAAAAAGAGAAAACTGATTTTCATAATTCGTAGTCCTCGTTTTAAATGTGTTTGGAAGTAATTAGATTCCGGATACAATTTTTTTTTCATACTTTTGTATATCTAAGGTTAGTACTAAGATTAATTTATCACTAGTCTGGTATTGGTCTTTATGCCCGGGGAATGTTACAGCATTTTCCGGGCACTTGTTTTTCTTTTGGTTATTTCATAGGCATATTAGGTTTTAAGGTTTTTAGTCGTTTTTCTTATAAAATACTAATAATGTTGGCAGAATCATCCCGTGTGTATTTGAACATATGCTTCAGTTGCAAAACCTTCAGCACTTGCTCTACACCATCTTTAGTCCTGAATTTCCCTGAATATCTGTGCGTAATTATGGACTTATTCTGCACATCAATCTTAATATCGAAATATAGTTCCAGCTTTTTCATTATTTCGAGTACCGTTTCATTATCAAAATAAATAATACCATCTTTCCATAGTAGAAAATTCTTATCAATGAGCGGAGCGGTCTTCAACTTTCCATTTTCAGTATAGGCAATGTTATCAGGTGAAAGTACACATGATGACTTTTCATCATGTGATTTCACCTCTACCGAACCTTCCAGCAAGGATGTTTCAAACAGCTCCGAGCCTTTGTAAGCTATGACATTAAATTCAGGACCTAATACCTTAATGTTATAATTATCCGTCCTTACGGTGAAAGGTCTTTTTTCATCTTTTTCCACTTCAAAATAGGCTTCCCCATCCAGATATACATCTCTGTGATCAGGGTCAAATTTCTCAGGATAGATAAACCTTGTCCTGGCATTCAACCATACCTTGGTTCCATCTGTAAGCGTAATTTCAGCTCTTTGCCCCGGAGGAACAAATACTGTATTTCTAGCAGTTTCTGTTCTTACAGCTTCCGGTGCACCAAAATAGGTAAGGAAAATATAACAGCCCAATACAGCAATGAGGAATACCGCTGCATAGCGGGAAAGAATTATAAGTTGCCTTTTTATACTTCTTTTTTTAAGCTGAATTCCGGAAAGAATATTATAATTCTCTCCATACCTATTCCAAAGAAATGCATCGTATATCTTGTGAAGAGTTTTATACTCATTCATATTTTCAGGTGATTCTTCCAGCCAGCTGACAACTGTTTCACATTCATCATCTGTCAGGTAATTTCCTTCTATATATTTCTTTAACAACTCTTTATGCATTATTTTATCTTTAGCCTTACATATATAAAATGAATCAAAAAGAAATAACCCTAAATTTTAAAACGAAATCAGGTTTACAAACCTGTTACTGTTCAGAACTATTATTATATATCACTTCATGGGTCGGCTACCATATTACAATCTCGTCGGTGAAAATGAATATATGACCATTATCTTCTTTGGCTTTCAGCCGGATATAGCGGGCCTTCCAATTACCGGTGAAAGTATAATCTTTAAAAGTCAGTTTCTTTTCATCACGGGATACGGTGGACGGAATAATTCCCTGCGATAGGAAGTTCTCACCGTCGGTCGATGTTAGAAGTTCTACCTGCTGTGGTTGGAATACAGAAGGACCGGTCAATTGTAAAAAACGTGAGGATACTCTATGGATATCTGTCGTTTCTCCCATATCTATTATACAATCCAGCGAACTGGTATAGCCTTGCCATCTGTCATCATAATAAGTCCATCCTCCCCGGTAACCATCGAGCAGCGCATTTATTCCTCCGGCCATATATCTGGAAGATAACTCATTATTGTAACGGATCGGTTTGTTGATACCCCGGTGATAGTCGATTCGTTTTTCAGATATCTTTCCTCCCTGAATCTTCCCATCCTTGAATATGGCTGCTTTGATGACTGCCGAATCTTTCACGATTACCGGATATTTGTACAGGGAAGACGATGCTGTAGGAATAGAGCCATCGGTAGTATAATGTATTTCTGCAGGGTCTTTTTCAGCATCCAGCATAACAGCAATCTGCTTATTTATAGTATCTACCTGCATGGCAATATCTATATCGCAGGAAAGTGGAAACGCATTTATCCCCATTCCCAGAAGTACCGGAATATGCGCATTCATACGAGGTTTAAAATCTTCCCACGAACGTGTTTCCTGTGGCGACCAAGCTACTTCGGACAAGGCCAGCGCGCGGGGAAATATCATATATTCGGCATGTTCGGTGGTTGGGATGTATTCTGTCCATGTATTTGCCTGCACGCCTATGATGTGTTTACGTTCGGCTTCGGTAAGCGAGTCTGCCAATACCGGATTATAACTGTACACACGTTTGGGCGGGGTATATCCGCCGATTGCGGAATAAGGTTCTGCCCTGGGGTCGGCTACATAGAAATCGAAGTATAAATAATTCTGAGGCGTCATTACAGCATCGTGTCCCAGCCGTGCCGCTTTTATCCCGCCCTTCTCATCCTGCCATGACATAACAGTGGCATCAGGAGCTATACCTCCCTCCAGAATCTCGTCCCAGCCAATCAGTTTGCGTCCTTTTGAATGAAGGAAATTCTCTATACGCCGGATCATATAACTCTGCAGTTCGTCCACATCCTGCAACCCTTCCTCTTTCATTCGTTTCAGGCATTTCGGGCAGGTCTTCCACGCGCGTTTAGATGCCTCGTCACCACCGATATGGATATATTCCGAAGGGAACAGCTCTATAACCTCCGCCAGTACATTTTCAATGAATATAAAAGAGTCCTCATTGCCAATACAGTAATCTCCGTCCTTATAGGCTTCGCCGGAACAACACAGTTCAGGATAAGCGACAAATACTTCCGAAGAATGCCCCGGCATCTCAATTTCAGGGATAATCGTTATATGCCTTGCCTGTGCATATGCTACTACTTCACGGATATCTTCTTTTGTGTAATATCCTCCATATGCGCCAGGTGTTCCTTCGTCGACAAACTTATGCCCGGTTTCTTCCCATTTCATAAAATCAGGGGCATTACGAAAAGCTGTCTTAGCGGTTAATTTCGGATACTTATCTATCAGGATACGCCATCCGGCGCCATCGGTAAGATGCCAATGAAATCGGTTAAGCTTATAAAAGGCCATTGCGTCAAGCATTTTCATCACAAACTCTTTCGGGAAGAAATTTCTCGATACATCCAGATGAAGCCCCCTATATGGGAAACGCGGTGCGTCTTCTATGCATATATACGGAATACCTTCAGGTGTAAGTAGCTGTCGCAACGTCTGTTGGCCGTAAAATAAACCTGCTTCGGTTCCCGCTTTGACGGTTATACCCTTCTCATTAACATCCAATCTATACCCTTCCGGTTTATCTTTATCGAATAGTTCGTCAATAATATAACGCACCTTTTCGGATTGACCCGGTTCCGCTATCTTATTTATCTTGTAGAATTTATTCCCTGTTGTCATATGTACAGGACGAGGTATAACATTCACCTGATTTATCTTTTGGGAATAAGAGTAAGAGACTGAAAGAAATAAGGCAGAAGCAATGATTACTACAGTCTTTTTGGGGAGCATTTTGAATAAAGACATTATATTTTTCATTTTCTTAGAATTATAATTAAGGTATGGATCGTATTTATTACATTCTATATCAACTATACAGGGACTATCATTTAAATAGTAGTCAAGAAGTCATGACCGGAAATGAATCTTTGGCCCTAACAAGTTGTGAATCGCACTTTTTTCTTTCCTATTCCTTAAACAATTCGGCCACCAGCCATAGTACACGGGCGGTAGTATGCGTCCATATTTCTTTGTAGGTGCAATTATTTTGGGTTGGGAAATAGGGTTCGTCATCGTTCTCGAAAGTTTCTATGCCTACAGGTACAGCACCGACAACATCACCGGCATATGCTCCGTAAAGCGGATGGTAGTCGTAACCATCACCGTATATCGTGCTGGCGGCATAGGGATTGAAGCCGATAATGTATTCCAGTTGACGGGTAGCGATATACTTCAGTTCAGTATCATTCAGCAGGCGAGCCAGAATAAAAGCGGCTTTGGCCTTACCCATATGAACTGCATGGAAACCCCTGAACTGGTAGGCTACAGGGAAACGGCGCAGGTAATACGTTTTGGATAGCCTGATACCATTTTTTACCTGCGCATTGTATTCTTCCAGCGAGGGCAAACCTACCTGTTCCCCTTCGTGATAAAGGTTAGAGTAGTCTGTATTGTCCACCTCGTATACTGCGCCTGGCAGGATTCCGTAAGGTGTCATCACTTCGACTATGTCATGCAGGTAGTCCGCGTATGCCTGGCAAGAAGATTTCCACTGTGCAGCATCCTTGTGATTGGGAACATCAGTAAGTAGCATAGACAGTCCCTGTACGGGCAGATGCTCTTTACTCTGATGGTAATAGGCCTGGATACGTTTCTTATCTGCCGTTTCATAGAAGAAGCCATGAAGCGGCATCGTCCAGTCCTTACGGCGTTCCAACTGCTGGCAATTCATTACCGTGCGTGCAAAACCGGCCGCATAATCGATATAAGACTGCTTACCTGTGAGACGATACATATACATGGAAACAGTCATTGCCAGAGCGGATAACTCCATACTATTGTTTACAGGTTGACCGGTATTGATTATATCCATAGCAAACTCAAAATCCTCTACTGCACAATTGCGGCACCAACGGGCAAATACAGGGTCCGATGTATCATAGAATGGGGCAGCCAATGCACAATAGTAGGCGCCCATCAGATTATCCGATGGAGAATTACGGGCAATAGCTTCCATATCATCCTTGTCTCCCCGTATATTTTTCGTATGGATACCTATAATCAGCCCTCCTTGCCGATAACCGTCGCCAAATCGGGTGCGCATCACCCAGTTCAGTCCCCATCGGGCTTCTTCAAGTAAACGTTCGTACAATACCTGATCCTTTCCTTTCACAGCGGCAGCCATTTCCAGCATGGCAATACCACCTTCAGCTGTATTGCCGATACCTTGCGTCATGTCAGCTGCATCGTGCCAACCACCGGCCACGCTGATACTGCGTCCGTCGGGATGCATACAAAGCACGTCCAGATGGCATTCCTGATGGATACCCGGCTGATCGTAGCCGCAACGTTCAGCATAAAAAAAGTTGAGCGTACGCCATGCGGTCGCCAGATAAGCGTCATCGCCGATAGCAAAGGGTTTGGATGTAATATTACCAATAGAAACCGTATATTGTCCACGCTGCTCAAAGTCACTGAAATCCAGCAGTACAAAGCCGTTTTCCATCGCCTTGCCCCTGCTTTCATAGACTACGGCGCCGGTAGCTTCGTCATGAAGCCTGAATGAAACGTCTTTTACATTCTGTACCAATGCCTGCTTGCGTGCGCCGTGCTTATAACCGCTGTGGCTATATGCGATGGCATTCTTACGCAGAGTGAAGCCACGTGTATTTTCAGGTTCTACCTTTTCCAGACGCATATCGTCTATATACAAGCTCATCTGTTCGCTTGCGCCAGCAGGAGCACCTGTCATCATAATATTAACCGAAAGTCCGGTTACCTTGTCACGATACAGATCTGGTATCTCCCATACGATCCGTTGCCATTTGTTTGGATAAACGGTTTCAAAATGCTGTCCTTCAAAACGTCCCGGTACTGGCATTATTTTCACGCCTTCGTTGTAAAGCGTAAATCCGGTAAAAGCAAGGTAAATGCCCGGAGCATCAACGTAAACCCAAACAGAAAAGCGGTTATAATCATGCAGATCTTCATTATCTAGTGGCCGGATAATTTCCGGCATTCCATAATTACGGTTACTTGGATTCTTCACGTCCAACGATACGGGAGTATCCAGACGAATGCTCCCTTTGCCGGAAACGGTCATCTCGCGATCAACCTGTATTGTGCCGGGGCCTTTATGTCTAAGAGACTCGAAATCATCTGCCAGTGGCAGTATCCGCGAAGAAATCACTTCTTTACCATACCAGCGGGTAAGGGCGGCATTGGACGGATCGGCCTTAAATGTAGAACGAAGATTCCGGCTTTCTTCCAGTTGTTTTGCCAATCCCACATCTGGTATATATTGGCATTGTGCGGATACAGTCATAGAGATAAATATGGAAAAAGCGATGAAAATGAATGGACGCATAGTAGATATAGATTTAAGTTCGTAAAAAAGGCTGAAAGCAATGTTTAAAATAGCCTTACATATATAAAACGATTCATAAAGAAATAACCCTAAATAAAATTTTGTTTTTATTTAGGGTTATCATCTTATAGAGAAAGTTCCATTATTTCTGCTTAAACCTGACTTTTTATTTATATCTGTATCTGAAGCTACAATAAGATCTTTAAAATCTCCATTTTCGGCTACTCATCCACCTTTCCGAACATCGAAAAAACTTAATGTTATTTTATAGATAGAGAAACACAGTGCCTATATGTTTAATAAGCTGTGCATAGGTAGATGCATTTCTTTGTCAGTTACTTCTCATGAAGGTTCAGCCAATAGGATGAAAAACCTCATATTTAAAACATCGTTTATAAGCATAAAATTTTAGATTGAATATTGATAATCAGACCTAAGTCCAGTTTTTATGCTGAATGAAAATAGATATCTCTGTATCTATTTAGGTATTTTAAATTCGCATGGTACATTTGTGAAGCAAAGTCCGCATCCTGAGCCGATTTTTTATACTCCCTCCATGTTCTACTGCATACTTTTTTGATTCTTCTCCATACACATGGATACGGCATTTAATCTTGTAGTGTCCGCTTGTAGTGATAGCTCCTACCGGGCATCTTTTGACACATGCTCTGCAAGTTCCTTTTCTACAAAACAGACAGTTATCAGTAATAGATTTTGCATTTCTGCTATCCGGTTCAAGTTTTAATTCTGTTATCACTGATACAAGATTTATTGCCATTCCTATTTTCAGTGATAAAACCATCGTTAAGGCTAAATGTACCGAGACCAGCTAAGTATGAAATATGTCTTTCCGACCAATTTATCACTCCGACTATTTGGGAAGTAGTTCTTTGATGATCGTAAAAAGATTTTCTCTTAAAGAATTTGTTACTGTTTTTTTAAATATTCTAAATATTTAGCGTCTAAAGAATCTCAAGATATTTTCGGATACAGTTTTACACTCTTTATCAATAATTCCTTTTGCATAAGAGAAAACCTAGTCATCAACGATATTGTAATATGGTCTATAAGGCTTCCTGTAGATTGTAATTGGTTGAAATTCAGTGCTGATTTTTAATGAATCAACATGAATTTTCAATAAAAATATTTGTTATTCTTGAATATAACTTTTACTTTTGAATCAAATGCCTTATTAGGTAGAAACAATAATCCAATGTTGATTAAAAGGATTAAATGTTTGAAAATTTCATAAATTAATCTTCTTAAAACTAATAGTTAGAAACACTATGGCTGGTTCAGAACGTAAAAAAAAACTAAAAGGTCTATTTTGGGACTGCTCTCACTTAAAACAACTATCTGACGTTTATAGTACAAGTTTACAGCTTATTTTAAATAGGTTGTGGACTGCATTCCCAGACAATAAAAAAACAAATAAATGTGAGTTTTTTGATTACAATCACTATGAGTTGTTAATTAGTAGTTTTAATCGAAGTTTAAAAGAAAAGAAACAAGAGATTATTGACCTTGGCAAGGACCTGGATAATGCAGCTAGAAAAGAAATGTATAAACAAAAAGAAATTGAAAAAGAAATATCAAATATATTATCAAGAGGCAAAGGATTGCAACAGAAGATAACCAGTAATAAGAAACGAAGAAAAAGAAGAGCAAGAATTAATTCTACATGTAAGCTCTACACTTCTTTATCGAAGTCCATTAAAAAGATGACTGATGGACAAGAATCTGCAACATATCTGTTTACTGAACAGGTAAAAAACTACTTTCTATAAGATAAAAAAATGGCATCTTAATATTTTCCCAATTCAGCTAAAAATAAAAGAAATGTCATGAAACAAAAAAAGAATATTCGAGGGACATTAAAACAGGCGTTATTCACTTCTCCGAATCCGCCTAAAGGTAAAAATGACTTTTTGTACTTACATGATTTCATTTTTCCAAACAAAGAATTGTTTATAAGTTTTTTGGAAGAAGAGAATACAGAACGTCAGATAACGCTTGCTAAAGATATATTATTATGCATTACCTATGATTCTCATTTCTCACCTCCAACTAGATTATTATTTAATATCCTTGATATGGATTCAGGAGATTTACACGAGAAAGTAGATAATTACATAAAAAGGGATCATTTTGTACATTTAGTACATTCTTATATTTTAGGTGTTTATCTCTATTTTTATCATACGCCTATAAATGAGAAAGTTACTAAACTATTTCAATTGAAAAGGAGCAAAAAAAAGATTTTAGATTCTTCAATGAATATTTCAGCGAAGAAAGATGTAATTATTGCTTGGAGATATTTTGTTCTTTATCATGATCTTGCTTATCCCTTTGAATATTATCTAGGGATTGAAAATAACACCGACTCTTTTAAAGATAAACAAAAGAAATATATTAAAGCTTTCGAAAAAATATCAAAGTCACTTGGTAAAGATTTAGTATTTAAAAGCTTGTCAAAAATAATTGCTATCAATAATTTAAATACCGCTCATAATGAAGAATCCTTTGGCCTGTTGGTTAGTAATTATTTAATTGAGGAAATCCAGGAAGAAGCATCTACAGAAATTACAGAAAAGGCTGTTGTTAAAGAAATTGATGGAAAAAATAAAGATATTATTGATGATTTAAGCCCTACTAAGTGGGGTAATGCAAAGAAACTAGCCGGTATTTATGGCTATAAAACATTAAGAAATATTGTCAATATATTTCCTAAAGAAAACATCTGTGCTGTATTGTTTGATTCTAATAATTATCCTTTAGTTTTATATATTCCCACCAATACAGTTTCTTCGAAAAAAGAAGAAGAAATTTTAGATACAGAAAAAGATTCAGCTAATGAGAAAGGCAAGCAAGACAAATCTCATGTTGTGTATCTTACTAAATATTATAAAAAGAGAAACAATAATCCGATGCTGTTGGCTTCTTTTCCTTTTGAAGACTTGCATTACAATAAAAATTATACCATTCAATATTTTTATGCAAATCCATTTGAACAAATAAGCGTTTTCTTTGATTACTTATTTTCAGATATAGAAAAGCGGGACTATCAAGAAGCATTAGAACATTTAGCAAATTTGACAAAATCCAAATTAGAATTAATTACGACTGAAAATGAATTTCAACAATATTGCTTTGAAATATATTTAGTACTGTATAAACTAGCCGGTTATTATAAATATATGGAAGATGATCCTTCAATAAATTCATCTGCGATTGATGGTTTATTACAGGAAATTCAAAATTTGAATAATAATATCCCCGATTTAATATCAAGTGTATTAAACAAATTACTAAAAAACAAACTACCTCAAAAAGAGTATTTTCAGTTTACTGAGAAAGATGCAGATGAAACAGTAAGAGAAATATTTAGTGATGCTTTTGGAGACTATGAAACTATGATCGCAAATATATCTACACATATAAGTGGAGATATTATTGCGAATAATAATCTTGTTGTTGCTATAAGATCAATAAGGGAAAATTTAGGCACTAAGCTTAAATTCGAGATTGATCCAACTTTCTTAATTAAGTATGAGACCAATTCTATAGATACGGAAGCTTTTTTTAGTTCTGTGGAAAAAGATCCATTTTTTTTAGCAATTAACAAAAAAATGAAAGAAGTTGAACTTGGCGACTTTGAACATATTCTGAATAATTATAGGCCTATTCATGGTAAACGAAATGGTAAGTATTATGATCATGGTATATACAGTGCCCTTGTAATGATTGAGATTTTAAATATATATGAGATTATATTGTCTCACAATCAATCAGATATAAACTTACTGCGCTTAAAAAACTTAGCAATCAACACGGATATTAGTCAATGGGATCAAAAGAAGAATTATAAAAGATTTGACATTTTAACAGAATCTTGTTTTGCTATAGCAATACATAATCTTTATCCATCGGAATTAGAAAACAAATACTATAAAACCGATCTTCTTAAATCTCCTTTTGCATATTTTGCTATTCTTACTGATACTTTACAACCTTGGGACAGGAAGTTTTCTGCAAATCAAGCTTATATGGATTTGCCTTATGCGACTACAAGCAATAACTTTAATATCGAGATTATAAGAAACAAAATTAGAATAACTGAAGGGATCCATGAAATAAAACTGGAAAAGAGATTAAATCAATTAAAAAATAGTCTTAATGATTTTCTTAAAAATGCTTCTGATAATATTGACGTAATTCTTTCGGAGATAAATTAAAAAGAAGAAGCGAACCATTATCTTTTATTATATTGGCTTCTTTTTAAAGAAGCCGATTTTTTGAATTCCGGTCTTTTATTTATTCGAATTTTATTGTTAAAAATTACTAGGTTGTTCTAAACTCAAAATTATTACAGTTTAATATTTGCTATTGTTTAAAGATTCAGCACTCTATAAGGATTTCAATGAATTCCTTTGCCACAGGAATAATAAATAGGCATGTGAAGAAGAACTGTTTATATATTCCGGTATTCATTATCCGGAGCCGGATTTCCCGTAGAATTATATGTCAAAGGTTATATAATCAATAAAATATAATAATTTTCCGTAACCTTCCCGTGAGATATTATTTTTTTCGTGTTGGCTGCCTTTTTATTCGTTTTAATAGAAAATGGGCGATAACCAAAATATTCTATTATTAAATTTGAGACATCCAATAAGTGCATCCTCAGACAAAAGATGTATTTATAAGGTAAACCGGTATATGACATATTATAAACCGGTTGTTCAATAATAAACATAACCCTTATCAGGTAACCTTTGTTAAAATATATTCTCGAGATAAAGTTATGCTAAAAAAAATCAGAGTAACAGTTGCCGTATTTTGTTTTGTTTTTATAACCCTGTTGTTTCTGGATTTTACAGGAACACTTCACGGATGGTTCGGATGGCTGGCCAAGGTACAGTTTTTACCGGCATTATTGGCATTGAATGTGGGTATTGTTTTGACACTTGTTTTACTGACCCTGTTTTTCGGACGTGTTTATTGTTCGGTGATTTGTCCGTTAGGAATATTCCAGGATATCATATCATGGGTAGCTGGAAAACGTAAGAAGAACCGTTTCAAATATTCTACGGCTATCTCGTGGTTAAGATACGGGATATTGGCGTTGTTTATTATAGCTATCGCAGCAGGTATCAGCTCAGTCGTTGTCATATTGGAGCCGTATAGTGCATACGGCCGTATTGTTTCCGGCTTATTTGCCCCTTTATATCAATGGGGCAATAATCTTCTCGCTTATTTTTCACAACGGATAGATAGCTATACGTTTTATTCGGTCGATGTCTGGCTGAAAAGTATTACGGCTTTATTCGTTGCCGTAATCACTTTTGCTGTTTTAATTATCCTGGCATGGCGTAACGGGCGGACTTATTGTAATACTGTTTGTCCGGTAGGTACATTCCTGGGTTTTATTTCCAGGTATTCTCTTTTCAGGTTGTCTTTTGTTGAAGATAAATGTAGCGGATGTGGATTATGTGCCCGCAACTGCAAAGCTTCGTGTATAGACGTAAAAAACAGGAATATAGATTCCAGCCGGTGTGTAACTTGCTTTACCTGTATCGAAAAATGTAAATTCGGAGCAATGGAATATGCCCCACAATGGGTAGGAAAGAAAAAAGAATCGATAGTAAAGCCTTTAACCGACTCTACCGAAAAAGGCGGAATGTCACGCCGTAATATCATATCTCTGGTAACAGTGTTTACCGTAACCAATTTCGTAAGAGCCCAGCAGTTGAAAGTAGATGGCGGATTGGCAACCATTGAAGATAAAAAAATACCGGACCGGAAAGCTCCTGTTGTACCTCCGGGCGCATTAAGCGCCAAAAATATGAAGGATCATTGTACAGCTTGCCAGCTTTGTGTATCGGCTTGTCCTAACGGTGTTCTGCGACCGTCAAATAAATTGAATACATTCATGCAGCCCGAAATGTCATATGAAAGAGGATATTGCCGTCCCGAATGTACAGAATGTTCCCAGGTTTGTCCTGCCGGGGCAATAAAACCCGTTACGATTGCCGATAAAACGGGCATATCTATCGGACACGCGCTTTGGATCAGAGATAATTGCGTTGTGAATACGGACAAGGTGCAATGTACCGATTGCGAACGTCACTGTCCGACGAAAGCGATTACTCTGATAGCTCTTGATCCGGACAATAATAAATCATTGAAAATTCCTGTGGTCGATAAAGCGCTTTGCATTGGTTGTGGCGCTTGCGAATACTTATGTCCGGCGCGGCCTTTCAGCGCAATTTATGTAGAAGGAAATGTGAGGCATCATTCGATTTAGACAATAGATTCATTATGAAAAACAAAAATAAAGAAGGAATAAGCCGCCGTGATTTTCTGAAAGCAGGGGGAATAGGAGCCGCTGTTGCAACCGCGACCTTAGTAGGTTGTAAGCCTAAAGATATAGTGTCGGCAGCAGATGGTGCTTCGGGCGAAGTACCGACAGATAAAATGACTTATCGTACCAACCAGATTACGGGGGATGTGGTATCACTCCTGGGTTACGGATGCATGCGCTGGCCACTTCGGAAACGGGCGGACGGGAATGGTGAAGAAGTTGATCAGGATGCCGTGAATGAATTGGTGGATTATGCCATCGCTCACGGGGTCAACTATTTTGATACGGCGCCGGTATACATACGGGGCTGGTCGGAAGCGGCTACGGGTATCGCCCTGAAACGCCATCCCCGCGATAAATTTTTTATTGCCACAAAATCATCCCGGAATAATACATTGGAGAGCGGAATTGCCATGTATCATAATTCGATGCGGGAATTACAGGTAGACTATATTGATTATTACCTGTTACATTCGATAGGAGGAGGCCGCGATGGTATTGAGGAATTCAAGGTACGCTATATATATAACGGATTGCTCGATTTCCTTCTGAAGGAAAGGGCCGAAGGTCGTATCCGTAATTTAGGTTGGTCATTTCACGGAGATGTAAAGGTATATGATTACGCGCTGGCAATGGATATCCGATGGGATTTCGTGCAAATACAGCTAAATTATCAGGATTGGCAGCATGCCGACGGGGTGAGGAACGTGAATGCCGAATACTTATATGGCGAATTGGTAAAACATAATATCCCTGCTATAATTATGGAACCGCTTTTGGGAGGGCGTTTAGCCAGGGTTCCGGCACAAGCGCTTACCCTAATGAAGAATGTACGCCCGGAGGATACCGCGGCACAATGGGCTTTTCGTTATGCGGGAACACCCGAGAATGTGCTGACCGTACTGAGCGGCATGGTCTATATGGAGCATTTACAGGAGAATATTATCACTTACTCGCCTTTAGCGCCAATCACCGAACAGGAAAATAAAGTATTGGAGGAGGCTACGGGAGTACTTATCGACTCGGAATATATTCAATGTACCGAATGTCAGTATTGTATGCCTTGTCCTTACGGACTGGATATTCCGGGTATTTTCGGGCACTATAACCGTTGCGTAAGTTCCGGAAAGATACTGAAGAATTCAAACGATGAAAATTATCGCCGGGCACGGAGGGAATTCCTGGTCGGGTATGACCGCAGTGTGCCGAAACTGAGACAGGCTAATCACTGTATAGAATGTGACCAGTGCCTCCCGAAATGTCCGCAAGGTATAAAAATTACGCAGGAAATGCGTCGTGTCGACCTGTATGCAGAACAACTGAAGCAGAGCATTGAGTTTTGATTTATTAATCATTAAAAATCACATACAATGTATAACACACTAAAAACAATTATTTTAGGAGCATTATTGATATTTCCTTTAGTCTCTTCTGCCCAATCGGAAATGACCGGTGGTGATACGAGTGCTAAAACGGTTCCGTTTATTACACTTAATAACGGTGTAAATATGCCTATTATAGGATTTGGAACATATTCCCTCAATGGTTTAATAGCTGAAAACAGTGTGGCAGAAGCTATTTCTGTCGGTTATCGCCTGATTGATACGGCCATGACGTATGGGAATGAAGAATCGGTAGGAAAAGGGATTAAAAAAAGCGGTATTGATCGTGAAGAGCTTTTTATTACCACAAAGCTTTGGGTGGATGATATGGGATACGAAAAAGTAAAGAAAGGCTTTGAAGCATCCTTGAAGAAATTGGGAGTAGATTATATAGACCTTTATCTTATCCACCGCCCACGCCCTTACGAAGATATAAAAGGTTCGTGGCAAGCAATGGAAGAACTTTATGAGGCAGGAAAAATCAAAGCTATCGGAGTAAGCAATTTCACGACCGAACAACTCGAAGAACTGCTTTCTTATGCGAAGATCAAACCCGTGGTTAATCAAATCGAATGTCATCCATTCTTCCATCAGGCAGAAGAACAGGCATCGTTACAAGAAAAAGGTGTGCAAATGGAAGCCTGGTCGCCTTTGGCTGGAGGGCGTAACGACATTTTTAAGAATCCCGTCCTCTCTGCTATCGGCAAAAAACATAATAAAAGCAGTGCCCAGATAGCCTTGCGGTGGATTATCCAGAGAGGTATAATAACTATTCCCCGGACATCTGAACGGGCGCATATGTTGGAGAACCTGAATATCTTTGATTTTAAGCTGGATGATGACGACTTGAAGCAAATTGCCGGATTGGATTTGAATACCACTCAGTTTCCTGAATGGCATTAAATGTGTTATTAGATAACTTAAAAAATAACTTTTTTCCAGATGAAGAATAAAAATCTTTTTTTTCTGTCATTTTTTGTGTTGCTGTTAACAGCTTGTAATCAGGGACAATCAGTTCCCGGCATTATTAAAAATCACAAGGATAAGGCTCTGTTTACCAAAGTCAATGATGGTACAGCGAAAATGATATCCCTGTTTAATGGTAAAAACTTCGACGGATGGTATATATATACTCCCAAATACGGGATAAATAAGGATGAGGAGAAAGAGTTTAATGTTGTCGACGGGACTATTCACCTTGCAGGCGAACCAATGGGTTACTTCTGCACAAACAACTCGTACAAAAATTATTATTTGTGTGTAGTTTTTCGTTGGGGAGAAAAAAAATATCCGCCCCGCCTTGAGGACGCGCGTGACAGTGGAATATTGTACCACTTTCCAACAGATGCGGAAGACAAATTGTGGCCGACATCCATAGAATGTCAGATACAGGAGAATGATTGTGGCGATTACTGGTGTGTGGGCGGAAGCAATGCCGATTCACCCAATACAAGCAAAATGGAGGGAACACAGAAGCGTATTATCAAAACAGAAAATTTCGAAAATCCGAATCCTGAGTGGAATACAATAGAAATTATTTGTTATGATGACAAATCGGAACATTATGTAAATGGGCATTTAGTCAATCATGCCTATAACCTGAGTACAACTGAGGGTAAAATTCTTTTCCAGTTGGAAGGGGCTGAAATATATTACAAAACAATAGAATTACTTCCATTAAAATAAAGCAAGGAATATTATATGAATAGTATTCTTGAATTATTACATACAGGAGGATACTCTTGTGTGATATCAAATAGAGATGAAATCTGCACTTTTATAAAGCAGGGGTAATGGATTTGTATGAGTTGATTGAAAGCGACTTCCTGTTTCTGGATGGTGCCTCTATTGCCGATAAAGTAGTAGGTAAAGGGGCAGAGGCACTTCTGGCACTTAGTAGAGTAAACGGAAGTGATCAGTGAACCGGCAATTATATTGCTGAAAAACAGAGGTATTGAAGTTAAATATTGCAAAATCATCCCTTTTATTGAGAACCGTGATAAATCAGGTATTTGGCCATTGGAAAATCTTTGTAGCCGTACTGATTCTTTTGTTGAACTCTTTCATTTGATAGAAGATTTTATAATAAAGATTCAGAATTATATTTTGAACCTATTGTTATAACCAGATATCTTTATTATCAAGGTTATTGAAATACTATATATATAGTATAAAAATTTAATATTTATTTTAATAATTAGAAATAAGGAGAGAATGATGATTAAAAACCATAAATTAATTATTTTAATGAATGAGAAGTTATTACATATATGCCATATTTGTAAGCCTTGTATAAGTTGAAATTAAATTTAAATAATACTGAACAATTGTTATTTTATTTAAGTGCGATTATTTTCTATAAAAAATATTCTTGAATTTATTGCATAACAAGAACGACTCTTGATGTTGCAAAGATTATTAATATAGAATGCTTATTTCTCTTTATATCTTATTTGCAATATGGAATGCCAAATGTGTAAGATGTTATAAATCCGGTAGACAAATTACGACAAATTACGACAAAATACGACAAATTACGACACAAGAATCCTTCAATTAATATACCTCTTTTTTTTACGGAATAATTATTCAATAAACGAAATCATAGATTATGCAGAATGAAGATGATTTAAGGGGGCTTGCTAAAGTAATGGAATTTATGCGGGCTCTTAGTATATTATTTGTAGTGATAAATATTTATTGGTTCTGTTACGAGTGTATTGTTAAATGGGGTATTAATATTGGTGTAGTTGACCGAATCCTGTTAAATTTCCAACGAACAGCAGGATTGTTTTCCAATATTCTTTGGACAAAACTATTCAGTGTTGTTTTTCTGGCTCTGTCGTGCTTAGGTACCAAAGGGGTGAAAAACGAAAAAATAACATGGAACCAAATCTATGTATGTTTATTTTTCGGTTTTATCCTCTTTTTTCTGAATTGGTGGATTTTAAGCCTTCCATTACCTCTTTCAGCTAATGCAGCATTGTATATTTTTACATTATCTCTTGGCTTTATATTGCTTCTAATAGCCGGTTTATGGATTAGCCGTTTGTTGAAAAATAACCTGATGGAAGATGTTTTCAATACAGAAAATGAATCATTTATGCAGGAGACACGGCTAATGGAGAATGAATATTCAGTAAACCTTCCTACCCAATTTTATTATCAAAAGAAGTGGAACGATGGCTGGATCAACGTTGTAAATCCTTTCCGGGCAACTATCGTATTAGGAACCCCCGGCTCAGGAAAATCATACGCCGTAGTCAATAATTATATAAAACAACATATCAAGAAGGGATTTTCGATGTATATCTATGATTATAAATTTGATGACTTGAGTATTATAGCCTATAATACACTTATCAACAATATGGATTGTTACAGTATAAAGCCTCAGTTCTTTGTTATCAACTTCGATAATCCGCGTAAGTCACACCGTTGTAATCCCATTAATCCTGAATTTATGACAGACATTTCTGATGCCTATGAGGCCGCATATACTATTATGCTGAATTTGAACCGCACCTGGATACAAAAACAAGGGGATTTCTTTGTCGAATCCCCTATCATATTATTGGCCTCTATCATCTGGTATTTAAAAATCTATGAAGGAGGTAAATACTGTACATTTCCGCATGCAATAGAGTTTTTAAATAAACAGTATGCCGATATCTTTACCATATTAACTTCATATCCGGAACTCGAAAATTATCTCAGCCCCTTTATGGATGCATGGCAGGGAGGTGCTCAAGATCAGCTTCAAGTGCGCCCGTAAGGGTACTCAATAAATATCTCTTTGGCAAGAGATTAGGTTCGCGTTCTTTGAAAAAATAACCTATCATCACCCGGCTTATCCGTCAACGAAAGACGACGGGGAGTGTAGCATGCTCGGGAACGCCACAAGTGGACAAACTACCCTGTCTCGACTGAGTGGCTAGATGAAACGATAGATATGAGGATAAAGTCTGTATTGATTGAACGATAGTCTGAGCGGTCAGATGGTTAGGCTTTGACGTAAGGTAGTTATACGATTTCAAAAGAATCGAAACCCGTCATATCGTGGTACTCAAGCTCACCTTGCAGGGGCTTTGAGCAAAAGAACTTACTACGACGCAACTACATACATAGTAAAGGACGAAAGTCGTATCCGACAATCTATCTGCCAAACTAATCTGAATTTCAGATTATGTTATTGTGTACCTAAACGGGGATTACCTAAATCGGAAAGCCAGTTGTAAGGCTATGGGGTCTGCCCCTGAATATCCGACATGGTAACAGAGCCTCCGTAGTAGTCTGAGCAAGGGAAAGCCTTGTACACGCAGGTAAAACTGCACGGCGAAGGGGGGCAGTTAATTCAGTTTAATATGATTAAAGGAAATTGTGAGAGACATGAGAAATCCGGAAAAAGTATTAAACAGTCTAACCGAACACAGCAGCGACTTGACTTACAAGTTTGAAAGGCTGTACAGGATTCTGTTTAACGAGGAAATGTATTATCTTGCCTATGAGCGCATTTATGCTAAACCAGGCAACATGACCAAAGGTGTCGATGGGAAAACCATTGACGGCTTTAGTATATCCAAAGTTAAACAGTTGATTGATACGTTAAAAGATGAAACGTATCATCCTTATCCTTCCAAAAGGACATATATTCCAAAGAAAAATGGAAAGAAACGTCCTTTGGGCATTCCTGCATTTTATGATAAACTTCTGCAAGAGGCAATCAGACTTATTCTGGAAGCAATTTATGAAGGTAGTTTTGAGAAATCTTCTCACGGGTTCAGACCTAAGAAGAGTTGCCATACTGCTCTAAAAAGCATTCAGAATTCGTGTAATGGTACAAGGTGGTTTATCGAGGGCGACATTAAAGGATTCTTCGATAATATTAATCACGAAATACTGATTAGTATGCTGAAAGAGCGCATAGCAGATGATAGGTTCATAAGACTTATCCGTAAATTCCTTAATGCCGGATATATCGAGGATTGGGTATTTCGCAAATCGTATAGTGGAACTCCGCAAGGTGGAATTATCAGCCCAATTTTGGCTAATATCTATCTAGACAAGTTTGACAAATACATGAAAGAATATATCCTTAGATTTGATAAGGGAACAAGGAGAAAAGAAAATCCTATTGCCAAAAGACTTGGACATCAGAAAGCAAAGCTGAAAAAGAAACTCGAAAATGTAAACGATGAAACACAAAGAAAACAGCTTAATGAGCAAATACGAGAAATAATAAAAGAACGCCTGAAATATCCTGCTGGTGATGAAATGGATAGCAATATCAAACGTCTGAAATATGTGAGATATGCAGATGATTTTCTAATAAGCGTTATTGGAAGTAAAGAAGACTGTAAACAAATTAAAGATGATATCAAAAATTATTTGTATAATGTCTTAAAGTTGGAACTGTCGGACGAAAAGACACTGATAACCAATGCACAGAAATCAGCTAAATTTCTTGGATACGACATCTT
Organism: Dysgonomonas termitidis; assembly: GCF_054657735.1. Taxonomy (NCBI): domain Bacteria; kingdom Pseudomonadati; phylum Bacteroidota; class Bacteroidia; order Bacteroidales; family Dysgonomonadaceae; genus Dysgonomonas; species Dysgonomonas termitidis. The sequence continues at coordinate 205,416 of NZ_BAAHYD010000001.1, read as the reverse complement.
TGTACGCAATTCCAATGATACCCATAGGGATAAGAACGGGCATCTAGTCAGAAGCTACGATCACAAGATCGTTCTTTATGTAACAACCGAAGTGATGCGAAACAAACTATTAGCCTATAACGCAGTGAAAATCACTAAGAAAAATGGCACGGAGTTTTGGAAGCCCACAGGACGTAGCTATATGAGAAATCTGGATGATCTGGAAATCATTAGCCAGTATAATTCGGAAATCATAGGCTTCTACAATTATTACTCAATCGCAAATAATAGCTGTATTATCGACTCCTTCTATAATATCATGGAGTACAGCATGTATAAAACGTATGCAGGCAAATACCGTACTTCCAAGAAAAAGATAATAGCAAAATACAAAAAGAAAGGTGTATTTGCTATTCCTTACACCAATAAGAGGGGGCACACTTTTTATCGAGAATTTTACGACAAAGGTTTCAAACGTAACGAAACACCTGATGTGAATCTAAATGACAGTCTTCCTAACACGATTGCTATAACAGGAGGTCGAAATGGACTTATAACGAGGCTGCAAGCCGGAGTTTGTGAACTTTGCGGTTCGACCGACGAACTCGAAATGCACCACGTCCGTAAACTCAAAGACCTGAAAGGCAAATCCGAATGGGAAGTTAAGATGATTGCTCGTAAACGAAAAACGTTAGCAGTATGTATAAAATGCCATCACAAGATACACGCAGGTACATTAGACTGAATGAATTAATGGAGAGCCGTATACGCAGGAATGTGTACGTACGGTTCGGAGGCGAGTGCTTGGAAACCTACCACCGTGAAAAGTGGCAAGGCGCCGGGTGCTTAGCCTATGGCCAGATTGCAAGTGCAAAAATTCCTCTTTCGAGAATGATTTCGCCACAACTTTATTGGGTTATGACGGGTGATGACTTCTCACTTGATATCAATAACCCGAATGAACCTAAAATCCTTTGTGTCGGGAACAATCCGGATCGGCAGAATATCTACTCCGCAGCTTTGGGTTTATATAATTCCCGTATTGTAAAACTCATTAATAAAAAGGGGCAATTGAAGTCCTCGGTTATTATAGATGAATTACCAACTATCTATTTCAGAGGTTTGGATAACCTGATTGCTACGGCCAGAAGCAATAAAGTTGCCGTGTGCCTGGGTTTCCAGGATTATTCCCAGCTAATCAGAGATTATGGCGATAAAGAAGCCAAAGTGATCCAGAATACCGTTGGAAATATATTCTCCGGTCAGGTAGTAGGGGATACGGCTAAAAACTTGTCGGAAAGGTTTGGAAAAGTATTGCAAAAACGTCAATCGATGTCAATCAGCAGACAGGATATATCTACTTCTATCAATACACAGCTCGATTCATTGATTCCTGCATCAAAGATTTCCAACCTTACACAGGGGATGTTTGTCGGCTCTGTTTCGGATAATTTCGATGAACGGATTGATCAGAAAATCTTTCATGCACAGATAATTATCGATAATGATACTGTAAAGTCAGAAACCAGCAGGTATATTCCAATTCCTCAAATTGTAAACTTTGTAGATGCAAATGGCGTAGACCGGATGCAGGAACAAATTGATATGAACTATAAACGGGTGAAGATTGAAGTAAATCAAATTATTATTGACGAGTTTGAAAATCGGAACTTAAAAAAAGAAACAAAATAAACCCATATAATTTATTTGTGGCATCTGTATAAATGATGCAGCTTTTTTTATCGACATTGAAAAAACTTCAAATAATATAATCTATATAGATGTTCTATATTTTCTAAAAATTAAATGAGTATTAAATATAATAATATATATATAGTATTATAAAAAATATTATTAGATTTGACACGTTCTATTGTTAAACCTGAAATAAATACTAACACCACAAATATAAACCTAAGAAAGATTATTATGAAGAAATGTATTTTATTTATTTCATTCCTTTTCATGTTCTTTTCCACAGTGTATTTATCAGCACAGAATTCCGGAAGGCTGGTTTCGAGAAAAGTAAGCAGTAATATTACTACGGAAAATGAAAATTATAAGAATTTTCGCTTTACTGTTGGCGGAGGCTATGCTTACTGGCTTGGAGAGAATTTGGATGCCGGAAACCAAGCTGTCAAAGATTTTACCTCCGATTTAAGACATGGCTATAATTTGGACATTGAAACCCAATATTATTTTCATGAATTCATTGGGATCGGGTTAAATGGAAGTTTCACCAGATACAGTAGTGACGATATGAAGAATATAAATATGAGAGAAACGGATAAAATGTTTTTCCTTGGGGCAACATGTAACGGCCGTTACATAAATAATAAATGGGGTTTCTATTCTGGTTTGGGTTTTGGCCCTATATTTTATTCGGGAGATGCAGAAATAAGTGGGAGCTATGCAAAAATAGAGAAAACGGTGTTTGGTATTAATGCTAATATTGCCTGTGAATACCGCCTGAGCGAAAACGTCGGCACAGGCCTGAAATTGTCTGTTACCGCAGGTTCATTTGAGATGTACGGTGTAACGGACAGGATGAGTGTTTCAAGTTTAATGGTTACAGGATTTCTAAGCTTTAGAACAAAATGAAAAAATTACTATTCCTTTTATTTATTCTTCTGTCTGCAAATACGTTTGCGCAGGAGACGGAACCAATGCAGACAGAAGATATACTGGCTAAACCAGGCAAAGGTAAATGCATGGTATATATTGCCAGGCGTGAAACGGCGGCTTTATTGGTAAAATTCAGTATTTATGACGGTGATATATTTCTGGGAAAACTGGGATTAAAAAAATATTTTGCCTATGAGTGTGATCCCGGAGAACATGTATTTATAGCCAAAGGAGAAAATACATTTTATGTAGATGCAAACCTGGAGGAAGGTAAAACATACGTTATGGATTTAAAAATAAAGGTCGGAATAATCTCAGCCCGTGTAAGCCTTAATCCTATAGATCAGTCCAACAAGAAATTCGAAAAAGAGAAGAAAAAAATCCTAGAATTTATTAGTAAAAAGAAAGGTGAATTACTTTCAGAAGGAGAAGAAGCTGAAAGCGAAGAGAGTGATGGCGACCAGAATGTTGAGCATGACTCAACAATGAGTAAACGATTGAAGAAGTTCTATGAGATGAAAGAGAAAGGGAAGAAGATTACGACTATAACCCCCGATATGTATTTTAATTAAGGATCTGATTATTATTTATCAATCAACAGTAACCGTGAGAATATATTCTTGCGGTTTTTTTTATACTTTAATCAGGATAAAAGAAAGGGTATCTTATAAGTCTACAAACATATTGCCTATATATCTTTGATATAAGTGATTAGAATAAATCTTTTCCGTCCACTATATAATGCGTGGAATTATTTAAGTTTCTTATTATATGTAGATTTATTAAAAATGACTTTATATACTTGAGATATTGAAAAATAACTTATAAAATAATTTTAAGCTGTAATTGAGTCCGGAACCTGATAAATTCATTGACTAACTTGGAGGCCATTAAAGAAAATAAACAATGAAGTTTCGATAAATAAAATGCTATACATATAGTATGTATTAAATATAAATTATCTATTTTTATACCCAAAATACTAAGTTATCCCTTAAAAATATATTTATGAAAAAGCTGCTATTTATTTTTATTATTGTTTCTATTTTTTCATGTTCACAAAAAAATGAATATGAAAAATTAATCCGTGAGTATGCTCAAACTAATAAACAAGGTGTTTTTACCGACTGCCAGTTCGAATCAATCGAAATAAAAGAATTACCACCGATAACTGTTTCTGATAGCATTAATTTCTTAAAAAATACCTTTGAAGACGATAATAAGGCATATATAAAGAGGCAGGAGACACTCCTAAAAATGTCTTTGGAATACATGGAAATAGAGAAAAAGGCAAGATTCAAATCACAGGTCATTATTGACGGATTTATGAATACGATTGATCAATTAAACAATAGTATAGATTCTGTAAAACAATTGAATTTTAAAAGCCGTTATGATGGATTAAACGTGGATAAGGTACTGTTACAACCTGTGGAATGTCGTTATTCATATGTTTTCCCTGCAGGTAACCCAAGGCAGGAACGCACAGATATCTTTTATTTTCTTCCGGATTTAAGTAAAATTACCGGACAGAAACAAATAAGGAAATAATATATGTATTAAAGAAAGAGAGGTGTCCGTCACGGATGCCTCTCTTTTGAATTCAAAATTCCAAAAATATGCGAATATATAGAAGAACTGCGGTCAATACTAACCTATATACTTTAAAAAGATACTCACCCAAGATTCTCCCCCGGATCTACTTACATATCTTTGTTGTACTTCAAATTTATAACAGGCTCCTTTATGTTCAGGATAGAATTCCTCAAGAAATGGGATAAGATACTTTATATCTTCATCTATTAATGCATCGTGAATATCCAATTCAAGACAAACTATATCTCCTTTTAGTGGAATTTCACAAAAATAGATTTGGCTACAATCATCGTTTGCATTCGGGAAAATCTTCCCGTTTTTATCAAGGAATATTGCCATGACCTTATTTCTTAAACTGATATCTTTCATAAGATGGGAAATTGACAGTTATTTTTTAATCCGATTTTCTTTATCGGGAAAAGAGAAATGAAAATTACCGATACTGTCGAATTTAATATAAGCATCGAAAGCTTTCCCGTTTTTACCATTGAACCCTTTAATCAGAGGCGATTTTCCTGTTCTAAAGAGTTCCTTTAGCTGATTATCGGTTAGTTTTTTCCCGCAAAGCTCACGGTAAAGGGTCAGGTTACATTTAGAATAGTTGCATTTGATTACTTTGTTATAAAATGTAACTTTACCCAGCCTGCATCTTGGACAAACATAAGGAGTTTCGTTTTTTGTATTCTCAGCTTTTATAACACTGGTAATTTCATCTACGACCTGTTTGGTATATATCAATATCCCGCCCATAAAAGAGTTATAATAATCAGGTGTTACCTCAATTTTAGCAAGCCCGCTTTCCCAACCTCCGGTCATCTCTACGTCTGCAATGCGCATCAGTTTTATTGCTTTATAAAGGTCCAACCCCTTTTTTGTAGGAATTATATTTTTATTATCTCTTTCTGTATATCCTCTATCCATCAAAGTTTCAATAATGGAAGCCCTGGTTGCCGGCGTACCGATGCCTACATCTTTGATTGCTTTTCGGGCTTCTTCATCTTCAATATCTTTACCGCAAGCTTCCATAGCTCCCAGCAAGCTTGAGTCATTATACAAGGCTTTCGGTTTAGTCTTCTTTTCAACTAAATTATGTCCCAGAATTTGCAGATAATCACCTTCTTTAATCGAAGACAAGTCTATAATGTTTCCGGATTCATCCCTGTTATCCGGATCAGCCCCAAAAAGATTGGTCCAACCTTTGTCTTCTATTGATGTTTGTTTGATATGGAATTTGATATCGTCACAAGCAAGCCCGATGTCCACAATTGATTTTTTACAAACACCGGCAAACGCCTCAAGCATCCTTTGGGCAATCAACCCGTATATTTTCTTTTCGTCCTCAATCAGTTTAGCCGGTTTATTTTCCGTAATTATCAGTGCATGATGGTCTGTGATCTTCTTGTCATCCACTGTATTCATATTGAGCTTTGTTTTCATTGCAGATAATAACTTTGCCTGATTTTTATAATCCGGGTGTTCTTTAAGGGAATCAATCAGTTCCGGGATTTTTTCAAATATATCTTTGGGGATATACCTGCTCCCGGTACGGGGGTAAGAGATCAATTTTGCCTCGTAAAGTTTTTGTGCAATATTAAGGGTTGTATCAGCTGTCATTGAAAAGCATTTATTAGCTTCTTTCTGCAGGCTGGTCAGATCATGCAATAAGGGCGGTTGTTGGTTATTTGTTTTCTTTTCGATCCGTTCTACTTTGACCGTGGAATAGGTTTTCAGAAATTGGTATATACTTTCGGCATCCTCCTTTTTTAGGTAGTGTGAAGTCGTATTGATATATAGAGGAGACTCGCCAATCTGGACATTGATAACCGGTTGCCAGTAAGGTTCCGGTTTAAAGTTTAGGACTTCGAGATAACGTTTGCAAATGATGGCTAAAGTCGGAGTCTGCACCCTTCCCAGAGAATTATTACCATCCCCGGAACAAATGCATAAAGCTCTGCTGGCATTGATACCCATCAGCCAATCCGCTTTACTCCTTGCTTCAGCTGAAAGGTATATACTATCGTAACATGTGCCGTCTTTGAGATGGCGAAATCCTTCCTTAATGGCATTATCAGTCAGTGAACTTATCCATAAACGAGAGAATGGCTTCTTACATTTCAGATAATTGTAGATATATCTGAATATAAGTTCTCCTTCCCGACCAGCATCAGTGGCTACAATTATACGATCACATCCGGAGAAAACCGATTTAATAACGTCCAATTGTTTTTTTGCAGTACCATCGGTTTGGTAACCTTTTTTTGTTTTTGTTTTCCGGGGGATCAATTTAAAAGGTTCGGGTAATATTGGCAAGCTGTTCAGGTTATAACTGTCTATCCCATAATCTTCGGGATATGCGAGTGTTATCAAGTGCCCGAACGCCCATGTGAGCATATATCCATTACCTTGCATGTATCCGTTCTTCTTTTCAGTTATATTTAAAACCCGTGCAATATCTTGTCCTACACTGGGTTTTTCGGTAATAATCGCTATCATATAAACAATGAGATTTAAAGGATTCTCCATATACAATATGGAGAATCCGGTTAATGAACTAAATAATAAATGATTATAGTCTTATTCGGGAGAGATACCCCTGACTTCAACGATATATAGATCGTCTTGCGGGATCAGTTGCAAGGTGGCATCCAGGTCGATATTTATCCCGTTTAACATCAGATGAAGGTTTATCGAGCCTGTTTTTTCACCATTTAATAACGATTCCAACTCGCCTTTTTTTTCAAGGTCATCCTTATAGATACCTATCGCTTCCAGTTCATTCCAGTTTACTGTCTCTTCTGGAAATACCAATGGTTTCTTTTTGTGCATATCGCATATAAATTATTAGGAGTGTTCAGGAACTAACTAATCTTTGAGGATTTCGATTTCTTCACATCCTTAGCCGCTGTTTGCTGAGCTTTAGTATCAGCCGAATCCCCATTGATTGTTGTTTTCTTGGCTTTGTCGGGATTTTCCCGGAAGAAATTAAGCAGTCCTGTATCCTTATTGATCCTGACGAAGGTAGGTACAAATGACCCGTCAGTTCCTTTCGCCCCTTTGATTTCCACCACTTTTCCATCCTGAATTTCGGCTTTCATCTTTGCAGTCACTTTCACACCGGATATTTCTTTCGGGATTTCAACTTTTACATCTTCACTGAAACCATCAGGAGTCCTGCTGCGTTGTATATCACCTGTTGCAGGATGCAGCCGGACAAAGCTGTCATAAGTCTCACCATTAGCTCTTACCTGGTCTTTCAGGAAAATCGATTTTCCTTCACTAAGGTCATTACGGTCTTCATTAGTTAATAATACCTGCCCAACATATCGAGGTATGATAATCTCCCGACTTTCGGCAGGAGAATCCGGGTTGAAATTGGAAAACTGTAATTTCCCAGTTTCCAGATCTGTGGCCTTTACATAAGAATCGCGTAATTCTCCGGTTTGCTTATTGACCATACCTTCGACAAGAATCGTTTTTCCTTCTTTCAGGTCAGTTTTTTGCTGGTCATTTAGTTCCACTCCTCCAATTTTCTTGATATTGGATAAGCCTTCCTCGAAGCGATATGTAACCCTCCTTTCATTAGCATCTACCCGAAGATAGGCATCAAACTCTTTTCCGGCTTTCGAGACCATTCCCTCAACAAAAATCTCTTTCCCGTTTCTCAAATCCTCTTTCTCATGATCCATAAGTTTAACGTTATTGGCATCATCCGGAATAAATACACCTTTAGCCCTGACAGAGCTGATTTCTTTGGTCAGGGGATCAATACTGATAAAAGAAGGGTGTAGTTGATTATTGCGGTCATATAGATCGACAACGCGCCCTAAGTGGCCAGTTTCCCGTAAATTGTTTTTATCTTCTTCGGTAAAAACGTGTCCAAAGTATGGCCTGTCCAGTTCCGGCTCTTTTTTTACCCCATGTATTCTTAAGGAAACAGAACCATCCTGTTCCTGGCGCAATGATAATTTAGCATCGGTAGTTACATGGGCTCCTCCCTGTGATATGGATATAGGAATCAGTTGATTTGTTTTCCGGCCTTGCAGCATTTGATCCAACAAACCTTTTTGCTCCAGGTATTCTTTTGTGATACCTAAATCTTTTAATTGATCGAAGTTGATCTGTGAAGGCATAAACCGGTATTTTCTGTCGGTGTTGTTTTCAGGAATTGTATCCTGCTTGTTTTGATCTTTTTCCATAGATTCTTTTTTTTGATTATTATTAAATTGATTATATAGCCCTTGCAGGCCGTTTTTTAATAATTCGAATGTTTTGAACGGTATTTTATATATTGCAAACTGTGTCGGATCACGAGCCTGGCTGTAGAAATTCTTAACAGTAGTCAGCAGGATATCTGAAGGGTCGGAATTATGTCCGATCTTCAGGAACTCATTTTCTCTTTCCTTGATAGGGGGGACAGTCTTAACCCCCTTTTTTTTATCAGCATCTTTTACGACTTCGATGCTTTTGTTCTTTTTGTCAGCCACAACTAAAACCTGGCTATCTTCCGGTTGTTGTGTTTTTTTTGCCGATTCATTCTTTATTTCTTTTGCCATACATTATACTTTAAAAATTAATTTATCACATGTAATCCGAATCAAATATAAAAGTGATTTTCGGGTAAATTGCTGTTAGTTAATGTATTGTCGTAAATTGTCGCATTCTGTCGTAATTTGTCGTATTTGAGGTGTGTGTGTTTTCTGTCTTTTCCTGAAATAAGTTGTCAAAAAATAATGTAAACTATAAGTTTTACAAAAAGGAGGATCGTGGTTTCTATAAGAAAGAAAAATCTATTATATTTACAGATATGGAAATATTTGAAAACATTAATGATTTTTATGCAAGGCAGCAAAAAGATCCTTCATTCCAAAACAAGGGAATCCCTCCGGAATATGGACACTTCAATGTCTTTGAACGAAAATATTGCACAAGTAATTCAGGTTACAGTAGACGCGATTTTTACAAAGTATCCCTGATTATAGGGGATGGAAAGTTATTCTATGCCGATAAATGGATCTTAATAGACCGTCCTGCACTGCTATTCTCCAATCCATTGATTCCCTATGCATGGGAAGCAGTAAGTGAACTGCAAGAAGGATATTATTGCCTGTTCACCGAGGACTTTATACAATCCTCAGAGCGCAACCGGAGCCTTGCAGACTCTCCGTTATTTAGAATCGGAGATAATAAAATATTTTTTCTGGATGAGAAAAAAATTGATGAAATAGCTGCTATATATCGCAAAATGATCGAGGAGATCAACTCCGAATACATTCATAAATATGATATCCTACGGAATTATCTTCACCTGATCATCCATGAAGCGATGAAGATGCAAGTCCCTAATAATAATGCCTTTCAGGGCAGTGCATCGGAGCGGATATCAAGTTTATTTATGGAACTTCTGGAAAGACAGTTTCCGGTGGATATACCCGAGCATACACTTAGCATGCGATCAGCAAACGATTTTGCCCGTCAGCTATCGGTGCATGTTAACCATCTGAACCGTACAGTCAAGGAAATCACCGGAAAAACAACCTCGGAACACATTTCCGAGAGAATCATAAAAGAGGCCTATGCCCTTTTAAACCACACGGATATGACAGTCTCTGAAATCGCCTTTGGACTCGGGTTCGAACATCCCAGCTATTTCAATAATTTCTTTAAGAAGAACACCGGTATTTCTCCGGGTTCAGTGCGTAATCACACAAAATAATTTTATCTGCATTGTTTGAATTTTATACTATCTTCTTTGAATATCGCAACAACATCTGTACGTTTTATACATAGCTTTGTATTATCAAACAGATAAATAAACAGAAAATCATGAAGTACAGACAACTCGCAAAAACGGACGAACAATTATCGTCTTTAGGATTAGGTTGCATGGGTATGAGTTACGCTTATGGCCCGACAAATGAAGCGGACAATTTAGCAACTCTGCATAAGGCCCTGGATTTAGGTATTAATTTTTGGGATACCGCCGATGTGTATGGAGCCGGAGCAAATGAGGAACTACTATCGAAAGTATTGGTTGATAATAGAGATAAAGTATTTATTGCGACCAAATTTGGATTCAGGTACGATAAAGAGGCCAGACTTGGAGGGGCAGAAGTTGATTGCTCTCCCCAATGGATCAGGCAGGCTGTTGAAAAAAGTTTACAAAGACTCAAGATCGATACGATTGACCTTTATTATGCCCATCGTATAGACGTCAATGTTCCTGTTGAAGAAACAGTCGGAGCAATGGCTGATTTGGTAAAAGAAGGGAAAGTCAGGTATTTAGGACTCAGTGAAGCTTCAGCTCAAACCATACGCAAGGCAAATGCCATACATCCTATTTCTGCTCTGCAATATGAATATTCGGTATTGACCCGTGACCCCGAACGTGAAATCTTACCTACCGCCCGTGAGTTGGGAATCTCACTTATTCCTTATTCTCCTCTATCCAGAGGATTAATTACAAACAGATTAGATGTATCTAAGATGGATGCCAGCAATGACTTCCGCAAACATCTTCCCCGGTATCAGGGTAAGAATCTCGAAAACAACAATAAACTGGCAGCTGCTTTTGCCGAATTTGCTGAACAAAGAGATATAACAGCTTCCCAGCTAGCCCTGGCCTGGGTATTGGCTCAAGGCGAAGATATCATTCCTATTCCCGGAACAAAGAGAGTTAAGTATTTAGAGGAAAATGCCAAAGCCGTAGACGTAAATCTTTCACAAGCAGACCTGAACGCAATTGATGATATTCTGGCCAAATATCCCGAAGTAGGAGACCGTTATACTGACGAACAATTCAAATATACAAATCATTAAGGCTTAAACTAATCATATTCTTAGAAGATAAGCATGTACCTGATCCGGTACATGCTTATTTTTTTATCCACAACCATACGCATCTGTATTCCAATATGAAGATTTAGGTTCTCTGATTTAAATCGGAGAAAAAGCAGCCATTTAATTTCAGCGCGCAAAGCTATGTCATGTCCCAAATGAATAGCAAGGTCATGCCCTTCGGGTTTTTACAGAAATCTCCACCCTAAAGGGTGTATTTCTGCAAAAAACCTTGCCTATTCGGGAACATGACAAAAAAAGCCGGCTGAAATTTAAATGACAGCTTTATGGCATATAGTAAAAAGAAACATTTACAGGATAACATTCTGGCTATCCAAACATCTTTCCGGCTCAAGGAAGAAGGCAAAGACGCAAACGATGATGTAAAGGTAATTTTAAGTAAGTATTCCGGCTTTGGCGGCTTGAAATGCATTTTACGACCGTGTGAGAGTCCGGAGGATAAGAACAAATGGCCTGCATCAGAACAAGGCCTGTTTGAAGATACAAAACTCTTATACAGTATTATCCGGCAACACTGCGGATCTGATGCAGCATATAAGGATTATTGTAACAGCCTGCGCAGTTCAATATTAACTGCATTCTATACGCCGGATCAGGTCGCACGGGCTATTGCGAACGGATTATACGATTCAGGAATACATGCAAGGAGTATTTTGGACCCCAGTGCCGGTATCGGTTCATTTGTAAAAGCATTCAATGATTCCGGTACTTCACCCGTTACCTGCTTTGAAAAGGATCTGCTGACAGCCGATATCCTGTCCCGGCTAAGATCTGAAGATATTATCTTTAATAAAGGTTTTGAAACGATCGATGAACGTTCTCTGGATTATTTTGATGTTGTAAGCTCCAATATCCCTTTCGGGGATTACCGGGTATATGATCCTTTATTCTCAGGCAGTAAGGATGAAGATAAAAAACGCTCCTGTAAGGATATCCACAGCTATTTCTTTATAAAAGCAGTAGATGCTGCGCGCGAGGGAGGTCTCATCGCATTTATTACATCCCAGGGTGTTATGAATTCCCCTAAAAATGATTATCTGAGAAAATGGCTGATGGACAGGTGTAATCTGGTAACTGCTATCCGCCTGCCTGATAATCTCTTTATCGACAGTGCCAATACCGAGGCTCCCAGCGATTTAATCATCCTTCAGAAGAATAGCGGTAAAACCGAACAGACAATCCGGGAATATAGTTTTACGGGCATTCGTAAACTCGGGGAAGTTAATATAAATAATTATTATATGGATTTCAGCCGGGTAGTGCATACATCCGTATCACTCGGGAAAAACCAATACGGGTATCCGGCAATTAATTTTCTGTATGAGGGGGATATGGATGAATTATCCGCAGACCTGTATAACAAAATACGGGAAGATTGTGCTATCCATCTGGATTTGGAACTTTATAACACGTATTTGAAGGCTGAAATATTACCTGATAAGGAAGAAGAGATAATCGAAGACAATGAAGTTAAGGAGGAGCTAATCCCAACAAAAGAATTCAGCCTCTATGATTTATTTGGCATACCGGAGGAAGAACGGACTCAGATCGGCCAAAAACAAAAGACAAAAGCCGGAGCACAGTCCCTTCAGAAAACATCTGTTAGTTTGTCATTAACCGATATAACGGAGAATGCCATTGAAATCCGGACTCAGAGCCTGGAACCACGTCTGTATGAGGGTATCCTGATGGATTTTTACAAAGATGGGGTTTTAGTGGAAAATGAAGGGCAGGTCGGTATCTTATCCATAAAAACCAAGTGGAATCAAAAGAAGCAATGTGAAGACAAAGAATATCTGTTTAGTCCATTAAAAATAAATAAGGACCTGACCGGCCGTTTAGTATCCTATATAAATTTACGTGAAGCTTATTTTCATTTGCATCAGACAGAAACAATAGAACGTAGAGAGCTGCCCGAATTACGCGAAACATTGAATAACAGGTACATCGAATTTACGACTAAATACGGAGAACTAAACAATAAGGATAATTACAAGCTGTTGCAACAGGATATCTTCGGGGATGAAATCCTGACACTTGAATACTATGAGAACGGGAAGAAGCAGCTGGCCGGTATCTTCTACCATCCGGTGGCTTTTATGACTGATAAGACAATCCTTGTAGAAAAAGCGGATGAAGCCCTGGCTTCTTCAATTAATAAATTCGGGATTGTCAACCTGGATTATATGTCTGCTATCAGCGGAAAGGAAAACAACATATTGATTGATGAGCTGGAAGGTATTATCTATTACAATCCGTTATCGGGTGAATATGAAATAGCTTCCTGCTTTATATCCGGTGATGTGATTGTCAAATCAGAAGAAATAGAAGCTTATATAAACGAAAACCCTGAGGCAGATGATCTTGAACAGAGCCAAAAATCATTGGAAACACTGAGGAAAGCCATCCCTGAACCCATCCCGTTCTCAGATCTTGATTTCAATTTCGGGGAAAGGTGGCTCCCTGTTTCTTATTACAATGAATATGTGAGCAAGATATTCAATACAAAGATTACGATTGAATACATCGCTGACATTGATAATTTCCATATTGCCGCGGATAATGAGTATACCGTTGAAATCCGGGAGAAATATGCGGTAAAACCCGATGACAGTAATGATGTCAGCGGTTTGACGATCCTTTCCCATGCACTGGTCAATACGTTTCCAAAAATTACCAAGCCATCCGGACGGTATAATGCCAGCGGGCAGGAAATCCGTATTCCCGATCTGGATGCCATCCAACAGACCAATACAAAAATTGATGAAATCCGCAGCGGCTTTACCGATTACCTGAATGACCTGCCGATAGAAACTAAAGGGGAATTAGCCAATTTGTATAACCGGAAATTCAATGCACGTGTTAAACCTAAATATGACGGAAAATTCCAGACTTTCCCCGGTTTACAGCTTCAGGCTTTGGGTATTGATAAACCTTATGACAGCCAGTTCGATACCGTCTGGATGCTCAAGTCCAATGACGGGGGGATCGTCGATCATGAGGTGGGTGCCGGTAAGACCCTGACGATCTGCATTACGGCACATGAGATGAAACGCTTAAAGATGGCTCATAAACCAATGATCATCGGTTTGAAAACCAATATTTTCACCATTGCTGAAACTTATATGAAAGCTTATCCCAATGATAAGGTACTATACCCATCTGAAAAGGATTTCGAACCCAAAAACCGCAAAAGCCTGTTTCATAAGATAAAGAACAATGATTGGGATGTGATTATCCTGACACATGAACAATTCTTTAAGATACCCCAATCTTTGGAGATTCAGCGGGATATTCTCCAGAAAGAGTTGGATTCCGTTGAAGAGAACCTGAGAGTCTATGAACGGTTGAATAATATATCAGCTTCTGCAGGAATGCTAAAGGGATTGGAAAAACGGCAGGAAAACCTGAAATCTACCCTTCGTGAACTGTTTGAAAAGATGGAAGACCGCAGGGATGAAAATGTGGTGGATTTCCGCACAATGGGCATTGACCACATGCTGATAGACGAATCTCATGAATTTAAAAATCTTCGTTTTGATACGCGTTACAGGTATGTTTCGGGCTTGGGAGACCCCAAGGGAAGCCAGCGCGCACTGAACCTGTTGTATGCTTTGCGGACAATGCAATATCGTAATGGCAGGGATTTATGTGCTACTTTTTTAAGTGGAACCACAATCAGTAATTCTTTGGTCGAATTGTACTTGCTGTTTAAATACCTGCGTCCAATGGCAATGGAAGCACAGGGTATCCGTACATTCGATGCATGGGCGGCTGTATATGCTAAAAAGATTTCGGATTTCGAGTTTACCGTGACCAACGAGATCAAATCCAAAGAAAGGTTCAGGTATTTCAAAAACGTACCGGAACTGGCCAATTTCTACAATGAAATAACGGACTACCGTACAGCTAAGGGTATCAATATTGACCGTCCCGAGAATAATATTGTTCTCTATACAACCCATCCTACACCGGAGCAGGCAGAGTTTCAACTAAAACTGATTGAATTTGCAAAGTCCGGAGACGGAGAGCTGATCGGACGTCCCGGAGTTCAATATGATAAAAAAGATTCCGGCCGTATGCTGATTGTGACCGACCTTGCTCGAAAGGCATCCATAGATATGCGTCTGATTAATCCGAAAAAATACCATGACCACCCGGATAATAAATTGTCTCAGGCGGCAAAAAAAATTGCTGACTATTATTATCAATACGATAATCACCGTGGAACCCAGTTTGTATTTTGCGATATAGGTACTTTCAAACCGGATAAACCAAATGAGTGGAATATCTACAGTGAATTAAAGCGTAAGCTGGTAGAAGATTATAAGATACGTAGTAATGAGATCCGTTTTATCCAGGAAGCAAAGAATATCAGGCAACGTGCCGCATTGATATCGGATTTTAAGCATGGGATTATACGGATACTGTTTGGTCATACCAAAAGCTTGGGAACTGGCGTCGATGCTCCTGATTTTACCATTGGAACACATAACCTGGATATCCCCTGGACTCCGAAGGACCTGGAACAACGCGGGGGTAGGGGAGCGCGCAAAGGAAACCGGGTTGCCAAACTCTATGCCGGCAATAAAGTCGATAATATCATTTATGCATCCGAAAATAGCCTGGATACTTATAAGTTCAACCTGTTACAAAATAAACAGACCTTTATTACACAACTCAAGACTAATTCACTGGGCAAACGTACCATTGACGAAGGAGCGATGGATGAAGACGGCAATATGAATTATTCCGAGTATGTAGCAATCCTTTCCGGTAATACCGATTTATTGGATAAAATAAAACTGGAGCGTAAGATCGGTGTATTGGAAAGTGAACATAAAAACTATAACAAACAACTGGAATCTACCGGATGGAGTTTGAAATACAATATGTTCGAATTAGCAAAAAAGCAGGAGCGTCTGGCAGGTATAGAAAAAGACTGGCAAGAAGTGCAGACTCACCTGCCAAAGGATGAAGACGGAAACAGACCCAATCCGGTCAAACTGGATAACTTCGAATACAATGATTCCCTGGAACTGATTGGCCAACGGCTTGTACTTATTGCCGGGAATAAAGATACAAAAAGTGAATTTGTCAGGATCGGTTCACTCCTGAACTTTATAATATTAGTAAAAACCGATATGATGGATAACGGAAAATATAAGTATAACCGTTTTTATATTGAAGGCGCATGCAAATACACCTATAACAATGGTGATCTGGCTCATGACCCAATGCTTGCTGTAACCAATTTTATAAAAGCACTCGATAAAATATATAGTCTGATTCCTAAATTCCAGACAGAGATATCCCAGCTAAAGAAAGATACGGCTGTTATGCAGGAAATAGTCAATACGCCATGGAAAAAAATGGAAGAACTGAACAGGTTAAAAACAGAACTGGCAGCATTGGAGCGCAAAATACAAAACGAACTTAGAGAAATTGAAAATCAAAATGAAGCAACATCAACCGTAACAGAAGAGGTAGAAGTACTTATGTAGAAGAAAATATTATCCGGATAATTACAATTAATAGCCCGAAAAAAAATCAAAATATTACATCTTTTTGTTCGGTTACTTTAAATATCTCCCTTATTTCAGAAGCTTTTATTTCGAACATCCTTTTTGCATTTGTAACTGCATAATCTTTAAATACAATTGGAAGTTAAAACTCATACAGGTACTTAAAAAAATACAGCTTGGTAATAATTCTTTATAGAAAATATTTGATAGAACTATAGATACAGATGTATTTATGGTATCTTTGAAAGATACAGATCAGATATGAAAAAAGAAAGTCTATATCAAGGAATTGCAGACACAATTGCCCGCCAGATAAAATTAGCCATCTGGAAAACGGGAGATAAATTACCATCCTTGCGCACTATCAGCCATGAGTATGGAGTAAGCCTGAATACAGCTATTCAGGCCTATTATGAATTAGAGAAAGGTGGGTTCATCATTTCGCGTCCTAAATCAGGGTACATGTCAACTATAAGCCGTTACGCTTGTCTGCTCCTGAAACAACCCAACCTTCGATCAAATATGCAGGAAAAGGAAATGAAAACTTGATTTCCGAAGTCTATCGCAGCATAGAAGATAACTCTATAATGCGTTTTTCTCTCGGTATTCCCGAAGATGCCTTGTTACCCATTGCAAAATTAAACAAAGAACTTATCAGAGCGATGCATTCACTTCCCGGTAGCGGAAACAGATATGAAAATCCGCAAGGGAATATACGGTTAAGAAAAAATATAGCCCGGTTTGCATATAGTTGGAATGCGGATCTAGTAGCAGACGACATTGTAACAACTACCGGAGTTACCAATTCTACTTCATTAGCCTTATCTGCGATTACACAAAAAGGAGATACAATCGCTGTTGAAAGCCCTGTTTATTTCGGAATATTACAGTTAGCGACAAACTTGGGACTCCGTGTATTGGAATTACCTACAAACCCAATCACAGGTATTGATCTTGATGCGTTACGGGAGGTATTACCACAAATAAAAGTATGCTTACTTGTGAGTAACTTCAGTAATCCTATGGGGAGCTGTGTGCCAGATGAACATAAAAAAGCAGTTGTAGATATGCTATCGGAGTACGATATCCCCTTGATTGAAGATGATCTATATGGCGATGTATTCTTTGGAAATGCACGTCCTAAACCATGTAAATATTTCGATAACAGCGGACTTGTGCTATGGTGTGGATCTGTATCAAAAACACTAGCACCCGGTTATCGGGTTGGATGGATTGCTCCCGGAAAATTTAAGGAAACTATTATTCGTCAGAAACATATTCATTTAATTTCGACTCCTACTCTGAATCAGGAAGCTGTTGCCAACTTCATGGAAAACGACAGGTATGAGAATCATCTACGCAAACTGCGCCACGAATTACATACCAACAGCCTTCATTTTATGCGATCTGTCATGGAACACTTTCCTGAAGATACCAAAATCATAACACCACAGGGAGGCTTCATGATGTGGGTGGAGCTAAATAAAAAGATAGATACGGAAAAGCTCTACTATAGAGCTATGAAACAAAGAATAAGTATTGCCCCCGGGCGTATGTTTACACTACAAGACCAATACCGGAACTGTATGCGTCTAAGCTATGGACAACGTTGGAATCCAGGCATTGAAGAATGTTTGATAAGTTTGGGGAATATTATCAAAAAACTTAACAGTTTTTAGTTGACTAAAAGATTGCCTCCCTTAAAATTTACTTTTTATTCTTATACCAATTATCGTAAATTTCTTTACATCGGGGAAGCTCTTCCATATATTTTTCTTTTGACCAGTCTTCTCCAAAACTTCTCAAATATTCCTCTAAGGGTTCAAGTCCTATTTCTTTCCGTAATTTATTCACATTTTCGATATCTTGGAGAGGAACTAAATATGTTTTTTTATCTTTTGAGAGAATGGTTTGAGTGCCATAAATTTGAGTTTTTCCTTGGTTCATAAGGCATCTGTCAGTTAAAAATGCATATTGCCAACCTTTTACAGTCCCTTTTTTTACAGCATCTTCCAAAACAGGCAAATATTTATTTTGTATGGTTGCATCACTACAATGTTGAATGCAAAGGAAAATAGCATCACTTGCTTCTTCACCTATATCATCACTACTTAACCATCCGTATTTATCGATGATTTGAGTCACCTTCCCGGCATTAAGGCTATCAATCCCATTCATTATTCTACGAATATTTTTCGTACGTAAGTCGGTTTCCCCATACTTTTTCTGTGAATCCATCAACAATATCCTGATACTTTGATCATTATTCCCCATTTTTCGAAGTTCGTTTTTTAATGAATATATCTCAGGATTCATTTCTTGTTCGAAAATATTAAAGATTTTGACATAAGCATTATTGAAGGATAGGGTATCATTATGTTCTATATAATAATAGCAACTGTCTTGTAATTCAGATAAAGTCTGAGCCTTCACTAAAAAAGGAATTTGAACAAACAAAAATAAAATGAATATTTTTTTCATTAGAAAATTGACTTTGATTGAAATTGTCATTTTTGTATACAAAAATAAAATAAAAACGTAGTTTATATTGAAAAAAGGTGTTATTTGTTCATATATACTTTTATTACTTCTGCTATAATTTTTAGTCCTTTTATTATTCCGTCTTCCGGCATATTGGAATAATTGATCCTGAATGTATTTTCTCGATTCTCATTCGGGAAGAATGAACCTCCCGGAACAAAAGCAACCTTTTGTTCCAAACATTTCTCCAAAACATCTCGTGCTGAAATAGCTTCGGGAAGCTCTATCCATGTAAACAGACCGCCTTCAGGATGCGTAAACTTTATATTTTGAGGAAAATAACGCTCTATGCATTCTACTGCAACATCACGACGTTTCTTATAGACTTCTACTATTTTTCCTATATGCTCATCTATATCATATCGTTTCAGATATTCGGAAATAACCATTTGGGCAATTGTATTGCATTGTAAATCTGTACCCTGTTTAACCATGACATATTTACGGATAATATCTTTATCCCCTGCAATCCAACCAATGCGGAAACCCGGACAGAATATTTTTGAAAAGCTACCTGTACACAAAACATTTCCTGCTGTGTCAAACGATTTTACAGAAGGCAGATGCTCTCCTTCGAATCTTAATTCACCATAGGGATTGTCTTCGATAACTGCAACATTATATTTTGCTGATAATTCAGCCAGTTTCTTACGTTTCTCGGTATTCCATGTCTTACCCGTCGGATTCTGAAAAGTGGGTATCACATAGATCAGCTTTATGCCTTTTATTTTTTTCAATACATTTTCTAATGCTGTCATATCCATACCATATTCATCTGTAGGTATCTCTATAAACTTACAGCCATAGGTTCTGAACGCACTGATTGCTGCTAAATAAGTAGGGCTTTCGCACAAAACAATATCTCCTTCATCTAAAAAAACTTTTCCCGACAAATCAAGCCCTTGCTGTGAACCATGGGTTATCAGTATATTGTCTTTATCGAATGATGTACTAAGACGGGGATTCATACGGTTGGCAATCCAGTCTCTCAGAGGAACATAACCTTCGGTTGTGGTATATTGAAGTGCTTTCGTTCCTGCTTCTTTAAGAACTATATGATTTACTTCATTGATCTCCTCTATAGGAAAAAGCTCCGGAGCAGGCAAGCCCCCTGCAAACGAGATTACATCCTCCTGTTCTGTTACTTTTAGTATTTCCCTTATTTCCGAAGCTTTTATATCGGACATTCTTTTTGCGAATTGTAGCTGCATAATCTTTAAATACAATTGAAAATTAAAATATTGTAAAGTAAATCAAAAGGGAAATGTGAAAACAGATACAAATTTGGATATATAAATGGATACAGAATAGCCCTAGAAATACTCACCTTCTATTTTACTTAATAAGTATATATCGTAATTCGATTTAATGTCCGAATTTTGTACCTCATATCAAAGGGATTAGTCAGACATCCATTGTTATTCAGGATAGGTATTGAGATGTGAGTAATTAAAAGAAGACCTTTGCATGATATTAAACGATCTTCTTGCACATTCGCCTGATAGTATGCGAATAATTTCACACTAATATAATCTATTTAATTCTTTTTGGTTAGCAGAATTATTGTTAACACGTGTTTTCATATTATTGAAAGTATAAGTCAAGCTAATCCTTAAAAACCTTGTATCCTGATTGATTCTCATACCTTCTGAAATATTGCCATATTCCGTATCGTAGTTACCTCCACTATTCTTATGAAAAATATCATACATAGTTATAGTTGCTTTCAGCCTGTCTTTTAAGAAATTTTTGCGAACACCTGCGATTAGGCTATGTTGCTCTGTAAACCGTCTGATTTCATAATCACCCGGTCCCCTATAATTAAAGTTAAGAAAAACAGTAATATCGATATTTGGAATATTGTAACTATTGTTGAATGTAAAAGAGGACATCATCTTTCTTATCTTCTTCTCTCTATTCATATAGTTTATTGTCATATCAGGAAACATTAGATTAGAGTTTAATGCTAAAGTATAATTGCCTTTTGTTATTGAATATGATAATCCTGTATTATAAAATTTTGCTTTATTCAGATTCATATAAGTAAATCTTGTAATATCAGTATTATTATCATCGTTAATGCCGACAAATATGATAGGATTTTTTTCTGTTTCAACACTCGTTGTGAAGTTAAGTTTCTTCCAGAGAATTAAACCAATTTCGAAATTATCGGAATATGAGGGTTTTAAATACGGATTTCCAATAATATAGGATAACGAATCAAGATAAATCACATTCGGATTGATTTGTGAAAAAAGCTGCCTGCTAATGGATTTATTATAATTGATATTTAATTCAGCTTTAGGAGAAATAACATAGTTTAGCCCTATATTTGGGAAAAATTTACTTGAGGTCAGCCTGTTATGCTCCAAGCTCTCTGAAGTTTTAATTTTTGAGTCTGTATATTCATAGCGGATACCCGTTTCAATGGTTAATCCTCTAATATTCTTACTAAAATTAAGATAGGCTGCTGAAACTTCTTCGTTAGTAATATTGCTGTCATAAGAGTTTAATTTAGTCGTATTCAGATTGTGGTTTTCACTATATCCATTGTTTTTTATTTTTGAATATTTACCTCCAAGTTGTGAAGTTATCCCCATAACTTCAAATTGATAATCTGCCGACAGATAATATACATCATATTTGTTTTGTGAATTAATTAAAGACCGCGCATAGTCTGTACTAATTATATCAATCTCGTCCATATTCGTTTTTTCCGAATATTTCTTATGTGCATAACTTGCATTAAGATTCAGTGTATTAAAATCCCTGTTCATTGTATAATTGAAGTCAATAGTATAATAATCGTCGTTTTTATTTTTGACAGAATTAAGATCTCTTATTATGTTCTCGGATATATTACTTTTAGTAATCTTTTGGTTTCTATATTCATCTCTGGTATCATCAGTGAAACTTCCCGCAAATTTTAGTCCTAAATAATCATTATTACGGATCTGATAGTCTATACCGGCAAAAAGATTGTGATTTTTGTTGGAATAAGATTGAATGGCATTTGAAATATTATCCATTGCATAATCCTTATTATATATTGTTTGGAAATAATCAGCGTATTGCTTCTGATTATATACGCCATATGAGTAACTGTAAAGACCTGAATATCTGCCTGTATTCTGAGTTATCTGTAAACCGCCCCTGTCACTCACTTTTCTTGCGATAGTCAAATTATTATAGAGTTGAATCATCGTATTATCTTTTCTTGATCTCTTTGTCCTTATGATAATGACCGGCTGGCCGGAAGCATTATACCTGGATGAAGGATTCCTTATAATTTCAACTTTACTTATATCATTTGATTGGAGCGTGTTTAATTCGTCTTTGTTGACAACTTCCTTATTGTCAATATAAATAATAGGACTACCTTTCCCCATAACAGATATTTGTCCTCCGACATCTGAAATAAGTCCCGGTGTCCTGCTCAACATATCAGTAATAGAACCAGCATCGCTCAGTATGCTGTTTTCTATGTTTACGACAATCTTATTATTATCATATGAAACAAAAGGTATTTTTCCTGTTACTGTAATTTCACTTAACAATTGATCGTTTGTTTTTAATAAGATCTCGCCACAATTGATAATAGATTCTTTTTCTAAAATATGGATTTGTGAAAAATCATTATATCCTACAAACGATATCTTCAATAAAATTTCACCCTGATAACTGGTATTGATTTGAAAAGAACCGTCAATCTCAGTTACACAACCATTTATGATTAATGAGTCTTTTGGATTTATTATCATAACATTAGCAAAACTGACCGGAATATTACCCTCATCTATAACTTTTCCATATATTTCATTTTTTGTTAATGTCTGAGAATAAGACCCCGCGGAGCAAAAGAAAAAAATACAACAAATGATAACTCTGTACTTTTTTAGAGTCAAAAGGATATTCTTCTGTTTCATCTTGATATTGATTTTATTAATGCGAATCAGTAGTTGCAACTATTGGCTGATTTATTTAATTAAAAGATTAATTATCAATAAAATAAGCGTACCGAATACTTGCTCAATCTCTTGAAAATCATTAAATTAAAGGAATATTACCACACATTTCTTTAACAATGATTCCCAAGAAGAAAGAGCTTAAACTGATAAGAATTTATATGTATATCTGTGATTTATACGATTCAGAGCTAAAATATTACTGTCAACGGTACAGTAACAACAATGCTCCATCTTTTACTGATCAGGAAATAATGACAATTTACCTGTTCGCAGGATGTTGTCAGAAGTATTTCATGGTCAAAGATATACATTCTTTTACAAAAGAGTATCTATCTTCCTGGTTTCCTTCATTGCCATCGTATCAAACATTTAACTTAAGGTTAAACCGCCTGAATGAATGTTTTAAGGTATTATCCCAGAGATTGATAAGTTCATTCACGCCAAAAGATTGTGATTTTGATGTATCGCTGGTTGATTCTATGCCTGTAATCACTTGTGCAGGACGAAACAGAATAGCAAAGGTTGCTAAAGAAATCACCACTAAAGGATATTGTTCAACAAAGAATCAATATTACTATGGTTTAAAGCTTCATGCTCTGGCATTCAGACGAAAAGGGACAATCCCTTTTCCGGAATCCATAACCTACACTCCTGCTGAAGATAACGACCTGACTGTATTTAAACAGAACTGGGGTGATACGATAGTTAACCGAATGATTTTTGGAGATAAAATATATTCTGATTTTGAATACTTTAATGATAATAAAAAGCAAACGCAGAATATTCAAATGCTTACTCCTGTTAAAGCAGTCAAAGGACAGTCTGAACAAGAAAAACAATGGAACAAAGCATATAATGACTTATTTTCTACTGCTGTTTCTAAAGTCAGACAACCCATAGAATCATTCTTCAATTGGTTGAATGAACGTACAAAAATTCAAAGAGCGCAGAAAGTCAGATCGACATCCGGACTTTTAGTTCATACGATGGGTAAAATTGCCATCGCTTTTATTTATCTAATTTTTTAAATACTGATTCGCATTATTAATTAGCTCATATAAATCAGAGCATAGAAATGACCGGCGAGTTAAAAACTCACTAACATAAAGAAGTAATTTCTGATATTATTATAGAATGGGGATGCTATTCTTCGTAATTATATCGTACTGTCACTAATACAAAATTTCGTCCTCCAACATCGAAATGAAAGACAAATCTTGTATCAGTTTTCTGTATCTTATCAAAAAAACGACAATTGCTAGGTAAGATTTTCTCATTTTCTTTCTTTTCCGCATATTTTGTTGTAGATGACTTATCATTATCAAAAGCCGTAAATAATTCATTCAGCAGGCTTTCATTATCAGAGAATACAATTTTTGTCGTAGTTCGCTCTAATTGCCTGGTATCAGGATTATTCCTGTTTATAACGGTTGTCTCTACATCCTTCAGGCTTTCGCATTTTGCAACCCATTTCAATAAATTTGATTGTGCAGAAAGATTAACAGTCGTAAATACAAGTAGTAGAACGGGTAATAAATATTTAAATGATCTCATATTATCTGCTTTTTGAAATTAATGCGATATGTTATTATCTATATTAAATTATTTCTCTGATTCCAGTTCAATATTGTCTAATTCTTTCTCTCTTTGATATATTTCATTCAAAATTTCTCTTTCTATTTCTTCCGGATTATCTATGCTATATGTTTTGACGCCATTCACCACCATATAACTACCCTTGTATGGAGTTTCATTCTTAAGTAAAGGGTTGACTACTATTAATAACAGGATCGTGGCTGCAATCCCTGTAATATACAGCAATAATTTGTTTCCGGATTTCTTTTGTTTCCAGTCTTTTGAACCGGATAAATCAGTATTTAGTTTCTTGGAAATATCATTGCAAAAATAGCTAAACACCGGTTTATATTTTTTAAACTCTTCCGGGATATTAGATTGATCAAAGTAACAATACAATTCGTCCTCTTCACCTGATGTCGTCTCTCCATCGAAAAACTTTTTCAGTAACCGTTTTATATGTATATCTTTATTTTCCATAATTATGAACTTTGAAATACATTTCCTGAATTTTTTTTCTTGCCCTTGACAAGTTCATTCGTATAGCGGAAGGATCACTCCCTGTTATAGCAGCTATCTCATCTATTTCCAGCCCCTCAAGATGCTTCATTTTAAGAAGGGACTTTTGCATCGGTGGTAAATTATCTATTATTTGATTGATGATCTCTGCATCTTCCTTATATGATAATTCTTTTTCAAGAAAAAACATATCTTCCTTAAATACTGATATATCATTCAATTTACTTCGCAGTTTTCTCTGTCGAATTACATTTAAGCAAATGAATTTTGTCACTTGAATGGATAGGGCAGATATATTCGTGTGGCTGTCAAGTTTACACCTCATATCCCATAGCCTTAAAAAGGCTTCCTGAACAACATCGTCCGCGTCTTCTTTGTTCGAAAGCATATTGAAGGCATAATTTTTCAATTTTACCTTCAATGAAACGACTTGTTCTATAAACTGTTTTTTATCCATCTTATATTATTATATAACCTGAAATCATAAAACATAACATCGGAAATAAAAAACAGGAGCAAATATTTGTATTTTATGTTAAGCCTGTTGAATATATAATAGATTAAATAAATTATAATCTCTTTTTTTTCATCTTTATCAGGGCTACATTTTGTTTTTCCTTATCCAGCCGTTCTTCTATATCATAGGGAGTATATCCTAGTTTCGAATATAATAAGATTCCTTTTGTGTTGGTATTGAAACAAGAAATATACATTTCTCTGATATTATATTTCTCCAATGCGATAGATTCCATTGTTTCAATCATATATTTACCTATCCCTTTGTTTCGAAAATGAGAACTGACAATAACATTCCCAATCGAACAATAATTATTTTCTTTAACCTCGTAAAAGTTGGCAAAGCCTACAATTTCATAATCGAGCAAAATAACTGTTGAATCGGAGCGATTTGCCACAACTGCTTCTAGTTGTTCAACAGACAGTGGATAATAGTCTGCTTTGGGAAACATAAAGAATAGTTCCTCCTCATTTTGTGGGAGTTGGCAGACCTTTTCCAAATCACTTGTTTGAGCTGATCGAAAGGATAATTTAAAACTCATTTTTGATATACTCCTCTTTTAACATAGAATAATATAGGC
Source organism: Dysgonomonas termitidis (assembly GCF_054657735.1). Taxonomy (NCBI): domain Bacteria; kingdom Pseudomonadati; phylum Bacteroidota; class Bacteroidia; order Bacteroidales; family Dysgonomonadaceae; genus Dysgonomonas; species Dysgonomonas termitidis. The sequence continues at coordinate 179,136 of NZ_BAAHYD010000001.1, read as the reverse complement.
GATCTATGTATTTTTCGTCCATATAGAAAAAATCTCGTAATGTTCCTTCGTAAGTAAAATTACATTTTCGAATAACTCCTTGAGATGCTGCATTCCCCTCTTTATGGCATACTTGTATCTTATGAAAATTCACTTTGTTAAAGCAAAAATCTAAAACACATTTTACCGCCTCTGTCGCATAACCTTTTCTGTGGAATTTACTGCCTAATGCATATTCAATCTCACAGAAATGATTCTTGTTATCAACCAAGAATATAGCAATTTGTCCAATACAAATTCCGGACTCTTTCTCAACGATAGCCCAACGGTAATAGTCTGTTCTTTGGTAAGAATCGATATACTTGTCTAGTAGCTCTTTCACCTCTTCTTTTGTCGTATATATAGGCTCTGAATATAGCGATTGAATTTCAGGATCACTGATCCAAAAACTTAACATATTATTGTCATCTGTATATTGGAACTGTCTTAGTATAAGTCTTTCCGTATTTATGGCTTGAGTTCCGCTGTGTTTTAGCATGTTGTTTATTTATTTTATAGTTATACCAATCATTATAATTGTTTTAGATGTATTATTCCAAACGGAGTGAAGCATGTTGCAATCTACAATAAAAGAATTATTCTCTGCTATTATCTGTATCTTAGTTTTGTTTTCAAACAATACTTTATTCTTTTCGTGCTTCAATATAAAGCATAGGAATTGTAAGCCTTAACTCTCCATGTTGATTGGCATATTCATTCAGTCTACGCTCGAAAACATCGAAAAAGGCCTGTTTGTGAGTATCTTCAAACATATTTCTCCATGCGTCAATGAAACCGATAATTATAAAGGGTTGATTAAGAAAGGCTGAGCCATTATAGTATCTCATTTGATATTCAGATTTTATTGTTCTTATTATTTTAAATCTGCTATTTTCAAATAGTTCTACTGAACTTTTCTCAGTTCCCCGATGGTTTATATGATTATCTAATCCCAAAAGATATTTTTCTAATTTTAGCTCAAACAGGGTTTCCCTGAATAAGTTATAGAATTCGTTGAAAGTACCTGTAAGATTTGTAGTCGCACAGAATATCCCTCCATGTTTCAAGGTACGATAACTTTCATTGATAACTTTCGAAGGGTTTTCAAAATTGTTTATTCCCAGATTTGAAGTTATTAAGTCGAAATAATCATCCGGAAAATTAATATTTTCAGCATTACCCTCGATAACCGATATATTATCAAGTTGCAACACGTCTATTTTACCTTGAGCTCTTTTTACGGCTTCGCCCCACGGGTCGATCCCTACAGCTTTACATTCACTCCCAATCCGGTTTGTGATCTCAATTAAAGGAAACCCTGTACCACAACCTATATCCAAATAATTTTGATAATTCTTAATCGGGAAATTATCTAATAGCATTACTCCGAAGGGAGATGCCCATAATCCTAACTCATCGCAAACATTTGTAATATCACGATTCAGATAATTCAATTCTTTATTTAAGTAGTTTTTCATCGTTATTTTCTGGTATTTATACAACTATGTTAAAACCCCATAGCTTTTTTTATTACTTCCATTTCTTTTTCAGAGGTCAGCATTTTTAATAATTCAAATGCGACATTAGGAGCTGTCTCCGGACAATAAGACGTGATAATATTACCATCAACTACAATTGATTCGTTCACAACAATAACTCCAAATTTTTCCAGCTCTTTTTGCCGATAACCGTTATCTAAGTGGTAAGTAGTTGCTTTCCTATTCTTAAGAATCCCACTTTTCCCTAAAGGCAATGCTCCGGTACATACTGTCGCAATAATTTTACCCTTTGTATTAAATTCCCTGATTAATTCTAAAAATCTTTCGTCATACACTTCTTCATAAAACCCAAATTCCCCAAACCCACCAGGTATTGCTAAAGCGTCATATTCGTCAACGTTTATCTCTCCAATGGTTTTGTCTACTAAAACAGGTACATTAAATGTGCTTATAACTTTTTCAGTAAAGCCACAAGTATCAACTAACAAATGATGTCCATAATCAACTCTGGCCCAACCAAAAATATCTATAAAAACAGAAAATTCCATAGTTTCAAATGCCTTTGCCAGAAATACTAATACTCTCTTATTTTGCATACTTCTCAAAATTATCAATTTATTTAAACCTATCAGTTTTGCTATTCTCAATTTAGAACTAGCTTCTTTCGGATTTGTATATAACGATTAAATTTTAGGATCGCAAATTCAATAAGCTATTATATCATTATCTATGGAATATTGAAATTGCCATAAAAGTATTTATGCTTTGAGTTCCAATATGCTGTAACATGCTTTATTATTGTGTAAATTGTTAAGATTCTAACATTTATTGATTTACAGTTCTTTTGAAAAACAAATACTTTTTTCCATATCCTTATATTGCCCATAATTTGGAACCTGAACATAATTGTTCTTTTTATATAACCTCACAGCATCGGGCAGCATATTCCCGGTCTCTAAAATACATTTCTTGAATCCTAATTGTTTTGCCCATGTTTCTAATTCTATCAACAACTTGGTTCCGACACTTTGCCCCCTTGCAGCTATGGATACAAACATTCTTTTTACTTCAACCGTATCAGTATCATATTCTCTGATTGCTCCACAACCAATTGCTATTCCACCAATGTATGCAATAATGACATGTTTTATAGTTTCAAGATTATTGTATTGTTTACATTCGGAATGAGCCTTCCGGTCGGCATTTGTCAAATGCTTTTCCAGTTCAATAACCAGTTTTAGAAAATCTTCGTTTTCGGAACCTGTCTGTCTAAATTCAATTATTTCTTTCATTATACTTTCGAATGAAATTCTCGTCGTTTAACATATTTGTCTTAGTTCAGGTTTATATATTCTTGTTTGAGTATTGAATAGTATAAACGATCAACATATTCGAATTTAAATAAGTTTTTCCGAATTTATGGCTTGAGTTCCACAGTATTTTAGCATACAGTTTATATTTATTTTAGGGATATACCAATCATTATAGTTGTTTCAGAAATATTATTCCATACAGAGTGTGGTTTAAAGCCTTCTACAATAAAAAAATCATTCTCCGCTATTATATGAATATTGTTATCAAACAATACTTTAGCCTCTCCTTTAACTACAATAAACAAGTGATCGTGTTCATGTGTATGTAACTCTGTTGGTCCACCTCCATTTGGTTCCAAATAAGCAATAGAGCCATTTATTATTTCACCACAATCCCCAAATAGCTTTTTAGAAAGAAAGTTGATGTGGTTGGGTGGTGTAATAAAGTCTGATAATTTATTCATACGGTTTCATTTTTACATTTTAAAACATATATCTGCTTTTCAGAGTTATCATCAAATATTTGTTCTTCAAATCCTCCAAACTTGTGAATAACTGTAAACCCAGCCCATTCTATATATGAATCTAATTCTTGAGGGAAAAACAATCTCATATCCAAATTTTGGATAGAATCAAATTCTCCGTCAATAAAATAATGCCATTCTATACGATTGATTTGAGTTTTTCTTTCGTATTGCATTGTTTGTTTTATCAATATTTCTCGTCCATCATCTGTTGTATATGTCGCAATCTCCTTCTGTTCTTTTTCTCCTTCTACGAGATATTGAATGTTCGGATTAAAGCAATCTAACAGGAATAGACCTCCTTCTTTGAGATGATTTTGAACAATACTAAACGTCTTAAATAAATCTTCATTGTGATATAAATGATGAATAGAATTGAAAGGGATAAAAATGAGGTCATATTTTTTCTTCAAGTCTAGAATTCTAATATCAGCCTCGATAAACTCAATTTTTAATCCTGCATTGGAGGCTTTTACTTTCGCTTGTCTGATCATAGAAGAAGTGTAATCTACCCCACTGATATCATATCCATCTTTTGCTATTGGAATAGTAAGTCTACCTGTACCACAACAGAGTTCAAGAATTTGGGTATCCTTGTTTTGAGGTAACCATCGCTTGTAAAATTGCAAATCATTTATGTGGGTATTCATACCATCATAAATATCGGTATCGTAAATTAAATCTCCAACTTGATAATTACTACTCATCTCTATTCGATTTCTCCATTATTATCATACATGCACTATCACATGTTCGGCATACTTCCCTATATCCCAACTTTGTATAAAGATATAATGTATTGGGAGTTATCTCTCCTGTAAATAGCAAATATCTTGAACAAGTAGTAAACTTTTTCTCGATTTCAACCATCAACGCTTTTCCTATACCTTTATTCTGATAATTGGGATGCACGATTAGTTTTCCTACATGGCAAACATTCTCCTTATCAACATAAGCTCTCACAGATCCAACAATCTCATGATCTTGTGCATATTTTAGAATGATACCCTTATTAAACTCCTGCAATAATTCATCATAAGTCTGAATCATTGGTTGGATTTCAGTATTATCCAATAAATTTGCAACAGGACAAAATGCTGTCTTTTGCAATTCTAATATATCCGGCAAATCGAATATTGTGGCTTTTGGTATATTCATATTTGTTGATTTGACTTCAGCCATTTATAGGATTTTTTTTGGAAAATACTTATTAACCATATCCACAACCTCATTTAACCACTTTTTCCGCTCCCGGTCTGCACTGCCTGCAATAACGCGGAACATTTTTCTATCGAATTTTGTTATTCCACAAAAATCAAAAATACAATCCTTCCAAATTCTATGAAGAGGATCTCCGAATACATTCTCCTCTCTTTCTTTAGGTGTATTAGATGTGTTGAAAACCAACCCTATTTTAGCTTTCAGAAGTCCGATAGGCAAACCTCCTCCATTGTCTCCCTCAGGGAATGTATAAGCGATATTTTCACGAAGGACTCTATCTATCCAACCTTTTAAAATAGCGGGAGGTTGTCCCCACCAGTTCGGATGAATAATAATAATTCCATCCGTTTCTTTTATTTCTTTCCAATGCTGAATAATTAAGGGATCTTCCGATTTATCGGAAATGAGTTCTTCGGGAGTTATTACCGGTTCAAATCTTTCCCCATACAAATCGTGGAAATAAATAAAATGACCATTACCTTTTAGCGTTTGCGTAACTTTACTCGCTATTGCATGGTTAAAACTCTCATTGTAAGGATGTGCCAATATGACTGATATTTTCATATATTCTTTATAATTTTACCTATGTTTATTTTATATCCTGCTTTGTAAATACAAACTATTTATTCCTTTCTTTCCAGATTTTCATCTCTTCTGTCACAAAATAATCAATCATATTCCGGTATATTGTTGCTATAAGCTCTGGAGATATGTTATGTTTCTGTGCCAGTTCTCTTTTAGAGGCAATGACTTGTTCTACCCTTTGTTTATCCTGCACAGCCTGTTCCGACTTCTTGAATTTAGAAGCTTCTCTGACATATTCAGCTCTTTTTGCAATAAGGGCTACAATCAATTCATCCGTCAGATCTATACCGGAACGTACTTCTTCAAGACTCTCGCATCCGGAAACTACACCACCTTCATTCAAATTTTTTTTAATATTTCGACAGGCGTATAGGTTCGCTTTGCTGTAGCTTCAAGATTTTGCCCCTCTTCTTCATAAATACGGTGAAAGAACACATGCATTGCTTCTCCGACTTCAATCAAATGTCTGTCATAATCGTAGAACCGTACCGTTCGCTGACCCCATATCTCTGTATTGATTTCATGTAAAAATTCTGCCTCACTTTGTTTCAACCTATGATATATCTGTTCCAAACATTCCGTTTCGAAGCATAATTCGAAGCGGCTGATAGTGTTTACATCATAAATATTATCATCGCCCAATGTCTTGGAAATTATATTTTCCTCAGAAATTTGCCAAAGAGCAAATCCCTCTTTGAATATAATATTTTGTTCACCAAAGTCGGCTGTAACTGTCAGTCCCAATACCTTTTCGTAAAAATAACGGGAACTTTTTGCGTTTTTTACAAAGAGAACCGGAGTGCATTTCTTCAAATCCATATTTTATATTCTTAATATTTCTATAACAAAATCAAAGTTGTTGTCTAAAGCGTATTTACAACCCTCTTATACCCAATTCTCATAAGATTGCTAAGTTAACCCTGTTTTATTATATTATATTTTAATTAGTAAAAAGTTTATAATGCCATATAATAAATTTTTTAGAAACAATTGATATTAAGCGTAGAATATGAATATGTTTAACTTGATTTTTAAGTAAGAATTTACATTTTGGCGCGAAATATATTATGGATTATATTATATCATTTGGCGGTTTAAATACTACAACATCGGTTATTAAATCTCACTTCTATAGCAAATAATTATCCGTATATTCTTCAGGCAAGCTATTGCAGCGGTTTTCCGGCTTTGCAAGGTCTGCCATTCGGCGTTTAAGTGAAAATCTCCACTCCTTACGGACTGTATTTTCCCTTAAAACCTTGCCACGCCGTACCCCTGCAAGCTTAATCGCCTGAAAATAAACGGATACCTGTGTCTCAGGGGATTCGAAGTATTAATAAAAAATAATAGTATATGAGTGAAGTATTGACAACTCCTGCCGAAACCGGACAACTCAGTCAGATCAGGACCATTCTGGGAGTATATTTCCCGAAAGTAAACTTTAATTGTAGTACTGACTATAAGGATGATTATTGTTGTATCCTTATCGGTTATACAGATGGGATATCCCTGACCAGGGTTAAAAATGCAGTAAAGGGATTTAACCTTCCTCCCGATCCTCAGATTCAAAAAAGAGGAGTAAAAGTAATTGTCGAACGGAAAATGAGTCAGCGGATAAAGAACCTTATCCAGGGAGAGATCAAAACCGTATTTGCAATGGATCATTTGCCAAAGGAAGACGATTGGTTCGAACCTATAAAGGGCCCTGTCCGGGTTTATATGAATAAAATATTTAATATGCGCGATTTTGAATAACACTAATATGATATAGGATATGGAAAAAGAATATCACATGCTGAAATCCAAAGAAGATGTTATCAGCGAAAAAATGAAATCCCTGATAGAAAGAGCTATTAAGGAAAATAACGGGCGCATCACTTTCACAAAAGAGGATGACGACGACGATTATCCTTTGACAACCATCCTTTCGGGACGAAAGGATATCTATTTCATTTCCATTACGGATGTCTATCTGGATAATGGCGGACTTATTTATGCTGATGGAATAGATGATGATACCGGCTGTCGCAAAATCGAATTCAAGATTGATCCGGATCAGTATTCCGATATACTCTACTTTATCGCATATGTCCTGGGCTGGACAGGCAATCGACAAGAATCACAAAATATGAAGGATGCGATTAATTCCAATATCATGGAAATGGCATGTAATTTGGCTGAGAAAGAAATGGTGGACGGCTATGGAAAGCTTCCTGAATACTTTGCAAACTCAAACGGAGAATATACAGACTTTTATCAAGACGTATTTAATCCGCTTTATGATAAATACTATAACCGCATTGCTGATTTAGCAGATTTTAAACTCCGGTATCTTTGAAATATCATATTGAAAATGAATGCAAACTACCTGAATTACGTACTGAGATGGATAGCCTGTATGAAGCGTATAAAAAAGAGAATGGGAAAGAGCCGTTATATGCTATAGTCTGGCTTGAAAATAGAATCTGTTATGACCTGCAATGGCCGGCGACGGTTAAACTGGTGCAGGAAGTGGATGAAAAAGAAGATGAGCAGATCTATATGAATTTTGACGGGTATGCAGACCTGAAAAAATGGTTATATTCCACCTTGGAAGAAGACAGTGACAGCGAAGATATCTGGCGTTACGAGAATACGGAGTACCGGATTGAGTTTATGGATAGATTATTGATAGATGATTAAAAAAATGAATATATGAAATTGGATGATATTCAGATATTCCTATTGCCTCTTTGCGGTTTTTCTTATGAAGAATCGCAAAACTTTTCTTTGGCAGAACTTAACAGGTTGTGGAAAAAGGGAAAGATAACCAAATATAAACTCTCAGGCTTTCTGCAGGATGTTAATGATGATATTCTCGTAGATAATACCAATAACTGGATAGTGATACATGGATTGTCTGAAGTTATGGCTGAACCAGTAGTTCAGCCCGGCAGATAAAGTAAATAAACTGATTACAAATTATATATAGGTAAACTGAGAGGAAATTTCCCGGGTTCATTTATAGACAAATAGTATAAACAATGAATAATCAACACATAAGTATAAAGGTAGGTGATATCGTAAAAGCCAATTATGGCTCGGTCGTTTTTGCATTCGCCAATACAATCACGGGAAAGAGTGAACATCTTAATATCCCTCCTTACGCTATTGTTACAGAAGTAAGAGCAAAGGAAAAGCCGGATACACAAAATATTCAGGTAAAAATAATCTTCGATGCAACATCCTTTGCCGATTATAAAGAAGAAGAGCTGGAGGTAATTTGTTCTACCGGACTGAAAAATAATACACGTAAACCTACACTTAGGCAAGTTCAGAAAGAATATGAAACAAGTGAAGTGGTAATGGGAGAGATGTTAGCCTCTGTCCCGGCTGATGGTTTATCTGTTGAAGAGGCGTTTTACTTGTATCTGAAAGCTATGAATTGGGCGGAAGGTAATATCTTTTTTCGAAAATACGATGATGAGAGAATGGAAGAAATAGAGATAATACCGGAAGTATAGATTTATCATGAACGGAAATTAAAAACCCCATGCTTAACTTAAGTATGGGGTTCCGTTTTAATATAGTTTTTATAAAACATATTTACTCAACGATGATATTCCCTGATACAATTTCATATTAACCTGTCTCACCATCCGGAAATATTATGCATTCATTCAAATCTGATTATTGTACAGTCAGCAGGGAACGCTGGCTTATGGAATTTCTTGATAAAATAGATCTGGATGCATTACTAAAACAGATTGACGAAACAAAGAAATACCGGCAGGCACATCCCGGCTGGGAGAGGCCTGTCGTGATGTATGGCATCCGTAAAAAACATAAGTGTATAAAAAAAGAAGAAATAGCTGTTGTAATCGACCTGATGCCATGGCAGGATAGGGCACGTATGGCAGAAACTCATTGGTATAATATAATTTATAAGCGCCCGGCAACAGATTTGGAATGGGAGGAAATGAAACAGAAGAATCCCATTAGAAGATATTGGATATGGTCCTATTTTATAAAAAAAGAATGGACGATAGATCGCATCATATCCCATATCGCACGGGATGACTCTGAAGAATACGGAATCGATACCCAAAAACTTATTGAAGCCTTTGAGAATCATTACGGACGAAAAATCTGTGTTAACAGACGATTAAGCCCCATTTTATTAAAACTGTACTGATGGATGTCAAATATATTTCATCCATAAGCTTTGGTAAAGATTCGCTCTGTCAGACATTGATGCTGATAGAAAAGCAATATCCATTGGATGAAGTGGTATTTTATAATACCGGCATGGAGTTTCAGGCATTGTATGACACACGAGATAAAATGCTTCCAATACTGCAAGCCAACGGAATTAAATATACCGAACTGTATCCGGAAACACCTTTCCTGTATTCGATGTTGGAAAGACCTGTGCGAAAACGGGAAACAGGGCTAATCCACCAATACGGATACTCATGGTGTGGCGGCACTTGCCGCTGGGGTACCAGCGAAAAGTTACGTGTCCTCCGCAAGTATATTAAGGATTCGATGTATTATGTTGGCTTGGCTGCCGATGAACAGTTCCGATTCGAAAAAGAATGGCGTCCTAACCGAATACTTCCTTTAGCCGATTGGGGGATAACGGAAGCCGAAGCCCTTGCTTATTGTTATGAAAAAGGTTTTGACTGGAGGGAAAACGGTATCGCCCTATACTCAATACTTGATAGAGTCAGTTGTTGGTCTTGTGGGAATAAAAACCTGAAAGAATTATATAATATCTATCTGTATCTGCCTGATTATTGGGAAAAATTAAAAGATTTGCAATCTAAAACGAACCGCCCTTACAGACGTAAATGTGGCGAAACCATCTTCGATCTGGAAAAGCGGTTTCAAAAACGAGCTGCTTCTGAAACTTCGTCTCCACCAAATGCCTCATTCATATCATTAAACTGATAAACTATTTGATCTGTCTATAAAACAACTGTTTTATTCTTAGTTAGTTATAATAATCCTGATGCTTCTTTTATTGCATAAAAAGATATAATACTACCAATAATAAGGTCTTTAAGTTGGAAAATAATAACGATTAGTATATTACCAGGCAGGAATTATACCTGAATATATTGCTACCGATAAATTGAATACATCCACAAAGAAATGGGATATTATGAGATATATAATATTTTTACACTTTTGATAAAACCACATCCACATTATTCCCATTACAGTGGTTGAAATTACGGTAACAACTGTAACTATTGGTATATTGAACCAAAAATGCCAAAATAAATAATGAGAGAAGCCAAAGAGAATAGCAGAATATAGTATAATAAATATACGGTTGAATGGAATATGGGCAAGAAGCCCTCTCCAAAAAGTCTCTTCAAATATCGGATTGATAACTGAAAAAATAAGAATGTAAATCATATATTCAAAAGGGACTAAACCTATTTTTAATATAGATACATTCAGCGGAATTAATGCAGGAAAAATTACACCAGCCAAAATCCAGGAAACTTTCGGAATCGGTTTAAATGAAAAATTGAAAATATCCTTGAATGAAACTAAGTTAATTTTCTTTGCAATAAAAAACATTAATAGAATTGTAAGATAATAGCCAATAAATGATGGAAGCCATGATATTTGAGGCTCAATTTTTTTTGTGCAAATTTCAACAATTATTTTAGTTATTATTAAAACCAGAATAGGAGATAAAACTAAAAAATATTTTAAAATTGGATCTTTCTTCATTTCAGCTGTATTCATATCAATATGTTGAATTTGATTTTCTTTACATTTTGTTTATTCCTTAAATACGAAGAAATATATTAACTATTTTGGGTATACTATTAAGTACAAGATATCTATTTAGAATTTCCATGCAGTTATTTATGCAAGGAACCTATTATCGAAATACTTTATTTGAATTATATTTAAATGTAACCTTACATAACTTTCAACTCAGCATAATAGTTAAGGCTTCATTTTTCATGCTTCGCAAAAACGAAGCCTTAACTATTATATTAATTAATTTATTAAAGAAAGCGAAATATGAATGATGGATATTATCGGATTCTTTTTGTCTTATAAGACGAAGATTTATTTCATGGACATTCCTTTTAGCAGAGACAGGAATGAAAATACAGAAGGTTATATATATTTTTGATAAATAAGAGAAATAACCAATTTATTATTAAATCAAATTTTATAAAATACAATCAAATGATAAGTTTGAGAATTGCTGGTAAAATGCATTTATACAAAAAATGAAAGTTATATAGGGGATATTATTATTCTCAAAACTGCCAAGTCTGGTACAGAGCTAAAGCATACTTTATCAGTAGATATTTAAATAACCGAAATTATACAAACAAGCTATTAAAACCATGAATCTTCCTTGTTATTAACAACCGGGGATATGTATTATACAATCGGGGATATACTGATCCTGAAAACTTCAGGTTCTGGTATTACGCCGGTTAACATTAACAAAAAACAGTTACATTGAAAATAGGAATAATAAAACTGGAATATCATCCATGACACAAATCATTTATACTGATAAAATAATTAAAGGATATAATCACAAATAAAAGCCTATATTATAACAGTTTCATATTATTTTACGTTTTGGCACATTAAATATTTTACATTAAAATAATTTTTGTTTTTCAATTAACCTCAATTTTGTGTCGGTTTTAGAACTTATATGAATAATCAATATTGAAGACAAAATCCTTATTTTTTAAAACTTTACAATTATTGGATATGACAATTAAGAATTTCCTTCATTTTATCTTTGTATTTACTATTTTTTCTATTAGCCCCGTAAATTTACAGGCTCAGGTAACAATTGGTTCCGGTATACCTCCCTCTATGGGAGCTTTGCTGGATTTAAAAGAATATGATTCAGCCAACGGTGAATCAAATTCAACAAAAGGCCTGCTGCTTCCTCGTGTCAACCTTACTGATTGGAGAAGTTTATACCCGATGTTCTCTACTGATCCTGATTATATAAATAATATGGGAGATAAAAAAGTTCCTATGTTTAAAATCGGAAGCGATGGCTGAGTAGAAAAAATAAGCTATATGTTTTTGGTTAATTTTAGTAATAGAGATTACTTACTTATTAACCTCAAAGAATATAGCTTATGAGACAAAGAAAGGAATTAGATTTCAAAGGACAAAATATCTATGTAGGGATAGATGTTCATTTGAAGAGTTGGTCGGTAACAGTTTTGTCGGAAACCTCTGTAATGAAGAAGTTTAGCCAAATACCAGAACCGGAAGCGTTGTATAAGTTTCTGGTCACGAATTATCCGGGAGCGGATTATCACTCGGTATACGAAGCGGGATTCTGTGGTTTTTGGATACATGAAAGATTGACAGGGTTAGGAATTGATAATATTGTTGTAAATCCGGCCGATGTTCCGACCAAAAGCAGTGAAAAGCTGCGTAAGACCGATTCCATAGACAGTGGAAAACTGGCGCGAAGCCTGCGGGCTAAAGAGCTGAAAGGCATCTACACGCCGGACAGTGTGTCATTGGAGATGCGTTCTTTGATAAGATTGAAAAACTCGATAACGAAAGACATGACCCGGCAGAAGAACCGCATCAAGTCACAGTTACGCTATCTGGGGATAGAGATTCCCGTAGAGTATCTGGAGCCGTACTCTAATTGGTCGAAGCGCTTCATCGTCTGGCTGAAGGAGGTACAGACACTCACATCTGTCGGCCGTCAGTCGCTTGACATCCGGATCAGGCATCTGGAGGAATTGCGCAGGCAGAAGCTGGAGATGACGCGGGCCTTGCGGGCTCTGGCCAGGACGGAACAGTTCCGCGAACCGCTACGGTTAATCATGACAGTTCCGGGTATCGGTCAGGCCACGGGTATGGTGTTCCTGTCGGAGATATGCGACATATCCCGTTTCAGGAATGCCGAACAACTGGCGGCTTATATCGGTATGATCCCCATGTGTCATTCAAGCGGAGAAAAAGATGGGACAGGAGATATTACCGTGCGCAAGCACGCTGCTATGCGCTGTAATCTGATTGAGGCCGCGTGGGTGGCAATCCGGCAAGATCCTGCAATGAACCTGATCTACACGCATAACTGCAAAAGGATGGCTCCAAGCAAAGCCATCGTAAAGGTGGCGCGTAAACTGGTTAACAGATTATTCTTCGTACTGAAACACAAAACAGAATATATCAATGGTATTGTGTCATAGAGAGAACTTCCTTCCGGTAGACGGATTTTCCGAGAGAGAATACTACATAATTGTTGCGGCTTTGAAGTCCGCTTAAAAAAGTTTGCTCCTCTCGCCTTTGTGAACTAATGCAGGAACTTGCGGCAGAGACTGACCGCTGTGGAAAGTCTGTTTACCGAAGGATTTAATATCGGGTTTTTTAAGCCATACGGACAGTATCGGTAACTTAAAAAGAGAGGCAGAAAACCGGCCTCCCAAGTAGCGTTACCGCGTACCGTCAGGATGTTTATTGCTGACAGGTTGCTCCCCAGCAGTGCCTGTTTCCTCTTAACATCCTGACATAAAGATATAAAACTGAAATTAATTAAAAATAATCATCCAATTTGTTTGGATTTTAACTGGAAAGACAATTATGACAAAGAACATGTAGGACTTATGGTTTATAATACTAACAACTGCATCAACGCTGTTACTGCAGATGGAACAGGAGCTTATATCTGGAATGGACAAAGGTGGGTATCTTTGTTCGATGAAACATCTTCTTTAACCTCAGGGGTACAAGTTCATGTAGATCAAGATGGCAATCAATTTTATTCCGGAGACTTTGGAAATGCCGGCCGGTGGATGCTTTATAATTTGCGTGCCAGGAAATATGCAGACGGCACCCCTCTTCCTGATTCCCCAAAACTAGATTTTTCTTCAAATGAGCCTATGTGGCTATATCCCATGCCTGACGGAGGAGACGGCATGGATGATAAATGGGTGAAAGATTATGAACCACTTGGTTTAATGTATAACGGTTATGCTGCATTTGGGGGACATAAGCTAAATAGTATAGACCAAAGTCAGATAGCGGGAGAAACCCCTGGCCCTGATGAAGTAGAGTCCGTAGGAACCGGAAGGATACAAGGTATCTGCCCCAATGGATGGCATATTCCGAGCGACCGTGAATGGAATCAACTGGAAAAGGTAATATATAACAACCGTGAAAAATATAGTAACTATATTTTGACTGATACTCCATTCTCGCCCGCAATCTGGAATTCCGACTGGGAAACACAATCGCCATATCCTCCGACCTGGACCAGAGGTTCAGATTCATCGAATAGGCATAACTTGGCTATGATAGCCCCTTGTCAGACATCGGTTTTGGGAAACACCTTAAAAAGTAAGCCCACTACAAAAGGAGGGTTTTATGTTATTTTGGCCGGTAGAATTACGACAGCGCCTGTTAAAACTATTAACTTTGGAAACGAAGGGAATCTGGTTTCAAGTTCGTTAGTAAATACCGCCGGTTTCGGAAATCCTTCTATGTATACACGCAATTTTTATTCAAACAGTAATAAAGTTCGAAGGAGTCTGCTAATGTATGAAATGTATGTATCGGTACGATGCAAAAAAGATGTGCCATAATAGTTGAAAATAAAATAAGACTATTGATAATCTAACCTTCAGCAGTCTTTCTTCTTTGCTGTACAATAAAATCTGATCGTATTGTTTTTAACAAATGATCATATATCTTTTATATCTATCTTAAAATAACCAGCTTGACTCCGGAACCAATCATATCGTCTCGGAAGGATACAGCCGCCTTAAATAGAATATAATTACTTTAATTAATACATCGCTAATTGATAATAAATATGGGTGATTATTTTAATAAATCTGAGGGGCATGACTGTGTAGTAACTGAAATGAACGCATTATTATACTTCACATGATGTAAAAAAATGGTACCGTACAGATATTTTGCGAATAAGAAACATAAATCCGGAATATATTTTATGTGTCAAATTATTATTCCGGTAAATATTTAAAAGATAAAATAACAAATAAAAGTCTTAATTATAACCGTTTCATTTTATTTTACGTTTTGACACATCAGATATTTTACGAAGATGGTAATTTGATTTTAATTATTTATGCACTTTCGCAACATATTTTAAATGCAATGAATATATTAACTCATAAGTAAATTAAGACAATCTTAACATTGATATTATTATATAGTACTTTTTGATCTATTAAATTTTTTATTATTTGCAGTTATTTGATAACACAGGTTAGTATCGAACCGCAGGGAACATTGGTTTTTTAGAAGGACTCTGAATAAAAATAAAAGATACTTCTTGGATTTTAAGTTAATATGAATGCCTTGTTCAAACCTGTCATGGTTTTAATAATTATAGGTAATAAGCTAGTTGCCTATCAATAATTCAAACTTGTCTGACTAGAATTTGTATTCGTTTAGGGTTGTCTATACTTGTGAAAAGAAGAGGCAACCCTTTTTTAGTGTAAGGTGCAGCATATTTTAACATTAGTCTAATATGATGGATAAGTCAGTATAGTAAGTAGGCTATGATATATTCATAATATTTATATCGTAGTATTGCATATTTTAATGATGTTTAATTTATTATTAAATACTATTTCTGTTTTATCCAAATCAGACCACAATCGTAGTAACTTGTATAGAAAGTGTAATTCCGGCTTTCCATAATACCTGTTTACGAACAGGAATAGTTTTTTCCTTTATTCTGCAAATTAAGGCATTATCAATCCTATTCAATTCAATAATCGGTAAGACAGATATTAATTAATGAAAAAGCCAAATAATACCTGATTCTTTATCTCATGGAAAGATAGCTGGACATCATTTGAATCAATCAAACAAAATAATATTTGTATTACAATTTATCATTGTGACAAACTATATATTAAATTATAATAAATCACAAACAGAATATTCATGTAATCTCTTTTATGTTAATTGTTTATATATTTTTTACGTTCTGTCATATTGAATAATATACACATTTATACACCTTGCTTTACTATTTATTTCAATTTTGTGGCTGTTTTTGAAAATAGTCACCCACTGCATCTATTTATTAGTTGGTTCTATTTTATATATCATTGATAATGTATTTCTATTATCATTAGATAATAGTAGGTACAATCATAAGAGGCGGCATCTTATTATCAAACATATGAAGTGATATTAGGATTCTGAATAATAATTTTTACTGACATATTCAATCAATGTACACTTGCAATGTCAATATTTTAAATAAAAGCATAAGAAATAGAGAGAGATATATTATTTTCTATTTCTCTTGTGGCATAAGATATATTGTCGCACAATCAACAAACCTTATCAAGTCTGTTATAGTTGGCAATAGACCGGTAGAAAACAATTCAGTTTTAACAGAAGAAGTTAGCGGGAATAAGATGAAGACTCTTCAGGATTACGTAAATGTATCCGTGGTTCAAGTTTTTTTAATGCAAGCTTTGATGCTGCCAGAAATCATGCTTGGTTTAGTAGGTTATTAGCATGAGTAGGGCAAGAATCTCTCCATTGACATGCAATTGGGAGATAAGGTGAATCAGATAACTTATTTATATATCACTTGGCAAGTAAGAGAAAAAATATAAGACAATAGCCGGAAGTAATACGGCATAGTAATTTAATTTTAAATATATAATAAATTTACATGAAACAAACTTTAAACACAAGCGTAAGTAAAAAAGCGACATTCAAATTAATGTTATTAATTCTTGTCATACTGAGTCTCTCTCAAACTGCAAACGCTCAAGTGACGGTAGGGCTTGGGGAAGAGCCTGAGCAATATGCAACTCTTCAAATTAAGGATTTAGATAAAAACAGCACAACGTCAGTTATTATGAGGTTAATATTTTGAGGTTTAGGATAAAAGAGAAGGAATAAAATTATCATTTTTAAAATTATTTTGTCAATTTATGCTGGATACGATTAAGGACTAATTTAGGGTCTGCTGATAAACTGATAATTCGTTAAGGATGAGTGAAAATACTTATATTTGTTTTTTCCAAATGCAAGGATATATGAAGAAACAGCGCAAAAGTCGTGCACTTAGTCCCAATTATGCGAGTCCGAATCAGTTGGTTTTATCGGGATTTGAAAATCCATTCGATCAGCAACTCGATCCGGGAAACCGTTGGGTTGTATTGTCCCATTTGATTCCCTGGGATGAGATTTGCAATCTTTACCTCAAACATGTAGGGGTTAGTTCAACGGGTCGACCGGGATTGAGTCCTCGTGTGGTTTTGGGTTCTCTAATGATCAAGCATCTTTGCAATTTGGATGATCGGGAGACAGTGAGTCAGATTTCGGAAAACATCTATATGCAATACTTTCTGGGGTACTGTAGCTTCACCCATGAAGCCCCATTTGATGCTTCACTGTTTGTGGATTTACGAAAACGCTTGGGTCTAGATACGATCAATGCGATCAACGAGCGGATTGTTCAGTTGAAGACAGGGATGGAGTTTGTGAAAAAAGAATCGGATAAAGACGATTCCGGCATTGATCCTGATGAGGATTCCTTATCCGGTGGCTCAGCGAACAAAGGCCGGATCATTTTTGATGCTACTGCTTGTCCACAGGATATTGCTTATCCAACGGATTTGAATCTGCTCAACGAAGCTCGTGAAATATCGGAAAACCTGATTGATCAGCTCTATACCCATCTGTTACATGATAAAAAGCCGCGTAGCTACCGCAAGGTTGCTCGCAAACGCTATCTGAAGACAGCCCAGAAGAAGAAAAAGAGCAAGAAAGAGATCAGAAACTCCGTTCGCATTCAATTGGGGTATCTCAAGCGGAATATAAATTCTATCCATCGGTTGCTGGATGCTTATCCTAACCTTCCCTTAAAGAAGAAGGATCGGAAATATTTGTATGTTATCCAGACCTTGTTTGATCAACAGTTGTACATGTATAAGTCCAGGACGCATACAGTGGAAGACCGGATAGTAAGCATCCATCAACCTCATGTACGCCCCATAGTCAGAGGAAAGAGTCAAGCCAAGGTAGAGTTTGGTTCCAAGATACATGTTTCCATTATTGATGGCATCTCGTTTCTGGATGAACTTTCCTGGGATGCTTTTAACGAGGGAAGTCACATGGAGCACTATGTTGAAAAGTATCGTGAACGGTTCGGATGCTACCCCCGCGAAGTACTCGCTGATCAGATTTACTGTAGTCGTCCCAATCGGGTTATGCTCAAGGAAAAAGGCATCAAACTTTTAGCAAAGCCACTGGGCAGGCCTTCGCCCATGTCAATTCATGTAAGTCCGGGAGAGCGTAATCCAATAGAAGGAAAGTTTGGACAAGCCAAAACAGGTTATGGCTTAAACCGTATCAAAGCCAGACTCCGACAAACAAGCGAATCATGGATTGCCTGCATCTTCCTTGTGCTAAACCTGGTCAAATTGGCGGGGATGGCACTCCCGTGTCTTATTCAGAACTTATGGTTTAGTTTTTCAGCATTGCTGTTGGAGATAATCGCTAATAAATCGGATGGACGCAATAATAGTTATCGGAACCGGGAAATAGCGGACGCAAACCGAATTAAATATGAATTGGTCTGCTGAGTTTTTCAGCAGACCCTAATTTAAATAATAAGTAATGTTATAAAATAGGATGATTTGCCATTTTCTTTAGATATATTGTAATTCTAACTTGTATCGGTAACAATAAATATACAAAAAAAGGAGGTTAGTTGTACTCCTTAAACATTACAACTTTTTTTCAATTACATACACTTTTTTAATGCAGGGATGCATCAGATTAGGAAGAGGCCGGGCCCGGCCTTTTTCATTTTTTATAGTGCAATACATGCAAGAGTTAGATATCGTGGAAAAGCTGGCTGAGAAATTAGCTTATCTTAGAGAGAAACTGAAGAAAAGAGGGTTTAATATTTTGAATTCTGTGACAGCGGTTGTGCCCGTAATAGTAGGTGAAGTGTATAAATTGACCTCTCTGTCAAAAGAACTACTTGATGAAATGAATATTTTTTTCCTGTTGTTCCCCCAATCTGTCCCGGATAAGAGTTAATGTTATGGCTAGCCATACAAAAGCGGATATTGATTATCTGGTTGACGTTTTGAATGACTTATTAAAAAGGTATAAGTTAAAATAGACAATGGAGAAGTAAAGAGCGCATATGGCTACTCTTTACTATTTTGTAAACCCTTCAATGTTTTATCATCCAGCCTGGTAGTTTCTTTAACAATTTCATAACTTACATCCTTTTTGAGAAGACTCTTCGCAATCCTTACAGCTTCATTATTAGCAGACTTTGCTTTGATAGTTGCTTCATCGTAATCCGTGAAGACGCGCTTAACCATTATATTTATGGTTTCTTTCAGTTCTTTTATAGCTTCCTCCTCTGAATAATCGATTAAATTGAAAGTACCCATTTTCCGAAAGAGTACAATATAATATATGCCACCGATAAGAATAGAACTTGCATGGTTAAAATTAACCTCACAATCTTTAAATCCCTTCATAAAATATCGTGTTAGGTTTTGGCAGTTATTGTCGCGGTTCTGAGCGGTTCGCTGCGTAATATAATTGTTCTCGCTCATTTCCCAAATTAACAGCTTTTGAATACAGGGGTTATCAATTAGCACATCTATCAGGTCAGACATAATCTTTTGAGCATTTTTTACCGTATTATCTTTTATATCCACTTTGATAGAATCATTGAGCCAGTAGTCGAACCTCCTTGCAAATTTTTCTAAAAAATCATTTAAGTCTTCAAACCGTTTATAGAAAACGGCATGTTCCGTGTTTGCCTCATGATAAATAGCCCTCATTGATAAACCGTGATACCCATGTTCTC
Source organism: Dysgonomonas termitidis (assembly GCF_054657735.1). Lineage (NCBI taxonomy): Bacteria > Pseudomonadati > Bacteroidota > Bacteroidia > Bacteroidales > Dysgonomonadaceae > Dysgonomonas > Dysgonomonas termitidis. The sequence continues at coordinate 159,122 of NZ_BAAHYD010000001.1, read as the reverse complement.
CGATAATCGTTTCGGCAGCTTTATACAGCGTCTCTTCAATTTCCTGACTGGTTCGCCTTATCCTGGTCTTCTTTGTCGATCCCATTTTAATCTATGTTGAATTATTTATCTGTTAACAAAATAGCGAATATAATGATTTTTTGTAAAGTCATATTGGTATGATTCTTATAATATTTATATTTCTTTTCGAAACATCTTCATTTTTTGTTGAGTATTTCCGTCAATTTAGTTTCTACCCGAGTAGGCTTGTTAATTTTTCTAGAAATAGCAATCCTGCTTTTAATGTCATTTTGAATATCAATTTCCTTATTCATACCAAAAAACAATCCCACATAACATGCTTATATAATGTCTCATTTGATATGATCTGAGAAATTTATGCACGAGCCGATTCCAAACAAAAGCAAGAAACTTTTATAAAGCCTTATATTGAGCATATTCCTGAATCTGTCAAATATAAAGAATGGAAGCAGAACAAAGTTATCCTAGTGGGGCTAAAAGGATTTAAGAAATAACATCATTACGTAATTAGCCACTTCTACAATAGCTTGTGAAATATCAATACCAACATATATATATATCTTTAAAATGATCGCGTAAAATGAATCCATGACCATATTTTATTTCAAAAACTTTATGATCCGGGCAAATCTTACAGGCATTCAATTTTGCGATACAGATTAGGTGATGCTTTGAACAGAGATAGGGGAAATTTGAAATACTGTCAATTGGTGACTATTTTTTTATAATTTCAAAGCGTTCTTTTAATTTAATATCTTGTGAAGAAGCCCCTACCCTTACTTCGAAAAATCCGGGCTCTACGACAAACTCATTATGTCTGTTCCATAAACCTAAATCCTGTGATGTAAGTTTAAATTCAAGTTCTTTAGTTTCACCGGATTCTAAATGAATACGTTCAAATCCTCGTAAAACCTGTGTATAAGTAGTAACACTACTAACTTCATCATTGATGTATAGTTGTGCAATCTCATCTCCGGCAATTTTTCCTGTATTGGTTATCCTGAATGTGACTTCAATATCTGATAATAAACCTGATTGCTTTGGTAAAACATTAAGGTCTGAGTATTCGAAAGTAGTGTAGCTTAATCCATAACCAAAAGGATATAATGCCCCGGATACCCGTACCGGGCCACTTGTATCTGATCCTGGCTTGAATGGAAATGCAAAAGGTATTTGTCCCACAGATTTGGGGTAGGTAACTGTAAGTTTTCCTCCCGGATTGTAATCGCCGAACAGAACTTCAGAAATGGCTGTTCCTGTAAATTCTCCGGGGAATGAGGTTTGTATAATTCCTGGAATATACTTATCGGCCCAATTAATAGATACAGCACGTCCGTCAATCAATACTAAAACGGTAGGTTTGCCGGTTTTATATATGGCCTGCAACAGGTCAAGTTGCCGGCCAATCAAGTCTAGACTGGAACGGGAATAATATTCCCTTACTGTTTTTTCAGATCCTCCAAGCACTACGATTGCAACATCTGATGCTAAGGCAGCTTTTACCGCTTTGTCTATCATTATCTGCTCTTCGTTGTTAAGTGGTTCTTTAATAATTTCACTTTCGGGGAAATTATTGTCAACAAGGTCACAGCCTTTCTCATATACAATTTTAGTATTAGGTAATAAAGCTTCCAATCCGTCCTTAACAGTTATAATTGGTGGGTTTGCCGGCCCATAACGGCATATGAAGTCTTTACGCTCGTCAGCATTCGGACCTATCAGTGCTATTTGTTTTAAATCCTTACTTAATGGTAATATATTGTCTTTGTTTTTCATTAGAACAATAGACTGGCGGGCTGCATCCAAGGATACCTTTTTATGTGTAGGATTTGCCACAATATTTTCTACCTCTTTCTTGTCTCCGGTGTATGGATTATCAAATAATCCCATTATAAATTTAACGTGGAGAATATCTCTTACTCTCGCGTCTATTGTATGAATAGACACTTTACCTTGCCTGACGGCTTCCCGCAGTGGTAGAATAAAATCGGAAGGAGGTGTAAAGTTAGTACGTATATTCAGACCTGCATTAACAACGGCAGCTGCTGCATCTACTTCATTCTTTGATACCTTATGCTTTGTCTGCAGGTATTCCACAGCCTCACTATCTGAAACAACATAACCTTTAAAACCCCATTCGTGACGTAATATCTCGGTAAGAAAATGGTAATTACCTGTGATTGGAATACCATCATAATCGTTATATGAACTCATAACGCCTAACGCTCCGGCTTCCTGAAAAGCAATGCGGAAAGGTTCAAGAAACAGAGTTCTCATCTCGCGTGGAGCCACATGAGGATCTGTGCGGGTTTCTTCGTCACGACCACCTACAGGGATGCTATATACTGCGAAATGTTTTGGAGTGGATACAATTCCATTTTTTTGTAATCCCTCGATCATGACTTTACCCAATTGCCCTACCAGATAAGGGTCTTCTCCGTAACTTTCAACAACCCGTCCCCAGCGTGGGTCCTGAGCAATGTCTAATATAGGGGAATACACATTCGTATACCCCAGTGCTTTTGCCTCTTTAGCTGTTATTTCCGATATTTGACGGATCAGGTCTTTGTTCCATGTTGCACCCTGCCCGCTCTGTGCGGGAAACAAGGTTGCCTGATAATGGCACAATCCCCTAATCCCCTCATTTGTAAAGTCAACCGGGATTCCCAGGCGGGTTTCTTCTACAAACCAGCGTTGTGTTGTATTTATTACTTCTACATGTTTTGAAAAAGGGAAAGCATATTCAGCTTTAAATGTCCCTAGACCGTTATGTTGTTCATCTATATTTCCTATGCCGTCTTTCCATAACTCATTTTTCCATTCGGGTGTAGGCAACGCGTCTTTCAGTACTCTTCCCGATCCGTACAAGGTGGCCATTTGAGCCGTTTTTTCATCCATATTCATTTGATTCAACAGATCCTCTATACGATCTTCAATATGAGCACCAGGATCTTCAAACACATCTTTTTTGCCATTTTTGTTAAAATCAATCCAGCCTTTTTGATATATTGATTTCGATTGAGAATATGCTACGCCTGAAAAAACAAGGGCGACCAATAAAAATATAAATTTCATTCGTTTTAATTTATTTTGTGCGGTTATCCGTTATTTTTGATTAAAACGGATAAATAACTCTGCATTGATATTTAATCGGGGCAAAGATGACTGAAAGGAATCCTTTTTTAATTTTCTTTGCCCCAACTATTAACTGTAATCAAAGGTAAGACTAACAAATAAAATATAATATTATTTCATATCCCACCATACTTTTACTTTAGGATTATTTTCACTTGACACCGCCTTGAAGTTTTCCCCGTTCATCGTTGCTTCAGATGAAGGATACATAAACCGTACCGGAGCGTTTTGCTGGTTTAGCAATACCATCAGCTCTCTATCTTCTACCATTAGCGGCAGGTCTGTACGACGGTATTCCGCCCAGTTTTCAAATGGCTGAAGTATCCAAAGGTGTATCCAACGTTGGGTTGCAATTTGTTCCAGCGCTTTTGCTGAATTGAATTTGTAGGGAGAAGATGCCAACCAATTGGTTAAAGTTGCATCTGAAACATCAGCGTCAGCAATTGCCGCTATTTTCATGGCTGTTTCCGTACTATTTTTGTAATATTTATAATATTCCTGTATGGAAAGAATAATACCTCGGTTGTAAAATTCTTCTGCATTACCCCAGCTTATAAGATTTCTAACCCGGGCTTCTGCCAGGAAGAAGTATACATCAGATGCTGTAATACCAATCCCATTAGGGAACTTGCTATTGTTACGAATAGTTACAGAATTTACTATACCATAAGTTTTTCTAATCTCATCTGCGGTCTTATCTTTAATTATAGCTTCAGCAGCATCTGCTGACTCAGGATATCCTAAGATAGGTTTTGTCGCATCATAAACATTACCGTTAAGGTCACTTGGAGGTTGGTAATACACAATCATACGGGGATCGTTCGCGGAATTAAATATTTTAACCATATTTTGAGGTGCATAAGCATATTCTCCGTTATTTTGATTTTGGCTTTCCCGTAAGGCTCTCCATATACCTGTGCAGTCACCCACCAGGGCAGTATTTTCTTTGTATGTATATGCATTGTCTTCGTTACCTGTAATCAAATCGACCAATGATAATCTACTCAGAACCTCTTTAGCTCTTGCTTCATCTATATTTGATATACGCATAGCAGCCCGTAAACACAAAGAATTGGCAAATTTGTACCATTTACTAAAATCTCCTTTATATACTATATCCTGAGAAGAAAACAATCGGTGCTTTTCTATATTATTGTCTAAGGAACTATTTTTAAGATAGGTAGCAGCTGATTCCAGATCATTGATGAGACTAAAGTAAATGTCCTTTTGAGAATCGTATTTCGGAGTTATATTTACAGGCTGACCATATAGCCCATTGCGGGCTCCCCATGCTTCGGAATATGGCATCGCTCCTAAAACATCCGTAGCCATAATAGTATTAAATACCTTTAAAATTTTTGCAGTTTCCATATACGGGCTATATTGTGCTTTCTCACCTTCGGTCAAAGAGAAGTTATAAATCTTATCCATTTCTGCAAGCTCCTGCATACGGGTAACATAATATTTCTCCCAGCGTCCATTATCAGTTTTAATTTCATATGTAGAGGATCTTCCTGTTCCATATTTTTGAGCTACAGTTTGCGTATATACTTCCAACATACGGAATATATAAGTATAGAAGTCACTATAGTCATTATCTATCGTTTTTGACGCTCCTTGTGTATAGAGAAATTCTATATTAGCACTGGTAAAACCGTCAGAGGTAAAATGCCTTTTATCCAGTTCATCTTCACATGAAGTAAAGAGAAGTAGCAGGAGGGTTGATGTATATAATAATATTTGTTTCATATTTTTCTGTTTATATGTTTTTATCTGTACTTTTAAAATCTTGCTTTTAGGGAAAATCCAAAGCTTCTGGCCATAGGGTATGAAGTATATTCAACATATGCGTTTTGCGCTTTTGTCCCTAAAACACTCTCTGGGCTTACATTTGGCACACTTTTATAAATGTAAAACAGGTTACTGCCTATGAGCGAAACACTTAATCCCTGTAATTTTATTTTAGAGTATATTTTGGATGGAATATTATATGTCAAAGACAACTCCCTGAATTTGATATATGTATTGTTATAGATCTGATCCTCTGTAGCTGTTGTATTGTATCGATAATTATAATACTGATAGGCTGAGAGTATCACATCATTAGGAGTACCGTCTTCTTTAACTCCTTTAGCTATTATACCATCATGATATACTTGTCCGTCTGCAGATGTTGACGGAACGACTGTATTGTGGCTATCCAGCTTTATTTTATTTCCTGTACCATCGATATAATATGGTATACCGCCATACTCTTGGTCACGGCCAAACAGGGATTCTTTTCCTGAACCTGTAGCTCGTAAATACAGATTCGTAAAGGAAACTAACTTACCTCCAAATTGGGCGTCAATAAGTGTTGTAAGGGAGAAATCCTTATAGCGGAAGGTCGTATTGAATCCTCCTATAAATTTAGGCATTGCATCCCCACAGTAGGAAACATTATCTTCTTGTATATATCTTCCATTAGAACCTACGATCATATTGCCGTCTGCATCACGTTTCCATTTTTTTAGATATATCCCATAAACTGGAGAGTTGGTATTTGACCAGAAATTTACGTCCCAAGAACTTCCGATTTGGTATGAAGACAATCCTTCAGCTAGTTCTTTAACCATACTTTTTGTATAACTGAAATTGAAGGATGCATCCCAACTGAAATTTTTTGTTTGTACCGGAGTTCCACTTAATTGTATCTCAATTCCGTGATTTTTTATAGTACCGGCATTCATTTTCATTGATGTTGCCCCGGATGAAACAGGTATGGCTACTGATAATATTTGATTACGGGTTTCGCTTGAGAAGTAGGTAAGGTCAAGTCCTATGCGGCCATTTAATGCTTTTAATTCAGTACCTAATTCCCATGAATGCGTTTTTTCAGGTTCTATTTTTACAGGTGGTACACTTTTGTCAAATGTATTCGTCGTTACTGTGTTATCGTGCGTTTCCAATTTGTAAGAAATGTTCGCAAAATAAGTTTCGGGAGTATGGTTACCTACAATAGCGTAAGAAGCCCTTACTTTTCCATATGTCAGCCATGACGGTAATTTAAATGCATCTGTAAATACAAAACCTAATCCAATTGAAGGATAAAAGAAGCTACGGGAATAGGACGGCAGGCGCGAGGTCCAGTCGTTACGGGCTGTTATATCCAAGTAAAGGTAATGATTGTAAGCCAACTGTCCGGAACCGTAAGCAGAGTAAAGTATTTCGCTGGAGTTACTCCCCCATCCGTTAAGGTCATTTAATCCCGGTAAACTTTTATTGTTTGCAGTCGAAAACACCCCATTCATTTTCAGCCCATTAGATTGCCATTGTAATTTACTCTCCTTTATATCTTCCCCAGATACCGCTCCCATTAATGAAAGGCTGAATTTTTCATTCAACGATTTGTTGAAGAGCAACATGGCTTCATAGAAATTTTTAGTATAATCCTGGTTGATCTTTCTGTATAATCCCTGAGATTTACTATCTGTAGGTACAGAATATTCTTTGAACATTTCCTTGTCTTCTTTCAGGATTCGGATACGGTCTGTTCCTACTGTCAGACGAAGAGTCAGGGGATCAATTATTTTCACATTCGTCGTGATAGTTCCCATTAATCTATCCTTTCCATTAGTATAAAGGTTTTCATTTTGTTGCCAGAGCATATAGTTTATTATATTATCCCTAATGCTGGAGTTTACACCGCCTCCGGTATTCGGAGCTCCATCTCTCATTTCAGATGTCATATAATAACCGTCGGCATCTTTGTAATGGTCCTTGTATAATGAAGTTATCTCACTTCTTGGCATCGGGAAATTAGATGCACGGTCTATACGGGGTGCGTTATTTGTATTTTTAGTTCTGTTAAATGTAATTGAAGTTTCAAATGATAGCCATTCAGAGACTTTTGCCGTTCCTGAGAAGTTAAAATTATGGCGCTCTTGCTTCATGTTCTTTAAGAAGCCTTCATAATTATTATTTGCATAAGACAAACGCATCGAATTTTTATCAGAACCATTGGTAATAGATATGGTATTGTTATTTGAAAAACCATTCTGAAATAAATCCTTATAGTTGTCCGGCTGAGGGTTGAACGGACGCTCTACTCCATCCCACCACAGTACTTTGGTACCGTCCATGCGGGGACCGAAGCTGCGGTATGTGCTTTCGAGGATATTTTGTCCGTTGCTGTTTTTATCGAAATAGCCTTTAGTACCTACTCCAAAGACATCCTGATATTCCGGAAGATAGGCAATTCTGTCTGTAGTATATGAAGTGCTTACATCAATACCAAGCCCCCTGCTTTTGGATCCTTTCTTTGTTGTTATCACTATAACTCCGTTCGTTGCCCTGGAACCATAGAGGGCTGCTGCATTTGCGCCCTTCAATACCGACATCGATTCTATATCTTCAGGATTAATATCATTCAGGGCTGATCCATCCTGAGTCTGATTGCGTTCACGTCCTGCCCAGTTTGAATCATCATCATATATAGGTACCCCGTCCATTACTATTAATGGACGATTTGTTCCAGAAATAGAATTGATGCCCCGCAATTGTATTTTTGTCCCCCCCATTGGACCTCCGGCTGTTGAAGATATACGCATACCTGCTACTTTACCGTACAATGAACTTCCTAAATTTTGAGTTGGAACTGTACGCAGTTCTTCAGATTTTATTTCTCCCATAGCATAAGGAAGGGCCCTTTTTTCTTTCTTTATACCCAATGCCGTCACAACAACTTCATCCAGCAATTTTGAGTCTTCTACCAATCTGATATCCAGGGATTCTTGTCCTGTATACTTTACTTCCTGGGTATGGTATCCCATAAATGTTATGAGAATAGTAGCACCATCGGGAATATTGGTGAGTGTAAATTGTCCGTTATTGTCCGTAATAGTACCGGTTGTTGTTCCCTTAATGGCTACTGTGGCTCCGATAACAGGACCGGTATCATCACTTATGGTTCCTGTAAGTTTCTTCTGTTGTTGAACCTTTCTTATTGCTTTTCCTTCATTTGTGCCGGATGCAAACATATTTCCAGTGGTACTGATTAGAATAATAATCAGCATCAGGCAAATCCTTTCACATAGCTTTCCCATAGTTTTTCAAATTAAATTAAAGATTAAAAGATTTAGTATTAATAAGATTAAAACCTGTAAATAAATTATGATATAGTAGAATATGGAATATCATATGTAAGTAAAATTAAAGAATATCCTACCCTATCAATTACGTCTTTTTCATTCAGGTAAATATTAAATTAACGTCTTGTTGAAACCCATTTCTGGTTCAACTCTTTTAATTTAAAATTACAGAAGAGTGGCTGACTAATGATGCAAAACTGTGTGATACTATATGATAAAAAAATATCGGACGATTTTATAACTTTTCGTACGATATTATAAACTATTATGTCCACTAAAATAGATTGGAATCAACTCTGTCTGTATTGCAAAGGCGTTAATCCATAATATTCTTTGAATGATTTGCTAAAATACCCGGGGGAAGTAAATCCTGCCTTATAAGCAATCTCGGCGATAGTCATATTGGGCTCTTCCTTTAATAATATTGTAGCTTTTTTCATTTTGATTATTATGATATATTCATTGGGCGTATATCCTGTGATTTCTTTTATTTTCTGGAATAATTTAGATCGGCCGACGTTTAGTTCCCTTGCCCATGAATTAATGTCAAAATCAGTATTGATCAGGTTCGATTCAACTATAGTTACAGCCTTTTTCAGAAAGAGCTGATCCCTGCCGTTTGTTGTAATACCTGTTTTTTCATTTTCTATTGTTGAAAAGACCTGTTGAAATTTTGCCTGCATTTCTTTTCTGCTTTTCACCAGATTATTACATTTTAATAATAATAATTCAATATTGAAAGGTTTAACGATATAATCATCGGCACCATATTGCAGGCCTTCTACATTCTGTTTTAACGAAGAACGTGCTGTTATAAGTAAAATGGGGATATGGGATGTGTCAGCTCTGGTTTTGAGTTTCTTACATAGGTCAAGTCCGGAAATACGGGGTATCATTACGCCTGACAGTATTATATCCGGTCTCGTTTCTATTGCAAAATTCAGGCCTGATTCCCCGTTATCTGCCGTAGTTACATTGTAGAGGGAAGAAAATGCTTCTATCAAGAGTTGAAGCAGTTCTTCATTATCTTCAATAATTAATATATTTGCTTTGAGATCTGCATTCTCTTTGAATATTTTTTCTTCCTCTTCTTCTGTTTCTTTATCTTCTTTATTTTCTATATGTTGGATTTTTGAAAAATATTCAGTTTCATCAAAAGACCTTTGGCTCTTTTGTAGTTCAGTAAAATGAGTGCTACCTAATAATAATCTTACTGTAAAACAAGTACCTACTCCTGCTTTACTCTCTACAAATATATCTCCATGGTGCTGGTTTACAATATTCTTACTGAGAGATAAACCTATTCCCATTCCGTCAACCCTCTGGGTTGCCGAATCCTGGTTGACCTGGTAGAACCTATCAAAAACCTTTTCCAGTTCTTCGGCTTTCATGCCAATGCCTGTGTCTAGAACGCTAAATTCAACATGATCTTTTTTTCGTTTCAGTTTTATTGTGATTGAACCACCATCATTTGTAAATTTAAATGCGTTTGATAATAGGTTATATACTACTTTTTGTATTTGCATTCTATCGAACCATACATTTATTGGTTCATTTGCTTGTTCGTACTTAAAAGTTATATTACGCATCCGGGCATATTCCTTAAAAGATTCATAAATATCTTCTATAAACGAAGATATATCTTCCATCGAAACCATTATAGCTAATGTTCCTTGCTCTAATTTATTGAAGTACATTAATTCATCTATAAGGAACCGCATTTCATTTGTATGCTTCTTTATTTTAAGAAAACTTTTTTTTAGCGATTGGGGCATATTTGTATTCTTAAGTGTTATATCTATCTGGCTCGAAATTAAAGTAAGCGGGGTTCTGAATTCATGGGAAACATTTGTGAAAAAATTAATTTTCATTTTATTCAGACTTGCCAGTTGCAGTTTTTCCCGATGTTCCATATTTAATGAAGCTTTCAGGTATATATTCCTTTGGGTAAAGCATACAAAGAATATAAACAGGCTTATGAGTAAAATGGCATATATAATATAAGCCCAGATCGAAAAATAGAACGGTGGGGATATGTTGATATCCAAATGAATTTTTTGATATTTATTACCTGCTTCCCTTACTGTAAGTGAATATCGGCCCGGAGGAAGTGAGGTATACCTGATTATTTTATCGTTTGTAATAGTCCATTGTTTATCGAAGTTTTCTAAAATATATTCATAAAGGACACTATTATTATGGATAAAGTCAGAAGATGCAAAAGTCAGACTTAGATTATTTTGTTTGTAATTCAATCTTATGAAATCAGCATATGATATATCCGTAGGTAATATATCAGGTGATGATTGAGAATCTGCCATCTTGTTATTGATTGACAAGGAAGAAAAAAATAATCGATGAGAATTTTTATTCAATTCACTTATTGTTTCAATGTCTTTTTCATTTAAGACTAACATACCGCCCAGCCCTCCAATGTATATTTGTTTATTTCGGGAAGCGGTATATAAACCACTACTTTTGTTAATAGACTTCAGGGGAAATATTTCAGCGAACGGTAAGTGTACAGTTCTAAGTGAGACAGGATCTAAAAGGGTAATTCCACTATCTGCTGTTATGATAAAGTGTCCGGAAGATAAGCATGCCAATTTATAATAGTTATCTGAAAGTAAGAGGCTATCATTGTTATTTAGAATTTTAAACTGTTGAGTCGCCTTATCGTAAGATAACAGTTGGGATTGGGATAATAAGTAAATCCTTCCGTCCGCTCCTTGTTGTATTTGTCGAATGCCTGATTTAGCCGGATTCAATCCAACCCCCAAATTATTGAAATTTTGTATTCGGGATGTTTTCAGATTGAGGTTAAATAATCCTTTCTCAGAAGAAGAGATCCATAGTATTTCATCGGAATCGATAAACATCGTTTGAATGATGCCAATATTATTGAAATCCAGGCTTGGAAAGCTGACTAATGTAGAAAGTTCCAGGCTATTCCTATCTAATTTATAGACATTGTCTTGTGTAGAAATGATAATATATTTGTCATTGAATGGTATGATTTGACTTATTACCTTCTGAATATTTGTTGATAAAATAGTATTTCCTAATTTATTGAATTTTTGAGAATTTTCAGCCTTATACCATAGTCCTTCAGTAAATGTGCCTATATAGAGCCGCTGATATTTGGTATCGTACCAAATTGACTTAATTGTATTGTGGGGAAGGTTGCTGTTGCTTTTGTCATATGTTTTAATTAAGCCTGTATTGGGATTAAGAAGATTTATGCCTCCTTCTTCAGTGGCAATGTATAGGTTACCTTTTTCATCCTCTGTCATATTCCCGATAATAAGCCCATTTAACATGGAGGGGTCTTTACTACTGGTACCATAGAAACTATATAATTCTATAGCAGGATTGAAATAGCTGACACCACCATAATAACTGCCAACCCATATTGTTCCCTGCCTGTCTTTATATATAGAATAAACAGAATTGTGACGGAGTGAGTAAGATGCTGATTCATTGTGTATCAGGATAGAAGATTTTTTTGTTTCGGGTGAGTATATTGTAATACCCTTATATGTTCCAATCCATATATTTTGTTTGTCGTCTTCGCAGAAACAGCGAATCCGGTTATTAGACAATTTTACATTGTCTGGCAAAGTTAGTTCTTCTTTAAAATAAGATATTTCTCTTGTTTTTTTTTCTAAGAATCTGACCCCGTCATTAACGGTACCCACCCAGATATTATTCTTAGAATCTTCAAACATGCAAGAAACGTTTATATCCTTTATCAGACATTCTGTTTTATTATTTTTTACAACAAACAATCCATTGTTCGTTCCTATCCATATATTACCGTTACCGGAAAGTAGTACGTTTTTTATTGAGGTGATAGGCCCGCTTATTTCCAATATTTTAGATGAAGTATTACTTTTGTAGTCGTATATATACAAACAGTTTTTTTTAGTATAAAGTAATTTTTGATCTGATGTAGAAAGTATATAGTCGGCTTCAATCCCTGTCTTTGTAAATTTATCGTAACGTGCATCATATACAACTATTTCAGTATTTGCTAATATATATATATCATAGTTGTATTATCCCCGCATATCTGTTTTATATTCGTATCCTTAATACCATCCAGATAGTCTGATAGACGATATGTTTTTAATACACTCCCGTTATATTTATTCAACACATCATTTCCAAACCACATATTTCCAAGTTGATCCTGCCAGATGGAAATGGCCGACTGGATAGAAAATCCATTGTTTGTAGAAAGATGTTTAAAATAAACATCTTTTGCTGATAATGGATGTTGAATTAATACGAAATATAATAATAACAGCAGGTTGGTTCTCATAATATCCAGAAAAGATTCATAGTATAAATTAATAACAACATAGTCAGTTAAGAAGTTTTATTATTCGGAATAATACATATCAGAAAACCTCTCATTCTCTTTTAATTTATAAATGGCAGATTTCATTTGAGATTTCCCGTAACCATCCGGTTGGAAATTACAGCTTTCCCGGGAACGACATCTATCCTTACCGTGGTAGGCAGGGAGCGGTAAGCATCGTCATTATACGGCACTTCATTATTCAACCCGGCTTTGATATTATACTTTACTGAAGCTTCCCCGATAAAACTGCCCGCCGGAGTAAATGTCAGTTTTTTTGTAGCAAAATCAAACTGCCAGATACCATTTGCGGCACTATAAGACACCCCGCCTGCATAGGGCACACCTATATCAGCCCCTGATTCATCACAGAAACGGAATGAAGACGGATCGAAGTTGTTCGTGTCCCCTGTCATTTTTTGTGCAATATGCCCGGTATATCCTATGTCGTTGGACAGCGAGTCAATAGTAACCGGCACTCCCTTGTGTGTCGAAGCATGATCATCATTCGCTTCGGCTGAACCCGGAAGGGTGATTTTCAACTCCCTTAATAAATGGATATCCGTAGATTCTCCCGTACTGGCGGCAAAACCGATACGGAAGAAATCAGGGATGGAGGCGGCCAGAGTGCTGTTAGCGCTTGTAGGGACAGGATTAGTGGTATTATAATCCCCGGCAGAAGTATAGGCATTTTCCGCATATTGTAGGGATTTTTTGTAATGGTAACCGTCGATAATAATTGTAGTATCCTGTTCGTGCTGTATACTGACCGTCACCAGAAACCCGTTTGCACCCGCATCCGGAAAAAGTTCGATGATCGCTTTCCGGTAAGAATTCTGGCCGCCCCTTAAATCAAAGTCCCCCTTATATGTGTTTATGGAAGAATAAGCCCCGCCTGTATCGTTGAGTTTCCAGCCCGGGCTGTATCCTTTTGTCGGCTGGCTGATCAATACAGGATAACCGGTATAGCCGGCTCCCATTCCGCTTATTGAAGAAAATTGTAAAGCCTGCGCACTTCCGCCCTGGGCTCCACGCAATGTAACATTACTGGTATAAAGGTCGCTGGTACTGGTGGTAAGATCAGGTATCCCGTTTACCCGGGCTTCTCCCTGGAACCTTCTTTGCTTGAAGTTCCCGTAAGAATCCAGGGCAATTCCCAGGTAAGCGCCACTTAATCCTGTAGCCCTGGAAGCACTATAGTTATTATTCGCCCGGTTATAAGCATAGCCGAGCCCGCACCCGGGAGCCCCGATAGTAGGAATAGCTACGCTTGCATCGAAAAGGAATACACTCATACCATCGGCTCCGTTTCCGCCGTACATTACATATTCAAACTCTATCCGGATTCCCTGTATAGATTGAAATTGCTTGTTTTTTATAAAGACCGCGCCGAATTGTTGGGCTGTTGCCGGCGTTAACCGTAAGCCATCGGCAGAGAAAGTTGCAGCATTAGCCTTTCCTCCCTGTGGTGTCGCTTTTTCTATTTCGCCGGGTTGACCTGAAGTACGAAAACTCTGGTAATAAGGAAAATCGCCGTATATCGATTGTGCCTTTGCCTGTGGCAGGCCTAAAGATACCAATATCAAGACCATCCATATAATTACAGATTTGTTTTTCATAAGACACTTATTTTAAAACAAAAACAATATCGATCAGCGAGTAATCCGAGGCTGCCTGTTTCACTTTATAGGTTAATATACCCTCGTCGGTTAAAGATACGATCTCAAAAACATCTTCATCATAATCGGTGATATAGTAGTACAGGTCGGTTGCAAGAGGCAGGTACGGGATAGAGGGTGGAGCCCCCGGACTTACAAGCTTCGGCGTTTTAAACTGGTTTATGTACAACTGATAGATGTTCTTTGCCGACTGGAGTCCGGTGGATGATGTGTCGAAAACGATGGAAGGCATATAAAACCAGTTGGTATATCCTAGGTACAGTTTTTCCCAACGGGACCCGTTATTATAATAAAAGCCTGCGGACACCCTGTTTTCAATAGGGACCGATGAATCAGAAGTATTGGTATTATACACGATTGTTCCTTTCATATGATCCGTTATTCCAAAATAATCACTGGATGAAAGAAGTGATACACGGGGCAGTATTAATCCTTTGGAAGCCGTTCCGTCCGCATGTTCTTTCAAGTCAAGGAGTGCTTTTTCGTGAAAAGGCTCTCCCGAGCCGATTGTTACCTGGGCGGGTATAGTCTGTGTAAAGGAAAATATACCCAGTAACAGCAGCATTCTGAATATTGTCCATACACATCGTTTTTGCTTAAAGTTTGCTAGTTTCATGTCGTTCAATCCTGTTTAGTTTATAGCTTTGTTGTATATCCAAAAGATTAGTGTAAGTCATTGCGTTGTTTCATATAAAACATCAATACCCTCCAAGTCCCGTGCCGGCTGCTTTCTCAAGTGGCGGACAGGAATAAGTAAGCTAGTTGAGACAAATGTATTGAAGACTACAAGCAATATCTCCCTGGTGGGTACTGATGTTTCATGCAAGACAACTTAAAGATTACATGTTGGCATTATTATAAGAACGTGCAGGGAAACTATATCCCCTGATATTTGGATTATTCCAGTCTTTCGATAAAGGTAGTCAGTGTAGCAGGAATTCCCAGAATACCATTTGAGGCCGCTATCTCTCCGTTTATATTAAATGTTACCCTGTAAACTTCCTGCGTATTGTGAAGGGATACCAATAATACGGCAAAATCCCTGTTGATCGAACTTATTGTATAAGCAGTGCTGCTACTCTGGTAAACATTGTCTCCTTTATCCAGAGCCAGCCATATACCCGCTTTCAGCGATTTCTTACCCCAGAGGCTGTAATGTCCTCCCAGGCCGGCTTTATCATAATAATAACTTAAATGCGTATCGACATTTGTCGATAGTTGAAAACCTTCTCCGCTTCCTCCCAATAGATAGTTCCAGCCTACATACCGGATATTCAGGTTTCCCATTGTAATGGGAGTTGCATAGAAGTCTTGACCCAGAGATAGAGCACCCGGAAGAGCGATAACGGATCTTGCATATTCCATTACTTTGACATTTTTTACATCCCCGACTATAGCGGAGCAATTTTGTCCCAGAAAATCAGTTATTACAAACTCAGTCGTTACGGGTGATGATTCTATAGGCATACCTTCAACGCTATAATACAGAGAGCCATTACCTACAGCTAAATTCCCGGGTTGCAATATTGCGGTCAGGCCATTAGTCGTAGAAATCATATGCGAGTTGTATTCTCCACCGTTACCTCCAATATAGGGTATTATCAGTGTTCCGGAATAAGGGGTACCCGCCTGGTACTGTGCAGGGGATAAAGTGGCACTGGCACACTTCAGTTCCTGGATTTCCGGGGAGACAACTAACCTGGTGTCCATCCTTTTCCATAAACTGCCATCCCAGATATACAGGCCCGGAGTGAAAACATCTTTTTCTTGTGTTGGGGTTGGATTGTCTGTTGTATTGAATACGACCAAACCGGTGTGGGATTTATCCACTGTAGCTTTATCTGTTGTGTAGGTTGCGTTTTCATTACCGGGCATACCGTACATCGGGAATAGTCCATTCGCTTTGACGAGTGATACGCGGGGATAAAGTAATCCCCTGCTGGAGTTATCATCTTCATTTTCCGTTTCCTTCAGCTGAAGGAGGGCTCCATTCTGAGGCTCAACTCCGGAACCTATCGTTACCTGAGCCTGAGCATAAAGTGTAATAATCAGTAAAGTTATAATTATGATTAATTTTGAAAATAAATATTTCATTGTTGATAAGATAAATAAGCTGTTTATTGTTTCGTCTTCAAATTATATGTTCGATATTTTATCGGATTACAAAATTAGCCCTGTTTTAATGTATTATATTTTATTTGGTAAAAAGTTACCAATGCCATATAATAAATTATTTGGAAACAATTGATTTTAAGCATAAAATATACATATATTTGTATGACTTTTCTTATGTAAATTTACAATTTGGCACAGAGACAAAATGGATTTAGGTGGTATATCCTTTGAAGATTTAAATAGTACATCATCGTTTATTCCCGCCGCAATAGCTTTGACTTCGTTCGGGCTGTTTGCCTATTCTTTCCGGCAGAAACTTCCGCCTAAAGAAAACCGGATAAGGGTAATTGTGGCTGCTTATCTCTTAATATCATTTACGATTCTTTTCTTTTCAGGTATGTACCAGGCGCTGGAAAGTATTATCAGGTATATACTGCCATTATCATCTTTAGGAATACAGGTAATGCAGGTATTGTTTTACCATTTTGTTTCTGAGGTGACTATTAATGAGAGGAGAAATAAGACAATACCAATATTCCATTACTATGTACCGATATTATTGTTACTTGTCCAGTCCCTGTTTTATTACCGCGATTTTGGAATTCTTACGTCTCTGGGAGATCTCAGTTACTATCTGGAAAATTATTTTTTTGTTACTTGCAGTTTATATATCCTTTTTTATACGATATTAAGCTTGCGAAAGGTAAAGGAATACCATGAAACACTGAACAAGAAATTTTCCGGCGATAAAAAAGAGATACGCATAACCTGGTTATACTGGGTTATTTCGCTTAAATTTATAACTGTCGCATGCATGGTACTATATGCTTTGAATCCAACCATAAGCTCTCTGGTTTTATATATTATTGTACAGCCTCTTATATGCTCTTTGTTGACTTTTCATACGTTACTGAGGGAATATGTATTTGTGTATCAGGATATCAGCAACAGTATAATGACCCGTGGAGGGAATATAATGAATATCCGCACGGATGTTATAAATGAGTTGAGAACAAGCGAAAATGAAACGTTTGATAATAGTGTTATAAACCAGAAAGAATTTGAAAAATATTTCAGGGTACATAAGCCATATCTTAATGCAGACTTAAAAATTACAGATCTAACCGGTATTTTCATTACAAACAGAACCTACCTGTCCCGTTTTATCAATGAAATTTACGGTATGAATTTCAAGGATTATGTAAATTCATGGCGTCTCATGGAAATGGATAGGCTTTTAAGATTAAAAAAAAATCAGGGAAAAAGCATTGGATCATTATGCGGTCAGGCAGGATTCGGAAGTATAAGAAGTTATTGGAGAGTAAAAAAAACGAAAGAATAATCATTAGATTTATTGAAATATATGTTAGATGCTAATCAGGTCATATTATTGGCGACTTTTTCAATATCTTTGTCTGCAGCTATATGCTGTACTGTATTATTATCGGCAAAACAGGTTTACTTATCAGAGGAAAATACGTTTAACCGCAAAGTGCAGTTCCACACGATATATTTCTATCTTATTCTCTCTTCGTATCATATATGTACATTTTTCCTGAATTATGAGATAGAAGTATTTATAAATATATCCTCCTTATTTTACCTGATAGTCATGTTGGCTTCGGTCGGTTTTTATCACATAATATTTTTATTAACCAAGCTTCACATTGACGAACCTTTTTCCTATAAGCATTATGTTTTCCCGGTATTATTTTATATTGTCTATACCTCATGGAGCTTTTTCGTTCCTGATGAAATCAGGACAGGTTTAGCAACCCGGGAAATATATATTGTGCAAAATCATGAGTGGTTCTGCAGGTTTGATTACATGAGAATCCCGGTAAGGAGTGTATTTATAATATTTTATTTTATACTATCCCTTAGAAGGATGTTAAAATACAGGAAGAATATCATTCATTATTCTGCAAATGTGGAGGCTTCTTCATTAAACTGGATTTATGAAGTATTATTGATTTATCTGATAACTTATGTTCCTATTCCAATCCTGTTCCTTTTATCGGATCCCGGGAGCACACTTGAATACCTTACAAAGATATTTTTCAATTGTTTTGCCTTTATTTTTGAAATTATCCTGTGTTATAATATATTCACGAATAATTTTATTTCTATTACTGAAGATGTAGTATCACAGGAAAAAGAAAATGAGGGCGGCAATTACGGGCCCTTAAACAAAAATGAGTTCGAAGCATTTATAAAAAAACAAAAACCTTTTCTCAACTATAACCTGAGTATAACCGATCTGGCATTATTACTTGGCACGAACCGGACATACCTATCCCGCTTTATTAATGAAAACTACCTGTCAAGTTTTAGTGTTTACATTAATAAGTGCAGATTGGAAGAATTAGAGCAAATAAGAAAATCTTCAGCTTATGCCACCCTTCAGGAAGAAGAGCTCATATATTTGGTCGGCTTCAAGAGTTTGAATAGCTATAAAAAGACATTAGAAGCCTTAGATATATAACATTGATCTTCTCAGTAAAGAGGATCATATTATATACCATCTTTCCTGACTCTATAAAATCTATATTTGGAACAGTCTATATTACTGAAGATGACATTGCCCGGATTAATAGTGGATAACCGATAGGCTTTATACTTATCTCAACAACCCCCTACATTGCTGATCGTCTGGCAGGCCATATTACCAAAGTTTATCCTGTTTCGTCTATAAATAAAATGGGATGAAAATAAAAATCAGGGAAAACATCCATTGGTATTATAACAAATGCGAAGTTATAAGCGGAATTGAATTATAATGCCCCCTCTCTGGTCTTTTATTCCGGTATCAGCGGAGGACATAGTTAAGAATACATATCCCGATTTTAAGTTTATCCGACATAATGGAGAATTACTGACGGTAGATATATACAATAAATTGCATAGCCAATACATTGAATTCCTGATGAAAGAATTGCAGGAGAGAAAAGGAAAAAGGGTTATAGTATCGCATCATGCACCTGCTCTTCAGTGTATGGCCGATGAATTCAAAGGAAACCGGATGAATTGTGCATACTATTCTGATTTGGAAAAACTCATAAAGCTTTATAATCCAGACTATTGGATTTATAGGCATTCTCACCGGAATACAGGAAGTATACAGGTTGGCAATACAACTCTTTTATGTAATCAGCTTGGATATATAGGCAAATCGGAACAACTAAGGTTCAATAGAGCTTCTTGTTTTATTATCTAAAACAAGATAAGGTTTAATTAAAAATCAATTTTATTTTGCTTGTTTAATATTATTTTATGCTTGAAATCTTTACTTACCATCCTGAGTTAGAAGGAAAATATTCGTCCGTAGCCCTGAATTTTGAGAAAGATACATATGAAGCCCTGAATTTCGGACTGTCGCATATCCAGAAATACGAGCGTATTTTTATGGTTCAAAGCGAGGAAAAAGAGCCCTATGAACGCTACGATGGCTTACAGAGATTTTGTAAGGAGCACGGGTTTGAACATAAATATCTGGATTCCGTCAAAGACAGGAAAATAAAGAAAAGAGATTTGTTTATTCTGGTGAATGACAGGGTTTTAGTGGATTTGCTGAAGCAGGCTGATAAACAAGAATTCACTGCCGGCAAGCAATTCGGGATAATATCATATAATGATACTCCTCTAAAAGAGATTCTGGCTGGCGGCATAGCTACCCTGTCTGCCGATTTCAAGCAAATGGGAAAAACAATGGCTTCCCTTATAAACAAAAAGGCTATAGAGACTATCGAGAATCCGTGGAATCTTAATATCAGGAATTCATTGTAATTGTATGATTATCATATATTTGTTTGGTTTATAGATATGAAAAAGCAGGTAATGTATTATTACCTGCTTAATAAAACCTCAATCTATATCTACTGTTTGCCCTAAAGAGTATATGTCATCGGACTGGCCGTATGTCTTCTCTTTTAGCTTCCCTACCATCTTTACGGTTACCTTATATTTCGCATCGGGTTCTTGCATCGTATATTCCCAGCTGGCCGGCTCACCGGTCAGTACGATCTGGTGTTCGGGAACAGTTGTATTCCTGTATACCTGGATATATACTGATACAGGCCTTTTCATTTCATCAGGTATATTGCCGGGTATGTTCCACTCCAGTTTAATCTTATCGGGATTGGTCAGCGTATATTTTAGCTCTGTCACTGTGGGGAGCGTCACTCCTTCTTTATAATCGATTATATCTCTGTCGTAGCAGCTGTTAGCCATTAGGGCTATGCATATAACCGAAAGTATATATATTATTCTTTTCATATCTATTCTGTTTTTGATGATCATTGGATTAATAGCCCGGGTTTTGTATATAAACCCCCATAGACCAGTTCAGCTGGTTTTGCGGAATAGGTTTATATTCGTCTCTTCCAGTCACAAATGAAGCATTGTTCATCCACGAAAACCGGGTTCTTTCTTTTCTGAAATATTCATTCATTGTAGGCTCCAGTATACCCCATCTTTGCAAGTCGAAGAAACGTCTGCCTTCGCAAGCTGTCTCCATTCTGTTTTCAAACATCAGGGCTTTCCATGCATATTCCTTAGTCCATTTGGCATCGTTCGGATATTGGCTTATCTTGTAATTGAGATGATAAGAGCCATCCTTTTTTCTCAGGCGGATGGTGCTGTCCTCAGCCCTTTTGCGAAGCTGATTGATGATAGGACGGGCTTCTGCAAACCTGTCCAGTTGAATCAGGATTTCTGCTTTCCACAGCAGAACTTCAGCATAGCGGATCTGCTTTACATTCAGTGAATTCCGGTTTACGATAAGGCAGGCACAATCGGGATGTACCAATTCCTTCATGGATTTCAGATATCCATAGTCTCCGGGGCTTCGCGAAGCACTCTCCTGAAAGAGTAATTCCGGATCATATTTGAACGGATATCCCGGTATGGCAGCCGTGTGGCTGAGCCGAGGGTCGAATGAGTTGGATGCAAAATAAGTCGGATAGTTGCCTTTCAGTTCGGCATCGTTGAAAGTAGTGAAAAGTGGCAACCCGTCGGCATCTGTCCTGAAGGCATTGGCTAGATTAAAGCTCACTTTATGAAAATCGCAACATGGAAAATAAGGCTCCCATGACGGGGCATTCAGTTCCGATCCGTTATTTGTATTCCCTCCGTTCGAGGTTCCGTCACTCATGGAATATTGCAGCTCCCATAATGCTTCCTTTGTATTATTGTCATATTCGGGCAGGAAGTTATCAGCATAATCACTGCAAAGGTCTACGGTTTTACCTTCCTGTCCTGTAATTTCGTTGATGTATACCAAAGCGCGGTTGAGCGTTTCCTTATTGATATTTACCACCTGATGCCTTTCATCTTGTTCATAAGCCATGAAGAGTAAAGCTTTTGCAGCCATTGCACGGGCGGTGTTTTTATTTACCCGGCCGGGTTCGGTTTGCTTATCGGGTAGTAGCCTTACTGCTTCTTCGAGGTCGGCTACAATGTTTTTCCATAGTTGAGAGTCGTCCGAACCATCAGCTCTGTTGGAAGTCTGCCTGATTGCGTCCGAATCACGGGCTGTAATTTCATCGATCCATGGGATATATCTCCACAGGGTTTTCATGAAAAAGTATGTAGACCCGCGCAGGAACTTTACTTCTCCCGTGCGTACACTTTTCAGCGGATAGTTCTCGTCATTTACCATAGATAGTGCATGGAGGGCGGTATTATACCTGGATATGGCAAAATAACCGCTTGTCCATACCCCGTCATTCCTGTCGATGGTAGGTACTACCGACGAAAAAATCTCCATCTCATACCAGGCTTGCTGGTCGCTGGTACCTGAACCTCCTTTATAAGCATCGTCCGACCTTATCGAGCCATGCATCCACCCGTTATGAGAATCTGTCCACGGCAGGTTTGGTATTGCCGAGTAGCACGGAGTAACAAAGCCTTCGATATATTCGGGCTTTCCGAACATAAAATCTTCGGAAAGAAGCCCCTTTGCATTTACATTCAACTGGTCGTTGCAGCCAATCATTATTAAAGCCAGGATAGGCAGCAATAAAGATGTATATATTATTTTCATAATCTTCGTTTAATTAAAATGTTACATTAACTCCTAAGGTCACAGTAAATGGGACTACGTATCCAAATCCTGCATTTTCGGGATCCGGCCCTGTAAACTTGTCATCGGCCCACCATTTCTTGATAGTGAACAGGTTATTGGCAGACAGGTAGGTTCTGAGACGGTTTATAGATGCTTTCTTTATTATGCTTTTCGGGAATGTATAGCCTATTTCTACAGTTCTCAGTTTCAGATAAGAACCGTCTTTTATAAAATAGGTGGAAGAGCGCCCCTCGTTATTCAGGTTTTGTGTAGACAGTGCAGGTATATCCGAGTTCGGATTCTGAGGTGTCCATGCATCGAAAACACCTTTCAGGTGATTCTTATTGTTTCGGGTAGTGATATTCCAGAAATCGCTGTATTCTACCCATTCATCCCACACCTGGTTTCCATATACGCCCTGGAAGAATACCGACATATCTATATTCTTATAGTTTGCCTGAAAATTGAGACCGAATGTGAAATCAGGATCACCGACGCCAATCCATGTGCGGTCGTAGTCGGATGTTATATTTCCGTCTCCGTCGAGGTCTTTATATCGTATGCGGCCAACGCCTTTCCCCGGCTGTTGAGGCAAATTGTCTACTTCTTCCTGTGTCTTGAAAATACCATCGGCGACATAACCGTAGAAAGAAGAACGCGGACGCCCTATCATATCGTCTAACATACCGTTGCCACCGTATACACTGCGGACAGATTCGGGCAGGTCGAGTATCTTGTTTTTAAAAGTGGCGAAGTTTCCTGTCAGGCTGTAATTAAAGTCCGTAGACGGTTTACTCCTGTAAGTTACCAAAAGTTCGATACCGTTGTTTTCCATACTCGGCCCGTTCACATAACGGTAGCCTCCTTCGCCGATAGCAGCCATATATTCAGGCCTGTATAACATATCTGTTGTCTTTTTATAAAAATAGTCGATAGATCCGCTGATTCTTTGATCAAGGAAACCGTAGTCGATACCATAATTGGTTTGTGTCACCGTTTCCCATCTAAGGCTTGGATTTCCCGTCCTGTCTTTATAGTAGCCGGACATTAACGAACCGCTTCCCGTGCCATTCAGGTCATAAGAAGTCCTGTCATAATTTGCCATATAGCTGTTTTGCAGCCATCCGCCCGGAATAGCCGAGTTACCGTTTTTACCCCAGCTGAACCGAAGTTTCAGGTCGGAGAGGTAATCGAGTTTTTCCATGAAAGGCTCATTTTTGATTCTCCAGCCTAAAGAAAATGCAGGGAAAGAAGCCCATTGGTTGTTAGTCCCGAATTTGGAAGACCCGTCATGGCGGAATGTTACCGATAACAAGTATTTTGAGTCGTAAGTATAATTTGCTTTTGCAAAATAAGAGAACAATGCATATTCATCGCCTGAGCCTTTTGCTTCTGTAATCTGGTCGCCTGTTGCTACATCCAGGAATGCATAATCCCTGTTTTCCAATATCAGCCCGTTCTTTCTTGCATAGAAACCTTCCGTTTCCGCTTTTGTAAACTCGATTCCGGCAACGGCATTGATATCATGCTTACCGAATCTTCCGCTATAATTCAGTTGATTGGTCCATTGGTACTCGAGAAAATGGTTCTGGTCGTTTCTCACATAGTTCAGTTTCTCCGACCTGCCGGCTCCATCCGCTTCATCCCATTTAGGATCTACGGCACGGTAATATGATCCGCGATAATCCACGCCAAAGGAAGTACGGGCATGCAAGCCTTTTATGATCATCAGGTCGGCATAGGTATTCCCTATTATTTTCAGGAACTTATTTACATTGTCTTTGCCTAATTTCAGATTCATGACAGGGTTTCGGTAGTCATCCATTCCCACATCCAGCGAGGCGCCTCCCCATCCTCCTGCATCGGTATAAACAGGGATGATAGGCGGTTCCATTACAGCCCAGCTGGCCTCATTTGCTTCACGGTAGTTGATATAGTTCATCTCGAAGTTTTCGCCGATCTTCAATCGGTTATTGATCAGATTGAATTCGGTGTTGAGACGTGCCGAATATTTCTTCCAGAAAGTCTCTATCTGAATGCCCTGGGTATCTTCATAACCCAGATTGAAGAATGTACGGGATTTGTCGTTTCCGCTCGAAATAGAAATCTGATGATTGTGGGATACTCCTGTCCGGGATATTTCATCAATCCAGTTTGTATCGGCAGGGCGCATTGTTTTTGCGTTGTTCAGCCATTCTACAGGTTTCACCGATTTCAGTACGGGATGCCCGTTGCTGTCATAATCCCAGTCATAATTGAAATATCTTACACCTTGCTTTATTTCTCCCAGTTTGCCGTCATTTGCAAATGCCTGCCACAAAGCGTGTCCGTATTCTTCGGTATTGAGCAGTTCCGGCTTGTTTGTCCACGTAGAAAACTGCACTCTGCCGTCATAACTGATCTTTGTCTCGCCCTCTTTACCCTTTTTGGTTTCGATAATAATTACCCCGGCAGCGGCACGCGAACCATATATACTCGCCGAAGAGGCATCCTTCAATACCTGTATGGACTCGATATTTGCAGGATTTATATCGCGCAGATTATAATCGCCTGCTAGTCCGTCCAGTACAATCAGAGGCCCGGGCTGGGCATTCAATGAGGTAAGCCCCCTTATCTGAATATTTACACTGGCTCCGGGGCTGCCATCGCCTGTAATGAATACTCCCGGCAATTTGCCCTGCAACGATTTCAATACATTCGTAGATGGATTCTGGGCTATATCCGAAGCTGATGCAATAGCCAACGACCCGGTGAGGTCAGCTTTCCGTTGCGTCATATAACCTGTCTGGATAACGACCTCGTTAAGTGCAGTAGCGTCATCTTCCATAACGACGTCTATCGTACTGGTGTTTCTTACCGGTTTTTCCACCGTCTTCTTGCCAATAAAAGTAAATACCAGGATGTCGTCTTCAGAAGTTACTTCAATCGAATATTTACCGTCGGCATCCGTCATTGTCCCTTTAGCAGAACCTTTGATGCTGACTGTTGCTCCTGAAAGAAACTCTCCTGTTTCCTTTTCCGTTACCATCCCTGAGACAACTCTTTGGGGAGCCGTGAGGTTTGTATCAGCGTAAGCAATGGCTGTTGTCCACACAAATAGAAAGACTAAGCCAAGATACCTGACCCGCGTATGTAACAGACTGATAAAGTTTGTCACCGCCAAATGTTTTAAATGATTCATAATCAATATTAGATTTAGTAAAAAAATAGAATATAAAATATATCTGTTAGTTCGTATTATTCGTATCCGCTCATCCGAAAAGGGATATAGTACCCACTGTGACACTTGTTTCCGAGTGTCATCAATATCTGTCGTAAGCCTGAATAGCGGCTTAATCAGAAAGGCTTATATTCAGTGTTTTATGAAGTTATTGTAGAAGAATTAGCTGTATACAATCCAATCCAAACATATACTTTGCACCTTGCGATAATTTATTGGTTCCCGTAATTTCTACTTTCAATTTAATCTTTTCTGCATCACAGGTGAAAAGTTTCCAAGATTTATTGGTTTCGAGTGCTTTATATTACTGCTATATCCGTCAAAAGATATATTCGCCGGACTGTTATTCACACTGAAAGAGATGGTTCCATAATCGTTGGCCTGAGTCGCATATACGACCATTTTATACTTGCCGTCTTTCAGATTATCAAATTCGAATTCGACAAAATCTCCTGCTTTTCCGTTCGGAGCCAGTAAATGTGCGGCTCCGCTCCATTTGCCATCCCATGAATCGGCAGCGTTTTGTTTTTCCAGGCGTAACGATGTAGATTTTCTTGTTGGCTTCAAGGCCTCGAATTCAATACTTTCAGGTATTTTGTAGTTTGCAGGATCCTCGGGTACAGGGACTAGCTTTCTTGCAGCTTCTTCGATGCCTGAAGTACCGATGGCCCGGGCATTGAAGTCTCCATACCAATAGATCGTTGTTGCATAATCGGAATACCCTCTCTGCCAGCCGATCATCTCTATATCGAATTTGAATTTTTCCCTGAACGGGATTCCATCCAGGTTACGCGTGCGGAAGAAGGCATTGTAACCATGCGAACTATCCAGATCTGCCCTCGGCGCACCGCCGAAAGGTGTGTGGAATGGGACAACGGGCGCCCACGAACTGTTATAGTAATCTTCTGTGCCTGTGCCGAAGTGCGAAGGGAAAGTATCTCCGTCTACCCATATTTTTTCATCTCCTTCTCCGTACCAGCGGGGAGCGTGGTTGAACAGCGATAGCAAGTCTCCCATATACACGCCTTTACCCTCGATAGTCGCAAAATTCCATTCCGTGCAATTCTCCGGCTCATCGTACTTGTGAACGGGAATCCCTGTTTCCTGACGCCATGAGCAATGGAAATAAAGAGAACGCCCGTCCCATGCGAGGGGCGATACATTTGCTTCCATCTTTACACCGATGCTTGCGGAAGATATGTTCATTAACTTTAGTATCCCGCTCTTTTGATATGGCATCAGCCAGCGGCTTACGATATTGCCTTTTCCGTCGGAGGACAGATACCAGCTTTTTACATAAGGTGCGCCCATTCCTCCTCCCGAATAATCGCTCAGGGGAGCCCAGACTGTCTGTTTACCGTCGAATTGAGCGCAGAAGATAATTTCTCTCATCAGTTGTCCGAAACCGGCTGAGTCTTGCAGATTGACACTGAGCCTGATCTCATAAACTGCGTTCTCACCTGCCGGTAATTCCAGCGTTAAGGAGTCGGCAGCAGCCAGTACTTTAGTGTCGCTTATCACTTTACCATTTTTGGACGGGACAGGATTTAGCAGTAAATTATCCACTCCGGCAATTTTCTTTTCTGCCCTTTTTACTACTTCGGCCGAGAAGGTTTCAATGGCTGTATTCTCCGGGTATTTCCGGTAGTTAATTCCGTAATATTTAGGAGTCGGATTCACACCCAGTTCGTCCTCGAATGTGATTTTACAGCCTTTGGCATAAGGTATCGGTAAGAAGAGCGTATTTCCGCCTTTGCCTTCCGGTTCATAACTGGTGTGAGGCTGTAGCAATCCGGGTCCCAGAGAAGGAATATTTATCCGCATCAGGTCGTAGGCCGGAATAATCCATCCCGGTTCGGCTGAACCGTCGAAATAGAAACGCCACGTACCTCTTTTATCCAATGTAGTAATCCAGATACGGGTTATCACGCCCGGCCCTGTTTGGTCGAACATTACTTTCTCTATTCTGCCGCCTGTCGTATCTACCCTGACAATGCCGAATCCATCATCGTTTGCGAACCATGCAGGATCGCCGGGCGATACAGACCGCCTGTCATAGCTGCTTTCCTGATGGCAGGTATAGCAGGGAGCGGGGAAACGGGATAATTCTTCGACAGAAACCATCTCTTCGAGCAGTGTCTCCATCGTGACGACTTTTTCCCGGTGTTCTTTACAGGTTGCCGGACTGAATATAAATCCAATACCGGCAGTGAGTAATAAAGCATGTTTGAGTAAATTCATACTATCAGATTTTAAGTTCTCAGCAAATAATAATTATATCGGATGCGCTACCCATGCTCCCTGACAGGAACAGACATGCGCTGCTGCATTTACAGCCATCGAGTGGGCTTCTTTCAGCGTTTTTCCTTTCAGCAGCGCCGTAATCAGGACGCCCGAAAAGCAATCGCCTGCGCCGACAGTATCGGCCACTTTTACTTTCGGTGTTTCTATAGTCGATGTTTCGCCGGGAGTATATACCGTGCTGTATAGTTCTCCTGCCGTGAGTATAACGAGTTTTAGCCCGAACCGGGAAAGAAACCAACGGCAGGCCTGTTCGTTTTCCATATCGAGCGAAAACAGTGTTTTCAGAACCTCGAGTTCTTCATCGTTTACCTTAAATGAATTCGCGTGCATCAGAGAATTCCCGATAATATCCTTCGAATAAAAATGCTGCCGCAAATTGATATCAAATAATTTATAGGCATCTTCTTTCACCAGCCTGAGCAACCCTAGAGTCGTATTTCCCGATACAGGGCTCCGCTGGGCCAAAGTCCCGAAACATATAGCATCTGCTTTTGATACCAGTTGTTTCATGCTTTCCGTCAGCGGAATGTAATCCCATGCCACATTCTCATTTATAGTGTATTGCGGTATGCCTTCGTTAAGGGTAACCTGTACGGTACCGGTCGGATAGCCGACCTTTTCGATCAGGTAATTGATTTTATTCTTATCCAGTTCGTGCATCAGTTCATTGCCCAGGGCATCGTCGCCCAGAGCGCTTATGGCATAGCCGTCCGCTCCTGTCTGTGAGGCGTGGAATGCAAAGTTGACAGGCGCTCCTCCTGCTTTTTTGCCCGAAGGCAGTATATCCCATAATAATTCGCCGATTCCGATGACTATATGTTTATTTCCCATAAAATTATTCATTTAATCCGAGTTCCTTTTCTATTTGTTCCAATGATTTACCTTTGGTTTCGGGAATATATACCAGAATGAAGATGAAGGCGACAACACTGAACGCGGCAAAGATACCGAAAGCAATAGAACCTCCCAGGTTATTCAGTATCCACGGAAAAAACTGTACCGTGAGGAAAGTGCACAGCCAGCTTATGCCTGTAGAGACAGACATGGCCGTACCCCTGATACGCGAAGGATAGATCTCTGATGTAACCACCCACATGACAGGAGCCAGAGAGGCCGCGAAGAAGCCTATATAGCATAATACGGCAATCAATGCGCCTATACCGTTTGCCGAAGGGACAATGAATGTATAAATGAGATATAAGAGCGACAGTATCATGCCTGCACAACCGCACAGCAGGAGCACTTTACGCCCCAGCCTGTCTACCAGCCACACGGCAACAAGCGTGAATAGCAGGTTTACAATACCTACATAAATGGATTGTATCAGCGCTGTATCGCCTGCAACGCCTGTCATCTCGAATATGGTGGGGGCATAGTTTATAATCACGTTTATACCTGTAATCTGCTGGAATGCGGCCAGTAATGAGCCGATGATAAGTATTTTGGCCAGCTTGCCCTTGAATAACGATTTCAGTTGCATGCCGTCTTTTTCCGCTTTCCCTGTTGGCGTCACATTGTCGAATTCCTGCTTGCTCAATCCGAGCTTTTCTATTGTCCGGCCTGCTTTGTCGGTTTGCCCTTTCATATAGAGCCAACGCGGGCTTTCGGGCAGGATGAACAGGAGCAGTATATATACAATGCTGAAAATAAGGGGGAAGCCCAGCATCATCCGCCAGTTGTTTTCATTATTCAGCAATATGTAATCCACGATATAGGCTATCAGGATACCTATCACTACCGCCAACTGGTTATAAGAGACTAATGTTCCCCTCAGCTTTGCCGGAGATATTTCCGATATGTATACAGGCACTACTGCGGAAATCATCCCGACGCCGAATCCACCGATTAAACGGAATATCATCAGTCCGTATATACCCGAACTCACCGAGCAGCCGACTGAAGATATGATAAATAATATCGCGGAAAAGAGCATGACCCTCTTTCGCCCGAACTGGTCTCCGAAGCGTCCTCCCATAATGGCACCGCACAGGCAGCCGATAGTGAGTATGCTGACAACAAAGCCCAGGGTCATATCGTCGAGCCCGAAATATTCCCGGATAAAAGGAATCGCACCCGATATCCCGGCCATATTCAAGCCGAAAATAAGTCCTCCCAGAACCGTGATGAAAGTATACAAAAACAGTGATTGATTATTCTTTTTCATTTATAAGACAGGTTTAGATTTAACGTTGATGGATATTCTAAAACATTGCAAGTTTAATCATATCTTACAAATAGGAGTATAACGGATGAAACAAATGATATAACAATAGTTACATCTGTAAAAAAGCTGCATATACTATCAATTATGTTACTGCGATGTAACTAATTTGATAATATGTGGATCGGTAAAGGAAAACTTTATCTATATAGGTCTGCCCCTGCAAAAAAACTGTTACGTTTGTTACCTTTTTCAATTGCAAGGTACTTCGTCCTGCGAACGGTTACGAGATACAAGTAGACGAGATACGAAATTGGCACATTGGCTAATTAGCACATTAGTTTTCCGTTACTTCTGTTACTTTTTGATTATATATAGTTAATTTATGATTTCTTCGTGAAAGTTTTTAACCGCGAAAGTTTTCCTGAGACAGAGATGTAATATATTCGGTAGGAGTTGTGGCATACAGCGTTTTAAAGCATTTTGTAAAATATGCCGGAGAGGTAAACCCTGTCATATATGCAATCTCGCTGACTGTGTATTGTTTCTGCTTCAGTAACTGAATCGCTATGTTCAGCCTGTAATTCCTGAGAAAATCGGTAGGTGAAACGCCGAAAAGCGTCTTTATCTTTCGGTAAAGGTGTACTCTTGACAGTCCTATATGTTCGCTCAGGGCTTCTATGCTGAAATCGGAGTTTTCATACGAAATCTCTATCAAGTTCATCAGTTTACTCCGGAAAGCATTATCCATGCCTACTACACTGTCGAGATCGGAACTTTCAATGAATCCTGCCTGCATTTTTTCCATGAAGGCTTCTTTTATCCTCAGTCGCTCCCATATGATATTTATAATCCTGATTTTCAGGAAATCGATATCAAAAGGCTTTTGGATATATTCGTCCGCTCCTTCCAGAAAACCGTACATGCGCTGGCTGTTCTCGGACAAGGCCGTGAGCAATATGATAGGGATATGGCTGAATGCAATATTAGTCTTTAGTTTATTGCTAAGTTCGAAGCCATTCATTTCGGGCATCAGTACGTCGCTTACAATCAGGGTAACATCGCTACCTTCGTTCAATATGCCGATTGCTTCATTCCCGTTTTCTGCTACCCTGACTTCGAAATTGGCGGATAACTCTTTTCGCAGGAAGCTTCGTACATCGGGATCGTCTTCGACTATCAGGATTTTATAATCGTAAAACTGAGCCAGCTTTTCCTGGATTAAACCCTGGTTTATCATTTCATTCCGGTCTTTCGGTATAAAGGATGAAATGTCTTCGATTATATACTCATGCGAATAATGGTTGATATCCTTATATAAGGTAATGCTGAAGACTGTATATTCTCCCTGCCGGCTTTCCACGTCGATTGTTCCGTCGTGTAAGTCGATATATTCTTTGGCCAGATTCAATCCGATGCCGAAGCCCGAAGAGCCGAGGTTTTTGTTACTTGTATAGAAACGTTCGAAGATATGCCTCTGTTCTTCTTCGGTCAGCCCTATGCCTTTGTCTTTTACGCTTATTTTGATGGAATCGCTATTTTCTTCGATGGAGACAAGGACAAATCCTTTGGAAGAAGAATATTTGAAGGCATTGGATATGATATTGACCAGAACCTGCTCTATTTTATTGATATCGATATATATGAGCCGCTCTCTTATGTCTGTCCTGAATTCATAGCGGATTTGTTTTTCCCCGGCAATGCCCTTAAAGTAATCAAAGACTTCGACCGCCAGCGAAACAATATCTGTCTGGGTCAGAATCAATTTCATCTTGTTATTGTCGATCCGCCGGAAGTCCAGTATCTGATTTACAATGCGGTAAAGCCTGTCTACGTTCCGTTTCATCAGAATAATATCTTCCCGTAAAGAAACGTCGATCTTATTGCTCCTTATTATTTTATTTATAGGGCCGACAATAAGGGTGATCGGAGTCCTGATTTCATGGGAGATATTTGTGAAGAACTGCAGTTTCTGGTTCGAGATATTTTCTATCTGCTCATTCTTGACGGATAATTCCTGCTTTTGGGTCTCTACCAGCAGGTTTTTGTCATGCAGTTCCCTGTTTTTGTTTTTTATCTTGAGGTTCATATACATCACATAACTCAACAGGGGCACTATGACAGCGAGCAGACCGAGTATCAGGAATGTGGAATTCCTCAGAAACCTGAACCGCGACAACAAATTGAGCTCTTCTTCTTTCTGCCTGTTTATCCTTACCTGATAATTATTCAGCTGTTCGGACTGGGCCAGTATCGTTTTGGCATTCGTCTTGTCTATGATTGTCGTGTTGAGGATGTAATTCTTTTTCACAAGTTTCCCGTTCAGTATATCTATTGCAACCTGTATGGCAAGGGCTCCGCCCGTAGGGTACTGGAAAGAAGCTTCGAAGTTGCCGTTGGCAACGGCTTCTATGCCTGAATTGTCTCCATAGACACCGTCGATGCCTATAAACTTTATACGCCTTGCCACAAGTGAATCGCGCCTCATAATCTCGTCCCTGGCAGCTATGGCCATTATATCGTTGTGGGCGAAGATCAGGTCGATATCATTATATGAACTGATTTTCTTGGTTTCTTCCAACGCAAGGTTGTATTGCCATTTGCCGTAAACTTCATTTATCTTGTAGTCGTTGTTTTTGTTGAGAGCGGCAATAAAGCCTTCGTGACGTTCTATAGCAGGAGAAGAACCTTCAAGCCCCCATATTTCCAGTATTTTCGAGCCGGGGCTAAGTATATTGTTGATATATTCTCCTATGGCTAAACCTATATTGTAGTTGTTTGCACCTATGGAGACCGTATATTTGTCCGACTTTATTTTTCTATCGTGTATGATCGTAGGTATTCCTTTCTCATATGCTTCGACAGCAACGTCGGTAATCGGGATAGCCTCGTTAGGTGAAATTATCAGTGCATCTACATTTTGAGATATAAGTTTGCGTATCTGGGATATCTGACGGCTGTTGTTACCCAGAGCATTGTATACGACGAGCTCAACATTTTTGTAATTGGAAGCCTCTATCTGCATCTCCAGAATCACAGCTTCCCGCCACGGGTCGGAAGTGCATTGAGAAAACCCGATGACGTATTTTTGCTTTTCCTTTCCTTCATCACTACATGAAAAGATGCAGGATAGCAATATTAGCAATAGAAGCGTGCGGACTTGTATTTTGTTTATCATAGTGTCGAAAATAAGGAAGATACTTTCGTGACTAAGCATTATACTGACAAGGTATATGGAATATTGGCCTTTGCAATAAGTTCGCTCAGCGTTTTTATAGCTTAAGTCAAAAGTAGATGACTTTTGTTATATCCATAGCATGAAACCGGGTTTTTAACTATTATACAATCAGGATAAATACAAAAACGCCCTGAATTGATATTACAGAGCGTTTGCCGATATGAAGACTTATTACCAAATCGATTTTACGGAGTATACTTCAAGCTTTTTCACTTCTATATTATTTCCCCAGAAATGGAATCCTTCCCTGTTGTTTTCGTCCGGTTTCCTTTCCATGGAATACGAGTATGCCCCGCCGTCGATGAATACTTCTATTGAAGTCCGGTCTACATATATGTCGGCAGATAGCTCCATACTCGTCATGTCCTGCGGTGAATAGAACATACCATTCAGCAAATTACCGTTCATATCGTAGCCGATTATGCGCTGGCCGAACAAGTTGAATCCGGCATCGGTTGCATGCGATAATTTGATTGTCGTTTTGATGCGGAGGCGGTCAGAATCATAGAACTCCTTCATTTTTGAGTTTGCATCGCCGGATGTCAGGTTACTCCATTCTTTCACAGGCGTAAATAACTGCCCGGTTTCGTTTACCGGAACGTTGAACAGTCTCGGGCCGTCTTTTGTAGTACGCAGTGTCAGCTCTGTAGGTAACAACATCATCCCGTTGAATGGCATTCCCGGTTGCTGTATCCTGCCCCAGCCTATCTGTATGCGCCTGCCGTCACTGGCGGGAATATTTGCGAAAGTTTGGGCTGCATAGATAGACCCTGTTGTGTAATAGTACTTGCCGGATTCGGGGGTGAACACTTTCCCGTCGAATTTGCCGAGCATATATGTACCCGAAGCCCCGTACATCACCCATTTGGTATTGTTCTTGTTCCCGTCGATAGCCAGTTCAAACAAATCGGGACATTCCCAGAATCCTGTCACATGGCTCTCGTATGTCCAGTCTTTCAGGTTCTTCGATGTGTATATCGAATGTCCGTCGCGCTCGTTGAGTACCATCACCCAGTGTTTAGACGGTGCATACCAGAATACTTTAGGGTCACGGGTATCCTGGCTATTCCATTTTGCTTTGGAATCTATCAGCGGGTTTTTATCATATTTGGTCCATGTACGCCCTTTGTCGAGACTGTATGCCATGCCCTGTACCTGCTTTTCGGGGCTTGCGGCTGTGAAAAATGCAATCATTGCAGGTGTATTGCCTTTATTATATCCGGCAGTATTGTCGTAATCTATTACGGCCGAGCCGGAAAACATGGTGCCCAGGTGGTCGGGATAGAGCGCTTCGGGCAGTTGTTGCCAATGTATGAGGTCTTTGCTGACCGCATGTCCCCAGTGCATATTTTCCCAATCACGTTCGTATGGATTGTGCTGATAGAAAAGATGGTATTCACCTTCATAAAATATCAGTCCGTTAGGGTCGTTTATCCAGCCCCGTTGCGTAGTAAAATGGAATTGCGGGCGGTTCTTTTCTTTATACAGGGTTTCCCAACCTTCTATATTATCGTCCTGATATATCTTGCCCAGTCCGGCAGCATCGCCGTCATATTGTATTTTTATAGTCTTTCCCTTAAGGGAGGTGACATCGCAGAATACCCAATAGTCAGCTTCCCCGGGGGCAAGGCGGATAACGAACGAGCGTTCCTGCTTGCCGTCGATCTCGAAGGACATCCGGGAGCGGTCTGCTTTATGGGAAACAGGGAGGTTCAGATACTTCTTTGTTATCCGGATCGATATATCTCCCGCAAATATGGAGATATTCGATAAAAAGATAATACAAATGGCTAATACGTGTGTTCTTAAGAATTTCATGATAAATGATATTTGTTTTATGATTATTTCATTATGCAATTTTAGGAAAAAACATGCATTATAAAGATAACTTTAAGTACATATGTTTACACTCAGGTAACATCATTTATTTCTTTCGCTCATGCTTGACGGGTAAAGTGTGTTGTTAATTATGCGAATCAGTAGTTGCAACTATTGGCTGATTTATTTAATTAAAAGATTAATTATCAATAAAATAAGCGTACCGAATGCTTGCTCAATCTCTTGAAAATCATTAAATTAAAGGAATATTACCACACATTTCTTTAACAATGATTCCCAAGAAGAAAGAGCTTAAACTGATAAGAATTTATATGTATATCTGTGATTTATACGATTCAGAGCTAAAATATTACTGTCAACGGTACAGTAACAACAATGCTCCATCTTTTACTGATCAGGAAATAATGACAATTTACCTGTTCGCAGGATGTTGTCAGAAGTATTTCATGGTCAAAGATATACATTCTTTTACAAAAGAGTATCTATCTTCCTGGTTTCCTTCATTGCCATCGTATCAAACATTTAACTTAAGGTTAAACCGCCTGAATGAATGTTTTAAGGTATTATCCCAGAGATTGATAAGTTCATTCACGCCAAAAGATTGTGATTTTGATGTATCGCTGGTTGATTCTATGCCTGTAATCACTTGTGCAGGACGAAACAGAATAGCAAAGGTTGCTAAAGAAATCACCACTAAAGGATATTGTTCAACAAAGAATCAATATTACTATGGTTTAAAGCTTCATGCTCTGGCATTCAGACGAAAAGGGACAATCCCTTTTCCGGAATCCATAACCTACACTCCTGCTGAAGATAACGACCTGACTGTATTTAAACAGAACTGGGGTGATACGATAGTTAACCGAATGATTTTTGGAGATAAAATATATTCTGATTTTGAATACTTTAATGATAATAAAAAGCAAACGCAGAATATTCAAATGCTTACTCCTGTTAAAGCAGTCAAAGGACAGTCTGAACAAGAAAAACAATGGAACAAAGCATATAATGACTTATTTTCTACTGCTGTTTCTAAAGTCAGACAACCCATAGAATCATTCTTCAATTGGTTGAATGAATGTACAAAAATTCAAAGAGCGCAGAAAGTCAGATCGACATCCGGACTTTTAGTACATACGATGGGTAAAATTGCCATCGCTTTTATTTATCTAATTTTTTAAATACTGATTCGCATTAATAATTAGTATGTTGTTCTTGTTGTTAATCTTTAAAAGGTAAGCATGCTTTGTTCTATTGCGTTCTATAATTGGTTACATATATAGTAGAATAATTATTATAAAAGACCGGCAGATTATTTTCTATCGGTTTTTTAATTTATAAAATCCGGTGTTTTCATATTCAGGACTAAATACTACAAATAGGACCTTCTGTTATTATAAATTTGAGTTGATAGTTTGATTGACAGATCCAAATTCTTCTAATTTAACAAACAGTTTCTGAGGTATAAATGTCAATTTGAATTTAATTAAAATTTATCACGGAGAAAATCCATCCGATGGAATATCCTATAAAACAATTGACATTGAACGGTCAAAAGAAAGGTTTTCTTTCAGATTTACATATCCGAGCTGATTTGAATAAAGCCGTGTTTGCCCTATCCGGATATCCCTTATATTCCTGTGTGAATGCCCAAATATCCAGTATTCAGGAATATTCATTTTAATAAGGCTGTCAAGATCCGTATAAAATGCATTACTAAGGGCACTGCCCTTAAATTCTTCCGCCATACATTTAACGGAAGGTAAATGATGGGACACAACTACCCGTATCCCTTTCTTATCTTCGTGCAGGGCGTACTTTAAAAACGAAATGCATTGCTCATGCATTTTGTTATAAATATCAGCCGTCAGCCCTTTCCCATTATAATTAATAAATTTAAAATCGGGCATATGGCTCGTAACATTATCTTCTGCGGATACCGGTATAAAAGACCATAGTGGGGTCAACAGAAATTCTACACCGTTAATTACTTCACATTTGTTATAATACCAGTGGATATTATCCCGTATCTCTTCTTTCATCCCGTTCTTGAGCCTAATGGTATCATAACCGCCATAAAATTCATGATTTCCGGGTACAACCAATACCTGGTTAAAATTTTCTGAAGCCCAATCCCAGAAAGGATGTTCTTTATATGTACCATGTCCAATATATCCGATATCCCCGGCAAGCAAAAGTATATCCCCACACGGAATCAGTGGAAAATCCTTTATAAATAAGGAGTTCTCCTCAAACTCAAGATGCAGGTCGGAAGCAAATTGGACTTTCATAAATCAAAACATTCTGGAATTTTTCATATAAAAATATATACAAAAATACGAAAATTATCTACCAGTTTACTGTCTAACTCTTATAAAAACAGCCCAAGACCAGCGAAAACTCTTTATAATAAATTCTTTCAACTTTCAATATATCTAACATTAGTATATAATCTAAAAACAACTTCCCTTTATATTTCATAATCCCTATCGGGTCAAAAGGCTAATTCCTTTTTTTATCAAAAACAGCTTGTTTTCTTATAATTATTATGATAGCATATAATAATAAAAAAGGACTCCTGTAAATCCAGGAGTGGTCGGAAGAAATTCCGATCACTTTTTGTTTTCTACGTTTTGAAGAAAATAGAAGGATCACCACCACACTGCACAACAATCATAGATATAATCAGGTTTCTCAATTCCATGGAAAATCTTCTTTTAGCAGTTTTATATCCAAGTTTATTAGCCTGTTTATATATCAAGATAAGTATAGCCACAATCAAAGTCATATATAGGATAACTTTTATTCCATTTTTATTGAGTGACACAAGAGTACTCACATTTAGTTCCTGCTTTATAAATCGGAAGAATACTTCGATATCCCACCTTCGCCTGTAAGCGTCCGTAATATCTTTGGCTGATAAGTTAAGCACATTGGTGATAAACCAAAATTCTTTATCAGGATCATCTTTGCTTTGTGCTACAATTAAGCGAAAAGGTACTTCTACCAGCTCTTCTTTGTAATGGATATTACCTCGTTTATTATTAATAGGCTTACCGGTATATAAATAAACTTCACTATCTTTCAAAAGCATCAAACTACCCAAGTCTAGATCAATATCATCGCTTTTCAAGGATTTTAGTTCAACATGTTTTCGATTCTCTTTTGCTCTTATTATAAAAGGGATAGATTCTCCGGAAAAATCTTTCATGGTTCTAGCTGACTGCAATCCTCTGTCCAAAATGTAAATATTGTGATGTCCGGTTTCTTGTTTCACATGACTTCTTATAACCTCAGGTAAAGCTGTTTCTTCGCCAGAGTATTTGGAGTCTGTAAATATCTTAACATCACAAGGTAAAATGCCATCAAAAGCAATGCTATACTTAACTGACTTCTTTCCGTTTTTATGGTCAATACCTTCTTCTAAGAGTTTGCTACAAGCTTCACTTACCATTGAAGAATCAACTCGTATCAGATTATATTCCTCTTTTTCTGTCGATGAATAGGCTGCTGAGAATTGTTCATAAATACATTCATATATTTGTTTGAAGAAGTCCGCATCAATCTTAGAAAGCCGTTCTGATATGGAACTTCGGCGAACACTCTCTGATTTGTCTAAGTTAAAAAGCATCTTGAAGACTGGATCATTAAAGGTATCCTCTAAGGTTCGCTGACTTAATCTGTCATTCTCTAAAATGCTATACATCAAAAGGTAAAACAATTTCTTGCCATGCAGAACTTTTGAATAATAGTCAACTTTTGTATTTTCGGATAAATGACTTAAAAGTGCCTCTGGAATAACTCCCAATAGTTGATTTATTCCAATCCTATGATCTTTAAATATTGCCATAAATATATGATTATCAATACTTAAAGATAATAAAACTATGTGATAAAAACAAACATAATCAGCTTAATATCAAATGATTATATAAAAAAAATAGTCGGAAGATATTTCTTCCGACCACTCCTGCCTGTAAATCTCTCATTTTCTATTTCGTCCGGCAAAAATACGGGGTGGTTCTAACGGATATGCAAGGTCACGCCCTAAAGGGTTTTGGAAGAAATCTCCACGCCAAGGGTAGTATTTCGTCAAAAAAACTTGCATCCCGAACCATTCCCGTTTTGCCAGCCTGTGAAATAGAAAATGAAACATCTACAGCAGGTAATAACAGATAGTATATCTGATAAAGAATTCATTTTCAATACTCACGTACCATTAAACAATTTATTAACCAAACAAAAAAGTTATGAAAATTAATGTCAGTGACGAATTGAAATCCAGACTTGTAAACGCCGCGGCTAACGGCAGTATCGTAGCCAGGGATATCCTTGCGGAAATCCGTAAAAACGCAGATGTAAATGAGATTATCAGAGGTACGGCCAATTGTTTTTCAAGCAAACGGAAGAAACAAACATGTGAATCTCATAATAAAGTTAAAGTGGTTTTTACAGCCTGTACGAAAGATGTTATGCATCCCAACTTTCCTGACAGGCATAACCCGCAGGCATCGTGGTTTCCTGAAAACAGGACAGATATTGAACCCGGAACCTTTGTCAGTTACTTCAAGAACCTGCCCGTTTACGGTAAGCGTCTCCGCGATGACGTCTATCCTGTAAAAAAAATAAGCAGGGAGTACGCTTGCCTGCTATTTTTTTGTCCACATGTCCGGGAGTAAGTCGCGGTATTTTTCGAGTGATGTATCCGGTGGAAGTGCCGCAGCATTGTTGATCACATCGCTAAGGTATTCGAAGAAGTTGATATTATTGAGCCTGCACGAACAAGCCAGCGAGTAGAAGATAACGCCTCTTTCGGCTCCCCTATGACTACCAAAGAACAGTGAGTTCCTTCTGGAAAGGGATATGTAACGGTTTAGCCTTTCAATAGTATTTGTATCAAGTTTATAAAGTCCGGAGGTAAAGATATTCTCCAGGCCTTTCCATTCACCCAGCATATAGTTTGCTGCTGCATACATCAGACTCTTTGGAGGATATTCCGGAGAAGATACTATTCTTTTGAGTGCGACCTTCAAGGCTTTCATGATATCTTTCGAGTATTTTCTTCTCCATTTCAAGTTATCATCCCGGGTCCACCCATCCACTCCAATACGATGCTGATGCTCTTGTCTGTAAAGCTGGTTGATCAGTTCGATTATGCTGTCCGCATCCGGATTGTCCCGGATATCC
The DNA here is from genome assembly GCF_054657735.1 of Dysgonomonas termitidis. Lineage (NCBI taxonomy): Bacteria > Pseudomonadati > Bacteroidota > Bacteroidia > Bacteroidales > Dysgonomonadaceae > Dysgonomonas > Dysgonomonas termitidis. The sequence continues at coordinate 118,667 of NZ_BAAHYD010000001.1, read as the reverse complement.
AAAAACTTGCGTTTACAATGCTGGAAGCATGACAGCCTGAGGATTCCATCCCCCAGGGATTTGTAAGGAGCATACCCGTCACTCTGGACTGTCCCTTTATACTTTTCCAGTTTCTTGTATATGACTGCACCCTGTCTTGAACCATTCTCGTAGAAGTAGTATGCCAGATTGAGGTTCATTGCGGATATGGCCCAGATATATTCCTTGTTGATGTTTGGCGCATCCGCATTATCAGCCCTGTCCATTACTTTATAGTAGGTCTCATCACAGCTTATGTAATCATCTTCCAATACAGCCCTGCCGAGAGCTGTATAAAGGTTCTCGAACATATCTGCCGTCTTGGACAACAGTCCGTTTGCCGTTGCCTTGTTTACATGAAAGCCGTTGTCATTGAAGTACCTGACTATTCGTTCAACAGGCATTGAGTAGATATACCTGAGCTGTGCCATTCCTGCTATAAAGGAACCGTCAAAACTTGAGTTCTGGAGCGGGGCCTGGCTTGCCTTACAGGAGTAAATCCGTTCATCCTGTCTGTATGTGTGAAGCCTGTAGACTATCTTCTGGAACTTCATCGGAACCATCCGGTACCGGATAGATTCACGGATGCCGATTTGGATAGCCGTTCGTATATCAAACTCCGTATCATCGGGATAGACATCTTTAACCACTTCTTCCAGTTCATAATGCATATCCCGTTTTGCTCCATTATTCTTGCGGGCTTTCAGGTCGGCTTTCGGCTTTACTTTTCCGGAAGCTGTTTCTTGTTCCTGCCTGGGTTGTGACTGCTTTTCTGATTTATTGGATATGAGTTTGGATATGCCTCTTATTTTATTTGCTGATTTAGTGAGGGATTCGTCTTTCTGAAGCAAGGCTTCCTGTAAGGAAGCGATGGTTCCCTCCATGGATTTAACCGTTGCGGATAGCGTTTCTATCTGGGCCAACAACTGCTTGTTGAACGCATTGACTGCTTCCAATTGCGCCGCCAATATTTCTTCCATTCTGCTTCCTGCCATGCTTTAAAGGTACAAAGAAATATGGAGATAAGCAAGAGTTTGCGTAGCTTATTTAATTGATTATCAAATTATTAAATGGACAAAAAGCGCGTTCTGTAGCGTTTGCGGAAGCGTACACTTTCAAGTGAGACCCCCGACATGATGAAGCTGAAAGTCTCCCAGGATAGCTCATAATAGCCTGTAGCCGGATCTATTTTAGGCAGTTCAAAACTGCCCCGTTCAAGGCGCTTGTGATATAACAGAAAACCGTCGGTATCCCACTTTAAGATCTTTACGTTTTGTCTGTTCTGGCCAAAGAAGATATAGATATCACCGTTCATTGGAGAAAGCGGGGATTCGGACTTGATCAGATTGAACAATGCGTCAATCCCTTTATTCATACGAACAGGGTGTTGGCACATAAAGTACCTTACATTATCGTTAAGGCCAAACATAGAATACTACTTTTCAGGATGATACAATGACAATAACGAAATCAGGCTTTCCGCCGTACATTCCTGCAAGGTCAGACTGATATTGTGTGGAAAGGTAATGCTGACTCCTTTGAGAACACTGCCTGTCCCGACAGGATGGCTCTGTGGCCTGAACTGGATAAAGGTTTGTTGATCTTCATTGGTGATACCTTCGCCTCTTGCCTCTGCTTGAAGCCGTCTCATAAAGATTCCGCGACGTTGCGCCCAATCTAAGATTTTTTCATATTTAATGTTATTATCCCGGCAATAAGATTTGAATGATAAATATGAATCTTTCTTCAAATATTCTTTATAACATTCAATAGCTCTCATCTGTACTGATGATTTATTCATTTCTACGAAATTATTTTCCATGCTCTTTTATTTGCAAATGTACAGGGTTACAAAAAGCGAATCAAGACGTCATCGCGGAGACGCTTACCAAGAAAGCTGGTTGTTGATCAATAACCAGCTTTCTTCATGTACATTCTTATTTATCTTATCAGGATCCAATCTACAGTCAAACACTTGACTATTGAAGCCAAACAATTATTGAAACTATAAATTGTTTTACAGTAAATATTGGTACAAGTATTTTCGTCCGGTAAGATTAGCCTTAATCGTTCCCGATTCCGGAAATTTAGAAAGCTGTTTCTTCGTAACTTCGAGAATCCGGCCGGCCAACTTTTGCGCGTTTGTTGTTCCAAATATTATCTATATCATATCGATAGATATCTTCCTATCCTGACAGGGCATGTTCCGCCCAAATTATTTTTACCTGCTTAAATTAATGTCCGCTATTTATAAAAAACAGTAATCCGGCTTTTCGATTATATAGTATAGGCAATTTTTATTCTGCTATTTTCTTCATGCAATACATACATCCGAGAAGTAACACGCATAATTTATACAATCAACGGTGTACTACTTTTCGTTGATAATCTTCCCGTATCTTTCTTTCAGATTAAAAAAGTCAAATCATAGACTGTATTTACCATTTGTTAATATGTTGATCCTTAATTCAAGATATAGATAAATGCCTTACAAATTGCTGCATGCGTGAGCTTCTTTTTCTTCGGATAAGTTCGCCCGTCCCCTTTTTGTTCCCGCAAGATACCCTATTCAGGTTTTAGCGGAAATCTCCACCCTGAAGGGTGTATTTCCGCTAAAAATCTTGCAGGAACAGTACCCGGGCATGTTCCACCCTCGAAAAAAAATCACACGCTTATGAATTATAAGAGATTATTAAAAAAGATAACCCATAAAGATTATATGGGAGGTGTTTTTCCTTATTACGGATACCGGGTCAATGTAACCTCTGGCACCGAATGCATGGATGTCCACATCGAAGACGGCAAAAGGACTCTGGCCGAATTTGACTTTACTTTCGAAATACCCCGTTCTGTAGCCTTTCATAATATGGGTAAAAGAACGTCTGATAGTATTTTGGGGAACCTGAATACTCTTTACAAAGCTAATATTCCGGTATATCATGAATAAGCAACAAAGTAACATGCCACGAGCAGGAAAAGAATCCATTAAAAAGGTAAAGCGTTCAGTCGTATATATTATGTATAATTACCTGCATACCAATGGTGCCTGTTTCAAGTGTATAAAGCAAACATTGGAAGACTGTCGCAAGTCGAGGGATCTATGGTTGGAGAACTGCTGCCAGCCTGATTCCGGACGAATTGTTTATGGTATCCAATCTACAAAAAGCTATCTCATTTTTAATCCCAATATTAAAGGGTATGTCCTGTTGATAGAGACTAACACCGCTCAAATACAGAGCATCCACCGTAATCAATTCTTCGGAGAATTTAGCTTATTGGATTCGGATAATCAATCAGGAAGAATGAATAACACCGAAGCTTACGAATTAATGCTGAAAGCTTATCATCTACAATTCAGTAAGAAAAAAAGATAATTAATAAACTATAATTATGAACAACAACAAATTAAAAACAATCGCCTTTACAGGACACCGGATGAATCGTATCCGGATCGAAAAACAAGAGTTATCCGGTCTTATTACAGCTGCAGTCATTTATTTCTATCTCAAGGGCTATAAAGTCTTTCTTACAGGAATGGCAGAAGGACTGGATCTGATTGCAGCAGAAGAGGTACTGAAAATAAAAGAACATTATCCGGATATTGAACTTCATTGTATTATTCCTTTTGCGGGACAATCCGACAGGATGAATCCGGAAGACAAGCTGCGTTATAATGCAATTCTGTCGGCAGCCGACTATGAGATATACCTGAGTGAAAAGTATTATGACGGTTGCTTTCTGAGAAGGAACGATTACCTGGTCGATAATTCCACCCAATTGATAGCCTATTATGATAATGTTCCTAAAGGAGGTACATACTACACGGTGAAAAATGCACTCCGTAAAGGTCTCGAAGTTTTTAACCTGTTTAACAGGGAAATGGAATATCATCATTTCTATCAGGATGAATTACTGAAAGGGTGGGGCAGGTCATTATTCAATGTTAAAGCCATATCTTATGAGCAAGCCGTCGAATCCATTCGCTTACTTCATTTTCAGGATGTGTATGACCTCGAAGATCATCCTCTTATTGCTTATGACTCTTTTGAGTATCTGCTGGAAGCCAATACCCGGGTAAGCCTGAGAGAAAATGAAGGACAGGCGACAATAGAGTATTTTAAATGCGATTCATTAAAAACTTCCATATTAACCAATGCCGATGATATAATAGCAGAATCAAAACAAAATACCATCAGGAAATTAGCCAGCCAACTGGCAGAAAAGGAATTGACGGATGTATTTAAAATGCTTCCTGATGAGTTCTGCGATAAAAACAATCCTGGAAAATATGCAGAAGTTTATCAAAAGAAATACGATGAATATTTTAAAAGCTATATGGAGCAATTATCCAAGCTCTGATATTATTCCATAGAAAAAATATAAAACAAATATAATCATCTAAACATGAGTAAACATATACTGACTCCCGGGTTTGCGAACATTCCGATCCAGGATTTGCTCTTATGGGTGAAAGTTTTTAAAAATGATGGTATTACCTCAGCAGAGGAAATACAAAAAGAACTGACCCTGATTGACGATTTACTGACACTTCAGAAAAGCCAGTCGCTATTAAAGCGAAAAAGACGGCTGAAAGACCAGTTGGAAGATCGTATAGGAGCAGAATTAGGACTAAGTCCTTCTTATCCCACACATAAAACGAATAAGAAAATCGCTAAAAACAATCGGAAATGGAAGCAATAGATTATTCGAAGCATATATGGGAAGGCTGGACAGTGCAGGCCTTTGTTGATGAACTTCAACCTGTATTCGATATGATTATGACAGGACAAAGCTGTCATGACAAACTTGAAACAAGAGATCAGGTAAAAAAATGATGTATGGAAAACCAGCCATATTACAAGAAATATATTCCTGGAGTTGTCGACCATTTTTGTCAGCAATACCGGATTAACTAAAATGGTAAACAATTACTTATGATAGTTAAAGCAGAACTAGACCGTATCCGGCAGTATCTGACAGATATGCTACTGTCGGTTTTAATCGACAACAAAAAATATATTAGCACTTATTATTCGGATAAAGGACACTTGTTAGATAATGATGTAGATACACTCTATGAAAAGTTTATATATACCAATTTTGGAAAGGAGGGAAAGATTATAATAACCGATATCTATTTAGAAAAAGAACGTCTTAAATTTAAGTATATACACGTAGAAAGAGGTTTTGACTCAGCTGATTTTATACATTGTCTGTCAATAGAAAGTCTTTATGCAATCATTAAATGGCTGCAACTTCAGAATTATCTTGATGATGTATCACCTGTCAAACACTGCTATTTCTGTGGCGGGACTAACCTTCAAAAACTGGCATGGGTAGATGCCAATGCGGATAACAAGTTTATTGAGTTCTATGATAATTTTGATAATACTGTTTTCTGCAAAAAATGCCGGCGAAATACGGGTTATCTGGAATATAATAAATCAAATACACCGGTTGAACTTATCGACCGCTGGTTCAATTCGGCATCCGTTAGTATTCTGGAAGAGATAACAGGCTTGTCAGCTAAGAGTTTCAAAAACGACGAAGATCATTCAGCATTCCGTTCCAAATGCATACAATTCTGGAACGTTCTTACCGAAACGGCAAAACGTGGCCACTGGATTCGGGCCCGTGATATATAGACTTTAATTAGCTTATAAAAGAAGACTTACAGAAGCCCAAGGTTACTGTGAGTCTTTTGTTTTTTAATAACCCTTAAAGAAGAAAAAAATGAAAATTGAATTAAAGAACATCAAACATTTTTATGCACTGACAGATGAAACGAATGCTTTCTCTGCAAAACTTTATGTCAATGATATCCTTACGGCAGAATGTTCAGATACCGGTAAAGGCGGATGTATAGATATTCATGTTGTAAAAGGGCGAGAAAAGCTCCTGAAAGAAGCCGAAGAATATACCAAAAGCTTACCCGCAGTTAAAACCGAATACGACTTTGATCTGGATATGGATCTTGAACTTTTTATCGGACAATTGGTTAATGTAGACATTGTAGAACGCGAGTTTAAGAAATCCGTAAAAAAACTAGAGGCGAATAATATTGTATTCGGGAAAAGCAAAACAGAAATGCAATACACATGGTTCACAACGAAAGGTAACAAGAAAGTCTCTATTACTGTTATGCTATCGACACCTTCCTCCCGGAATATGCTGGGAAATCGTATCAAAAAACTTAAAGAGGAGGGGAATCAGATATTTAATACCAATATACCTGCTGATATCCTGAATATTCCATCCTCAGATAAAAAATCTGAAAAAGAATAAAATTGATTGATGATTACAAAAAGGTGAAAGGACATGGAAATGACAAATGAGTTCTGGGATTTTATCGAAGAAAACCTTCCCAATTATTATACACGTGATGATGTCCTGAGGCATTCTAACCTACAGTTACTGGTAGATGGCGAAGAATCCTGCATTACAGACCTGACCCCTGAAGAAGCAAAGGCAGAACTGGAAGCACTCTCTTTAAAACTATATACCGAAGCTATCGATGCATTTACTCAAAAAGTTTGACCTGTAAATAATAAAATGAAAGCAAATAGAAGTTCACATACTCGATATGTCCTCTATTTGCTTTTTCTATAATAAGGCAAAAGTTCTATCTTATATCTTGAAAGCTTTTGATACTTTGAAAGCAGGAATATTATGAGCCGGGATAATAATCGTAGTGTTTTTTGAAATATTCCGGGCTGTTTTTTGAGCTCTTGTTTTTACAATAAAACTACCGAACCCTCTTAAGTACACATTTTCATTTTTGCCAAGGGAATCCTTCACTACTTCCATAAACGATTCAACCGTTTTTAATACAGTTGCTTTATCTATGCCTGTATTCTTTACAATCTCACTCACTACATCTGCTTTTGTCATAATTCTCTAATTTAAAATTAACTGCAAAAGTAATGGAATTTTACCAAACTGAACATACTCTTTCAAAGAGAATTAAAATAAAACAAAGCTTTCATTTTATTTCATCCGGCGAAGCTATGATGCGTTCTTTTCGGATGCTACAAGGTCACGCCCTGACGGGTTTTTGAAGAAATCTCCACCCTTCGGGTGTATTTCATTCAAAAAACCTTGTATATCCGGAACGCACCAACTTCTTGCCGCTGAAATTTAAAATGAAAGCCTTATGAATAATATAAGAGAGAATAAGTATTATAAACTAGGGGTGATACTCATCAAGATATCATTACTGGCATTTTTAATCTATACAGTGGTTCAGTTCTTTGATACCATATCCCAAGCCACGCTGTATATATTCTTAGGGATTATCCTTACCTGGAGAATATGGAAGTTCTTTGTCAAGCTGATCTTGCTGCTTATCCAAATCGGTATCTTTTTCTATGTCATCTATTTACTAATCTATTAATATTACCTGAAATGAAAGAAAGTTTAATGTTCTGTAGCATGGGCAACGGAATAACTATTGCCGACCGTAATCAGGAAGAGTGTAGCGATTATAAAACGGTGGCTCATATCGGTTATAACCGGGATATTACTTATTACGATAAGAAGATGTCACAAGAAGCAATAGATTGTATCGAACGATTTGCTAAGTATAACAATTCATCGGCATCGCAAACTCAACCCTATCCGGTATTAAAACCTGTCGAATTCTCAAAGATCGATGTACAGGAGTTAAAAGGAATATTCAGCAGGGCACTGAGTTCCCATTTTGAGGACATAAATATCGAAGTTGCAGCTTTCTCGGATGCAGACTATATCACAGTTATCGCAGATAAGCCAATCTGTGAGTTTCTTACCCGGTATTACCGCTATATGAAAACCGAAATGAAAGAAGGCGTACACCACTGGATCTTTACGATGTACGATAAAGCCAATACGAAATATTAAACTTAAAAATAAATAGCAATGAAAACATCTGAATTATTAAAAGCGATAGACGAAGCTTTCGAAGAAAAGCTGGAAGAAAAAACAGGTTGGGGGCGTAATGAGATCAAGGCTGCTTACCGTTCGGTAGTAACAGAAGTATTAATGGCAGTAGCCGATACAACGATTGAAAATGACTAAGCAACAGGCAACACGGGTAGTAAACATCCGTAAAGAAGCTTACGATGTCTATATCGGTCGGGCAGGCAAGGGGCAGGACGGCTATTTTGGTAATCCCATCCGGCTCAATCAGGGAGAAGCAAGAGGTTCAACACTTGAAAAGTTTAGAGAATACTTTTATAACAGGCTGCAAACTGATCCACAGTTCAAAGAACGCATCAAAGCACTCAAAGGAATGACTTTAGGTTGTTTCTGCAAACCCAATCCCTGTCACGGCGATATTATCAAGGAATATCTGGATTCAATTTAATAACAGAAAAGATAATGGAAACAAAAAAATACAAAAGAGGCCGTACTACATTCGATGTACAGGAAATAGCTACCGCTGAATTATCTGAATTCCTAAGCAAGAATGAAAACTATTTTCCCGTACACATAGACTGGAAAAATCAACTGGCACTGGTATCAGACCAACGGGAGAAAATAGAAAAGGAGAAGAATAAGTTCGGGTTTAAATGCCGGAGCTGTTCAAAAGGAGAGAAAATTACCTGGGTATACCTGCTCGAATGTGATTACGATAAGTATGAAGCAGGAGGTGCGTTGGTACAGGATTGTTTTCCTTATCTGAATAATGAACAACGGGAGACCGTAAAAACAGGTATGTGTCCCGATTGCCAGCGTAAATTCTTCGCGTCAAACTATGAAGAAGATAACAGTTAATACAAAATATAAATAAAACCACGAAAAGTCCGGGCTGATAAAGTCCGGGCTTTTTGCATTTATATACATACCATTATGGAATATGCATCAATAACAGCGATCAGCCCCGAAATATCGACAGCCATCCGGCAGGCATTCACCGATATAATGGACGAGGAATATAGCCTTATTTATACCGATTACAGGGAAAATTATGATAATAGCGGAGAACTTATCCAGAAATGTCTGGATGCAAAAAGTGATGAAGCCCTGTACGATAACCACTGGGAATCCGATGCCCGGCGCGAAGGCAGTGAATATGTACTGGAGAATTTACAGAATAAAATCATGGTCGCTGACCAGTACGAGTCCCTGCATCCCTATATCGAGGACTGGCTGGATATGGATGATAATAAAAATAAAATTCTCGAAATTATAGAAGACCGGGACACCAGTGAACCCTATAAAGAAATGCTGGGACGGAGTAAAATACGCGGCAGGGCAACCCTGTTTACCAATTACGACTGCTTCCCCCATAACTACGATATGAACAATACCTATTATTACGATGAGTATTTCAAGGATATGGTCGATATACTGTGCCTGAATCCGGCAAAAGTAAAGCAGGTATTCAATCAGAAAGGCATTAATACCATAGGTAAATGGCCAAATAAACCAAAACGTAACGGCAATGAAGCTGTGCGTTATGAAGATTTGGCAGACGAAATGCTAAACCAATGCTGTTACTGCCTGCTCACCTTTATGGGATTAATGCCATTGACAGACCTCTATCAAAACAATTTCGGGGAGTATAAAACCATCATTATTCCCAAGGGCAATAACTGCGGCATGTTCAACAGCTGGAATGGCGGAGGCTCTCTGATGGAAATGGAGCTGCTGCGTGACCTGTATATCCCGGTCGAGTTTACCCGCAAAACAGAATATGACCGCTGTGAAATCTGTGTCGATGAGCCCCGGTGCGGCAACGGTTACTGTATCAACGAGGTATATGGACTCATGTCTTCCGCATGGGGAAAAGAAATCAAACTTATTTACAACTAATTAAAATCTACCAATATGGCAAGCATATCAATCGCATCGATAAAGAAGATAAAAAGCAGTTGTTCAAACGGCTTTCAATTCGATATTCAGGATTATCGTCAGCGTGGAGACAAGAACCTGTCCAAGACTATACATCTGGACGATAACAGGCTTATCAAAGCAACCCTTTATTTTCAGGATGAAATCATAGAGTATAGGAATACCGGACAACGGATTCCGATATTAAATGTAAGTATCTGGACCAAATCAGGAGAATTCATGATGTGGAGTTACGGCTTGGGCAGGTTCCATCATTACATGGATAAGAAATGCCTCCGCCGTAATATGACCGTTTTACAGGAACTCACCAAAGAAATCTCCGATGACTTGATTAAAAGCATGGCAGTCGATAACCGGGATGAAAGCATATTCAACGCACTGAAACCCTCGTCCGGTGTTATCCACCATGAAGTTGGGATCGGTAAAGACGGAACGATGATAAAATAACGGAAACCTCTAAAGCAACATACAATGAGAATACAAATAAGCTATAAGGGTAACAAGGTTGATATCTACTGTACCGGCTATCGAAAGACTCCTAAATGCCTTTACCTGTATGGAATAAATGAGAACAGCACAAGAGAGTGCCTCCGCCAATACGGATTGCAATACCTGCCTTTAGAGCAGGTAGGCAGCCTTATGGTCTGGATGCAAAAAAACATAATCGTAACCGAACCGGATCTAAGGCAGAGAAACAGATGCCTGATCGCTGAGCTGGGGGTAGGGGAGATGTTCTGCACGGAAGCAGGTGGTATCCTGTATCTGTATCAGGTGAACGGACAAGGTATCTATTTTTATACGAAACAGGGAAAAGAATATACCGAAATATTTAATGAAGATTTGGAAGTATATCCCTGTACTGATATCCCGATAACAGGAATGAAGGTAAGATTGCATCATACAGATACAGGAAACTGTCTGGAAGTCTGGCAATCTGAACCCAACAATAAGAAATCAATATGGCTGGGCAGATACACTTACGGACATTATTTATGGTATTACTTGTCCGATGCCCCATATGGGTATTGTGAACCCGCTTACCCGGTAAATCCGTCAGTTGAGTTTATCTGCTGTGATAAAGACTGGAATGAAGTGCTCCGGGATTCCAATAATCCGGTCAGGCATCCCGATTGGTTCCCATCACTGGAAGAACTTTGCAAAAGGGAGTGGACTAAGATTAAAGATAAATATCCGAATACTACCAAAGACGGCTTTTGTGACTGGCTGGATGCAAAGATGCCGAAAGATACATCCTATGATGATACAATCAACTGGTGGTCACACCGCTATGTATTGATTGATCCGGATAATATTATCGAAGGATTAAATTGGATCAAAAAAGTGACTCACCCTGCAATTAAAACAGAAGTCATCCACTCATTTGACTTTATGGGTGAAATATACCGAATCGCTCGGATTGCCAAACAACACCTGTTGTGTGATGCCCTCTGGTATGAATACATAGCAATCTCTCCCGACCCGGATGCAAATTATGCTTCATGGTATGCCTATGAATATGATCTGGCGGAAAACAGTTCAAAAAAGAAATAACATCGTCAGTAAATAACCCGGTTAAGAATACAGGATAGAACAGGCAGTACCGTATAAAAGGTGCTGCCTTCTCCTTTTATAGATAAGATATAATGAAAAAACTGGAAATAGAAAGGCTTTCCATAGAGATCACCCGCCGGTGCAATATGAAATGTTCCCATTGCATGCATGGAAAAGCCCGTAATACGGATATCAAGCCCGAATACATAACCAATATACTGAGTCATACCCAAAATATCGGCTACCTGAATCTGACAGGAGGCGAACCTTCTATGAATGTTGAAGCTATCAGGTTTGTATGGAGCAGTCTTAAACGCAGGAAAATACCTGTTGGCAGTTTCCATATCGTTACCAACGGTTCCCAAACCTCTATGTCAGATGAATTTATAGACGTTTGTTCGAAGCTCTATGCTTACCAGCGAGAAGAATCCCGCCCCGAACAACTCGATTGCATGCTGGAAATGAGTAATGACCGGTTTCATGACAATACATATCACAATGAGGTTCACCAGAAACTTTCCGCATACCCATTCTTCTCTAACCGCTATCCAGACTCTAACAGGGAAGGAGTACCATTGATAAAACAAGGCAGAAGCAGGTCCGGTTATCAGGTTCCTATAAGCACGATAGGGCTTGATGGCAACAGGGTATACGGAGATGTTTACCTGAACGCCTTAGGCTACCTTATAGCAGCAGGAGACCTGAGTTATAGCAATCAGGATAAACATATCCTCTGTCACAGTAAAGGCTTTATTACCTGTTTGAAATCAAACTAAACAATAAAAAAATATATGAAAACAAAAAGATTTTGTCCCTGGTGCGGACGTCCGTTGTATAAATCGAATCAGAAAGAATTTGACTTCCAGTGTTATAATTGCGATAAGGATTTTCCTAAAACCGAAGTCTTGAGAAAAACGGATTTGCCGGAAGTAAAAGCACTCAGGCACCGCTCCTATCTGGATGACCTTTGGCGTGGAGAATATCCCCATAGCCACAGAAAACCGTATCCGAAAAGAAGAAAGAACTATGTCCGTATAAAACCGCAAGGACAGAAATATACAGAACATACACTGATAAAACTAAACGGCAGCTACCATTACGATCACGGAATCAGGCAATCGGATGTCGATATGGCAAATGCTTATGTACGAATGATTGAAAGTTCCAGATCGGATAAACAACCCCGAAACGGAGATATGATACGTCTGACTACCAAACATGGGGACTATTATCCTTGTGCCCATCTGGAAAAGCTATATGAAGATGGTTTCTCTGTCTGTGAACGGCCATATATACCCTTCATATTCCCGCATCCTACAAAAAACGGTATCAGTTGTTCGACCAGCGGAGGAGCCTGGCTTAGTGTTCCTCCTAAAGCCCTGAAATATGTCGGTAAAGAAGAAAAATTCTTTAAAGATTGGGGGGCATGTGGCGCAAGGGGTAACGGTGCGGTCAGTTTCAAAGCTGAAGTAAGTGTCTGGGAATACACAGAACCTGATCCCGTTTACGATGATTATACAACCAAAGACTGGCGAAAAATACACCTGTCTAAAGATGTAACAACCACAAAACCCGAATATCTCTACTATGGTAACGGAATTGCATTCAGGACGCAACAGGAACTGGATGAGTATATGGCTTTATTCCATGGAAAACTATATACTGTCTACTGGCCGAACAGCTTTGAACTTTGGTGTTATTTTGAACAGAATGTAAAAATCCCAATAGATAAGTGGAAATCTCTTGACTTGCCAAGAACAACTTTCCGTGCGAAGCCGGGTCACCCTGTAAAAATAGAAATAGATGATGTCAAACACATAATCACTTTATATACATTTTATAATTAAATACCTGATTCTTATGTTATATGTAATCGACAAAGACAATTTTAATGGCTGTATCGTAGCCAAAATGAGTAATGACAAATATATAAACCATACGGCACTCAAACTCGATCCCTACAAAATAAAAATGGGATTGCCGGGGTTAATTGCAGTCAGCGTAGAAGAATTTGAAAAAAGGCGGGAAGTGTATATTGCTTCCTGCCAGACAAATTTCACCGAAATCAGTGAAGAAGAATTTTATATACGGATCAATGAATCAAAAATCCGTCGTCATTTTCTAAGTAAAGAATTAAAGTTCTTCTATCTGGACGGAGAAGAATCCGCATTCGGAATATTACCTCTTTACGCTTGTTACAAAGAAAAATATTATTTTGCTCAAAAAGATACCGGGTTATCTCTTGATACCATCCTTAATTATATTAAATACAAGAAGAATCTTGAGGTATTAAGCATGGAAGAAGCCGGGCATCATATTGGCTTATATAACTATATGCAGGAGCATAAAATTCCGGATATCATGGACTTTTTCGATACCGAACCGGATAAAATCCGACTGTACGGCACGGACATCCTCTTTATACAGATCGAAGATAAAAAAGACCGGTATGTTATTTATATTGATCCGGATAATATAGGCGATAAAAACCTGCTGTATTTAATAATAACGCGGTTTTTTTCGGACAACTTCCTGTCATTCTTTGATAAACAGCATTCAGTATGGAGTGAATATCAGGAAAAGTGTATTGCTTACAGGGACGGTAAAGGCAGTTCATATACCATCTGGCAATATAACTACTGACAGAACGCTCTAAATAGTGTGTAATCTTCAATTTCTATATGTACTTAAAGAATATAAATATAACTCTCCCCCAATGACCCAGCATATAAAATATGTATTTGTATGCGTAAAGTTATAGGGTAAAAATGTATATTTGCACATAAAGTCATAGGGCAAAAATGTAATTGGCTAAAAAATAACTGTATGAGAAGAACAGCATTAAGTTTCTTACAGAAATGGAAACAAAAAAATACACGAAAACCTCTTATCATAAGAGGAGCTCGCCAAGTTGGTAAAACGTGGTTGATGAAGGAATTTGCCAAAACCGAATATGAGAATTTCGCCTACATAAATTTTGAGGACAATCAGCAGCTAAAAACATTGTTTCTAAATGATTTTGATATACCACGTATCCTGCTGGCTATTCAGATCGCAACAGGGATAAAACCTGAACCGAACAAAACACTGATAATATTTGATGAGATACAGGAAGCAGAAAGAGCGTTAACTTCGTTGAAGTATTTTCGAGAAAATGCTCCTGAATACCATATTGTAGCAGCAGGTTCTTTACTCGGTATTGCATTACATGGGAATACATCATTTCCGGTTGGTAAAGTTGAATTTTTAGATTTATATCCGCTTAGCTTTACTGAATTTTTAGAAGCATTGGGCGAACATGATTTGGATGATTTAATTAAGAAGCAACAATGGGAAATGATAAACACCTTCAAAACAAAGTATATAGAACTGTTAAAGCAATTCTACTATGTGGGAGGTATGCCCGAAGTTGTTGCTAATTTTGCTTCGAATCAGGATTTTAGCGAAGTACGGCAGATCCAACAACAAATACTCGATTCATACGAGCAAGACTTTTCTAAGCATGCTCCCACAGATGTGGTTCCACGTATCCGCATGGTCTGGAATTCTGTTCCTGCTCAACTATCGAAAGAAAACCGTAAATTCATATACGGCTTGATAAAACAAGGAGCCAGAGCCAAAGAATTTGAATTGGCCTTGTCCTGGCTGTTGGACTGCGGTTTAATACATAAGGTCAATAGAATATCTAAGCCTGCTTTACCCTTGAAAGCCTATGAAGATATGGGGGCTTTCAAACTGTATCTGCTTGATATCGGACTGTTAGGGGCAATGGCAAACCTTGATGTGAAAACCTTACTTGATGGAAACCTTATTTTTACCGAGTTTAAAGGAGCTTTGACCGAACAGTATGTTCTACAGCAGTTAGTGACCGACCGGGATATTTCAATATTCTATTGGTCGTCAGATAAATCGGATAGTGAAATAGATTTACTGATACAATATAAGAACGAGCTAGTTCCGATAGAAGTAAAAGCAGCTGAAAACCTTCAGGCAAAAAGCTTGCGTGCTTTTGTGGAAAAGAATAAACCCAAAATAGCAATACGTACCTCCATGTCGGATTTCAGGGAAGAAATATGGTTAACTAACCTTCCGTTATATGCTATCAATGAGTTGGCAGGATATCTTGAAAAAAAGAATTAATCAAATATACAGAGTATAAACAGTGTATAAAGAGAGGGATAATATGGATAAGATTAATAATTGTAAGTATGGATTGGAGAGCTTGAAAAAATGGATATTAATATATCTCAGATCCAAAAAGAGTTGAAAGTTAAGTATACTATTGACTCAATAAATATTTTGGAGTTTAACCATGTGGAGTATTATATTGATGGAGGTGTAAAGCTGCCATTCTATGCTCCTGAAAAAAAAGCCCGGTTATAAAAACTATTCATTACTTAAATAATCTGGTACTGGCTGATATTGATACCATTGCTTCTTTAAAAATGGAAACAATGATGCGCCGGACTGTTTTCCTTGATTATTACGATCTTTATTGTATTCTAAATACGAAGCAGCCGCACGAAGTCAAATCTATTATTGATAATGCCCTCAAGTATTCGGGCCACAGTTTGAAGAGTAAAAATTTATTGGGAATGTTAGCCAACCCGGACAGGTTTAAGAATGATTCTTCTTTTTACCGGCTAAAACCTAAATACATGATTTCAGCCAAAGAAATTGAAGCCTTTATGATTGAAAAAGTCCGGAATATTTATTTGCACAAATAAAAACCTATCATACTTTTGCCGATAAAATAGTATCTTCGTTCCCGATTAAGAACATATATAAATAAAATAAAAATGGAACAACTTGTAGAAGAACTAAGCGGATTATTTACCGAATTTTCAAAGGATGCTAATTCTCAGGTAGAAAATGGTAATAATTAGGTAAACATATACATAATGTAAAGAAGCGGTTGGAATCTCTTATATTCCAGCCGCTTCTGATTTCAAATCTTTACATAATTTGGGGGTTCGTGATAGACTTTAACCATTCTTTAAGAGATGTGTTATTTACCCAAAGAGCATCTTCCGGTGGAACTATTTCTTTACTGGCTGCCTCAATCGCTTCTATTCTACGAGAAGCTGATAGCTTTGCATATATCTCTGTTGTCTAATACGAAATTTCGGATTAGACAACGAATCCTAAACTCAAACAAATCCTAAACCCAAGACAAAAAAGACAAGATATCAACATGTTATGAGTAATGTATTTAGGATTTTATCATATTTGTATGATAAACATATAAATATCGATTAACATGAATATCAAAAAATTAAAGAGGTCATATCCTCTTTTCATTCGGCATTTAGCAGAAGAGTTACATTATTCAAAAAGTACGGTTCGGGATTATCAGGCTGTAATTGATCTGATTTTCAAGTTAGAAAAATCTACATCGGAGATCAAATCCTACGAAGAAGTTTACGATTATTTGGTTCGTGAAACTAATCTGGCCGCATCCACATTAAAGGAAAAACGTACCAAGATCAAAAGGATAGCAGATTTTGAAGAGCTTGACCAGTTTCCACGTTATCATGAACATAGCAGACCTTTGTTTAAGAAAGACAAATACTCTATGCTGAATATGTATTATCATAATCTTATAGACTCATATCTTTCTAAAATAAGAGAAAAAGGTTATGTTAAAAGTACTGTATATTCCCGGCAACATATTTTGGCTGGTTTCTTCTATCACTTGCAAGTCAATAATATCACATCATTGGATATCGTGACGGAAGATGTTGTCTTAGGCTATTTCTATGATGGAGAGAAGGAATTAAGAGGAGCGGACTATCTGCAAATGATAAGGTCGTCCATAAAAATATTGGCGGACACTGTTCAAAATATAGATTTCAGCCGTCTGGTTTCTTTTTTCCCACAAAAGAAAAAAATAAAGAAAATCTATCCGGCCTTAGAAGAATCGGAGATAGAAAAAATAAAGACTTTATTGTTTGATGACAACAAAAAGGGATTGACATCGAAACGAGACCGGGCAATTGTCATAATTACGATGTACACAGGTTTGAGAGGGTGTGATATAGCATCACTGTCCATTAACGATATTAACAGAGAATATAATGAATTGCATATTGTACAGAAAAAAAACGGAGAAGAATTAAAACTGACGATACTTCCTTGCGTATCGAATGCGATATACGATTACATTACGAACGAGAGGCCAAAGCATAAAAATAGATTCATCTTCCTAACCAGCGATAAAGACACGAGGCCTATAACGCCTCAGGCAATCAGACTATTGGCTCAGAAATTTTTTAGAATAGCAGGTGTCAGAGTAGATGGAGGCAGAAAAGGATTACATTTATTACGACACTATTTTGCTACAGGTTTACTTAATGGTGGTGTCCCTGCACCTGTCATATCAAAAGTATTAGGACACAAAAGCCCGGAATCATTGAATGCATATGTTGAAACTGATTTGACAAGATTAAAGGCTTGTGCTCTTAGTATTGCAAACTATCAAACAGGAAAGGACTTTTTCAATGAATAAAAACAATTTATCCAGAAATCAAATGTACGATAGCTTCGTTGAATTCAGAAGGTTAACAGGAAGGAAAAATACATACAGTGCATTGTGTAACCTCTTTAATTTTATCAATTTCTGCAATAAAAATTATAAAGAGGAGTACCTCTCATTACAAATGATAAATGAATGGTGTAAGAAAAGAGGAACGGAAAAAGCGAGTTCTTATAATAAACGGATATATCTTATACGTTCTTTTCTGTACTATCTTAAGACATCCGGATATTTTAATATTGAAATACCGGAGTTCCCGCAATTTTTGCCTAAGGAGAAACAAGACTCTGAACTTCAGAAGAATATTCCATGCTGGGAAAAGGATATTCCTTACGAAACTTTGGGTAAACAACCATTTACAAAACCATCAAGAAACGAATTATATAGGATATATGTTGAGTACAGAAAAGCTTCCGGTCTAAAGGTATCCAAATCAGCACTTAAAAATCTTACGACATTTGCTAATGCCTGTAATAGGAATTATAAAGAAAGTCATCTGACGCAACATATGACAGATACATGGTGTGCAAAAAGAGAAAATGAACTGCCAAGTTCACGAAACACCAGAATAAGTTTGATTTGTACATTTCTTGACTTTTTGAGAAAAAGAAATTACATAGACTTCGAAAACCCTCCATATTTGCCTAATGAGAAAACAAGCCACAGAGTTCCTCATGAATTTACAGAAGAAGAACTTTGCAAATTCTTCAAGGCTTGCGATAATATAGGATCTAAATACAAGATTAGGAAATTTGAAAGGATAAGAAGAATTGTGGTACCAGTAATTTTCAGACTTCTTTATAGCAGTGGTCTGAGAACCTGCGAAGCCAGAGAGCTGAGAAGATGTGACGTTAACCTCGAAACAGGTGTAGTAAATATTGTAATCTCAAAAACTTACAGCGAGCACATTATAGTCTTACACGATTCTATGCGTGAACTTCTTATACAATATGATGTGGCAATAGAAAACATCATGCCGGGTAGAACCATCTTTTTCCCCAATATCCATGATAAACCGTTTAGCAATCACTGGTTAAATGATAATTTTAATCAAATGTGGTATCGCTACAATAAAGTTTACGCCATACCATATGATTTTAGACATGGTTATGCTATTAAAAATATGAATAGATGGATAACAAAAGAGCACGCGGACTGTTTTGTGTCTGATCAGTTTCTGGCGTTAAGCCGTAGCATGGGACATGACTCTATAGTAAATACGTTATATTATTATTCGTACGTACCCTCTTTTGGGAAGATTCTTCAGGATTTTTGCGAAGAATCATACAATAACATTGTACAAGAATTAGATTATGATGAAGAATATGAATAAGAGTAGAAAAGAAGCCTCAAAAATAGCCCGTTTCTACAGAGGATGGATGGCTGAATCAATAAACGTAAAAAGTTCGTCTACAGTTAAGAACTATAAATTGACTATGGATATTTATATGGACTTCATTTATGAAGAGCTTGGATACAACGGGAATAATTTTTTAACAGAAAAATGCTTTTCGGAAACCGTAATCTCAGATTGGTTAAAATGGCTAAAGACTCATCGAAAATGTACACCACAAACGTGCAACATAAGATTATCCATAATCAGGTCGTTTCTTAAATATCTTTCCAGAATAGAGAAACAATACAAGGATCTATACTATGAAGCCCAACAAATACCCAGAAGAAAGGAAATTAAAACAAAGGTCACAGGAATGAGTAAGAATGCTATAAAAGCACTGATGGATAGCATTAATACAAGAAACAAGATTGGATGTCGGGACTTTACACTTATCTCATTCCTGTATGGAACAGCAGCACGTATAGATGAAGCTCTGTCAATAAAAGTATCCGATCTTCATTTAAGTAGTTCTGAAGGTTATGTTGTTGTCATTGGTAAAGGACGTAAAGCCCGGACTTTGGTCTTACTCCCAAGACTTATAGCCAATCTGAAGATTTATATAAAAAGGTTCTTCAACGGAAATGAATCAACGAATGATTATCTCTTTTTCTCAAGGGAAAAGGGACGCGATGAAAAGATGACCGAAGAAGCTGTAAATTACAGATTAAAAAAATACGCAATGTTGGCTAATAAAGAATGTAACGAAGTACCTCTCGGCCTTCATTCACACCAGCTTCGCCATGCCCGAGCCTCTCATTGGCTGGAGGATGGCATCACCCTTCCCGTCATATCTAAAATGCTGGGACATGAAGATTATATGACTACGGCAAGATATCTTGACATCAGTATATCCCAGATTACTAATGCCCTGAAAAACCTTGAAGATGAAAATACCGAAAATACAATGAGGGAGGAATGGAATGAAGATAATCTTAGAACCATATTTAGTCTCGAATAAAGACAATGTATATTATAAATCCTAAACTTTCTATGGATAATCTATTGATTTAAAGAATTATCATATTTTAATTTAGGATTTGTTTGAGTTTAGGATTCGTGGTTTGAACGCTGGAGTGCCCCAGAAAATCCCGAATAATGATTAAATCCGTTCCATTTTCTACCATGGCCATTGCTGTAGAGTGTCGGATTTTATGTGGGCTACAACTATCTGGTATAAGCGATGAATCCACTTTTCGCGCCATTTTCACATATTTAGACAGGAGATGATTAATACCTTGCCGGGTAAACATTTCATCCGAGTGATTTACGAAAATGGGCTTGTCAAGATTTTGAGGAAGCATAGAACCGGTTTCTTTCAAATAATCTCCTAGCACAGATGACAGTTGTTGCACTATAGGCACATGCCTTATCTTATTCCCTTTACCATGAATAACTATATGTTTTGGTGCGCTCATTGAAACATCCCTCCCTCTTATCTTAATTAGTTCACTCACCCTTATTCCGGTAGCATACAGCAATGTGAACATAGCAAAATCTCTTTTTCCGCCTTGAGTAGTTCGATCAATCTGAGATAGCAACATTTTTATCCCTTCCGGCTTAACATAGGTGATTTCTTTTGTAAGAGATTTCTTCATCCTGATGTTCTGAATTTGTATTACATCATCAATACATTCTGGAAGATCATATTTCAAAAAGGTGGCGAAGCACTTAAACGCAGCAAGTCGTTGGTTGCGAGTAGCCGGAGATACTTTTCTCTCGTACTCCAACCAAAGTAAAAAAGATTGAATATTTTTGTGGGTAATATGTTTGAGTTCTATTTTCTCTGGCCTTATTCTCTGGCTATTTTCCATAAAGTCAATAAATTGGATAAAAGCATAGCGATAGGTTTCTATTGTGCGCTGCGAACATCCACGTTCATTTATCAAATAATCACGAAAGTACCGGTGAAGGGCGCTAGCAAAGTCAGTTCTTTTCATAGTCGTTCTTTTCAAATATTTCATCAAGACTCTTTTCAAGTTTCTCTGTAAGGTATGGATACAAGCTGATAGTTAAGCGTAAATAGCGCTCTGTAGAATAGATATTGTTATGTCCTAAATAAGCAGACATAATTGGGAGAGCAACATACATATCCATTCCAGAATCAATTAGTTGTTTGAAAGATCTTACGGCAAAAGTGTGACGCCAATCGTGAACCCGCTTTCCGTATCGTCCGCTCCCACAGTTAGGTATGTCTGCATGTTGGAGGACTTTATGGTGTATTTCAGCAATAATGGACGCTGAAATATGTCTACGGTAAAGAGATCTGAATATGTAATCGTCATCAGATAAGTCGTAAAATGTTTTATCAGCAAATGATCTCATAAGATCCAATAAGCTACTGGACATAACCACATAGCGTTCCTTCGAGTTTTTTGTTTCGGATAATTTTATAATACCCTCATCTAAATCGATGTCTTTCTTGTGAATAGTTATCGTTTCCGTCATTCGAGTTCCACAACAGAACATGATTCTGAACAATACGGATAATTGAATATTATGTCTCCGATTTTGTACCGACACATAGTTGTCCAATGCCAGGAAATATTTCTCAATTTCTTCATCCGTATAAATATGAGGAATAAAATCTGTTTTGGGACATTTAGTGTCTCTTAGCTGGAACACCGGGAAACCCTGAATAAAAAGATATTCAAAGAATCTTTTTGTTGTATTGACTCTATAATACTGCGTTTTTTCGGTTTCACCTTCAAGCCGTTGTCTCCATTTGATAGCTTGATCCCTGGAGAATGAAATCTCAGTGATCCCTTCTTGAATAAAAAAATCATCAAGTTTTTTAAGATGATAAAATTCTGCGTACATATATTTTATGCCGCTCTTTTCTCTATAGTCCAGAAAAAGAGATATATGCGTGGAGAAAACCGAATTAAGAATAGGCCTGATCATTTATCACCTCCTTTCCAATATTTGCGTAATGTACACTGTGAATAACCGGGATTTGTAGGCTACATTTTCGTAAGCGCTCGATATCGATATTCAAATATGTTCGAGTCGTATTCGTATGACTATGCCCCATTGCCATACTGATAATGTAGTATCCAGCACCGCGTTTTAACAGATTTGAAGCAAAGCTATGTCGCAGGGAGTGAGGACCATGTTTCTTCTCTCTCCAGTTAGGAATGTTGGCTGCCTTAAAAGCTGATTCTACGATGGAGTAAATTCCACTGGATGTGACTTGATGACCTTTACGTTTACTATCATGTCGTACAACGATCACATCGTCTCCTCCTGGAGGCCGGCCATATTTCAGATAGTCAATAATTGCATTACCTATGGATGGAATAAGAGGGTAAGATATTGGAACCTCAGTCTTTTGTTGGTTGAAGGATATTGTATTGGATTCCCAGTTGATATGCTTCAAACTTAAGCTCCGGATATCCGATGCCCTCATCCCATATTCTGAAGCTAAAAGTAAGATGAGATAATCCCTCTTCCCAGAGGATGTGCTTCTGTCTACTGATGAAATCAGATTTCGAACCTCTTCTTCAGTATAAGTTGTTGTTAATTTTGAACCTTGTGATGTCTGTGGCTCTCTAAGAATAAACATCGACAAATCTCCTTTTGTAATTTGAGAGTTATGCAGAAAGCGGTAAATGTTTCGCAAAACAGCTTTATATCTTATTCGATTGGATTTTGATTCGGCAGTAATGAAATCTTCAAAAATCGGAGTTGATGCGTCTTCGAGATGAAGCCCTCTTTCCCACAAATATGAATCGTACTTTAAGGCGACTCGTGTATGGGTTTCCAATGTATTGGATGATAGTTTCAAACTTAACGCACACCATTCAATGTACTTTTCAAATACTTCTCCCAACTTTGTTTTAAAAGATTTTTTTTCTGAAGGAGATATATTCTCAAAATCATCACCTCTATATACAGATAAAATCATTCTAATAACACGAAGTGTACGCTTTTGGTCGGATGTTAAAGAGACGCTTAAATAACGTGTTCCTATGAATTCATCACAAAACCGGAACGCATTTACCTCGTTGAACTCTTCGAGACCTTTTTCGTCCCACCATTTTCGAATAGTCCTACATATCTTCGAATATGTCTGAATAGTCCCTTTGTTGTAATCTCTGTCAATTAACTCATATCGATATTCATCGATAACCTCTGTGATCTGTTTGTTTTTCTTATACATAACTATTTGTTTTTAAGTATAACTAAAGTATAAATAATTATGTAAAGATTTGAAATCAGAAGCGGCTGGAATATAAGAGATTCCAACCGCTTCTTTACATTATGTATATGTTTACCTAATAGTTAAGGCTTCGTTTTTGCGAAGCATGAAAAATGAAGCCTGCTTGTACGAAACCGGGCAAGTATATCGGTCTTTTATTATGGGTTTTTAATGGACAGGTCTATCCGTAAATAATTCATGCAGATATTTTGTTTGTGCTATATCCAAGGTAAAGATTAAATTATTCAGGGGCTTGCAAGCTTTATTTGACTTCCTTTTACATGCCTATTATAAGTGTTTTAGGATTATTTGTCAACAATTGCTCACAGTAGGACATATGTTCCCCATTATGCTTGTGCATTTGACTTCAATGTGATGGTTGATAGCTATTTAAAATTATCGTTGCCAGCTCTGCCCAGTTTTCCGGCGGTGCTCTGCGGTTGAAACACATGATGGTTCTCAGGGTTTCCTGCTTACAACAAGGACACTCTTTCGGATTAAATAATTGGTGGTGCTGTTTAGTATTTATTGCATCACAGCTGATTATCTGCTTGCTTATTTCAATACGGCATTTTAGTTTACTTCTACTGCTTAATATACCGTAATGACGTATACGGACAAATCCCTTCGGCAAAATATGCAAAGCATATCGGTGAATAAAGACAAGGGGTTCAAGCTCCATTTCCCTTTTTAGTCCGTTTTTCCTGTAATCCTTGTAGCTAAAGGTTATCTTATCTTTCGATATGTTTTTAATCCGATAGTTACTGATAGCAATTTTGTGCGTATAACGACCCAGATACTCAATCACACTTTGTGGTCCGCTGAACGGTCGTTTTGCATATATTACCCAATCTTTTTTATAAAGGGTTGCAACCACCTGACGGTTCATTTCATCAGGCAGTACCTTTTTTAGCTCTTCGATAAACCGTGAGCGGAAGACCTTACTCACAGCTTTTACGGGAAATAAATACTTTCCCTTGGATCTGACCGTTTTCCATTTGCTTTGCCGGGTAAGGCCTCCGCCGGGTACTATACAGTGTAAATGGGGATGCAGGCTCATTGTTTGTCCCCATGTATGCAGGACAGCGATCATTCCCATATCGGCACCCAGCCATTTATGATCTTTACCGAAACTGCTTAATACACTCCAGGCCGTCTTAAAGAAAAGGTTATATAGTATTTTGCCTTGATACAGACAAAGCTGGTTAAGCGTATCGGGCAATGTAAACACCAGATGAAAATAAGGTACGGGTAAAAGCTCGCTTTCTCTCTTCTGTATCCAATCTTCCCGTTGTATTCCCTGACATTTTGGACAATGCCTATTGCGACAACTGTTATAACTAATCCGTAAATATCCGCACTGCGTACAACCATCCACATGGGCTCCCAGTGCTGCCGTCCTACAATCTTTTACCGCATTGAGGATACGCAACTGCCAAGTATTCAATTTTCCGTTTTCTATCACTGAGGTCCAATGCTGTTTCAGTATATCGGCAACCTCATGGATAGCAGTAGTCATTCTAATCCGTATAAGATATCCAGCGGATTAAGTATTTTACCGGATTGGGGCCGGGCTACCTGTAAATAAATAAGGGTGGTTTCTATTCGCTTATGTCCCAGCAAATCTTTAATATGTACGATATTTACATCATTCTCCAGTAGATGGGTCGCAAAAGAGTGCCTAAGGGTGTGAGGATAAATATCTTTGATAATTCCTGCCTGGCGTGCTGCATTTTTCACAACCCACCGGATGCCGTTCCCCGTCATAGGCTCTCCTGTTTTGGATTCAAACATGTATTTTACGGGAACATGATTGTCAAGATAGCTGGTAATTCCCCTGGGCAACAGTTCTCCAAGCGGTACACAACGGTCTTTCAAGCCTTTGCCCTGATGCACGTGCAGCATTTTCCGTTCCAAATCAATATGGGATGGCTCCAGATGTTGTACTTCACTGCTCCTAAGTCCACATCCGTAACACAAACCTATAATAAGCCGGTGTCTAAGTAATTTACAGGAACTAATCAGGGCCTTTATCTCTGAACCGTTTAGAACGACCGGCAGCTTTTTAGGACCTTTTAAAGAAGGCAACTCGAATTGAGCGTAATCCAATCCCCGCATTTTACAGGCATAACGCATTCCATGCACTGTGAACTTGAAGAAGGAATCCGAAGCTTCTCCATTCCTTTTTACCTGATATAGGTAATCCATTACTTCTTCCGCATCCAGCTCCAATGGCATCCGATTGTAGTGAAGAGCCAGATGAGCTAACTGACGCGAATAATTTTCAAGGGCGCTTTTACTCTTGCCATTAATCGTTATAGACCGTTCCAATTCTTTATACAGTTCCCTGAAACCGGTAACTTTATTGCAGGCCTGTTCTACAATAGGCACATAATTTTCATCCCTGAAGACGGAACACTTTTTTTGTTGATTTTGCATAGAAATTAAATTTAAATGAATAACTAAATTTCCATGCAAAGCAACACAATGAGTTAGAATAGAACTATATATTCTTATATGAAAACTACCGTAGGTTTAGTACAATTATTATTATGTCAATATTAACATAATAACAAAGCAGCCGGGCAACGCGCACGAAAAGTATCTCTTGAAATAGAAAAGAAATTGAAAGAATTTCGTAAATTATCTATCGACCAAAGCAAAAAGTAAGCAAGTATCGCTTATCTTTGAAAGAGTAACTTTTAAAAGTTACTCTTTTTTATTGTTATCTGTATACAAATTTCAAATGCTGAATTATATTATATGAAAAATAAGATTCCATCCAACAATAAGAACGTAAAACTGGCGATATTGATCGATGCAGATAATGCCTCTGTTTCAAAAATACACGAATTACTGGTGTTTACGGCACATTATGGACAAGCCACAGTAAAACGTATCTATGGAGACTGGAGCAAACCTGCCCTGTCATCATGGAAAGAGCCAGCTAGGGAATATTCATTCCGTTTAATAGAGGCTTTGCCTTATGTAAAAGGAAAGAATACGACCGATATCAGTTTGGTAATAGATGCGATGGATTTACTTCATTCAGGTTCTGTCGATGGCTTTTGTATTGTCTCCAGCGATAGTGATTATACACTCCTGGCTCAACGTATACGTGAAGAAGGCATGCTGGTGCTGGGCTATGGTGAAAATAAGACCCCGGAATCCTTTATAAACTCCTGCAAAGAATTTAAGTTTTCAGATAAAACCGATACAACTTCAATAAAATCCACAAACAACGAAACGCCGGATTCGATGCTCAAGAAAGAGGCTCATCTGTTTGAGAAAGCATATAATAATGCGTCTAATGATGGAAAATCTGAAGTAACCCTTTCCCAATTAGGTATGGCTATAAAGAAACTATTGCCCAAATACAAACCCCGCCGGTATGGTTGTAAAACCTTGGGAGAAATTTATGAGAAATTGGGGACTTATTTAATTGTTCCGACAGATGTTAAAGGAATGTATATTGTTGAGCGAAAAAGTTAAATCAATCAGAATATTGATATTAAAATAAGTTTAATCTGGTCGCATATAAAACCAGATAGCCATTCCCTGTTTCAATTATGCCATTTTAAATCTATTTTACTCCCCCCCAATATAATAATCCTAAAATATACTCTCCGCAATATCCTTAATTAAGAATCAAGGTAAAATCTCTTCCTGTGTTTAATCGGACGCTTCACCTTTCAAAGGCAAAGTTATTCCGTGGCTAATTCGTGAAAACAAAGATTTCCCTTACCGGTTTCGGGCAAAATCTCCACTCTTAACAGAGTGTATTTTGCCCGAAAATCTTTGTGTTTCCCGGCCCCGGACTTTTGGGCCTTTGAAGGTAAAGCGCCTGCCTAATATGGCGCATAATATTCATTAAATAAGTGTATTATGAAGATCAATAACAAAAGGCTTGAAAAAACAGCGGAGAAATTCACGAACCTGATGATCGGGCGTATCACAGAAGTAGGAAAAGACTGGACTAAACCCTGGTTGGCCGTCAAACGCAAGGATTACCTGCCCTCTAATATTACGGGACGTTTTTACAGTGGGGGTAATACACTGATGTTACTCATCTATTCCATGTATTTTGATTTCCGAACGCCTGTTTTTCTCACATTTCTCCAAGCAAACAACCTGGGTATCCACATCGTAAAAGGAGCACAGTCATTTCCGGTTTACCATATTGCCTGGATGTATTATAACCCAAAGTTGCAGGAGAGGATCTCTATTGAGAAATATGAAGAGCTTCCGGAAACAGAAAAAGGAAACTATTATCTAATTATGACTCCTAAATGTTATGATGTATTTAACCTCGACCAGACCGATTACAATGAGAAATACCCGGAAGAGTGGGCTTCATTACTTCTGAAACATCAAGTGTCTGTTCAGAGTGAAGATCATGATAACTTTAATAACAGCCTACTGGATAAGGTGATTACTGACCAATCCTGGGTATGCCCGATACAGGAGAGGCTATCCAACAGAGCCTATTACTCACCATCAGAGGATAAGATTGTGCTGCCTTACAAAACGCAATTCCCGGATAAAAGAGCTTTTTATGGTACAGCTTTGCATGAGATGACCCATTCCACGGGACATGAAGACCGGTTGAAACGGATCAAGAAAGGAGCAACTAAAGGAACTGATGATTATGCAAAAGAAGAGCTTGTGGCCGAATTATCCGCTGCATTGATGGGATTTTATCTGGGTATAGAAACGACGATCCGGGAAGACCATGCTTCTTATTTAAAGAGCTGGCTGGAGGCCCTGCATAAAGATAACAGCTTTTTGATGGATGTGCTGACCGATGTAATACAGGCTGTCAAGTATATGTGTATCCAAATGGAATTTAATCCGTTCGGGGAATTTGCAAAACCGGATGCTGTACCGGTTAAGAAACAGAAGGAAGGAGTCCTCTCCGATGAACTTGTAATTGTGGACTGATATGTATAATGAACTAAAATGGCTTGTACGTAAATGCTACCGTAAAAGACAGGTTACTCCTGACAAGAATTTTTTAAAACTGATTATCAGGATGCAGGAGAAAAAAATCATGCTGGTATTCTTTATTAAACCGCCACCGGAGCATCGCAAGCAAATACGGACCTATAATTTCCGCTGGAGCCGCAAGTACCGCTATTGGCATGCTTATTTAAATAATAACAGGTTGGAACAAGTCCGAAAGCTCTATAAAATGATAGATAAAAATAATTTATAATTACTAATATGATAAAAAACGATGGCAAATATATGTACCAATATTGCAGTTATAATCAGTGCAGACAAATCGGTGTTGGAGCAAACAGTAAAAGAAATATCCGAGAATTTCGAGTGTTACTCGGATATCGAAACTGAAAATGGAAGTTGTGATCTCGAATTTACAAGTCACGGACCTTTCCCTAAAAAACTGATGGAGGATATAACCGGTAATTATACGGGAAAAGACCTGTATATACAGGTCATCACCTATGAAATATCTAATGAGTTGGTCCAGCACCATATTTATGAGAATGGAAAATGGACGGATAAGCTTGCCGAGAAATATCAAACAAATACCAATATCCGGAAACCATGAATACAATAAAAAAAATAGAAGGTAAAAAATATGCCCTGAATAATTCCTATTTTAAAAACAGGAAACACAATTATCCGGATACTATTCTGGATATAGTTAAATACAAGAAGCAATTCGGGGAATTACCTTTCGATTGTACGGCCTTCAACTGGCTGTACGAGGCAATGATTGAACGGCAGAAACGGCACGGCGTACAAAACAGCCAGTACCTGACACCCGAGAAAACAGCAGCCCAGATTGCAGAACTGACCAATAACTTCCTGCCTAAAGACAACCTCGTGCTGGATGCCTGTTGCGGAACAGGGCAATTGACAAAATGCCTGTTATTAAACAATTTGAATGTCATCGGATTCGATAATGATCCGGACATGGTAGAGATTTGTAAACTTTCTTATCCGCAGGCAAAATTTGAATTGTATGACTTTCGTGACAAGGAAAGCGGACGCTATTATGATCTGATCGTTTCCAATCCGCCACATGAACAAAAAGATATAATCTCATTTTTCGGCTGGTTATCCTCTGCCCTAAGTGACGAGGGTAGGGCAGTACTTCTCATACCAAAGGATTATATGAATAAAGAACGCCCGAAGATGCTGGTAGAATACCTGAAGCGTTTTGATATGCTGCACAGGGAAGACATTCTGGAGCCGTTTTACCATACCAAATGGATTTGTGAGGTCTGTATTGTAGGCTTAACAGAAGCATACCGGGATGAACGCCTGAATAAACAAAAAATAAACGAAAAAAATCAAATTATTAAAGAACCCAATTTAAAAGAAAACCGACTTATGGAAGCAGAAAAAGTATTTTTAGTGGGAATAGACCAGATATCGCCTAATCCCGAGAATTCAAGAAAGAAATTCAATCAGGAAGAATTAAATGAACTAGCTCACAGCATCAAAGAACATGGACTGTTGCACCCGATTACGCTCCGTGGAAAAGGGGATGGTTACGAAATTGTAAATGGTGAACGCCGTTACAGGGCCTTCAAGTTGAACGGAGAAACCCAGATACCTGCAATTATCAGGGAATATACGGATGAACAGATACTGGAGATTACACTTGTCGAAAACATCAACAGGGAAAACCTGACATCTATCGAAGAATCCGATGCTTACCAAAAACTGATGGATGTCAGAGGTTAC
This sequence comes from Dysgonomonas termitidis, assembly GCF_054657735.1. Classification (NCBI taxonomy): domain Bacteria; kingdom Pseudomonadati; phylum Bacteroidota; class Bacteroidia; order Bacteroidales; family Dysgonomonadaceae; genus Dysgonomonas; species Dysgonomonas termitidis. Next base: position 88,418 of record NZ_BAAHYD010000001.1, on the reverse strand, counting down.
AGTATAGAAGATATTTGTTATAAATCAGGTAAAAATGAATCTTATATCCGTAAACGCCTGAGACTACAACGCCTGATAGACGAATTTAGAAATTTGTTGGAAAAAGACGACATCATGCTCGGTATCGGGATTGAAACTGCAAAATATTCCAAAACTATACAAAAACAAATTTACAAGGAATATTTCAGCCATGAAGAAAACAATTGGAAAGAACTGGGATTAAAAGATTTTACCGAACGGATCGAAAAGCTGTATACCAATGATTTGTCGAAGTTTAATTTTGAAAAGTCAGAATGTGAAAAATGCCAGTTCAATACAGCCTTTTATGAACTATTTCCAGAGAAATCAGGGCGATGTACGAACAACACCTGTTTACAGGAGAAAAAGAGCAAGTTTACCATAAATTTCTGTAAAGTGGTATCCGAGAAATATCCGGAAATAAGTGTTTGTATAGCTCCTTATGACAAGATGAATGATACCGTTAATAATGACATGAAGGAGATCGGTGTCGATATAAGAACAATGAAAGCTGAAGAATACCCTGAAAAACCACTACCTCCTGTTCAAAATAGCTATAAATCGGATCAGGAATACAAGGCGGCTCTGGAAGAATACACGATAGAAGAGATGTCTTTCTATAAGGAAATGGAAGAACTCGAAGAAAAAGAAAAATCAGGTAAAATAAAGAAGGTTATCTATGTGGGTGATAATAACCCCGGAATCAGGTATGTAGAGGTTATCAAAGGAAAGGACCTGAACCCACTGGAAAATCTGCAAAAGCAGGATCAGGAAAATAAAACGGCAGCAACGCGTAATGCAGCCAAAGAAGTATCCTCCCTATTACAAAATTCAGAAATCAATAACGGGCAGTTGTCAGTATTTGAAGATGAACTGCTTATTTTTATGATGTTGGACTACCTGGATAAAAAATATTTTCCGGCTTTCGGATATACAGATGAGAAAAAGGATGTTCTGACTGCCGATGAAAAATATAAGATAATCAAGACTCTGACTGCAGAACAAAAGGCACTTGTGTATAGAAACTTTTTAATAAAGAATCTGATCAATCACACAGGCCATAATCTGAGGATGATGTTGTTAATAGAATTCTCTAAGCAACACTTCAAGGAAAAAACGATGGATATCATGCGGAAACATACGGATATCTATAATCAGAAATACCAGAAAATTCAAAAGCAGCTGGAAACATTAAAAGATAAAGCAGAAAAAGCAGTACCTGCCATTTAAAAAGAGAATACACCCGGCTGGTATTAAAATAAACAGAAAGAATAAATATCAGCTGGGTATAATTTTCATATATTATGCATACAAATCTATTATTCAATCAAAATAGAATGATATTATGTATCTTTGAATGTTTCAGTATATATTTGTATAATTATATATTTATATAATATAGGATTATATATGTTTAAATAATAAAACATCTGTTCATCCAATAATTTAAACTTAGATGAGTAAAATCAGAATACGCAATTTTGGTCCGGTAAAAAATGGCTATCAAGAAAATGAAGGCTGGATCGAAATACAAAAAATCACATTGTTTATCGGAAATCAAGGTACCGGTAAAAGCAGCATTGCCAAATTAATATCGACTTTTACCTGGATAGAGAAAGCGCTTACCCGGGGTGATTATACTGCACAGGAATTTACCGGAAGCGGGCGATTCAAAGATATTTATTGTGCCTATCACAGGATAGAGAACTATTTCTATAATAAAGAAGGAATTGATAAAGCCGAAATCGAATACGAAGGCGAGTCCTATTCCATGCAATATAAAAACGGGCAATTTTTTGTTCAGGAGAAAAAGAATTCAATATATAAGCTTCCTCAAGTAATGTATGTTCCTGCTGAAAGAAGTTTTATCAGTAATGTACAGGATGGTAATGCCCGTAAATTAAGGCAAATAGCTGAGCCTGTTTTGGAACTGACAACAGAATTCGGCCTGGCATTAAAGTCATTGGAATCACCCATGGAATTACCTATCAATAATGCATATCTGAATTACGATAAAAAAAATGATATTACTTATATTGAAGGAGAAGACTATAAGATTAAGTTGCATGAATCTTCCAGTGGTTTCCAGTCAATAGTACCTTTGTTTGTTGTGACAGATTATCTGGCAAATTCCATTTTAAGTCAAACAAAAAATGCAACTGATATGAGTAGCGAGGATCTGCAACGGTTCAAAGATGGTGTTTCTACTATTTGGTCAGATTACTCTCTTTCCGATGAGCAACGCCGGGCTGCCTTGTCTGTTTTATCCGCCCGCTTCAACAAAACAGCATTTATAAATATCGTAGAAGAACCGGAGCAGAATCTTTTTCCATCTTCCCAGAGAAGTATATTAAATAGCCTTTTGTCTTACAATAATCTTTCGGTTGGGAATAAACTTGTTATAACTACCCATAGCCCCTATATCATAAATTACCTGACGTTGGCAATAAAAGCTAAAATGATATTGGATAATCCAAAGATTACAGAAGAACTCAGAGAAAGGGTAAATCATATTGTTCCTGTTAATTCGACAGTTAGCAGTTCAGATATAGTTATTTATGAAATAGCAGCTAATGGTATAATATCGGTATTAGAAAATTATAAAGGGTTGCCTTCAGATGAGAATTACCTGAATAATCTGTTATCCGAAGCCAATTATCTATTTTCAGACCTTAAAGAAATAGAAAGACAATGCCGATAGACTTTTTTGAACCTACAGTTAGAGCTTCAACAGATGCGGAATCATTCGGTTTGTGCGATGATGAAACTCTTCCAGGCCAAGTACCCGCGCCTGCTTACTTGGATATTCAAAATCCTTTAGCCTGGATCGGAGTAGTTGAAAATCCATCTAAAATGACAGTTGATTTTTATCCGGTTGACAATCATTTGGCTATTTTTCGTGAAGATGGATCTATCGAAAATAAGTGTGATTGCCTTTTACATTATAATAATTCAGTTCATTTTATAGAACTAAAAGAACGCCAGTACAGCGGGTGGGTTTCATCAGCTTGCCGTCAGTTGAAAGCTACAATTAACTGCTTTAGCCAGAACTATAATATATCCGAATATAATCTGAAGGCACAGATTTGTAATAAAGAGCGGCCAAATTTCAGCCAAAATTATATGATCTCTATGGAAAAATTTGAGGATGAAACAAAAGTCGGGCTTATTATAGCAAAATTAGTCCGGTTATAATTACGATGGTTTTACATAGACTACTAATTCCACACTACACCGAATACGTCTTTAGCCTATGTCCGCTTGCCGGCAAAATTATATTTGTGTTCTTCACCGGTCAAATTCAGGCCCTGTGGGTTTAACAATAAATACGACACCTCGTACACTTCGTGTCGTATTTCCTGTTAAAAATTTGACGTTTTGAACACTACATTTACGGGCCGACGGGACATAGCATGCAAAGCCGATTCCGACGCATATAGCGGGACGAGCTTCTCTTGTCATTATCCGTACAAAAGAGTCATACGAAAAGCCCTCAATTATAATAAATCCGGTCTTTAAGGGGAACAAAAGCTGCCTGCCTTAACCTCTGCATATATATTTTGATATATATCGTGTCCCTATTTTCTATTTCTTTTCTTTTATGAATTATTGACCTACGTTCTTTATTGGCTTATCTTTGCATTACAATTCTTAAAGACAGAACAAAACTGGAATTGTGCTTAATATTTATTATTCTAATGGAAGATTTTGGTAAGCGTCTCCGCGATGACGTCTTGATTCGCTTTTTGTAACCCTGTACATTTGCAAATAAAAGAGCATGGAAAATAATTTCGTAGAAATGAATAAATCATCAGTACAGATGAGAGCTATTGAATGTTATAAAGAATATTTGAAGAAAGATTCATATTTATCATTCAAATCTTATTGCCGGGATAATAACATTAAATATGAAAAAATCTTAGATTGGGCGCAACGTCGCGGAATCTTTATGAGACGGCTTCAAGCAGAGGCAAGAGGCGAAGGTATCACCAATGAAGATCAACAAACCTTTATCCAGTTCAGGCCACAGAGCCATCCTGTCGGGACAGGCAGTGTTCTCAAAGGAGTCAGCATTACCTTTCCACACAATATCAGTCTGACCTTGCAGGAATGTACGGCGGAAAGCCTGATTTCGTTATTGTCATTGTATCATCCTGAAAAGTAGTATTCTATGTTTGGCCTTAACGATAATGTAAGGTACTTTATGTGCCAACACCCTGTTCGTATGAATAAAGGGATTGACGCATTGTTCAATCTGATCAAGTCCGAATCCCCGCTTTCTCCAATGAACGGTGATATCTATATCTTCTTTGGCCAGAACAGACAAAACGTAAAGATCTTAAAGTGGGATACCGACGGTTTTCTGTTATATCACAAGCGCCTTGAACGGGGCAGTTTTGAACTGCCTAAAATAGATCCGGCTACAGGCTATTATGAGCTATCCTGGGAGACTTTCAGCTTCATCATGTCGGGGGTCTCACTTGAAAGTGTACGCTTCCGCAAACGCTACAGAACGCGCTTTTTGTCCATTTAATAATTTGATAATCAATTAAATAAGCTACGCAAACTCTTGCTTATCTCCATATTTCTTTGTACCTTTAAAGCATGGCAGGAAGCAGAATGGAAGAAATATTGGCGGCGCAATTGGAAGCAGTCAATGCGTTCAACAAGCAGTTGTTGGCCCAGATAGAAACGCTATCCGCAACGGTTAAATCCATGGAGGGAACCATCGCTTCCTTACAGGAAGCCTTGCTTCAGAAAGACGAATCCCTCACTAAATCAGCAAATAAAATAAGAGGCATATCCAAACTCATATCCAATAAATCAGAAAAGCAGTCACAACCCAGGCAGGAACAAGAAACAGCTTCCGGAAAAGTAAAGCCGAAAGCCGACCTGAAAGCCCGCAAGAATAATGGAGCAAAACGGGATATGCATTATGAACTGGAAGAAGTGGTTAAAGATGTCTATCCCGATGATACGGAGTTTGATATACGAACGGCTATCCAAATCGGCATCCGTGAATCTATCCGGTACCGGATGGTTCCGATGAAGTTCCAGAAGATAGTCTACAGGCTTCACACATACAGACAGGATGAACGGATTTACTCCTGTAAGGCAAGCCAGGCCCCGCTCCAGAACTCAAGTTTTGACGGTTCCTTTATAGCAGGAATGGCACAGCTCAGGTATATCTACTCAATGCCTGTTGAACGAATAGTCAGGTACTTCAATGACAACGGCTTTCATGTAAACAAGGCAACGGCAAACGGACTGTTGTCCAAGACGGCAGATATGTTCGAGAACCTTTATACAGCTCTCGGCAGGGCTGTATTGGAAGATGATTACATAAGCTGTGATGAGACCTACTATAAAGTAATGGACAGGGCTGATAATGCGGATGCGCCAAACATCAACAAGGAATATATCTGGGCCATATCCGCAATGAACCTCAATCTGGCATACTACTTCTACGAGAATGGTTCAAGACAGGGTGCAGTCATATACAAGAAACTGGAAAAGTATAAAGGGACAGTCCAGAGTGACGGGTATGCTCCTTACAAATCCCTGGGGGATGGAATCCTCAGGCTGTCATGCTTCCAGCATTGTAAACGCAAGTTTTTGGATATCCGGGACAATCCGGATGCGGACAGCATAATCGAACTGATCAACCAGCTTTACAGACAAGAGCATCAGCATCGTATTGGAGTGGATGGGTGGACCCGGGATGATAACTTGAAATGGAGAAGAAAATACTCGAAAGATATCATGAAAGCCTTGAAGGTCGCACTCAAAAGAATAGTATCTTCTCCGGAATATCCTCCAAAGAGTCTGATGTATGCAGCAGCAAACTATATGCTGGGTGAATGGAAAGGCCTGGAGAATATCTTTACCTCCGGACTTTATAAACTTGATACAAATACTATTGAAAGGCTAAACCGTTACATATCCCTTTCCAGAAGGAACTCACTGTTCTTTGGTAGTCATAGGGGAGCCGAAAGAGGCGTTATCTTCTACTCGCTGGCTTGTTCGTGCAGGCTCAATAATATCAACTTCTTCGAATACCTTAGCGATGTGATCAACAATGCTGCGGCACTTCCACCGGATACATCACTCGAAAAATACCGCGACTTACTCCCGGACATGTGGACAAAAAAATAGCAGGCAAGCGTACTCCCTGCTTATTTTTTTTACAGGATAGACGTCATCGCGGAGACGCTTACAGATTTTGTTGACAGGTGCTGGTATTCAGCATTATATGAAGAGGGTTTTCGTATCTTTTTTCAGGCTTTAGATGACAATGGCCGGATTTTACTGCAACGCAAAGACGGGATTATAATTGAAGAACTACCCGCCGGATACCAACATATAACCGAACACGGAATGTCAGAGCCTGATGAAAGAATTTTTCCGGAATAGCATCAATTATAACTCTTATAACCCCGATTTTGAAATTTAAACACATCACATCTTTATAAAATCATATAAAGGACAGCTATATTATTCTCTTCTTACTAGAATAGCATTTTCATTCATTTCACTTCCTTAAGTAAAATATCCAAGCCGGATAGGTCTAAAAAATCAATCGGGTTTATTCCTCTTTTTCTCCGGTAAAGGTAATACGTGTTTTGGGCTGTTCAAGTTCAAGCCATTCGGTTTCTTCGAAAAATAGCCGCCGCTGCGCGTTGCGGTATTTTTCTCGAAAAACTTGACCAAGACAAAACACGAACCTTTTATTACCTCGAAAAATTCAGGAATAAACCCAATATGTATTATTATGGATAGGTTGATAAACATGATGGATGCAAGGATATATGTATCCACTGATTATGTATATAACAGCGGAAACTTTTTTGGACAATGGATGCAATTATGCGATTATAAGAATAAGCAGGAATTCAGATCGGCATTTTGTTCACTATATCCTTCAGAAAAGGAACCTGTATTATTAATCCTCTACTGGCAGGATGTACCAAAGCCTTTAATCTGTATAAATGATATTTCATCAAAAATATTTAAGTTGATGAATCTTCTTTCCGGTTTTGACAGCTACCGGAACAAAGCGTTCCATCTATGGATTGATCGATTTAGCCCAGAAATTTTTAATTGCAAATCAAGAGAGATTATCCGATTATTTGAAAACTCCTATCAGGGATATTATGAAGAAACGGAATTATTCGGCAGGTACTATGCCAAAGAATGCCTTGCAATAACCAATCCTGACTTTGATTATGCATTGTTTGGCGTGCAGCTGCTTGAAGAACAATTTATACAAATTGAAGGCTATGTATTTAAAAGAATAACAATAAACTAATTACTTGAATTATAAATTAAAATCAGATCTTATGTTTTTTACAAGATTATCAGAATTAATGCAGGAAGGTCAGATCGTAAATCTGAACCTGCTGAAAAAAGGGGATAGGCTGATTGTCAGCCTTATGCCTAAAGTACAGGACATGCCGGGATCGGCGATAATAAAGCTTATTCCCCTGAATGTAAGCGGAACCCCTACAGAGCTGGATCAGGGATTCCTGGAAGCAATCAGCCAACCGCTGCAGGAACGTTTAGGCCTTTTAACCAATGTGGATGCTTTCCGCGAGAACACAAAAGTGGCAACATCGAAGAAAACGCAGGTTACCACTACCAATGCGGCAAAAGATACCAAGACATCTAAAAGTGAACGTATGCTTGCAGATGCAGAGGTTCATGAAAAAGCCGGTCGCTGGCCGGAAGCCTACGCAATTTATAAAAAAGTATCAGCGGCAGATCCTGACAATATAAAACTGAAAGAAAAGGTCATGGAAGTATGGAGTAAAATGGCTCAAAGACCGCTTTTTGAACCTGAAGAGGATGAGATACAGGTAGAAGCCGAAGATACTTTGGCGGATCCATCAATGGAAGATGATAGTGACGAAGAAACTGAGGAAGAGGAAATAGATGATGAGGAGTCTGAGGACTTAGAAGTTACCGGAACTGGTGTTCCGGAACAGGACAATATTTCATCTCAGCCCACAGAACAGGCTCCTGTAGATATGTTCGCTCAAATAATGGGAATAGCAAAAAAAATAGGTTAAACATAAAAGAGATAAACATATGGCACTAAATATAACAACCGTAACACGGGTATTCAGGATTGAGAAAACAGACATAGAACTCAATGATATTGATCCGGAAATGTCACTGGAAGATGTAATGGGATTTTACTCCGCCATTTATCCCCAGTTAACAACAGCAAGCGTACAAGGCCCCGAATTCGAGGACGATAAAGCAGTATATACATTCAAAACAACCATAGGAACTAAAGGATGAGAAAACAGTTATGCGAACAACAACAATCATTGCACCAAAAAATAGGACGCATTCTAAGCAGCGAAGAGTCGCGCAAAGGCATCCGGTGGGGGATACACAATTACAAAAGGAAATTACAGAAGTCGGAAAACCAGTTAATGGTTTTCTGACCACTGTATTTAAACCGTTCTATGAAGCAGATGTAAATCCGATGTTTCAACCGGACAGTTATCATTACCTCTATGATTCGGCAAAGAACTGTGCCGGATTGTTCGGCGAAAACTTTGTGTTGGATCCGGAACCCAGAAACTTCGAGGCTATTTGTGATAAACTTAATAGCCTTTTACCCAATGATTTGGAGGTACGTTTGTTTGAAAAGAATAACAAAATACGCCTGAAAATTATAGATAATCTGGCTGATAACCTCCTGTATTATATCCCTTGTAAGATAATAGATGAAACACAAGGTGTATTCCGTAATATCCTGATTGAATTCTTCCGGCTGTTGCAGGATAAACAAAGGATGACACCATTGTTGGAAAGCCAGCATTTTGAAATGTGGAAAGAAGAAGTGGAAAGCTATTGTGAAAATACAGGGGAGGAGCCGGAGGATATATGGATGGAACTGGTAAAACGATATATAGAAGGAGATATATCACAAACATTAAATCTGGTGGATCAGAAGCCGGAATTTGATGTTTATTCCCTCAGGGCGTTGATCGACCACTATAAGCCGGCTTCCGCCAAAGAGAAAAAAATACTTTCCGGGATGAGAAAAGGACTCAAGCTGCTAAGGACAGGGAAAGTGCTGTTGCATTATACGAATGCTCCGAGGCATCACAGTGATGAATATCCCGTTGATGCCGATGAAACCTTTATGATCATTTATGATGATGATCTTATTCTTGAGAACCTGATAGAATATATGAATAATTATGCCTATGAATCCGGCTATGAATTTTTCTCGTCTGTAAACAGGACAGTGACACCCCGTACAAAAGGCCTGTTTAAGCCTGATAAGTTTGTGATTGAATTTTTAGAATGGATAAACGATTTTAGTTATGTATTATACAACGGATGAAATATTAGAACAATCGGCTGGAGTTAGCAAGCCTGTTATCGCACTGGTGGCCTATAAAGATAAAGATAAGGATAGTGAATATTATATTGAGTCCCATACTATTGACCCGGAGGGAAGGTTGCTGGAGGGAGTCCCTTTAAGTAAAGAATGTATCTCTGATCTTGTCAGTGGTTTCTCCTTAGAGCAAAGTCAGATGCCTTCGGGGAAAATACCGGCTAACCTGCTCTATGCGGACAACCGGACAGGGCATGAAAGGTATGTCTGGTTTAATCCTCCGGGACAACGCATGATGTATTTTACCAAAGACCTGAATCTGGAAAATGCCATGTACTATATCCCCGGCGTGCTTTATGTAGCTACAAACATTTCACTCCATATTTATGCATTTAAAGGGAAGAAACCGGTCAACAAGCTCTATAAAGCACCTTTTTTCAATGTGACGGAATCCAGTGTTTGTTTGGGAAATGCAAGTTTGGATTATCCGGAATCACCGGATTACAACGATCTTTTGTTGTATTGGGAGAAGAAATTCTGGATGACCGAGTTTTCCCATTTGGGAGGACATAGTAATCCGACAAAGAGCAACCTGTTTACAGCGACTCAAAAATGGCAGGATGGATTTGACTATGAAGAGTTATTGCCATACGATAAGACACTTAAAGATTTAATCAAATGAAAAAGAGATATCATTATACAGACAAATACCTGCTGAATCCGTCCCATCCGGTCACTGTGATCATGATCGGTTGCGGAGGAACCGGCTGCCGTGTACTCACTTCTTTAGCAATGATGGATGCAAGTCTTCAGGCTTTAGGGCATCCGGGACTTTACGTTACGGTTTATGACGGGGATATAGTAGAAACACCGAATATAGGGCGCCAATTGTTTTATGAATGCGACCTTTCCCTGAATAAAGCCGTGGTATTGGTTTCCAGGATTAACCGCACCTTTGGTTCGGCATGGAATGCAGTTCCTGAGCATTTCAATAAAAAAACAGCAGGTGGAGCCAATATTTACATATCCTGTGTGGATAATGTAAAAGCACGATTGGAAATAGGCGAAATCTTGTCTAAAACAGGGAATGGATCATATAGTCCTTATCAGAATCCCCTATACTGGATGGATTATGGCAATATGCAGAAGACAGGGCAGGCCGTTCTGGGTACGCTGCAAAATATTGAACAGCCTAAGTCCAGAAAATATGAGAACATTTCGCAGTTACCGGTTATAAGTGAACGTTTTGACCTGAAGAAGATAAAAGATAAGGATTCCGGACCTTCCTGTTCGCAAGCTCAGGCTTTATCAAAACAAGACCTGTTCATTAACAGTTCTTTGGCGACATTGGGTTGTCATATTTTATGGGAATTATTAAAAGAGGGCAGGACTGATAAAGCCGGATTGTATTTGAATTTGGAGAATTTACGAGCCAACAGCATTCCTGTATAACAGGAATGCTTATTTTCATAAATAGAAAGAGAGAATGAAATGTATATTTTTACAAACTACTCACTTTAATTTAATTAAATCGTAAATATGCATAAAGTCTTTTTTCAACTCTTCTAAATCCTGTCCATTCTTATGAAAAATGCCAATATAACTATCCCCAAGATATGATTTCACAAATATAGAGGCTAATCTTTTAATATCAACATTTTCACTAATTTCGTTGTTCTCGATCGCTGCCTTTATAATATCCTCCCATACTTTATTCTCTATTTCAAGCCACTGGAGAACTTTATTGATAAAATTAGGATAAAAAAACAGAGCCTGGAGTTCAATATTAAAATAAGCCAGATTGAAGTTTGTTATGCCAAGATTGTTGACACGTTGATTTTCCTCGTAACAGTGTTCAATAAAGTTACCAATAAAATTTTTTAATATAAACTTTTCAGTATCCCTTACAGGTATTTGCAAAATAGAACCTCGCTTGAATACAAATTCTTCAATAACGGCCATAAAGAGATTTTCTTTTGTCTTGAAATGATAAGATATCGCGCCTCTGGTCACGCCCGTTATTTTCTCAATTTCATCAAATGTTGTACGTTCATAAGAACTTTGTACCAAAAGTTTAAATGTCTCAAATAGAATTTTATCTTTCGTTTTTTTCATACACTACATACACTTTACAAATAATAAGAAACAAAAGTAATATTAAAAAAGTAATAATCATAATGTTATACCTGTTAGTCTCTGATAGAAACAGAAATATTATATAAAATCGATTCCATATAGCCTGGATATAATTTTTCTGTAAAAAAAAATAACAATTAGTATATTATAATTAACTGAAAACTTTAAATTTGCTAAAATAATACCGAACGTTCAACATGTTTTTAAGAAAGATTAAATTATTATGGAAGATTATCGTATTAGTCTAACAGCAAACCGCAAGAGTAAAGATGGTTCAATTATGGGGAAAGTATTGGATTTTAAAGAAGAGATGATAAAACATGAGAATTCCTCCTACAATGTATATAAAAAAAATCCTTTTATCACAGCTTGTGACCGCCAAGTAAGATATATTGATCGCCATGAATCTAAAGAGCAAAATGCCATTATGTTTGGTTCCAATAGTTATCTAGGCCTTTGTAATTCAGAATATGTAATTAATAAATCTATTGAATGTATTAAAGAACTCGGTGTTGGTTCCGGAGGTGTTCCTCTTTTAACAGGAACGACGATTGTTCAAAATGAACTGGAGCGCTCAATTTCTTCACTTACGGGTTTTGAAGACAGCATTCTTTTTACTTCAGGATATTGCGCTAATTTAGGAATGGTTTCAGGCTTATTAGGTCCGGAAAACTTAATAGTTCATGATAAGTTGAATCATGCCAGCCTGATTGATGGAACTATTTTATCCGGAGCAAAAATGTTACGTTTTAAACATAATGATTTAACCCATTTAGAAAAAATACTGAAGGAAAATACTTCAAAATATCCCGGTGGTATCTTGGTAGTAACAGACGGTGTATTCAGTATGGATGGTGATATTGCAGATATTCCGGCTATATTAAATATTGTTCGAAGATACAAATGCCTGTTGGCTATAGATGAAGCACATGCAACAGGTGTAATTGGTGAAAATGGAGGCGGGACGCTTTCTTATTTTAATATTGGTTATTCTAAAGATATAATTCTTACAGGCTGTTTAAGTAAAGCACTCGGTGTGGTTGGTGGCTATATCTCTGCAAGTCAGGAGATAATCGATTACCTGAGAGTATACGCACGAAGTAATATGTTCTCAACATCGTTGCCTCCGGGTGATTGTGCATCTGTCCTGGCATCTTTAGAATTAATAAGATCCACAGATATTGTTAAACGCTTGTTTTTTAACTCAAACTATCTGAGAGAGAAGTTAAAAGATAATGGCTTTGAAATCTTAAACAGCAAAACGGCGATAATCCCCGTAATCATTGGAGATGATTTAAAAGCCTCACTTATATCTAAAGATGCTTTAGATTTAGGTGTTGTTGTAAATCCCATATTTACTCCGGCCGTACCTGCAAATTTATCGCGGTTAAGAATAAGTGTAATGGCTACTCATACAAAAAGTGATTTGGATATGCTTGTTTCAATTTTAATTAATCTGTTCAATAAATATGACATACAGAGACTTTAAATGTGAATGGTTGACGGATATTAATCTGATAGATGAAGAACAATGGAAATTAATTTTCGGTACCAAACATATAACAGGCATAAATTTTATTAAATCTATACAACAATCTAATATTCCGGATGTAGAATTTTACTATCTACTGATTACAGAAAATTCAAAAACTGTTGCGATAGTACCATGCTTTTATTTTAAACTGGATTTGATTGATTTGCTTGATGAATCAAGTTTAAAGGTTTTATTTTATAAAGTAAGAAGTAAATTTCCAAGATTTCTTAAAATTAAAACTTTTGTTATAGGATCCTATGCTGCCAGTTGTGAATATTTTGTAGGTGTAAGTAGTGGATATAAAAATTGTGAGGCGGTAATATTCTCTTTGATAAACAAACAATTGAAATTAAAGGCAAAAAACAAAAATGCCAAACTAATATTAATTAAAGAAATCAGGGAAACACAAATTGATAAGGCAAGAAACACACTAGGGAAAAATTTTTGTTTCTGCCGGTCTTTTCCCAATTCCTTTGTGCCAACATTCCCGGAATGCAGGCCATATCCGAATGCTTTAAAAGCTAACCATCAGCGGCGATACCGAAAGAAACGAAACGAATATAATAAGTATTATACATGGGAAATAATCAGGGATATTACTCCCTATAAAGACATATTCGAAGAAATGTATTTAAATGTTCTCCGTAAAGCTAAAAATAAACTTGAAATTTTAAATGGATCTTTTTTTCTTAATCTGAACAGGAATCTTCCTGATAATACTTTTTTTATCATATCAAGAGACGGAAAAGGATTGATCAGGTCTATGGCTTTAGTTGTAGAGGAGGAGGACCGGTTAATCCCATTATATTTGGGTATGACCTATGGAACGGATGATGCCAGAATCCTTTATATAAATATGTTATTTAAGATTATTGAACTCTCTGAACAGATGGATAAGGGAATAGTAGAATTTGGACAAACCAGCTATTATCCTAAAATAATGTCAGGAGCCTTTATCGAATGGATATACTATGGTTTCTCTTCGTACAATAAATTAATCTTAAAATTATTACAATATATTACCCGAATGAATCTGTTCAAAATTAAACTGTTGCCCCATGTTTACAAAAATAAAATAGCAAATGAAATCATTTTTAAAATTGAAAAAGAGTACAAATTTAAAGTCTGTAATAAGAAAATAATCTAAGGGAAGAATTCTTTTGGTACTTTTGTATCTATACTATACAGAAAAATAGAATCTAATTGATATTCAATTGATAAGGAAGAGAAAAGAGAGAGACAGGTAACGATTTAGAAACAACCGGGATACCTCGTTCTGCTTTATTTTCATAGATTCAAATAACTCTTTCAGCAAAGATACACAATGTTTTTTAATACAAAGAAACATCCCTGATATTTCAAAAGGCCAGGCAAATAAGTCAATAAATATATTCTTTATATAACTAATGGTCGGCGCTGGTTGGATAATAGCCGAATCATTTTCTTTGGAAATTTAAGGAAGCTATATTAAAAGTTATATAATTTTATGACTGGTTACAATCTTTATCGATAAAATGATTCATATCCCTTTTAAATTTATTGATTTCTTAAAATTTCACTAATACAGTAATATGATACTGAAAATAAATAATTTACCCGGTTTTATCCGGGCCTGTTTATATGTTATTTGACGATTACTTCATCAACAAAGAGAAATCCTACTTTTTGACTTTCCTTATCAGGCTTTGCAATGTAGCGAATATAACGGCCACCCGTCTTTCCGTTCCATCCGAAGTTCTTAAGAAAAAAGCCAGTCTGAGTAAAAGGTATATCATTTTTTACAGTTGTCAACAAAGTAAAATTTTTATTGTCTGGAGATATAGATATTTCTACTTCTTTAGGCATCCAGTACCAACCAAAGCCGTCCTGCATAAATGTAGCTTCTATAGAATTTATTACCTGTACAGTTTCCATATCTATTACTATATCCATGCTATTGCCTATAAATCCTTGCCAACGATTGTCATCCGGAGCCCAGCCACCCAGCAATCCGTCTGTTAAAGCTGTTTTTCCTCCTGCCGTATATTCATACGTATACATTTTCTTATATTCAACAGGCTTTTGATAGGCCAGGTGACATACCGTGTCAGCATATTCTCTACGTTGTCCCACTTCATTTTTGAGATCAAATGGACTATACCCTTTAGACTGCATAAATTCAACGGCTTTCAATGCATTCTTTCTGAATCTCTCGTATGACTTTTTTTCAGGTAATGACCAGCCTGTTTCCGCTATTGCCAAAGCTCTCGGCCAAATCATCATTTCTTCATTTTCTTCTGTAGGAATATATTCAGCCCAAACATTGCCTTGTATACCCAATATATGTTTTAGTGCTTCCATATCCAGAGAATCCGGAACTGGGTTATATGCATAAACCTTCTCTAATGGAGTGTAACCGGCCCATGACAGAACATGCGCATCCGGCGCATCCTGATAAAAATTAAGGTAACAATAATTAATAGGTGTCATAATTGCATCATGCCCTTTTCGTGCGGCATCAATACCATACTTCTCACCCTGCCAGGACATAACAGTAGCATTTGGAGCCAGCCCTCCCTGCATTATTTCATCCCAACCCAAAAGCCTGCGTTCATTGGCATTCAGGAAAGTCTCAATGCGATGAATCATATAACTCTGAAGTTCATCCGCATCCTTCAACGCTTCTTGATTCATCAGTCTATTACATTTGGCACATGTTCTCCATCCATTTTTTTCAGCTTCATCACCGCCTATATGGATAAGTTCGGAAGGGAAAAGCTCCATTACTTCACTTAATACATTTTCGAGGAAAACAAACGTTTGAGGATTACCGATACAAAAATCTGAATTCACATATGGCTCTCCAGCACAGGATAGCTCAGGAAAAGCCGCCAGTACTTCTTCACTATGCCCTGGCATCTCTATCTCCGGTATAATTGTAATATATCTTTTGGCAGCATATTCAACGACTTCTTTTATATCTTCCTGTGTATAATAACCACCATATGCCCCTGTGTGCCTTTACTGCAATATTGTTTTCCATTATCTGACCATTCTACAAGGTTCTCATGAAGCCGCCATGCAGTTTTATCTGTCAGTTCAGGATATTTCTTTATTTCGATCCTCCAGCCCGCACCATCAACTAAATGCCAATGAAGACGATTCATCTTATAATAGGCCATCATATCTATTTGCTTTTTTATGAATTCCTTCGAAAAGAAATGTCTGGACACATCTATAAGAAGTCCCCGGTATTTAAGATATGGATAATCATTTATTGAAATTGCAGGGATCTTTTCCATGCCATATTGTTCTACAAGTTGCAATAATGTCTGAATGCCATAGAATATGCCGGCTCCGTCTGTTGCTTCTATTTTGATTCCTGAAGAATTAATTTGTAAATGATAAGATTCAGAATTTTCTTTGTTCGTACTTTCTACCAAAAGTAACTGAAGGGTTCCTGTCTTTTCTTTTTGCGCTTCTTTGTTAAGCAGTAGTGATGATAGCCTTAAATATTCTAAAATACGATTCTTTTCATCACCTATCATATTTGTATAAACCGAGGTATTTGTATTCAGCGCGAATGTGCCAGTCCCTATAATTATTTCCCGTGGTATAGGTATGATCTGTATAGATTCTACATTTTCGATTTTATTTCCATTACAGGAAATAAGGAAAAGGCTTATTCCTATTAAAACCAGAGAGGATATTTTGTGAAGTGTATTCATAGTTATTAATCTAAGTAAAGGATAAAAATTCAATCAAAGCTCACTTATAATCTGATATTTACCACTTTCCACCTGCATTATTTCGGAATTATTCTTATTGCCGTTTATAAATGTTTTTCCATTAACAGGAAGCGTAACAGTTGCGCTACAACCAACAGGAATGTCCACATCCAGTATATATTTATCGTCTGCCAGTTTCCATTCGACAGACAAGTTTCCGAAAGGTGTGTCTTTCAAAACTTTTACCCATTCAATACCTTTTATCAATTGAGGCTGGATCGATACATGCCTGTAGCCTGCCTGCTCTTCATCAGGAATGATGCCGCCCAATGCCTGATAGAACCACGAGCCAATACTATTATAGCAGTTGTGTATATGGCTACGTTCTCCATTCCAGTGTTCCCATGTTGTAGTAGCGCCATTGTCTATCATATAGAGATATCCGGGATATTCTCTTTTTTTCAACATATTATACATATAGTCAGCGGAACCAGTCTGTGTAACCCATTGGGTAATAACAGGTACACCAACCAGCCCTGCAGACAAATGCCCATTAAACCGTTTTTCTGTTTCTTTATGTAAAGTATTTATTACATCCTGTGTTATATTTAGAGGAGTTGCTCCCACCAGCAACGGATACACCAGGTCTATTTGTGTACCTGTAGAATAACTCTTTCGTTCAGGGTTATAGAATGCAAAATGTATCCGATTATTCAGTTCATCACGTTTCTTGGCAAACTCATTTTTATCTTCATTATAACCCAAAATTCCGGCTATTTTTTCCATTGTATTATAACAGTTACTGACAAAGCAATTGGCAACCAAGTCTACTGATAGGGCATTCGTTTGGTCTATACCTTCCGGCGTTGCCCAATCCCCTAAATACCAGTTCCTGTATTCTGTATCGGGCCATTGTTTCAGCAATCCGTCTTTCATATATAATTTTACATATTCCAACCATTTTTTCATTACCGGATAATGCTTTTTTATCAGCCGCTTGTCACCATAGTTGACATAGGTCTGCCATGAACCTGTTATAATAAAGCCGCACCAATAAGGGCCTCCGCCAGCTGAACAAGGACAAGGCGCAATATGCGGCATACTACCATCTTCTCGGATGCAATCTGCCCATGCCTGCATCCAGTTATTGTATAGCGGAGCAAGGTTATACATGGTTTGTGCCGTTAAAGTAGAGGCATTACCATCGCCTCCATATCCCAGCCGTTCGAGATGCGGACAGTCTACCATATATCCGCCGATAGTAAGGCAATGCAGGGTATACTGCACCATATCATGTATTGCATTCAGATCTCTATCAGAACAGCTAAAGGAAGAATTTCCGCCATAATCTGTATGGATCAGATAAGAAGATATATCCGACAACGCAGGGCATTCTCTAAGATTAGTTATTTTGATATACCTGTATGCATGGTAGTTGAATTTGTTTATAAATGTTTCATTATTCTTTCCCGAAGCAATATAGTAATCGCAGTCATTCTTATCCCTGAAACTTCCGTCATTGTTCAGAAAATCGCAATAACTAATCTTTATTTTCTGGTTTTCTCTTAATTGGGGGAATTTAATTTCTGTCCAACCGGTTATATTCGTGCCAATATCAAATATCCAGGTTGAATCATTTAATTGTTTAACAGAAATGGGATTCACTGTTTTCTGTATTCTGTCCGGCTCTACCATTTGCGGGGAAGCTACATGCCGGGGTATTTTCGCACATCGGGCTTTCTCCCATCCCACACTATTAAGTGAGCCGGAAGTGAAATCCGGTAAAAGTTCAGTCGCATTTATTATTTCTCCTTCAAATTGCCATGCCGTCCATTTTCCCGGATCTGAATAACCACTTCTTCTTGCAAGCCAAGTTTCGTCAGTATTAACCGGATTTATCCATTTCCCTTTAAAGTATGTTTCCAACTGAGCCCTAGCATAGGGGCCTCCGCTCACTACACCCTGATTCCTGTACCATCCTTTCCCTAACCACAAAACTAAATCATTCTTACCCTTTTTCAGGAAAGAAGACACATCATATGTCACAACCAAAGAACGCTTATCAAACTGTGATACCGCCGGAGTAAGGACAACATCACCAACTCTTTTGCCATTTAGATATATTTCATGATAACCTAATGAGTTGACATGCAATAAAGATATTTGTCCTTCGCCTGTGCAGTTGAATGTTTTTCTTAATAATGGAGATTCTGCTTTTGCATCTTCTGTTATTGCTCCTCCAATAAAAACAGCATCCCAATCATTGGTAGATAGTAAACCTATGGAAAAAGAGGCATTCTCACTCCAGGTCGTAACATTTCCTTTCTCATCCCATATCCTTACTTTCCAATAAACCAAACTTCTCGATTTCAAGGCTTTTCCTGAATATGGAATCCACACAGACTTATCTGATTTTACTTTTCCGGAATCCCATAAATCGCCATTATCCTTTGATAACAATTGTTCATCGGAAGCAGCAAGTATCTGATAATACAACTGTTTAAATCCATTTCTTTCCGATTTAATTTTCCAGCTGAGATTAGGCGATATATTATCTATACCCAATGGATTTTTGAGAGCCTCACATTGTAAATCATATAATCCTGCCTGAGCTGAAATTATAGGAGATATTGATAATCCTATCGAAAACAAGAATAAAAAGGATAGAATAGTCTTTTTCATAATAATTAATATTAGGGCAAACGCATGAAAATAGAGGATTTTTAGCTATCGATTTATTTTGAATTTATTAACTGTATTTAGTTAAAATCTGACATATCTGACACTTTTTCAGCTATTAGCTGATAGCTTTTAGCCGGTAGCTTTTTGAAAACTCTCATATCCTCTCGTTTCATCGGATTTGCCCTTTGTTGGCGCGGACTTCTAGTCCGTGTCTTGCTCGATAGAGCAAAATGTTTGCTACGCAACACACAGACGGGACGTCTGCGCGATCGGGCCAACTTTCAACTTTCAATTAAAAAAGGTAACACATGTAACAGTTTTTTCAGTCAACAGTTATCAGTTAACAACTTGTATCTTGTATCTCGTCTACTCGTAACTGCCTGCAGGGCGAAGAAATAACATTCGCCGAAGCGAAGGCGAGGCAAACTCGTAACTTTTCTGCTAATCAATTTTTCAAAGAGCTATAAGCCAATAGCTAAAGGCTATCAGCTATATATAGATAAACTTTCTGCATAAAAACACATATTTTGTGCGTTTGCCCTGAATTAATATAATAAAGTTTATAAAATAAATATCGAAATCAAGAAAGTCAGAGAGTGAATTATTACTCTCTGATTTTCTTTAAATAATGTGAATCAGAAATCAGAATACAGTACTGATTCCTTCAAATTGTCATTCTTTAGCTCTGAAAATCCAAAAATACGCTTCGTCATTCCATTCCCGGGGTTCCATCCAATGAGCTAATACCATCCTGTCTTCTTCCAATTCGACGATGTCAAATTCGTATACATCGTATATATACCAAAAATCGTAGTGAGGAACCCGTCCTGCCAAAATGGATGTTCCTCCATTTATGCGTAATTTTCCATGAGACCAGATTTCATCTGGCTCCCATATATTCATTAGCTTTTGCGACATATCAAAGGTAAAAGTTCCTGTTTCTGTTTTTGTTCCGGAGGCATTGGTTTTAGAGAATGCAGCCCCCCGTATAGAGAACGACATAGTTGCTCCTTCTCCCCATCCGGCTTGGTTCCACCATCCACCTTCCAATTCTGAAAGGTCTGTCGGATCCCATGGCTCATGACTATCCATATATCCTCCTGCACCAAAAGGATCTTCGTCAACTTCCCATTCCCAAACTTTTGTTCCGTTTCCACAGAATAGACCCCATTCCGGTGGAACTGGAAAATATAAATCTTGAATATCCACTTCAAACTTCTTAGTTATCATCGATCCGCTTGGATTCAATCCTTTGAAAGTAACTGTCAGAGGCCCTTCTACCACAATTATGGCCGTATCTACAACCTGTTGATTGGTAACGCCAAAAGAGTAGTCCCATTCACCCAAAATGGGCGAGTGATTTTCAAATATCAGTTTATTGGTATTCTTACCATTCACAACAACAGCCCTGACTGAAACATCAAGTTCATCGGCAGTATAATCCCTACCCATCGAATATTCTTTCTCAATAGGGCTACAAGCTATTAACAGAGTCAATGACAGTATTGTATATATTATCTTTTTCATAATTTATATCTTTTAATTTGGCGTATAATTCTTTAATAATATGTTACCATCCACGATATTCAGCTTCGGTAGTTCCCCAACCTTCATTTTGCACCAGAACTCCGGCAGACCGAGCAATCTGAGTTCCCGGTATCGGCCAGAATCCTCCGGTAGCCGCATATCGGGCTACCCAACCGCCGCCATATGATGCCATTTGCACAGGATCGCCTGCCATATTCCTCACCATTACATCTCCCTGCCGGGCCAATGCAGTAGGAGCATCCCCCCAACGCATCAGGTCGTACCAACGAACTCCTTCAAATGCCAGTTCAAGCCTACGCTCTTTCTTCAATGCATCCAGAGTATAAGCACCGATACCTGTTAGTCCGGCACGGTCGCGTACTTTATTTATTCCTGCTGCCGTTTGAGTCAGTTCGGAGTGCATTAAAAGTACATCAGCGAAACGTATAAGCACAAGGTCTTGAGTGGAAGCCAGTTCTACAGGAGCTCTAGGGGTATTGTACATAAGAGGGGAATAAGAAGTAAGGAATTCCGAACCACCATCTGTATGATCATAAGCTGTAATGGCCAGATATTTCTTTTGGACATAACCTGTTTCCTCCATTTGCAAATCGGCACCCCATTGAAAATCAGGCAAATCATTCTCTACATCGATAATCGATCCCCACAGGCGGATATCATTCGGTTCTGCTGTTTTCCAATATTCTACAAGTTGAGGATTAACTGTTCCCGCACCATAACCTTCTCCGAATGGGAAAGTAGATGTATTTCCATTTGGCGTGCGTATTCCAAAATGCGTGGCATGCATATTAGTATAGCCTGTCTGGTCCCAGCTACCAAAATTGTTAAACTTAATAGCAAATACAGTTTCTTCATTACCATCGCCTACCCATTTCACTTTTTTATCTTTCGCCCATTGGTAATCTATGGCTGTATATTCATTTGAATAAGGCCAAAGGTTATAAAAACCATTTCCCGGATTTGTGTTATCAATGATTAATCCATGTCCGCTGTTTTCGATACAGTCGTTCAGCCAATTGATCACTTCAGCTTTTGTCACGCTGCCTCCTTCTACCAAAGACAACGCGTCTTTTTTATAATATCCTGTATAGAATAAGAAAACACGAGCCATCAGCGCCTCTGCCGACCATTTGGTGGCATGTCCGGCCATTTCGGGATTGTATTTATCTGTTCCCATCATACCGATTGCATTCTTCAAATCAGAAGCTATCTGGGCATAAACTTCATTAGCCGGAGATTTGGGCAGATTTAAAGCTTCTGTCGTCAGCATCAATGGAACCTCTCCGTATACCTGTGCCAGTTCGAAATAGAACATAGCCCGTAAATAGAGAGCTTCACCAATTATCTGATTTTTTTGTTGTTCATTCTTCCAAGCTTTTACCCTATCTATGTTCTCAAACAATAAGTTTACTCTTTGGATTCCTCTGTAGCGTCCCCACCACAAGCCACCGCACATATCTGTGCCGACGTTCATCAGCCGGTCTATTGCATGCATAAACTTATCACCTTCCCCGCCACCACCAAAACGGTCGTCAGAAGCTAATTCCGCAAGGTAAAAGCCGGATAATATATCAACATTCATCGAAGCATAAGCACCCGTCAGCATCTGATTGATATCGTCCACTGTTTCAGGGAAATTAGTCAGTTCTTTTTCATTATAGCTCTTAGTGTCCAGAAAGTCATCGCAACTTACCAAAGATAAGATAGTAACTATTGATATAAAATATATTATTCGTTTCATATCCTTATTATTTTAAAATTTAAGATTAGCACCAAACATTATTGTTCTAGCAGTAGGATAATAACCTAAATCTACTCCTTTTGACCAAGGAACACCAGCCGAATATCCTATATCGGGATCCATACCCGAATACTTGGTGAATGTGAACAAATTCTGGGCAGCAATATACAATCTGGCCTGCCCAAGTGGAAGTTTCGGCAGAATGTTCTTAAAGTCGTATCCTAATGTGACATTCTGAATTTTCAGGTAATCGGCATCTTCTATGTGGGTTTCCGAAAAGTAATTCCAGTTAGGGTGACTCATATTAGTCAGGCGAGGCAGATAGTTTGAAGTTCCCTCTCCATGCCAGCGTTCGAATATCTGCTGTGTATTGAAAGCCCGTATCGAACGGGCAATCTGGTGTCCAAACGCCCCATAAGTAGTTACAGACAGATCAGCTCCTTTCCATCCCAAATTCAAGCTAAAACCAAGTGTCAATTTTGGATGAGGATTACCAATCATTGTCCTGTCATTATCATCTATGACACCATTACCATCATGGTCGACAAAAATAACGTCTCCTATTTTTGCATTATTTAGTTTTACCGGTGTGCTTGCCAGTTGTTCGGCGTTCTGGAATACTCCTGCTGTTTTATATCCCCAGAAAGCGCCTATCGGATAACCGACCTGAGCCCGGAATATTTCAGGTGTTCCATCAATCAATACACCTGAAGGTCCACGTATGATACCTTCGTCATTATCAATTGATAATATTTTGTTGCGGTTTGACGCAAGATTCAGTTTAACTCCATAATTGAAATCCTGAATCCGGTCATTCCAGTTCAAAGCAACTTCAATACCCTGATTTCTTACACTACCTCCATTTATTGTTGGAGGATCTGCTCCCCAAATATCAAGTCCGGGAGCTTCCACTAGCCAGTCTATTGTTTTTTTTCTGTACCAATCGAAAGATATGCCTAAACGGGAATTAAAGAAACGCGAGTCAAAGCCTATATCTGTCTGATCCGAAGTCTCCCATTTTATCTCAGGATTTGGTATCTGTCTAAGATAAGCTCCTATATAATTCCTATCTTTGTCTGTACCAAAACCATATGGTGCGTAAAGAGCCATTTGAGCAGAATATAACCATGAACCAATATTACAGTTTCCATTTTGTCCCCAACTAGCCCTCAATTTGAAAAAATCCACAATGCCAGCGACAGGTTCCATAAATTTTTCATTAGTCATTACCCATCCTGCCGAAGCAGATGGATATTGTCTCCATTGATTACCTTTTGCAAAGTTAGAGGATCCATCGGCACGGAAAATAAAAGAGAACAAATAAGTTTCTTTCAGATTATAATTGACACGCCCAAAGAAAGAAGCTAATGCGCTATCACCCCATTTCGAACCTGATGAAGATCTCATATTAGCATCTCCTGATCCATTACTAACCCATGCATAGTCAAAAGAACCAGGGAATTGAGAACTTGTATTAGAGGCGCCTACAGATTCTCCGTTGCCACTCTTTTCTACTGATTGCCCTACCATGACATCAAAGTTATGGACATCTTTTACTTTAAAGATATATGAAAGTGTATTGTCCAAAGTCCAATTGAACCCATTCCATGCTGATTGGCTTATCTGGTCTACAGCCTGACCGGTAGTAGAAGACAACTGGAATGCTGGTACATATTGGCGGTATGTTCCGTCTTCTTTTTTATAGCCATAGCTACTCTTAAACTTTAAGTTTTTAATAGGTTGTATTTCTATATATACATTTGCCAGCAGCGAATTTGATTTTTCTTTATTCATACTCCGCTGGTAAACCATCGCGGCAATAGGGTTGTAGGTAGTTCCTTCTATATTCCATTCGTCTTCCAACTTGTTGGTCTGATCATAGAATCCACCATCTTTATTATAAACAGGTATCAACGGAGAATTAGTCAACATGTTCCTGATATCGTTCCAATACATATCATCAATCCCGATCCTTCCATTTTTTATCCTTTGGGTAAATGTTACATTTTCTCCTATTTTTATCGCATCAAAGTCCTTTACTTTCAACAAGACATAGTCAGAATTGATACGTGCCGTATATCTTTCATAACCGGGATCTGCCTGTTTACCCAAAATACCATCTTGTGAAGTGTATGAGAAACCAAGAGAGTATGTAGACATATCTGTTCCTCCCGTCATATTTATAGCATGGCTATAGGTAAGTGCATTTTTATTCCGGGTTTCATCCATCCAGTCAGTTCCGTTAAAGGTGCCATCCATTATTTGTTTGTAAATGACAGGTAACCTTTCTGCATAGTCAAAGGCAGGAGTGCCTTCATTGAAGTTCACTTCGTTTTGAATTGCCATATATTGTTTGGCATCCAGTGGTTTCAACATTTTATACACATTCTGAAACCCATAGTATGTATCATATGATATTGTGGGTTTACCTCGCTTTCCCTTTTTGGTCGTAATAAGAACAACCCCATTAGCGGCGCGCGCTCCATATATAGCAGCCGATGCAGCATCTTTCAGGATATCCACAGCTTCAATATCCGATTGGTTTAGATTGTTAATATCTCCTCCGGCTACTCCATCGATTACATATAAGGGGGTGGCATCTTTGATTGTACCCAAACCGCGGATGTTGATTTTGTATCCTTCTCCCGGCAAACCTGAGTTGGATGTAATATTTACTCCCGGCGACTGGCTTTGCAATGCTCCTAATACATCTGTGAAATTCAGTTTTTCAATATCCTGTCCCGTTACTTGTACAGTAGCCCCGGTAATGAGTTTCTTTTTTTGAACCCCATATCCCATTACTACAACTTCCTCTAAAGAAAGGCTGTTTTCAATTAATGTAACATTTATCATTTTCTGTGAGCCGACTGTGATTTCCTGTGTCAGGAAACCTACATATGTAAAAATAAGCACATCTCCCGCTTTGGCATCAATTTCAAATTTTCCATCTATATCAGTCATTGTAGCTTTAGTAGTCCCTTTAATAGAAACAGTAGCTCCAGTAGCAGGGAATCCGGTCTGATCGGTAACTGTTCCTGAAATTATATCCTTTTGTTCAGGAGCAGCACGTGTTTCATTTTCAATAGATTTGTTCTCGCTAATGCTGATCTTAGTTTCATGAGCATAGCCATATATACTAAGGAAACAGCATAAAATTGAAATAATTTGTGATTTCATGAGATAAAAATTTAAGTTCCGTCTATACCAGAAACACTCGGGTTCCCGGTATAAACTAATATTCTATGGGTTATTATATTTATGTACTTTGACTTAGCTTATCAGAATTTTGTTTAATAAATTAAACAAGGCATAATTGATTTCATAGTGTTTTCAGTTTTGGTAGTAGTTGGGTTTCATAGCATTATATTCCAGATTCTGAATCTTAACTTATTCGGAGTGTTTTGTGATAGCCGGTTTATCCGAGTAAATTACATAGTCCCATGTCCTCAGACGATAGTCGTCATTCGGAGCATATTCCACTTTTACTTTATGTTTGCCAAATGGCAGCTGGTATTTCCAAAATAAATCGTGGCGGCGATATTTATAACTCATTGGGAACTCTGCTGTTTCTACTTCTACACCATCTATATACAATTTGGCTGTCAATTCGCCATATGGAGCTTTCTCGTGCCTCCTTTGCGCATCACCTCTCAGAACAAAGCCTGTTCCTTCAAATTCAAATTCAACAGGATTTTTATCCGTACTGTAAAATTCTACTTTTTTGGAGGGATACATGCCCTCAAAATTTTGTTCGAGATGGACTGCTACAGGTTTCTGTGTTTTGATAAAAATATTCTCTTCCTCTACTTTTCCTCCATTTTTCTCTATCATATATAAAGCATGCTTCAGGCTCATCTCATAGACTTTATTTAAGGAAATATCTGTGTATTTAAAATTGATATCTTCAGCGTCCTTAAGGCCTTTCATCCAATATTCAGGAATATTACTATAGCCTAGGATTGTTCCTAAAATTCCTCCTGCTGTTGCCGGATTACAATCTGAATCGTATCCGGCACGAGTCGAAATGTCAATAGTCTTTGTATAATTACCTTCACCATACAGTAATCCTAATACAACATATGCTGCATTTATTGTAGCATCAATGTTAAATGCTTCAAATACGCCATCGGGGCAACCGATGTCTTCCGAATGCTTTTTCTGAATTTTGAACCATGTCTGATGCCAGTCATTAGGATATTGTTTATGCCATTTTATTACATCAGCAATACATTTGTAAAATTTACTTTGCTGAGGAATTGTTTTTAATGCTTCACTGACAACAAACCCTATATCGTCAGAAATAAATGCCAGACTGTACATAGCTCCAACATATACTCCTCCATACCATCCGTCTCCCGAATTCATAATATGGCCGATTTTATCACTTATCTCTGAAGCTGTATTCGGCATGCCCGGGGTCATCAATCCGGCATAATCGGCTTCTATCTGATAATCTATATCATCTGCATGTGGATTATTGAGCCAATGACCTGGATCTTTCACTCTTTTTACAATATTATAGCGTGCAACCTGATTGGCGTGCCACAGTTCATAATCGGCATGGGCAAATGCATGGGCAAAAGAATCGACAGGAGCATCCATGCCCACTCTCTCAAAGACTTCCACAAAGGTCAAATCCATATAGATATCATCATATATGCCCGGCCTTTCTGTCATCACATCTTTTACATAACCTTCATACCATTCTATCGGTTGGTAATCCTGTATAAAGGTTCCATTGAATTTAAACTCTGTAGAACTTCCATAAGTTACACCCAAAGCTTGTCCGGCCCACCCCCCTTTTATTTTATCCAGAAGACGTTCTTTAGTTAATGTTACTTCAGGAGGAAATTCTTCAACCTGCTTACACGAGAACAATGCAAACAAGACAAGAATAATTATTACTAGTTGTTCTTTCTTCATTATAGACTAGATTTATTTATGGTTTGATAGTTTATTAGTTCTTCTTTCAATTCGCATTGAGAGTTTAAGAATTCCATAACTTCTTCTTTTTTCGGGATTGAAGGTTGTGCGCCAAGTTTGGTTACGGAGATTGCAGCGGCGGCAGTAGCATAATTTACAGCATCAATGATATTGTCCGTATCCATCAAGTGCGCGATAAAAGCACCGCAGAATGTATCGCCTGCCGCAGTAGTATCTACTGATTTGACACTGTGAGCTTTAATATATTTCCGGATAGTTTCGGTATAAATATAAGCACCCTTTGCACCCATCGTCAATATGACTATGCCGGGTCCTTTTTTAAATAAGCTTTCTGCTATTATTTCAGGTGTGGAATCTGCATACTTAATTCCGGATATTATTTCCGCTTCGGTTTCATTCAGGATGAGGATATCTATCTGACTCAGGATTTCAGATTCGATCGGCCTTGCGGGAGCCGGGTTAAGCACCACCTTCACTCCTGCCTGTTTTGCGTATTTTATCAATTCAGTAACAGATTGATAAGGGATTTCAAGTTGTAAAAGTAAAACTTTATACCGTCCGATTTTATCCAGAATCTGATCCAGCTTTTTATCTTTAAAAACACCATTTGCTCCCGGCGCAACAGCGATACAGTTTTCTCCATTATCTGCTACAAAAATAAAAGCAACTCCTGTCTGATACTTTTTTTCTAAAAAGATATAATCTGTATTTATACTGTTTTCTTCAAAATACGGAATCAGATTATAGGTATAGGAGTCTTCTCCTAAATTGGTTGCAAATGTTACCTCACCACCTGAACGTGCTGTCGCAATAGCCTGATTAGCACCTTTTCCGCCATAAGCAGTAGTATATGTAGCATTACCAACTGTTTCGCCTGGCGCCGGAAGATGAGAAACCCTGATTATCGTATCGATATTGGTGCTACCTACAACAAGTATTTCTGCTTTTACATCTTTCATAATTCATCACAATTTATTTCCCTGCATAAACGATCAAGCCTAAGCCTAATAAGAAAAAGACAATCATTAAGGTAAGCAGAGTATTATTTATTTTCGGTCCACCTTTAAATTCTTTCCAGATAAATATTCCCCAAAGAGCAGCTATCATAGGCGCACCTTGGCCTAAAGCATATGAAATAGCAGCTCCGGCTTTTCCTGCAGCTATATAGCTGAATAGTGTGCCGACACCCCAGATAACTCCTCCGAAAACTCCTACTAAATGTGATTTGAAATTTCCTGAAAAATATTCCTTATATGCAACAGGTTCGCCAACAAATGGTTTTTTCATAACAAAGGTGTTGAAAACGAAGTTACTAGCGAGTATCCCCAAAGAGAAAATAAAAAAGGCGGAATATGGTGTAGCCATACCCTGAGTCGGAAATTCAAAATTATCTAAATCCATGGATGCTGCTACAAAACGATAAAACAATGACATGAGTATACCTGCACATACAGCGAGCAACAGACCTTTTCTTCCTGAACTTTTCTTTTCTCCGGTAGTAGTCATTTTACCTGATGCAATACTATTCAGAATAATAGCAACAGCAATTAAAGCAACCCCGGTAAACAATGTGACCGGATCTCCTTTGGGGACAGCGAAATAGTTAACAAATACTCCTATAATCAACGCTAACCCCACTCCTACAGGAAAAGCAACAGACATTCCGGCTAATGATACTGCAGCTGCTAATAAAATATTGGCTGCGTTGAAAATGATACCGCCAGAAAAGGCGTTCCAGAAGTTTGAACTTTCTATCTGTTGTAAATCCTCCATAAAACCGCGTCCGGATTCACCATGGCTACCGAGTGTAAACCCAAGTACGAGAGCCAGAACCACAATCCCGATCACATAGTCCCAATAAAACAATTCATAACGCCAGTTTTTCGCCGCCATTTTCTGTGTATTTCCCCAGGAACCCCAACACAGCATTGTAATAATGCAGAACAGAATTGCAATAGAATATTTTTCTACAATAAACATAATGTCTAATATTTGTTGATAAATAAAATAATCAATCAGGTTATGTCTACTTCGTAACGAAATGGGATAGCGCTCTGCGCACCAATACGTGTCACGGCAATTGCTGCCGCAGTATTTGCAAAAGCTACAGATTCCATTAGTGAATACCCTTCAGACAAATAAACACTCAACGCTCCACAGAATACATCTCCTGATCCGGTGGTGTCTACCGTTTCCACATCTTTTGCCAATAACCACCGGCAAGCGTCTCCTTCTTTTACAAAGGCGCCGTTTTTTCCCATTGTTACGACAACATTCCCAACGCCTTTACGGCTAATTATCTGTGCCGCCTTATGGGCGCTCTTTTCGTCTGAGACTTTTATTCCTGTAAGGATTTCAGCTTCCACACGATTGGGAACTATTGCATAAAGTTTTTTTATTAACTTAACACTCAGCGGTCGTGCGGGAGCTGGCTTAAGTATAACCTTTTTTCCCAGGCCATATGCCATATCCACTGCATATTCGACCGTATCTA
This sequence comes from Dysgonomonas termitidis, assembly GCF_054657735.1. Classification (NCBI taxonomy): domain Bacteria; kingdom Pseudomonadati; phylum Bacteroidota; class Bacteroidia; order Bacteroidales; family Dysgonomonadaceae; genus Dysgonomonas; species Dysgonomonas termitidis. The sequence goes on along the minus strand of NZ_BAAHYD010000001.1, from coordinate 58,256 downwards.
ATGGAATTTCTAATTGAATAAGTATTACATCAGCCTCTTTTATAGAATTAAAAGCTTTATTTATATCTTGTGGAGATAATGACATATTGGCTCCGGCCGCAACAATTATACAGTTTTCTCCGAATGAGTCGATTGAGATCAATGCTACTCCCGATGGATTCTGGTTATCGGTAAATATATACTCGGTTTTTATCATTTCGGATTTATATGTTTCCAGAGCCTGTATGCCAAATAAGTCGTTACCGATTTTCGAGATGAATGTAACATCCGCGCCTAAACGCGCCGCGGCAATTGCCTGATTAGCTCCTTTTCCTCCTGGATTCATTATGAATGTACCTCCCAGAATTGTTTCTCCGGGTATTGGCAATCTTTGTGCTTTCACAGTCATATCAGTATTGGAGCTACCGATGACCACAATCTTTTTCCGCTGATTGTATATTGTGCTCATAGTATTAGTTTTTAGTATGTGCAAGGTAGTATGGATTATTATATCATTTTTTTCTATTTTATACTATATATATAATTTCATTATTTAACAATAAATAAAAATATACTGTAAATAAGAGTATTATATAGTTTATATTTATATTTTTGTATAAATTCAGATAATATAAAAAGTAATAAAATATAAAAAACATATAAATTTTATGAAAAAATTTGATTCATTGACTTATTTAATAAACACACTATCCAAAGCTGAAAAAAAACAATTTGCTATTTCTTCTTCAAAAGGCGAAAGCACTAAGGATTATCTCACACTATATAATTTAATAACCAAATCAGATTCTGTTAATGAAGAGTCTATTGTCAAGGAATTCAGAAAAACAGAAAAAAAGGCCTCTTTTGAGATAGCAGTTCATTACCTCTACGAAAAAATTCTTGACTCGCTTGTATTGTTACGTAAAAAGAAAGATATATATTACTCTTTATTCCAAAAGTTATGCAAGGCTGAATTGTTATATGAACGCTCTATGTTTCGCGAGTGTTTCGATATATTAAATAGTGTCATAGAAAAAGCCAGAGAAAACCAGGTTTATGAAATTCTTCTCATGGCAACAAAGCTGGAGCTGGAATATCTGCTACGTCTCGACTTCCCCAATATATCAGAGAAAGAATTGTCACAAAAACATTATCAGCAAACAGAATCCATTAATCATATCCGCAAAATCACAGAACAAGCCTCTCTTTACAATTTACTTAAACATAGATTGACATACAAAGGAGATGTGCGATCCCGAAAACAAGAACAAAGCCTTAACGATCTGATGATAAGCGAGATGTATATTGCAACATCGTCGGGCAACAAGGAAAGTAATTTTGAAATGACTAAAAAGCATAAATTATTTCAAGCTAATTATTTAATGGGAATAGGAGACTATTCGGCAGCACTACGTTCTTTTCGAGAGTTGTCGGAATTGTTTGAAAACAACACACAATTCTGGGCAAATCCCCCTATATACTATATTTCTGTATTGGAAGGGATTCTGCGAAGCCTACGCACTATGGGGAATTATGAAGAAATGCCATATTTTGCAGAAAAACTCAAGGAATTATCAGACAATTATTCTTTAGAATTTAAGATCAATACTCTCTGTATAGCTTTCCAGTATGAACTGTTTCCTTTTTTTGATAAAGGAGACTATGCTAAATGCAAAGAAGTAATAACATTATACAAAGATGATTTATTTAATAAAGACTCATGGCTAAACCCTATCAGAAAAAGCGAACTATTGCTATATACCACCTTAGTCTATATAGGGCTCGAAGAATATAATAGGGCAAAAAAAACGATTAATTCAATAATACCTGAACATAATATGGAATATCTGCCTATTATGAAAACCATACGCCTTGTTAAATTGATAATATACTATGAGTTGGGTGATCATGATTTTGTCAGACATCAATCCCAATCGATTCGTAGAGGCATATCATTAAAAAAAGAACAGGCATTCCAAACCGAACACCTTATATTATGGTATCTGAACAAAGTAAATCTGCCTGTATTATCCGATGAACGAAAAAAGATGCTGGAAAAATTAGATAAGAAATTCAAAGAATTACATAACGATAAATACGAAAAACAATTACTAAGTATTTTTGACTTCACAATATGGATAGAATCCAAATTATTAAGAAAAAAAATATCTTATATATTAAATGCTAAAAATCAATTGTAATTATTTAACATCAACTAAATAATAAATTATAATAATCTAATAAACAGAAATATATAATAAAACAATCATTCATGTTTATATTTTGTAATTATTAAATATATAATTATTTTCAAAATCTCTTAATATATTTATTACCTAACTTGGTCAAAGATTTAATTAATCTGAGAAAATAGATTTGTACAGATCTAATTTAAAAGAGACTATGAGAAACCATAAGATTTTTTATTATGCCGTAGGTATAATGATATTGTTTACAACATGTAAAAAAGGGACAACAAACAGTAGTAACACGATCATAGTGGCATATGTCACATCCTGGTCAGACATTATGCCTGATCCGACACATTTAACACATATCAACTACGCATTCGGGCATGTGAGCGAAACATTCCGTGAAATACGGGTTGACAATGAAGAGCGATTAAAAGCGATAACCGACTTAAAACAAATTCACCCTCATTTAAAAATTTTCCTATCTATAGGTGGCTGGGGAAGCGGGCATTTTAGCGAGATGGCTGCAGATGATAATCTCCGGGAATTGTTTGCCAAAGATTGTAAACGAGTCGTTGATCAATTCAATCTGGATGGCATTGATATAGACTGGGAGTACCCGACAGACAGTGCTGCGGGAATTTCTGCATCAGAAGCTGATACCGATAATTTCACCTTATTGATGAAGGATATTCGTCAGATAATCGGAGAAGAAAAATTGCTAACCCTGGCCAGTTCTGCTAATGCCAAATATATCAATTTCAAAGAAATAGATCCCTATGTTGACTTCGTAAATATTATGTCATACGATATGGGATCTCCACCTTATCACCATTCCGGATTGTACAAATCTGAAAACACCAGATTTTCGGTTGACGAAGCAGTAAAAGCACATGTAGAAGCAGGTATGCCAATAAATAAATTAGTGATGGGAATACCTTTCTATGGACGTGCAAGTGATACAATAAAGAATGCGAACTATAATAATCTGATAAAATTGACTGGCTTTGATGAAAGATGGGATGATGTTTCTCAGGTTCCCTATCTGGTAGGTAAAAACGGAGAATTTATTTGTGGATTCGATAACTCAAAATCTATTGCTATAAAATGCCAGTATATTAAAGCTCATGGCATGTTAGGCGCAATGTATTGGGAATATAATGGGGATGACGATAATGGAACTCTGCGGAAAGCTTTACACAAAGAGCTGAATAATTAATTGATATCTTAGCTTAAAAACGATAGCACTATGAAAAACAATACGTCCGGCATATTTTCTGTCCGTAATAAATCCATTGATATATTAAGGGCTTTGACCATGTTGTTAATGATATTTGTCAACGATGTCTGGTCTGTAAGTGGTTTACCTGAATGGCTGGGGCATGCTAAGTGGGGGCAGGATATGTTAGGATTGGCCGATGTTGTATTTCCATGTTTCTTATTTGTTGTAGGGATGTCTATTCCATATGCTATCGAATCCAGATTTGCTAAGGGAATAGATGCGACTGACACCATTGCACATATACTAACTCGCTCATTAGCGCTACTGATTATGGGTGTATATATTGTGAACACCGAATCCGGCCTTTCTCCCGAGTCCGGCATGAGTTTCAATTTATACCGTATATTGATGGTTGCCGCATTCTTTCTGATATGGAATGTTTACCCAAAGACAGACAAGCAACATCTCAAATACACCTTTTCGGCATTGAAGATGGCAGGCTTATTATTGCTTCTTTTCCTTGGCATAATATTCCGTGATGCAAACGGAGGCATATTATCCCCTCGCTGGTGGGGAATACTGGGTATCATTGGATGGACATATCTGATCTGTGCATTCGTCTATCTTTTCACACGAGACCGTCTGAGATATCTTATTCCCATCTGGATACTCTTAATCATCATCTGTATATTACAGACTCCGATGAAAGAGGGACAATCGATTCTGAATCTACCAGGGGATAACTTTTTTAATGCGATGCTCAATATATTGCATATAAACAATGGCGCTCTTTCTGCTTTCACAATGGGCGGCATTATCTTATCCCTGATAAGTGCCAGATATAGAGATGTGAAAAAATCACAAAGACTCATATTTGCTTTTATAGTAGCATTTTTATTTATAATTGCTGGATATATAACCAACGAATACTGGATAATATCCAAGCTTGGAGAAACTCCTCCATGGGTATTTTATTGTACCGGGATTGCGATTTTTACTTATTCTATTATTTATTGGCTCGATTCGACCGGAAAAACGACATGGGCTAAAATCATAGAACCGGCCGGCAAAGCAACTCTAACCTGTTATTTGGTACCATACGTTTTATATGCAATACGATTCGTCGAATCTCCTGAATGGTTTAGAAATGGATTCCCAGGATTAATAAATTGTATTCTTTTTTCGTTCTTCACAATAGGTATAACCTATCTGTTGGGGCGTATCCACATAAAGCTTAAGATATAAAACAGGAATCTGACAGAACAAAATCCAATTATGAACCAGAAACCAATCTTCAAGGTTATTATCGCTGGATATTTTACGGGGAATAACCATTGCCGGTATGCTCCTTGTAAACCAATCCGGGAACATGGGGTGATGTATATGCCCCTCTTAACATGCAGAATGGAACGGATTGACCCCGACGAATCTTGTTTTTCCGTTCTTTATGTTTATCATGGGAATATCAACTTATCTCTCTTTGCGTAAAACAGAATTCAAATTTTCATCTGGCACTCAGTTTAAAATCCTTAGACGAATATTTGTAATTTTTTTTATTGGTTTGGCCTTATCTTGGGTCGAGGTATTTATAGGAACATATGACAGCCTGACAAATGAAAGTATAAGCATAGGAAATAAACTGTAGTAATCGATTACAAATTTTGAATATATTCACATCTTAGGCCTCATGCAACGGTTGGCTCTCACCTACTGCGCAGTTTCATTAATTGCTATTATTATAAAGCATAAATATATTCCAGCAATATTTATCTCTTTATTGGCTGGATATTCTGTCGTTATATTAGTTGGCAACGGATATGTCCAGGATGACGCAAGTATACTGGCAATAGTTGATCAGAATATTCTTGGTTCAATTCATATGTATAGTGAATATGGAGTTGATCCCGAAGGCATATTAGTACAATACCTTCTATAGCACATGTTTTGATTGGTTTCTGGATAGGTAGTATACTTATGAATATAAAAGACAACAGGGAGCGAATACTCCAATTGTTTATATATGGGCTATTTTTACTTTTGCGGGATTCCTGTTTAGTTATGTATGTCCGATCAATAAGAAAATATGGTCTCCGAGTTTCGTACTGGCTACATGTGGAATGGGAGCAACCTTATTTTCTCTGTTGATATCGGTAATTGACCTCAATAATAAAAAATGGAGTATATTTTTTGAATCGTTTGGTGCAAATCCGCTTTTTTTATATGTTTTCGGTGCATTTTTAGGAATCCTGATTGATGCAATCAATGTAAATAATACAACCCTCAAATCCTGGATATTTAATGGAATGCTCTCTTTGAACATGAATGTATATTTTACTTCATGCTTATCCTTGAACCATGTTTTTGATTCTTAAGTATGCAGAACAATAGAATTTAATTGATTTTCAATTGATAACGGAGAGAAAAAGAGAAACAGGTAACGATTTAGAAACAACCAAGATACTTCGTTTCGCTTTATTTTCATTAATTCAAATAACTCTTTTGACAAAAATATACAATATTTCATGGATAATCTTGAGTATGCCGGTTCTTCGTCAAATTTGATGCAGTCTTTTATCCGGTTTTAGATAGCCACCTTGCGCCTTAACAGTTCAAATCCGGCCCGTCCGTACATTTCCCTTTTCTTATTTTTGAGTCTGTTCACATTTCCTTCCACCAAGCCATTGGTCCATGGATAACGTATAGCATTACAAATTGCATCCCTGTCCCGGATTATTCCATTGACAAAAGAATTTATATTCTTGATATTGAACTGTTTTATTTCGGTTATCCAAGTATCTAGGGCATCTTCATTATCGCCATTAATAATCTTACGGAAAGACTGGCTAATATACCGTAATTCTTGCAGTAAGCTACTGGATGTAATAATTTCCTGAGCAAACTGGCTTTCACGGTTGCGTTTGCCTGTAGCTTCGCAGACTCCCCATTCGGGATTCGATACATATATAGCCAATTTACGCGCCGATATGGCTCCAAAGCGAATTTTCATTTCGATTTGCGGACTTATAGCCTGTTGTTTAACTTTATACTTGCCGGATTTATAGTCAGGAAAACAATAACGGAACCATTGGTAAAAAGGCGCAACCTTACCACGGAAACCTTTCCGGGAAATAGACCGGAATATATCCTTGACAGTTAACCCTTTGCGGCACCCTCCTTTTATTTCATCCAGATAATCCTCATAATTATTCGTGAATGTTCTGAACCTGGGGTGTAATTCCTGTCTGGCTAAATAATACCGCACCATGTTCCGGTTGATATGTAGGGTCTTTGCAATCTGCCTTTGAGAGAATCCGGATTTACTTAAGCGATGGATCTGTTCGAACAGTTCCTGCCGGCGATGAAGAGATGGTGGCCGAATAAAATCGATATCGGTACCGGTATCCGGCATATCAGAGGGCACATTTATATTTTCCGGATGAATATCCGGCGTTCCCTTTTTATGTTCTTCAGTAAAGGTTTTCTTTATTTCCTGATAGCGCAGGAGTACTTCGTCATAAATAGTATCACTCAGATTTTTTACCAGATGGAACTTATCTGCGATCTGGGAACTTCCGGGCAAAGCATCAGTGATAGCCTTGGCATAACTGCTGGCCCTGTCTCTGGTAACATATTTGACTTGCGGATATCCTGACAGCCATTTAACGACATCGGCATAGTCTCTGGAAGCCAACAAATCGATGGGGTGTCCGGTTTTAGCGTTGACAAGGATAGTACCATAGCTCATGCCTTTACGGCTGGCCCAGTCATCTATTCCCACGACATCAACACCCTCTTGTATGGGAATATTTAACGGGCCGACAATACGCAAACAAGTCGAAGCGCTTACCGGCAAATGAATGGCATCGGTGATATAAGCTCCTTTCCGGGCTGAGATTTCAAGTAGTATTTTTTGAAGATAAACGGTTGTCGCTAATGTTCTTCTGGCGTAAGGTAATGCATAACCGGGATATTGCTCCGAAAATATTTTTTTCTTACACCGGGTATTTTTACAACTAAACCTGCGGACCTGTAATAGAATCCGGATACTATAACCTGATGCAGGCAAATCCATCAGTTTGCGGATATAACGGGAACGTACTGCCTTACTATGTCGCCCGCACGAGGGACAAGTGCCGTGTCCCTTAGTTGAATGAGCGTAAAGATACAACAGGTTTTCTTTAATAATGGACCTTTTTATTTTTACCTGCGCTGTTTCATATAACTTGCATATCCGGATATTACATCTATCCTTATTTACTTTTTTATTCACTATCAAAATATTGATTATCAATATCTTGAAGTTACGAATTATTATTTGGATATACCAATATTTATACATCTATTTAGCTGAAAATGAATAAATTAACTAACACGCCCTCTGTCCTAAAATTATTGCATCAAATTTGACGAAGAACCCACTTCATCAGATTCTCCACCGTGGGCAAAGAAGATGTTTTATCCATCGATCTTGTAGAAGAGACAGGACAGAAACTGGGTGAACAGCTGGCCGGTATAATCAATATCTTTAATCCCGAAATGGTGATTATCGGCGGAACTTTATCTGCGGCCGAAGACTATATCATGCAGCCGATCACGTCTGCTATCCGTAAATATTCCCTTAACCTGGTGAATAAAGATACATCCGTTACGATATCTAAATTGAAAGACAAGGCCGGGGTAATAGGGGCTTGCCTGTTGGCTAGGACCAGATTGTTTGAAATATAGTGAATGTTATCTGAAAGAGAATTTCTCCCTGGCTATTCAGACATCCCTTAGAGGTAGGTTTAACCAATATGAAGCTATCCGTATTTGTAAAAAGGTATAGGCAATTCTTGTTTGTACCTGCCGAGGTTAAAAGCAGTAGTGGCTGGAATGGCATTGATAGCATCGTGTGGCCCTGTCTCTTAATTATTTACTACCAGGAAGGCGCTTCCTTTGCGAATTCCCTAACTCTTCCAGCCGTTCCCTGTTACTTTTAACCGCTTTCCGCTCCATCATGGCTCTTATATCGCCTGCCTTATAATGATGCTTTTTGGCAATGGTGGAGTATTTTATTTCACCTTTTTTACGCAGTGACCTTCAGATAACCGCAAACCTGTGCCTCGTCCATCCATGCGTTGTTGTCGGCAGGAAGCCGTTCCGCAAGCTGTTCGATAAACCCTGCTATCCGGTCGATTTTACGAACCAGTTCGTTCCATTCCTCTGCGTTAACTGTGATTGTTTCCATAAGCTTTTGCATTTATATTGTTTTATCGTTCTCACGCCGTAAAGTTCGGGAATATGGATTTTGGTTATAGCGTACTGCGGGTATGACATATAATGCCGTATGATGACGCTTGCGCTCCCTCCATTGCATTTATAGCTGCAATCCGTATAGCTTTGCCTGCAACAAACCTAAAAAAACAGGAAATTTATGAGTACGATAACTATCGATGAAAAAGCATTCAACGAACTGCTGTTCCGGCTGGAAATGTTCACCTCAAAGGTAAAAGCGCTTTGCGAACGGTTAAGTGAACGGAAATTAAAGAAATGGTACGACAACCAGGATGTATGCCGGATACTGAACATCAGCCCGCGCACCCTGCAAACATTGCGTACAAATGGTACGCTGCCCTATACTCAAATCAACAGGAAAATATTTTACAGGCCGGAAGATGCGGATACCCTTGTCCTCCAATCCGGTTTAACAGGTAAAAAAAGGATAAGCTATGAATGACAAGGCAAATGACAGGATAATTACGAAAGACGACAAGCGGCTGGCTTCCCTTTTCCAAACAATAGATCAACTGTCCGCTTCAATAGAGAATATTGCCCACAACCTCAAGCCGGGACTTGAAGGCGGACAATACCTGACGGATAAAGAGGTTTCCAAATTGCTAAAAATCAGCCGCCGCAGCTTGCAGGATTACCGCACGCAAGGCAAAATCCCCTTTTACCGCATCGGCGAGAAGATACTCTACCGGACGGGGGATATCGGGCGTTTTATGGAGGAACACTACAGGGATAGACGACCGGACAAAGGCTTTACCTGTATTTGAACTGCTCAATTTTCTGTAAAACATCCGACAGGTTTCCCATGTCCCTGCTTACCTTTTCATTCGTTATTTTAGCATACCGCTGTGTGGTCTTTATGTTCCTGTGACCCATCGTCTTGCTGAGCGATTCGATGGGCACGCCGTTGGTCAGGCAGATTTCCGTCGCATAGGTGTGCCGGCTTTGGTGCCAGGTCACCTCCCTGGCTATACCGGCCGCAAGGGCGATTTCCTTTATCCCGGTTTCAAGGGTCGTATAGCAGGGGACCGGAAGCAGCTTATCCCCTTCAGTCAGGCCTTCGTATTTCTTAATGACCTTTTGCGGGATATCCATCAAAAATACATTGGATGAAACGGCGGTCTTTTGCCTGCGGGTGATGATCCACGGATTGCCGTCGAAGAAGACCTGCATATTCTCCCGCGTCAGGTTTTTCATATCCCGGAAGGATAGTCCGGTAAAGACACAGAATAAAAACAGGTCCCGTACCAGCTCGAGCCTTTTCTTGAGCGGAGCGTCCATGATAGCCCTTATTTCGTCCTTATCCAGATAGCCCGCATCCGTTTCCTCTGCCGCAATCTCATAGCCGCTGAACGGGTCATAAGTCAGCCACCGGTTATTAATGGCTATGCTTATCATCCTGCGGAGCGGCATCATATAAAGCCAGATGGTATTGTGCGCCAGCTTCGGGACTGTAGCAAGGTAAAGCTCAAAGTCGGTGATAAAGGCCGGGGCCAGCTCTATCAATGCTATATCCGAACGGTTATACCGCTTTTTAATAAACGCTTCCAGGTGCAGGTAAACATCCTTGTATTTCTGGTATGTTGATTTTGACCGCAGCCCGGCATTCTTCATCTCTTCAAAATCCCTGTTATGCTGCCTGAATACCTGCAACAGAGTTTCGCTACGCAGGTCTATACCGAGAAAGGAATTCTTTACTTTTTCGGCAGTAACATACGAGTCCCGCTCCAATACCTTTTTGTAATGCCTGTCTATCCCTGCCTTGATTTCATCCAGCAGGCTGTTGATTTGCCTGGCATAATCGCTCCGTCCCGCTGCACGGTTGTAGTTCGTTTCCCACAGGCCGGGGCGGATGGAGGCCTTGCAGCTGAACTGCGCAATCATCCCGTCGATGGTAATCCGCGCCATGATGGGGGCTTCGCCGTCCCTGTTCAGGTTGCTCTTCTTCAAATAGAATAATACTTTAAATGTACTTCGCATACAATAACTCAATTAAAGTTTCAAAATTATTTACCATTGAGTTATTTGCCGCTACGCAAAATACGGCTAATGGGCGCTAACAAAACTTTTGATAGCTTTTTACTATTGTTTTTATTACCTTTGCCTGTATAAAGCCAGGATCATTATAAACAACCGTATGTAAGTCAAATGTTTATGTACAACGTTCAGGTATCGTTTATTAAGCCGGAACAGGGGAAATACAGGTAACGGTTTAGTAACTGTACCCTGTCCAAAATGGGTATTTTCCTGGCTTTTTACGGCTTCATCAACCTGTTTTATTTTGATTAAAAACACTGTAAATCAGCTAGCTTGCTTCGATTTACGCAAAGTTGCTTTTGGGTATTGACTTTTGGAAAAAAAGATTAGTAAAAAGCGAAAATAGGCAAAACGATTAAAATCGTTACTATACAATGCTTTATAAAACAGTAGTCTTAGTTTGGAGCTCGGTGTCTGAAAGGTTTTGGGTTTGAAAACACAAGGTTAGGTTACTAATTCGTTACCGATTGATAGGGGGGTATTATATTAATATGTTGTATTACAGTTGCTTGTTCCTATTTTCGATATCCCCTTGTAATTCAACAAAAAGTATTTTGCTGAATGAAACAAATTAGAGTAGGTAAATTATAAGATATGGTAAGCTACTTCAATTTTTCGGTTACAATCTGTAACTCTGCAGCCAACTCTCTTGATTCCAATCGCATAATGGTATCATCCGAATTGCCAAAATCAAAGAGACCAAAACTACCATACCAAACAAGCCGGTTGTCAATAATGATGTACTTTTGGTAAATACTTGAATCTTGTATAACTGTGAATTTAGATTGGAGAAATTCAATACATTTTCGTGCTCGCTCTTGTTCCCGATATGATTCTATTGAGCGAGTGATAATCGTAATTGATATACCTGCTTGTAAAGGTGTTTTTAACCATATGAGTATCGTGCTGAGCTGTTTCTTCCGAATATAGGGGCTTCCGATTAATATTTCTTTTTTCGCTTGAGTAAAATCGTTCGGTATGACTGATTCAAAAGAAACACTATCATAAATCATACTGATTCTATCCGGCTCATTTCTTGAGGCTAAAGCTTTATATCCAATTTGAGAGTACCCGGTAAGACGTTTGTGATACATACATTCTAATACAGGAATATGCATATCCACATAATCATAAACAATTACATCCTGCTTGCCGGGATATTCACGATGCAATCGTCCGGCATATTGTGCCAGTGTCCCTTTCCACGCAATCGGAGAAGCCAGAAACAACGTGTCCAAGCGGGGATAATCAAATCCCTCGCCGATATATTTTCCTGTCGCTATTATAATCAGTTTTTCACTTTGCGAGATAGTAGCTAACAAACCGGCTGTCTTATTTTTGACCTTTACCGAGTCGGAGCCAACAAGAGTAATGATATATGCATCCGTTTGATTCTCTATAATGGAGGCAAGCTGCATCACATGCTCTTTTCGTTGGGTAAGGATAATAGGAGTTCTACCATTTACTACAGCCTCCGTTACGTCTGTCGCAATCTGTTGATTGCGCAGTTCGTCTTCGGCAAGAGCTGTGTATATTTTTGTAATATGCCAATCGGCTTCTGTTTGGTTTAATGGCTTACTGAATCCTGTAAAACGTGGAATAATATAATGTTCAAAATCTCGCTTCCCTGCTTGTTCTTTTGCACTGACACTATATCGTATCGGACCACATAGCATAAAAGTAACCGGATGCTGACCGTCTTGTCGTTTAGGGGTTGCCGTCAAACCATAAACATATTTGGCATTTGTTTCACTTAGTACCTCTTCAAAACTAAGTGAAGATGCATGATGACACTCGTCCACAATGACCATTCCATAATTCTTTACGATTTCATCCACTTCATTGTTATGGATTAAACTCTGAACAAGCGCAATGTCTATAATGCCGGAGGAGGAGTTTTTGCCAGAACCGATTTGTCCGATAATAGAACGGACTTTCTTTCTTCCTCGTTTTTTCTCCGCTTCCGGCAAGGATTCATTTATTTCAAGGAATTGTTCCAATGATTTCTTCCATTGATCGCATAAGGTTTGTAGATGAACTAAAATTAAGGCATTACACTTTTTATCCGCAATGATTGAAGCACCAATAACTGTTTTCCCGAAAGCTGTCGGAACAGATAGTATCCCATTTTCATGTTGGAGTAAAGTTTCTGCGGCTAAATTCTGTTCTTCTCGGAGCGTCCCTTTGAAACTAACATTAATCTGCTTCCCGGTATTTCGCTTGTCATCAAACATATACTCTACATTTGACTCTTCAAGCAAATGAATAAGTGAGGGGCGGCAACCTCGAGGGATTCCAATATATTCATCCGTTTCTTCCAAAGAACAAATAATTCTCGGAATACCATACGTGGACATCCGCATCTTCTGTGTTTTATAAAATACCGGATTTTGGAAAGCTGCCAGTCGCTTAATACGGTTAAGAGCTCGAGGGCTTGCATTCTCCTTCGGAATATACAATCTGTTTGCTTCTACAATGGTCAAAAATTCTGGGAATTCCTTCTTTTCAAGATTATTCTCCGTCTTCCTCCTTTCCCAAGGCTTGAATAATGGTTCTTCTTCTTTTTCTAAACTGCCAAGTTCTCCTAAACCATTACCTTCGCATAATATAGCAAGCAAACCTTCTATTTCTGTCAAATCTATTTTCCGAATGGAAGCTAGGTAAGCCCATTGATCTGGATAGCTTTTGAAATCTTCATCAACAAACTCACTATTTCTTTTTTCACGCGCACCACCTTGTAGCGGCAATGCAATCAGATTGCCAAACCCGCCTTTCGGCATAAAATCCTGATTGGGAAACATCCGGTCATACGAAGAAAAACGGATTTTATGCCTGATTGACATTGCTTTTGTAAGAAGAACATTTCCAAGTCTTCTTGCAATTATTGCCGGAATGGGTTCTTCAAAGAACAGCCAAGCGTGTGCTCCATTCCCTGAGCGGGAACGTTCTATGGCAGTTGGGATATTATGAGTATGACATACCGAACGGAATGTATTTATATCCTCTTCCCATTTTTCTTCATCAAAATCAACAGCAAGGAATAAACAAGTTTCATCCGGAAGTAGAGGGTAAATGCCGGTAATGCCTGCTCCATGCTCATCTTTATTCCGCAAATGACCATTAATAACCTCTTTTGTCAAAGGTAATAAATCCCGATTGGAACAGTCTTTGCATTTAACTCGTGTTCTATCACAAAGACCTCTTATCCATTCGTTTTTACAAGCCGGTATATAATAACTGCTATCATGTTTCTTGCTATAACAACGTTTGGCATAGACATCCGTTCTTCCTCTGAATAGAGATAGAAACAATTCTATTTTCTCATCAGGAGTACTGTACTTGTTAATTGAAGAAGTTGTGTTCTTTTCTATGTCTTCCTGTTTGGGTATATCCGATTTCTGGACTTCCTCCTGAAGAACAGTTTCTTTCTTTGGAAGCCCAAGCATATTCCGAAGCTTTTCATTTTCTGCAAGCAATTCAGTGTTTTGAGTTTGCAGTTCGGCTATTTGCTTTAATAAATCAGATTCAGACATATGAGGGAGGATTTCTTACAAAAACTTAAGCCTGCTGGCTAACTGAAGAAAATAATCATTCGACCAGATATCCAACTCCTTGGGATTCTGAACAAATGGAAGCACATCATGCTTAACCATATTAATGTCGGTAGAAGAAAGCCTTTCTTTTAGCATCGTGGTAAATGATTCCTTATCCATATCCATGCCGTTAAACTCTTTAGTTCTGATTTGCAAATGAGCAAAATTCAACGGGACATTATGCCGAACATACCATTCGAAATCATACCAATCCCGACCTTTCACCCGGGTTTTCCAATTACGGAATAGTAATGCATGCATCTTCCCGGCATACAAATCGGATAACGTAAAGCAGCGGGTCATAAAAGAAAAGGGCATCAAGGATAATTTTTGTTCTGTTGCAAATCCAAGAGGCGGATCAATATCAACCTCTATCTTAATTTTCAAACTTTTCTCAGTCTTGAACTTAACATCATATATTGCCGTATCGTCTTTCAAGAATGCGGATTCTACTTTTGTCTCTTTCTTTTTTTCCTTTCGGGTAATAACAACATCACGCCCGGCTGCTTTGAACTCCTCAATGATGGAGGGAAAATAACTTTCCAAATCAAACGTTTCATCTTTCCCGATAAGAGAGAAATCCATATCTTCACTGAATCGAGGCAGTTCGTGGAAGATTCTCAAGCAAGTGCCACCATAAAAAGCAGCCTTATCAAAGAATCCCCCACGGTATAATCCGGCAAGGGTTACTTCCTGCATTACTTCATGTGTTACGTTTCTCTTTTGCTCGTTGGTCTTTATCTCGTACCTTGAAAGCATTTGTTCAAATATATTCATTGTAATAGCTTCAATAATAATTCTAACACTCCTTTTTTCTTCCCTGTATTTATACATTCCTTGACAATACGCATGTTCATATTCTCTAAAGCAGACATTTCTAATCGTAAATCTTCTTCAAGATAAGCCACGAACGCTTTTTCTGATTGAATGCGTAGTCGTGGCGTTACGCTAATCATATCGCACAATGCTTTTTCCGGGGTAGCTATCAGGAACGTATATTTATTTTCAACTGTCTGTTGCTTAATTCCAATTGAATAGTAATTCTCATTCACCGTTATATATTCAAATCTACCAATCTGATTTTCAAAATATTTGGAGCGATTAGGCGTTATGGAGCGAATCGTATATACTTGTTCGGGAATTAAACCGTAATAATGCAAAGCGCTCTCCATGGAGACATAAGACGGACCATAAATATGATTCGCGACCAGTTCTACAGATAACAGTTGCTTACTTACCTTCGGTGATACAACATATACTCCTCTTTTCAGCCGGATTATCTTTTCAGCCTGTTCCAGATTTGCAATCTTGTTTCGAGGGGAACGATAGTCAGAAAACAGCGAACGCAGGACTGCGTAGTCCACCGGTATAATTCCTAATTGCTCTAATTCTTCCATATAGCCATTTCAATTATGGAACAAATATAGTTGTTTTTGAATGGAAAGTTGAATAAAATAAGAATAATTGTGTAAAAAATACTAAGTTAACGCCACAAGCTTCCAAATCGACGCCACTGGCTGCCACCTGATTGTAAATCCATTGACGGCAAGATTTTTCTTTTTTATTTCGCAGCAAAACAATGAAGCTATCGCTATTGGAATGGCTTTCCTGTAAGCAAAACAGGATACACAAATGCAGAGGAAACCATTCTCTACAATGGGATAAGCGGAAGGCTTACTTTTGAAGCAAAGACGAATAAAAACTTTAAAAATAGAATGGAATGGAGATCGTAAACATTGAAGCAAAAACATTTGAAGCGATGCTTTCAAAATTTGAAAATTTCGCTACCCGTATGGAATCTCTTTGCCGCCTGTATGGCGACAAAGATCGTGAATGGATGGATAATCAGGATGTGTGCCTGCTGTTGAATATTTCGCCCAGAACCCTGCAAACGCTTCGGGATAATGGAACGCTGGCATACAGTCAAACCAGCCACAAGACCTACTACAAGCCCGAAGATGTGGAAAAGGCTCTCCCCCTTGGTGGAAGAAAAACGTAAGCAAGCTATTCACAAAGGAAAAGAATTGTAAGTCATGGAAGAGTATCAAAACAACCAAGGTTTCCCTACTGAATGGCTGGGAGCTTGGGAAAGTGTCAACGGCAACCCTGATCTGTATATTTTTCAGGGATACGATGGAAAGTACTATCTACTCGCCTACAGTTATGACAAAGAATGTGAAAGAGGTAGCTTTTCTTGCTATAATATAGACTCTGACGAAGAGGGTTGGTATATACGGGCACACTAACTTTGGCACTGAACTGTACCATGGATTTTTCGATGCGGATACGTCCCGGAATGGGAACTGTTCCGTCTGCTTTCTCCTCATTTCGTTTGAGGTAGAAACTCACTTTTACTTCTTGCATAATTAACTCTTTTACAGATTACAAAATTAACTTTTACAGAGCTAATCAACGATACGCAAAATATTGTGAATTAGCGAATAGAAAACTGATTCAGAGCACAAAGCCTACATAACATAGCCTTGTTTGTCAAAAACGTTCTAAATCATTTACTGTTAGAGGAAAATTCGTTGTTTGAATGGGTTGACACAGTTTAAAACAGGTAATACATTCGTAACGGAACGTCTTCCTAAATACACAATATCTTGCTTTTTTACTGCTTGCAGTGGAGAGTAGAATGATGAAGTTATAACCTATGATTCAGATATTTACGCCGTTTTTCCGTTCTTGCTTTTTGGGTGCTGAGTTTAGAAACGAGCGAAGCGCCTGGATTCGCTTAACTATCCTGCAATACTCAAAGAGCGACTTAATGAATACAAAGATATTTACTACCCAACATTGCAATATAAATATTACCCGTAGAGCATAAATGCATTACGGGTTCATTTCGTTTGTTTTTATGTTCCGGGTTAAATCAGGACTGTTATGAATTATGGCAATTTAAACTAAAACACACTGAATATACAAACAGGAGCTATCGTAAAGGGAATAAAATCTTAACCCAGCGATAAATATCCGGAATAAAATAACCGGAGTCCGCTTGCCTGTCTTACCTTTGT
The DNA here is from genome assembly GCF_054657735.1 of Dysgonomonas termitidis. NCBI lineage: Bacteria > Pseudomonadati > Bacteroidota > Bacteroidia > Bacteroidales > Dysgonomonadaceae > Dysgonomonas > Dysgonomonas termitidis. The sequence continues at coordinate 40,942 of NZ_BAAHYD010000001.1, read as the reverse complement.
AATCAGACGATCATGAATTAACACCGGCAGGCCCACCGGCCTGATTCCCGGACTGTGCGCCGGTCTGTAGAGGCAAATACAGGGAGGCAAGCCACAAATAATATAATGACACCGATTACGAATTAAATTATGGCCACATTAAAATTTATACTGCGCAGGTCCGTCAGCGGAGCGCGCTGCAAGGGCAGCCTGTGCCTTCGCCTGATCCACAGCCGCAAGGTCAAAGTCATCACCAGCCCTTTCCGGCTTTACCCCCACGAATGGGACGAGGTCAGGCAAAGGGTACATCTTCCTGAAGAGGGCTCCCCGCGCTACCCTTACCTGTGCAAGGTAACCGAAAGCCTTTGCGCTTACGGCGAACAATTCGAAGAAGCGGCCGGGCGGCTGGAGAAATCGGGGCGTTATACCGTTGATGACATCCTTTGCAGTTACCATAGGGAGCATAACCCGGCCAACCTTTCCGGCTTTGCCGAACTGCAGGCCCGGAACCTGCTGCGTGCCGGCCAGGAACGTACCGCCCGTGCTTACCGCACCGTCAGCCGCGGACTCATCACATTCAATAAGGGGCGTGATATCCCCCTGAGCCAGATCAATGCCTGTATGATGAAAGAGTTCGAGGCCTACCTCAAGGAGCGGGGCAAGGCCATGAATACGATCTCTTATTATATGCGTATGCTGCGTGCCATCTATTGGAAGGCCGTCAAGGAGAAACTGATCGATGCCCGGCGTGAGAATCCTTTTGACCATGTTTTCACGGGCTTCCAGAAAACCCGTAAGCGGGCATTGGATCTGGAAAGCCTCCGCGCGCTGAACAGCCTGGATTTTTCGGCTTTACTGGAACGGCAAACCCAGCCGCCTGTAAATGCGCATAAGCAGCTTAAAGAAGCCCCGCGGGAGGATAAAACTACAGACAGGGCCCTTTATACTTCGTGGCGCTACTTTTTCTTTTGCTTCCATGCCCGGGGGATGAGCTTTGTGGATATGGCCTACCTGCGCAAGGAGAATATCCGCCAGGGGGTGATCAGCTACTACCGCAAGAAGACGGGCCAGAAGATCGAGGTGACGGTCACCGCCCCGTTACAGCGCATCATCGACAGCTTCAGCGGCGAGGTACGCTACAGCCCCTACCTTTTCCCAGTCATCCGGGATACGGATAAATCCCCGCGCCTGCAATACGAGAACGGCCTGCGCCTCCAGAATAAACGCCTGAAAAGGCTATCGGCTTTAGCCGGCATCGGGGGTAAATTATCGACCCATGTCTCGCGCCACAGCTGGGCGACCACCGGGAAGAAACAGAACCTGCCGCTGTGGGTTATCAGCGAGGGCCTGGGGCATTCCTCCGAGAAGATGACCTATACCTACCTGGCCTCCTTCGACCGCTCGACCCTTGACCGGGCCAACGAGCAGATCGCCCTGGCTTTGGCTGCACCGCCGTCCGTTTGAAACAGGTTTATGTGCCTTTACAAACAAAAACTATACTGCATATGCCGGCAATTTATCCGTTATGATATATAACGGAACATATTTTTATTATTTCTACCGGAATAGAAAAGATTAATTTTTATTTGTAAGCCTGTTTTTACTGAAAGGAGGAAAATAGCAGCTAATTTTGAAACGGGCAATACAAAACCTCCCGTTTTACCTTAGTTTTATCTGTTCATCTTGACATCTGACACTTGCCAGGTGCCGGAACTTGTTTGTTTAATGCATATAAACAAATACAAAATTAGACGTTAATATCCTATAAAGCATTACCCGTTTTTACCTGTTTATATCCCATTTTGTTTCTGTCCATTTCTTTTCCCGCGACGCCTTTATGTATATCTTAATTGAGCTGCCGGCATGTTCTGTAGAATGTAGATGCGGGTACAGATCCGAATTCCGGCATAGTTCACTCAAGTCCGGCAGTCCATGTGTCCGTTAAGGTAGGATAATTTCATATCCGGTTGGTATTGAGCTTGTTTAATCTATGTTTAATGAGGCTGTCGCTGTGCCAGGCCGGTTTTCATTCAGGGAATATAGTGCATATCAATTAATTAATAGCCTGTCGCCCTTCCGTTTTCCGGCTGGCGGGGAGTCCTCCTGTTTAACGATTTGTGTCAGCAATTATCCCTTGCATTTATTTACTATTCATAATTTATTAATATACAGGTAATTGAAATCCAGCCTATATGCCATCCGGCACCTGGCAAGTGTCAGATGTCAAGATGAACAGATAAAACTAAGGTAAAACGGGAGGTTTTGTATTGCCCGTTTCAAAATTAGCTGCTATTTTCCTCCTTTCAGTAAAAACAGGCTTACAAATAAAAATTAATCTTTTCTATTCCGGTAGAAATAATAAAAATATATTCCGCTATATATCATAACGGATAAATTGCCGGTGTAATGCAGTATAGTTTTGTTTGTAAAGGCATATAAACCTGTTTCAAACGGACGGCGGTGCAGCCAAAGCCAGGGCGATCTGCTCGTTGGCCCGGTCAAGGGTCGAACGGTCGAAGGAGGCCAGGTAGGTATAGGTCATCTTCTCGGAGGAATGCCCCAGGCCCTCGCTGATAACCCACAGCGGCAGGTTCTGTTTCTTGCCGGTGGTCGCCCAGCTGTGGCGCGAGACATGGGTCGATAATTTACCCCCGATGCCGGCTAAAGCCGATAGCCTTTTCAGGCGTTTATTCTGGAGGCGCAGGCCGTTCTCGTATTGCAGGCGCGGGGATTTATCCGTATCCCGGATGACGGGGAAGAGGTAGGGGCTGTTACCGGATTCCCCGCTGAAGCTGTCGATGATGCGCTGTAACGGGGGGGTGACCGTCACCTCGATCTTCTGGCCCGTCTTCTTGCGGTAGTAGCTGATCACCCCCTGGCGGATATTCTCCTTGCGCAGGTAGGCCATATCCACAAAGCTCATTCCCCATTAAATGGTGGATAATAAAAAAACGTCTCAAAAATAGGCGTTAATTTTATGTATAAGGCTGGTTGTCAAAGCAGTGGCGTATATACGTCGTCATATGTCATCCTATGACATAGACAAAGGAAATTAGAACGGATTGTGAATGACTCTGAATTGAAGAAGTGGTTGATGAAAGAGAAAAGTAAGTACAAACGATAGGAGTATTGAAAATGCGGGGATTCCGTCAGATTATAGGCAAGCAGAAAGCAGTTTGGGAAACCAGGTTTTTGGATGAAGGGAAAAATTTACTTCAATATGATATAACTATCATAGGTCAAGTAAGGATTTTTATGAAGAAGATAAGAAAGTCTTTTTAAATGAGAGAATTACTGGCACAGACTTACATTTATATGAACTTGATGAAAGTATATCTGCTCAAAGTTTTTATTCTGAATATTTCACTGAATATATTGCGACGAAACTGTATGTTCGATATAATGGCTGTAAAAAGATTGTTTGTGATATATATATATGAACTTCAATAGCGGATATTTTTTATATGCGCTATCTACAGAAATATTATTTTTATATTGTTCTTACGTTTGCAAATGGAGCATTGGCGATATATGGTATAGGATTTAACCAAGACCCAATCTAAGTATCGCATGCTGTTTGCAGGGAAAGGAAGCACATCAAAACGCCGCCCAGGCGGTACAGGTAAACCATGCCTGTGTTTCCGGCTTCACGGGCAAGTATCGCATCCAGGCCGAGACCGGACGCTTCGTCCGCTATATCCTTTTTTAATCGTAGTGCATACATCTTGTCCTTATTATTGGTTTTGTTTGTTTTCCTATGGCTTTGCTCCGGTAACTCATACACCGTCCGGGGCCAACCATCAATACCTGAAACCGGTAAAATGAACGATAACGAATTCCCTCTCGTCATACTTGTCGAGGAACTCCAGGAAGTCGTTACAGGCCAGCCCTTCATTGCCGGCTACCGTTTCCACAGCTACGGGTTTCCCTTCGACCAGTATCTTTTGCGATGCCTTGGCGTACCGGGCACGCTGTGTATGCAGCGTCTTACATTTTGTAATCGGATAATAGACCTTACCTGTCGGCCTGTCTTCCAGATATACGATGCGTGCACAGTAACCGCCCGTAGCCAGCTTCCGGCAGGCGTCTTCCCAAAAGATAACCCCGCTCTTGAGGGCATGGATCTTCCCCGGTGGGAGGATACCCTTGATCTTACTGGCAAAATGTGTGTCTTCCCCGTACCTGCTATGCCAGGTCGGAAAGGTATCGAGTACGGAAAGAAGGATCTGCTTTTCCATGCCCAGCAGCCTCCTCAGCTTGTTAAGTAGCATTTTGTGCTTCGTTTTTTGGTTATATTACTTTCTATTTTCTTACTTTTTTTCTCTCTCCTTTCGCTGTTTGCTAATGAAAGAATCCTGTAGGGAAAACAAATCCCCTACAGAATAATGATTGATCTGCCAGGGTGTTAAGCAGGTAAAATATTTTATTACAAGCTGTTAATCCTGTTTTCCGTTGCTTTGGCAACAGATTTCCCTGTTTTGTAAAAGCTCCGGTTCACGGAAATTGCATGTAACTAGCATTTAATCAGTATTTTATATTTATTCCCGCTTTTCAACTCCTTTTTTGTTTTAATAGGGTGTCTTTCAAACACCCTATTCGGTTTCGTGTACCTACGGCTGCTCCACAGGGGTAGAAATCTGCTGCCCTATAGGGTTGAGGATTTTGTTTATAGTTTTATATAAAACTGTTATTTAATTCATCCACCCTTCATTAATCTAAGCATATATCTATGTCACAAAGGCTTCTAAATCAAAAAGTATCTCGAGTAAAAATCCATACATTCTGCACCCCACCGCTAAAATTCACTCGTATGTTACCAGTGTGCGCACCTCCGTAATATTGGTTTATCACGGCAGGTGTTAATAAAACGTATGCCATTTGTATGGTTCTACCTGCATGAGTTCTCGTGACCACAGAATGTGGGACGGTTTGGGAGCCGACCGATGAAATTGCTGTGAATACAACACCTGAGAGCGCGGCCCCATTGGTTAGTGCAACCCCGAAGCCCACGTAATTACCAGCTTGGATAGACACTTGGTACTGCTGCCAGTATCCCATAGCGTATTGCCCCCAGCCAGTTGTGGCAGAGATGTTTATGCTAGCGGTTGCTGATACTGCAGTACCCCAACTACAGGTTGCATTATATGGGCGAGCGTAGTATGTGGTGGTCACGGAGAGCGTAGGCGTGGTAAAGCTGGTTCCGGCGTTTGAAGTCGAAGTGCCGGTGGGTGATGTTTGCCAGTAAATGGTGCTTCCAGCCGATACTGTTGCGCCTAATTTGACCGTTCCCGGACTGGTTCGGCTACCACCCGTTGTAGAGTTAATCGCGTTTAGTATCACGGTTGCCGTCACTGCAGAACGGGCAGATTCACCTCCTGCATTGACCGCGGAAACATAATATGTTTTATTAGCGCTCAATGACGGAGTAGTAAACGTGTTATTAGTGCTTAAGATGGTTGTCGAAGATGCAGTTTCGTACCAGCGAACGGAACTGCTCGAGGTAGCGCTCAAGTTCACGGTGCCGGCGCCGCATCGCGATCCCGGCGTTGTCCCGGTAATCACTGGGGCATCTAAAACAGTAACGGTATACACGCCGCTTGGCACCGGACTGCCGGGGCATTCGCTGTTGTCTGCCTCACAGTAGAAATAGTATGTTCCCGCGGCTGAAGGGGTGAAGGTATAATTAGTCAGTGTCGCCACGGGGTCGATAGCCGTTCCCCCCGTGTTGGAGGCTGACCCGTTGCTGTACCATTTGTAATTTGCTACAGGAGACCCCTCGCTGAACGAAGCCGATACATTCCCCAGGGTTACCGCTACACCTGTAACCGTTGTCCTGGCTGTCGGGCCCGAAGGCGTCACTGCGGTCACAACGGCACAGTCGTTTCCTACGGTAACGTTGAGAGTGCCGACTCCGATCCCGCAGGCGTTTGTTACCCGGGCTGTCAGGGTATTCGACCCCTGCGCTTTGTAACGGACAAGGGCATAGGAATATCCGGTTCCTCCCTGCAGCAGTTCCGCTATATCAGCCGGTATGTCCCATTCATAGCCCGTAGCCGGGCCGAAGTTGATGGCAGCGTTATAGGTGATCTCATCACCCAGGTTAGCCTGCCCCGGTGTAGTCGACGATGAGTTCAGGGTGACCACAGGGCTGGCGGAGCTGACCGCCGGTATATTGACATGCGCCATCGGGCTGGTACAGCCTTCGGTCACCGTGGCATAATAATCGCCTCCTTCGGTCACCGTAATCGTCTGGGTGTTCCCGATCAGTGTGTTATCCTTATACCAGGCATAGGTGTAAGTCCCCGGATTGACGGGCAGTACATTCAGTATGGCCGTACCCGAACAAAGGACGGTATTGCCTTCTATTTTAGGCGTTGACGGTATTGTCCCCGTGCTGATTGTCTCCACGGATAAGGCCTCCTGCGCGCAACTGCCCGCAAGGGTGGCCCGGCAGCGGATGACTACCGATGGTACTCCCCCGGGTACATTGTACAACAGCGAACGGCCCGTGCCGATCTGCGTATTGTTCTCATACCATATATAGGTGTATGAAGCATCGAAGGTTCCGGCCGTCACGCTTAGCAGTATCGTGCTGCCGGCGCAGAAAGCGCCTCCCTTGTCGACCACAGGCGTGGTCAGGGAAGTTCCCGTACTGGAATCTACCGTGACGCTCTCTGTCGGGGATTTCCGGGACAGGCAGTCACCATCCTGTACCACGGCGAACCAGTCGCCCACGCCTACGGTCACCTGTGTACCGGTTATATTGTCCGTTCCGTTGCTGCCGTCCTGCAACACCCCGTCTTTGAACCAAAGCACGGTTCCCCCGCTGTTCGGGTTCATGGCTACCAGTTGGGTCGTACCTCCCGGCCCGCAGACCTGGCCGTTATTGCCCAGGACTACCAGGCTGGGCGCCAGGGGCGCGCCCGTACCGTCCCTGGTTACGGTCACTGCATTATCGTCCCGCTGGTTACAGCCTACCGCACCCATATGTATATCGTAGCGTCCTTCGCGGGTCACTTCCAGGAAGTTCACCCCACGGGCTATCTCTATGCCGTTGAGCGTCCAGATCAGGACGTCCAGGTTAGGCGTATCAGCCGGAACCGACAGGTAAACGGCGCCGCCCGCACAATAGGAAAGCGCGGTGCCGGCAGGGGTAGCGGTAATGGCCGGGGCTTCCCCCAGGGTATCGTTACAGGCCTGCCCCTGCTGTATGAACAGGAAGTCTTTGGACAGACCCGTACAACTGCTGGTCACCCGTACGACAACCGTGCGCTGACGGGTGGTATTGTTCTCCCGGAAGGTGATACGGAAACGCCCGTCTGATTCATCCACGTCGGTCAGGGCGGCGTAATCCCCGCCGATGATGATCGCGAAGTTGAACGGCCCGTTGACGCAATCGGGGTCAGTCACCTGGAATTCATCGTCACAGCCCGTACCGTCGGCCAATACGTCCGGACAGGGATCAGGGTAGATGGTGAGCTGCGAGTTGCCTTCGCAGAGGCTCACCCAGCGCGTGGCGTTCCAGTATTCATAGCATTTGGTATCCAGGTTGAAGATGGCAAGACCCTCAGCGGCCGCCGCTTCTTCGGGGGTAACACCCGGCCCCCCGGTGATAACCGGGTTGTCTGTGGCTGTCCCTAAAAAGTAGTCGCGCCAGGCGTCACGCTCGGCGGTGTACAGTTGTGGCAGGCGCAGGCCCCCTTTTGTATCGACGGTGGAGACTTCCAGTACCGAAAAATCCCGCGGAGGCGTACCGTCGCCGACGGTCACCTGGGAGCGCGCGCAAAATGCGCAGGCGGACAGCAGTATCAGCAGGGCCATCCGCAAAACAGGTAAATTCCTTATGTTCTGTTTCTTTTTCATTTGATAATTAATTATATATGTATCGTTATTAAAGTCCATTATTAAAGTTCATAGCTTACTTTCTGCCATTTGTCACCGTCCCATACATACAGGCCTTTGGGAAGGGAACTGTCCCCACCCCCGGTATGGAAGACCAAAAGGCCGGCAAGGCTTTGGCTCCGTTCACTGTAATCTCCCGACTGTTTATCGGCGTAAGGCGACAGGTCGTCGCTGCTTTTTAGCTGTACACGCGAGAGGATGATGCCTCCCGGAAAGGAGCTCACCATGGGCTTGTCAGGTACGGTAGGCTTTATCGGGGCAGCTACAGGCCGGCTCCCCGCGGGGATGGATTTGTTACCGGCTCCCTTACCGTCACCGGCATGCAGGATGACGCAGAACTGGATAGCCAGGAGCGTAGTTAAGGTTTTCATGTTAATCTGTTTCATTTTTCTTTAAAATTTTATATTATCAGACTTTCTTTATTTACTCTTTGTCCTATACTTTTTATAGATAAAGGATTGTTGTAAAAACAAGGGAGACGACGCGCCGCGGCTTTCACAAGCGGCAGCACGGCGGATACAATTACAAGGCAATGAATAAAGCAATTTGCAACGCAAACGCCTCCCCGCAGGATAAGATCATCCCGGCTGTTTATTAATGTATCTGATAACAGGTGTGTAAAACGCCGCAGGGACAATAATATCCTGTGACGAAAGACGAATGCCAGCCACTGCCTGAGCCGTTCCTGTACCCTGTGAATCAATGATATGTGCATTTTATTCTGTTTGTTTTGCGCAAAGGATTTAACCGGGATTTTTAAAATTTTATTCTTGTTACTTTATTCTGACACTTGGTGAGTGTCGGATGATATATTGATCGGATTGCAATTGTCTGTATATTAACAAATTAGAAACTAAAAATAAATACGAGGGATAATTTCTGACACGAATCGTTAAACAGGCGGGCGCCCGCCGGCCTGAAAAAAGGAGGGCAACAGTCCATATAACTTATTGATGACCAATAGCCTTTCCGGGGGAAAACCCGCCAGACTCAGCAATAGCATCATTAAACAAAGATTAAACAAGCTCAATACCAACTGAATATAGATTTATCACACCTTAACGGACACATGGCTTTGCAGGAATTAAGCTCAGGATTCGGTTAAACATCCGAATCCGCATTCAACCGCTCAAGATTTCATAAAAAGTAGATAGTTAAAATACTGTACGGGCAAATATGGGATATAGACAGGTTAAAACGGGTAATGATTTATAGGGTACTAACGCTTAATTTTGTAATTATTTTTATGCCTTAAATAGGCAGGTTCCGACACTCACCAAGTGTCAGATATCAAGATGAACAGACAAAACTAAGGCACAACGGGAGGTTTCGTGTTATCCGGTGCAAAATTAGCTGCTATTTTCTTCCTTTCAGTAAAAATAGGCTTACAATATATAAAATATGCCCTGCCATATAAAATGGCGGGTAAGTTGCTTCCCGGAGGAATGGCCCAGGCCCTCGCTGATAACCCACAGCGGCTGGTTCTGTTTCTTGCCGGTGGTTGCCAGCTGTGGCGCGAGACATGTGTCGATGATTTCCCTGCGTCGCCGGATGAGAAATAAGACAAAAACAGATTAGGGCTGAAGAAATATCCGGATCAAAAGTTGCGCAATTCGCATATATTAAAAACAAAAAGATATATATGGGTATTAAAAATCAACAATATGATATATATTTGCGGTATAAAATTTTATCTACATTTAAAAGGCGAAATAACCTTAATAAGATTTAATTTTAAACTTTCCTGCAATTAATAATGAAATATTATTAGTTTACCTTTACACATATAAAGATGATAAAAAAACAGAGGTGATTATCGCCACCTGTGTTTCGGAGGTTTACTGAATTTTCGTTGTTAAATAAAACAACCCTTTGTCATTAAATGTTATTCTATTTATATGTTTTTATTTTTATATACCAATGATACAGTTACTGTCAAAAACCGGATATACATAATTTTTAACCATGGTAAAAAAGCACATAGACCATACGACTATAAACAGTTGTTTAATAAATGAATTATTAGAACGCATTCCTCAAAACAAATTGTCAGATAAGATTGCGGAGATTCTCGGTTATTCCCGGGATGCAGTCTACAGGCGAATCCGGGGAGAAGTGCCCTTCACATTTAACGAAGCAATGCAAATTGCCCAGAAAACAGGGATATCCCTGGATAAAATAGTCCATCCGGAAAGTGAAAATAATGTCGTATTTTCGCTTAATTATAAGGAATACTCGGACAACTTTATCAATACTTACCATAAACAACTGGAAACGTCCATAGCCCACTTTAAGCATGAGGATACATTCCTGAACGCATCTATGAAGCTGGCATATAACATTGTCCCCGCTTCTTTTTATCTGAAATACAACACGCTGGCGAAATTCGTCATATTTAAATGGATGTATCAGGCAGATGCGAATTTTTCCTTTGATTCCCTGTCGAAGCTGATACTGCCAGAGGAGACACATTCACTTATGATGAGACGATTATATATGTTACATTCGGTTGATAATAACGAGTACATTTTAGACAGGCATATATTCCAGTCGTTTGTCGATGATATCAAATATTTCGTCCATATCGGACTTATTACAAGTGAGGAATTGCGTGATTTGAAAAACGAATTATACTCGATGCTCAGCCAGATTGAAACGATAGCCACAACAGGCATATTCCCCACCGGCAAGCGGATTAAGATTTATATTTCGGAAATTGATTTTAATTTTTGCTACTCTCTTTTTAAGTCGGACTTTTTCGAATACAGCCGGGTCCGTTTATATGACCTGGACTTTTTGTATACCCATGATTCATCAATTTACCGGATGCATAGTTTCTGGATAAGCACCCTTAAGAAATATTCAATACTGATTACACAAAGCGGAGAAATATTCCGGGCAAAATATTTTAAACAACAAAGGGAAATCGTCGATGCTTTAAGCGAAGAATAGTAAATTTTTCACGCTACCTTTCCGACTACACTGCTTAAAAGAAACGGAGCATAGTCACTCCTTCCATTATACAATCAAATAAGTTAACAATCAGATATTTGGCAACCGATATTAAAATAATACCGGTTGCCCAAACCTGAACTATATATTCGATATAAGCAAATAATCAAAAGTATATATTCTTAAAACGCAAATATAATGGATTCTATTTTATGAAAACTACTTTGTAAATCATATATCTATTCTATTTGCGATATAATTATCCATAAATATCAGATAAGCTGATACGAAATACGCATATCGAATAATTTACAAAATTAGCAACTTTGATAGTGAATATTGTATACATAATCAATGAGTTATCTGCTAAAATTGAACTTTTTTTGTAAAAAGTAAACATTCAGTGTGATAGCAGTGTGAAATAAAAAAATAGCTTATGATTACAACTCAGTGGAGATATATACCTATATGTAACCGGAATATTTCAGGCATCGGGTAAGTGACGGGTTGCATTTAAACAGGATTACAATTATCTGTATTTATACATTAACAGATATAAAATAAAGATAAAGGCAGGTCTTTCATACAAATTGTTAAAAAATGTAAGTTTCCACCGGGATAAGAACAGGAGGCAGCGCAGCTTTTAATATATTGATAACCAATACTTTTCTGAATTGTAAATCACGCTTACACACAAACAACTTAATTAAACAGACTCAAAACCAACCGGATATGGAATCATTACACTTTAACGGACACATTGCCTGCCAGACTTGCCTGAACTATGCCAAGGGAGCCAGGCCGGCCATTGAAACCAAAGAAATAAGTATCGGCAGCCACAATGAACAACAGGCCCTGCAGAGTAAGATTATCTTCCTGCTCAGGGGGGAGATCACCTATTCCTTCGGGATGTACAACAACCGCCGGATGCGCTGCGGGCAGATGCTCTACCTGCCTGTAGGCTACAACTTCAGCTACAGGGCTGAATCCGGAGCCCTGCTCCTGTTTATACGCCCTTACTGCAAGCTGCAGTTCTGCGATAGCTACAGGCTGGAGAACCTGGTACACCGAAGCCCGGCAGCGCAGGTTCCCCTGAATACGCGGAAGGAGTCCCCTTATCTGCTGGAAATGAAGGAAACCCTAAGGGGTTATACGGATATGCTGGTCTACTGTATACGCAAAGGACTCTGTTGTGGTTATTACAATGAGCTGAAAATAAAGGAATTGCTGTACCTTCTCGGAGAGTCTTACACAAAAGAGGAACTAGGGTTGTTCTTCTACGAAGCCCTGAGCAGCGACTCTGACTTTTCCCAATACATCATGGACAATTACCACAATTACCACTCCCTTACCGAACTGGCTGCTGCCATGAATATGTCCCTCTCGGGCATAGAGAAACGCTTCAGGAAGGTATTTAATATATCCGGGTACAAGTGGATGAATGAGCACAGGGCTAAAAAAATATACCATGCCCTTTGCTCCGGCGACCATAACCTGAAAGAATTAAGCTCCGAATTCGGTTTTGCATCCGAATCCACATTCAACCGCTTCTGCAAGCAGCGCCTGGGCCGGACGCCGGGTGAGATACGGCAACATAACAGGCAGGGGTACGAAACAGGTAAAGAAAGCGTAAAAATGGATAATCGTATTTGAGGCAAATCAGAAGAAATAACACCCAACTTTGTAATTGTTTATATGCGTTAAATAAACGTGTTCCGACACTTGGTATGTATTAGGTATTGATATGAACAGGCTAAATTAACGCAAAATGAGAGAATTTGTGTTGTCCGGTTCAAAATTAGCTGCTATTTTCTTCCTTTCCTTAAAAACAGGCTTACAAATAAAAATTAATCTTTTCTATTCCGGTAGAAATAATAAAAATATGCTCCGTTATATATCATAACGGATAAATTGCCGGTGTAATGCAGTATAGTTTTGTTTGTAAAGGCACATAAACCTGTTTCAAACGGACGGCGGTGCAGCCAAAGCCAGGGCGATCTGCTCGTTGGCCCGGTCAAGGGTCGAGCGGTCGAAGGAGGCCAGGTAGGTATAGGTCATCTTCTCGGAGGAATGCCCCAGGCCCTCGCTGATAACCCACAGCGGCAGGTTCTGTTTCTTCCCGGTGGTCGCCCAGCTGTGGCGCGAGACATGGGTCGATAATTTTCCTTCGATGCCGGCTAAAGCCGATAGTCTTTTCAGGCGTTTATTCTGGAGGCGCAGGCCGTTCTCGTATTGCAGGCGCGGGGATTTATCCGTATCCCGGATGACTGGGAAAAGGTAGGGGCTGTAGCGTACCTCGCCGCTGAAGCTGTCGATGATGCGCTGTAACGGGGCGGTGACCGTCACCTCGATCTTCTGGCCCGTCTTCTTGCGGTAGTAGCTGATCACCCCCTGGCGGATATTCTCCTTGCGCAGGTAGGCCATATCCACAAAGCTCATCCCCCGGGCATGGAAGCAAAAGAAAAAGTAGCGCCACGAAGTATAAAGGCCGCTATCTAACGGTGACGATCCTTCCGCAGGCTCACAGGTATCCGCCTTCCGGAGGGTCTGCTGTTCCAGTATAGCCGAAAAGTCCAGGCTGTTCAGCGCGCGAAGGCTTTCCAGATCCAATGCCCGCTTACGGGTTTTCTGGAAGCCCGTGAAAACATGGTCAAAAGGATTCTCACGCCGGGCATCGATCAGTTTTTCCTTGACCGCCTTCCAGTAGATGGCACGCAGCATGCGCATATAGTAAGAGATCGTATTCATGGCCTTGCCCCGCTCCTTGAGGTAGGACTCGAACTCTTTCATCATACAGGCGTTGATCTGGCTCAGGGGGATATCACGCCCCTTATTGAAGGTGATAAGCCCGCGGCTGACGGTGCGGTAAGCACGGGCGGTACGTTCCTGGCCGGCACGCAGCAGGTTCCTGGCCTGCAGTTCGGCAAAGCCGGAAAGGTTGACCGGGTTATACTCTCTATGGTAGCTGCAAAGGATGTCATCAACGGTATAACGCCCCGATTTCTCCAGCCGCCCGGCCGCTTCTTCGAATTGTTCGCCGTAAGCGCAAAGGCTTTCGGTTACCTTGCACAGGTAAGGGTAGCGCGGGGAGTCTTCTTCAGGAAGATGTACCCTTTGCCTGACCTCGTCCCATTCGTGGGGGTAAAGCCGGAAAGGGCTGGTGATGACTTTGACCTTGCGGCTGTGGATCAGGCGAAGGCACAGGCTGCCCTTGCAGCGCGCTCCGCTGACGGACTTGCGCAGGATAAACTTTAATGTGGCCATAATTTAATGCGTTATTGGTATCATATATTATTTGTGAACCTCTCTGTAATTTGTCCCTGAAGACCGGCGCACAGTCCGGAAATCCGGCCGGCGGGCCTGCCGGTGTTAATTCATGATCGTCTAAGCACAAAGGTAAGACAGGCAAGCGGACTCCGGTTATTTCAGCCCGGATATTTATCGCTGGGATAAGATTTATTCACGTTTATCCAATAACCCCATGTCCTTTTATTGTATATAACGTATAATCCATATTATTCAAATTAATCCTTGATCAGATGTTTTAAATTATCATCCTCTTTTATCCGTTTTATTTCCCTTTCCACAATCAGCTTAGCCTCTTCCCTGACACGATCGTAATTGGCCCGGATCTCCTGTTCCATCGTATCGATACCTTCTTCATTCATAAAATCGGTCAGGACAGGAATTTTTTGATATGCTTTTGTTTCGGCAACCACCGCAGCATTATCAATAACAATTTCCGCATGGAATATCTTTTGCCCGATCCGTTCATCAAAATTATCGGAAACAGCACCGTAAGCATTCGGTTTTCTACATCTTGTAACCTCATTTGAAGGTCTTTATCTTTGACCTGTTATATTTTACGGAAGTCTATAACGCAAGTTAGACGACCGTTTAGTTTATGTAAAATGGCAGAAGAAGAGACTAAAACTTATATTGCATATCTCAGACAGAGTACAAAGAAACAAGAAGTAAGTGGGCTTGGTATAGCAGCACAACGAGAGATAATAGAGACCTACTTAAAAGGTGCCTCTATTCTTGAGGAATATATAGAAACCGAGACAGGAAAACGTAGTGACCGTCCCAAGCTCATGGCTGCACTTGTATTATGTCGTCAAAGTAATTCCATCCTAATTTGCGCTAAACTTGATCGTTTATCAAGGAATGTGGCTTTTACCAGTCGGCTATTGGAAAGTGATGTAGAGATTGTCTTTTGCGATTTTCCCCAAGCAAATCGTTTGATTCTACACATCATCAGCTCCATTGCGGAGTATGAAGCAAAATTAATATCCGAGCGTACAAGACAATCATTAAAAGCCAAGAAAGATAGTGGAACAAAGCTGGGTAAACCTGAGAATCTATTAAACAACCATGACAAAGCCATTAGACGAAGTGTTAAAACCAATCAGGATAAGGCGCTTCATAATCAAAATAACAGGCGTGCAACAGCCCTTATCTCTATGATGAAAAAAGAAGGTAAAACTTATACTCAGAGTAATAGTTCGGGTAACCGCGTCTTGCAAAGCCGTACGCGAGTCCTTACCTTTGAGGAAAAAACCTATGGAAGCGAACGAATATGAGCGAGGTGTGATGTTGAGCGAAGCCGAAGGCTTTGCCATGATAGAAAGTTTTTATACAAGTAGACGTGGAGCAGAAGCGTGGTACAGAGGCTTGGGCATGTCCAAGCATACATTCTATAAGTGGAAGCACCGCTACGACGCCTTGCATGCAGAGGGAGCACCGGCGGAGCCGGCAGCAGAACCGGAGCCCTGCCGTCTGGTACCTGTCAGGATAGTAGATACGCCCTCCGGCGAAGTTGTCCGGGGTATAGAGGTGCGCTACCCGAACGGGGTGGTACTGGCCCTTCCGGCTGAGCCGGGCATCGGAATGGGCCAGCTGGCCGAACTGCTAAAACTTAAAGTCTGATGTTCAGCCTGGGAGAAACGGATAAGTATTACTTATATTCGAGTGCCTGCGACATGCGCAAAGGCTTTGACACGCTGCCGGGAATCGTCGCCTCTGTTATGCGGCATGACCCGGCCAGCGGCGAAGTTTTTATCTTTCTTAGCCGCAGCCGGCGAACGCTGAAATTGCTACATTGGGAAAGCGGGGGTTACGTTATCTATCACAAGCGGCTGGAGAAAGGACAGTTCAGCCGCCCCCATTATGATGAAAAGACAGGTTGTTACCGCTTAAAGTGGGTTGAACTGGTGATGATGACCGACGGTATCAGCCTGGAAAAAGTAGTGTACAAAAAAAGATACGAAAAACCCGTCGAAACCTTATAAATAAAAGGATTAACGCTTGTATATCCGGTAAAAAATGTGTATCTTTCATACATGGAAAAGATACGGGAACTGGAAGAATTATTAGCCGAATCCAAGCTTGTTATACAGGAGTTGGAGTCGAGGAACATTTCCCTGGAATCCAAACTAAGCAAACTTACCGACGAACTCCTTTATCTTCGCCGGGCCATGTTCGGACGTTCGTCTGAACGCTATGTAAAGGAAGATCCCAACCAGCTGAGCCTGGCCTTCGAGGGTGTTGACAGCCTGCCGGAAGAAGAAAAGGCGCTGGTTGAAGAGTTGCGTCAAACCATTACTTACGAACGTGAGGCCAGAAAGGAAAATTCCTCTAAACCGGTACGCCAGGAACTGCCAGCCGGATTGGAACGTAAAGAAGAAATCATAGAACCCGATCCGATACCCGCAGGAAGTACCTGCATCGGTCAGGAAGTGACAGAGATACTGGAATATACACCGGGAACATTGTATGTGCGCAGGATTATCCGCAAGAAATATGCCTTGGCCGGCCATCAGGGCGTGGTTATAGCGGAACTTCCGTCCCTGCCGCTGCCAAAGAGTAACGCAGGAGCGTCGCTGCTGGCACACCTGCAGGTAAGCAAATACCAGGATCACCTTCCCTATTACCGTCAGATCGACATCTTCAGCCGGCAAGGCATAAAACTGGCCGCTTCTACCGTTAACGGCTGGAATGCCGGTTCAGCCTGCCTGCTGGAACTCTTATACCTCGAACTCAGGAAACAGGTGCTGGCATCGGATTACATCCAGATGGATGAAACCTTCATACCGGTAGTGGACAGGGACAAGCCCGGTGCAACCCGTAAAGGCTACCACTGGATCGTCAAGGCGCCGGAAGAGCGGAAGCTTTTCTTCCATTACGACCACGGCTCGAGAGGGCAGAAAGTGGTGATAGAACTGCTGAAAAACTTTAAGGGAGCCGTCCAAAGCGACGCATACGCCGCCTACGGGATATATGAGAACAAGAAGGATGTCTTGTTGCTGGGCTGCTGGGACCATGCCCGCAGACGATTTGAGCAAGCCCTCAAAAATGACCCCGCCCGGTCATCCTTTGCCATGGATCAAATACAGTTGCTTTACCGGTTGGAGAGGCAGTTCAGGGAAACCTGTCATGTTCCCGATCAAATTGCTGTGGAGCGTAAGGCCAAAGCCTATCCCATCCTCAAGGCTTTCGAGCGCTGGCTGCTGGATGAGTATCCGAAGGTATTGCCGCAGTCCCTCATTGGAAAGGCAATCGCTTATACCTACAATATTTATCCCCGCCTGGTGCGCTATGTCATCGACGGAAGATATCAGATATCCAATATCGGTGCCGAGAATGGCCTTAGAGGCCTGGCCGTAGGCAGGAAAAACTATATGTTCTGCGGCAGCCATCAGGCTGCTTACCATGCCGCTATCATTTACTCCCTGCTGGGAACATGCAGGCTGCATGGCGTGAATCCCGAAGCATGGCTTACGGATGTCCTGAACCGTTTACCCGATACCAAAACCGGGGATCTGCACCTCTTGCTTCCCGGAGCCAGGCAACCGACGGGCTAACCTTAATAAATATAAATCCCTAAAGGGCGGCGACGTTATCACTCCAATAAAGCTGTCCGGTACGGGACTGGTAGGACAGTAAGCAGTTGACACCCGTGTTCCGGCGTTGGTTTTACCCGTTTCCTATGGCTTTGCTCCGGTAACTCATACACCGTCCGGGGCCAACCATCAATACCTGAAACCGGTAAAATGAACGATAACGAATTCCCTCTCGTCATACTTATCGAGGAACTCCAGGAAGTCGTTACAGGCCAACCCTTCATTGCCGGCTACCGTTTCCACAGCTACGGGTTTCCCTTCGACCAGTATCTTTTGCGATGCCTTGTCGTAGCGGGCACGCTGTGTATGCAGCGTCTTACAGTTGGCGATCGGGTAATAGACCTTGCCTGTCGGCCGGTCTTCCAGATATACGATGCGCAGGCTATAGTTTCCCGTAGCCAGCTTCCGGCAGGCGTCTTCCCAAAAGATAACCCCGCTCTTGAGGGCATGGATCTTCATCGGTGGGAGGATACCCTTGATCTTACTGGCAAAATGTGTGTCTTCCCCATACCTGCTATGCCAGGTAGGAAAAGTATCGGGTACGGAAAGAAGGATCTGCTTTTCCATGCCCAGCAGCCTTCTCAGCTTGTTAAGTAGCATTTTGTGCTTCGTTTTTTGTTTATATTATTTGCTTTTTTCTCTCTTTTTTCGCTGTTTGCTAATGAAAGAATCCTGCGGAAAGCTCCCCGCAGGATAAAACCCTTTTTTGCAATAGGGTCGCTAACATCTAAAAACTACAGTAAGAGCGCATTAACTCCTACCTAAGCCTCCACACAGTCTGAAACTCCCGGGTTTGCTGTCTTTCGTTGCCCGTATATATGATTATAAACGGCATATTTACAGGCTGTTATCACCAAGGCCAGTTTTCGAGGGTGGTGGCAACTCTACAGGGGTAGGAGGCTGCTACCCCTTAAGGTGGACGGCGCGTCTGCTTATTATGGGTTATTGTGTATCTTTCGAACGTTTTGTTTTATCTTATTAGTAAGGTGCTACGCGCCAACCAGCTGATATTGTTGTGGTCGTCGTGGCGTGTATAATCATATGCGCAGAGCCAGCGGTACTGTTCGTACCGCTGAAGGTTACAGGTCCGGTGTAGAGGAACATGCCAGTTATCCCCGTTCTCCCGGTGCTAGAAACGCTATAAGTGCTTACCACTCCTGTCCCAGACACTATCGCGGTGATAGTGCCGCTTAAAGCACTCGTGTTGCTGATTATAGCGCTGGACCCTGCCGCAACTATCTGTCCGGTTATGTCTGAAGACTTAGGCGTCTGCCACGTCGGCGCCGCTCCAGCCCCGGTCGAAGTGAGCACCTGCCCGGCCGTGCTACCCGTACCGATCAATTTTCCTTGCGTAATTGTAGTATTAGCTATGTCTGCGTTTACTATCGAAGCGTCAACTATTTTTGATGAGTTCACACTGTTCGCCGCAAGGTCAGCCAGGGCGACCGTCCCGTCCTGTATTTTAGCACTGTTAACTGCGTTGTTGGCCAGGTCAGCATTAGCGACAGCCCCGTCCACAATCTTAACAGAGGTTACAGAATTGTCAGCCAGCTTTGCAGTGGTCACGGCGTTGTTCGCCAGGTCAACTGTAGCCACAGCCCCGTCAGCTATCTTAGCGCTGGTGACAGCATTGTTGGCAATGGTGGTTGCGTTGCTGTTAGCCGGAGCGGTGACGTCCCCGGTGAGGGCGGCACGCTGAACCTGTGTTCCATTGATGGTGTTCGTTGTCGAGTTCGTCAGGTTCTGTGCATCTGCTGCTGGCGCCCATGCGGTGCCGTTAAACTTAAGCACCTGCCCGTTTGTCGCACCCATGGCGTTCAGGTCGGCTGCCACTATAGATGCATTAACGATTTTCGCGCTATTTACGCTGTTATCAGCCAGATCAGCCAGTGCGACCGTTCCATCCTGTATTTTAGCGCTGTTAACGGCATTGTTGGCCAGGTCAGCGTTAGCGACAGCCCCGTCCACAATCTTAACAGAGGTAACAGAATTGTCAGCCAGCTTTGCTGTGGTCACGGCATTGTTCGCCAGGTCAACTGTAGCTACAGCCGCGTCAGCTATCTTAGCACTATTGACAGCGCCGTCCGCCAGCTTGACAGTTGTTACCCCTGCATCGTTCAGGCTGATCGCGTTAGCTGCCGATACAGCGATGGGAGCGGTTCCGGTATAGGTGGTGTTGGTATCGGTTGCCAATACCCAGGCCGTGCCGTTCCATTTAAGCACCTGCCCGTTGGCTGTCCCGGTTATCAGGCCTATATTGTTGCCGGTTACCGTTACAGGGCTGCTGCCTACATACGCAGTACCACCCGCCCCGGCAAAGGTGACCCATTGGGTGCCGTCCCAGTTGTAAGGGCCGGCGGAGAAGCCGCCTGTAGAGGTCAGGTTATAGACAGTCAATCCGGTAAGCAGTGTCTTGACATCGTCGGATTGGTCGGTTCCGCCGAAAAACAGTGCGACTGAGTTCTCAGCCTCCAGTTGGACACGCGGCAGCACCAGCCCGCCGGTGGTGCTGGTTACATTATTGACGTCGGCAGCCTGGCTCTTTAAATCGAGGATGGCTCCTTTTACAGGCTCCGCATTCGAGCCGATGGTCACTTGTGCGTTGCTGCCGGCTGCCACCAGCAGCCAAATCAGCAATAGGTAAAATTTACGTTTCATATCATATATTTATTAATTATTGTATTATTTCGTTTTCTTTGTTTGTTCCCGGTTAAATAATCACCGGGTTTGTGCCATAAGTTGTTGCAAAGGATTATTGTCCGGCTCCGTCCGCAAGCTGGCTGACACGCAGCCACGTTTCACCGCTCCACACATAGACCCCGGCCGGCAGAGTTTTTTTGCCCTGTCCATCGCTGCTGCCTGTATGATAGACCAGCAGGCCCACCAGCGATTCCTTCTTTTTGGCGAAGTCCGTGTCGGTTTCTTCCGCATAGGGACTCAGGCTTTTGGCGCCGGACAGCTCCAGCTTCGGCAGGATAAGCCCGCCCATGGCATTCAGCGGCAGGGACGCCGTCCGCACTTTTTTTATGCTGTCGCTTTTTTCCCTTGCAGGCTCCTGTGCCTGCGGAAGCCGTTCGCCTTTGACGTCCAACAGGCAGGCGCACCGTGCAGGTGCTATACTGAACAGGCAGGCCAGCAGGGCCAGGATGATTGTAGATAGTCTCTTTATATGCCTCATGATTTTCTGTTGTTTGTTGTTTTAATCCTGTATTATTGCGTTAATGGTATTTGTATGGTTAATAATAAAAGGGGTCGGAGACTATTCCCGCAAGCCGCCAACCCCAGAAGTCCGGGGACAGATTGATAAAACCATCCCGGACTCCTGTAGTGTCGCAAAGCTTGTGTAAAATAGTATCACATTGAAAATATGTAGTTTTGCCCGGTCCGTGCCGGGTGGTTGGGAGTCTTATCCATAGAGGGATATGTAACAGGTTTTGTCCTGTGGTAAGACCTGTAAAAGCAGTCTTGATATAACAATAGGATTGCCGGACTTTTCCCAAGCCTATGACAATCCTATCGAAGACAAAACGCTTATCTGCCTTCACAAACTTAACACTAATTAAATAAAACGCTTCCGGCGCCGGTTGGCCGGCAAACTTTGTGCTGAATCCTAATCTGTATTTCGTAAACATTTCATTGCCTTGTTTGTATTTTTGTAAACCCTGTTGACTGTATAGCCCTTATTACCGGTGGATTATGCCTGCTCCACTATCTTCATCAGCTTTTGTCACATCTGCTCCCGCTTTCATGTATAATAATATATAGTGCCGTTTTTTTACCTGATAATTTTACTGTTGCCTGATGAAAAAGCAGCCGGTGACAACGGTAAGACAAAAGACAATAAGACCTTAAAGCGTCTTTCGCAAGGGACCGTAAGGAGATTGAAGACAAATTTGTGATAAAGACAAATCGTTGCCACCTGCTGCGCCCCTCGTTCAGGGAGAATCTAAACAACCCGCCAGTAGCGGTATCCTATAAAACACTATATGTATTTTCATTCCTGTTTATGTTGACAGCGCCTCTCCCGCCACTGTTCACTAATGTCCGTCCCGCCGTCCGTTCCCCTACGGGTTGGTTTTGAATCTCTTGCCGCATCCCTGTTAGAGGATGCAGGGTCAGACGGCCTGGCGGGCATCGGAAAAGAATTAATGCATGTCCTGTTGTTAATGTTCAAGTATAGAAAGTCTGTTTGCCTCAATATATAAATCTGACACTTAGCAAGTGTCGGATAATATATGGATAAGATATTAATGTATTGTATATAAATGAATTAACAGGCAATAAATAAATATAAAAGATAATTCCTGACACAAATTGTTAAACATGCAAATCTCCAGGCAGGAGAAAAACAGGAGGCC
Source organism: Dysgonomonas termitidis (assembly GCF_054657735.1). Classification (NCBI taxonomy): domain Bacteria; kingdom Pseudomonadati; phylum Bacteroidota; class Bacteroidia; order Bacteroidales; family Dysgonomonadaceae; genus Dysgonomonas; species Dysgonomonas termitidis. The sequence continues at coordinate 18,849 of NZ_BAAHYD010000001.1, read as the reverse complement.
GGACATCATTTAATTTATTGATAAACAATGTTGCTCCGTATCATAAATCAGGCTTACAGGCAAATAACTTAATTAAACATAGATTAAACAAGCTCAAAACCAACCGAATATGGAATTATTACACCTTAACGGACACATTGACTGCCGGAATTAAGCGCCGGATTCGGTTTTGCATCAGAATGCACATTCAATTGCTTCTGCGTGGCATGGTTAGACCGTGAATAAACAATTAGTTAATGTGAAAAAATACCAGGGTATAAAATGGAACATAAACGGGCAAAAACGGGTAACGAATATTAGAAAATAACCGCCTACTTTTGTATTCGTAACCAGCGTAAAATATATATCGTACCGACACTTGCTAAGTGTCAGATTTATATATTGAGGCAAACAGACTTTCTATACTTGAACATTAACAACAGGACATGCATTAATTCTTTTCCGATGCCCGCCAGGCCGTCTGACCCTGCATCCTCTAACAGGGATGCGGCAAGAGATTCAAAACCAACCCGTAGGGGAACGGACGGCGGGACGGACATTAGTGAACAGTGGCGGGAGAGGCGCTGTCAACATAAACAGGAATGAAAATACATATAGTGTTTTATAGGATACCGCTACTGGCGGGTTGTTTAGATTCTCCCTGAACGAGGGGCGCAGCAGGTGGCAACGATTTGTCTTTATCACAAATTTGTCTTCAATCTCCTTACGGTCCCTTGCGAAAGACGCTTTAAGGTCTTATTGTCTTTTGTCTTACCGTTGTCACCGGCTGCTTTTTCATCAGGCAACAGTAAAATTATCAGGTAAAAAAACGGCACTATATATTATTATACATGAAAGCGGGAGCAGATGTGACAAAAGCTGATGAAGATAGTGGAGCAGGCATAATCCACCGGTAATAAGGGCTATACAGTCAACAGGGTTTACAAAAATACAAACAAGGCAATGAAATGTTTACGAAATACAGATTAGGATTCAGCACAAAGTTTGCCGGCCAACCGGCGCCGGAAGCGTTTTATTTAATTAGTGTTAAGTTTGTGAAGGCAGATAAGCGTTTTGTCTTCGATAGGATTGTCATAGGCTTGGGAAAAGTCCGGCAATCCTATTGTTATATCAAGACTGCTTTTACAGGTCTTACCACAGGACAAAACCTGTTACATATCCCTCTATGGATAAGACTCCCAACCACCCGGCACGGACCGGGCAAAACTACATATTTTCAATGTGATACTATTTTACACAAGCTTTGCGACACTACAGGAGTCCGGGATGGTTTTATCAATCTGTCCCCGGACTTCTGGGGTTGGCGGCTTGCGGGAATAGTCTCCGACCCCTTTTATTATTAACCATACAAATACCATTAACGCAATAATACAGGATTAAAACAACAAACAACAGAAAATCATGAGGCATATAAAGAGACTATCTACAATCATCCTGGCCCTGCTGGCCTGCCTGTTCAGTATAGCACCTGCACGGTGCGCCTGCCTGTTGGACGTCAAAGGCGAACGGCTTCCGCAGGCACAGGAGCCTGCAAGGGAAAAAAGCGACAGCATAAAAAAAGTGCGGACGGCGTCCCTGCCGCTGAATGCCATGGGCGGGCTTATCCTGCCGAAGCTGGAGCTGTCCGGCGCCAAAAGCCTGAGTCCCTATGCGGAAGAAACCGACACGGACTTCGCCAAAAAGAAGGAATCGCTGGTGGGCCTGCTGGTCTATCATACAGGCAGCAGCGATGGACAGGGCAAAAAAACTCTGCCGGCCGGGGTCTATGTGTGGAGCGGTGAAACGTGGCTGCGTGTCAGCCAGCTTGCGGACGGAGCCGGACAATAATCCTTTGCAACAACTTATGGCACAAACCCGGTGATTATTTAACCGGGAACAAACAAAGAAAACGAAATAATACAATAATTAATAAATATATGATATGAAACGTAAATTTTACCTATTGCTGATTTGGCTGCTGGTGGCAGCCGGCAGCAACGCACAAGTGACCATCGGCTCGAATGCGGAGCCTGTAAAAGGAGCCATCCTCGATTTAAAGAGCCAGGCTGCCGACGTCAATAATGTAACCAGCACCACCGGCGGGCTGGTGCTGCCGCGTGTCCAACTGGAGGCTGAGAACTCAGTCGCACTGTTTTTCGGCGGAACCGACCAATCCGACGATGTCAAGACACTGCTTACCGGATTGACTGTCTATAACCTGACCTCTACAGGCGGCTTCTCCGCCGGCCCTTACAACTGGGACGGCACCCAATGGGTCACCTTTGCCGGGGCGGGTGGTACTGCGTATGTAGGCAGCAGCCCTGTAACGGTAACCGGCAACAATATAGGCCTGATAACCGGGACAGCCAACGGGCAGGTGCTTAAATGGAACGGCACGGCCTGGGTATTGGCAACCGATACCAACACCACCTATACCGGAACCGCTCCCATCGCTGTATCGGCAGCTAACGCGATCAGCCTGAACGATGCAGGGGTAACAACTGTCAAGCTGGCGGACGGCGCTGTCAATAGTGCTAAGATAGCTGACGCGGCTGTAGCTACAGTTGACCTGGCGAACAATGCCGTGACCACAGCAAAGCTGGCTGACAATTCTGTTACCTCTGTTAAGATTGTGGACGGGGCTGTCGCTAACGCTGACCTGGCCAACAATGCCGTTAACAGCGCTAAAATACAGGATGGAACGGTCGCACTGGCTGATCTGGCTGATAACAGCGTAAATAGCGCGAAAATCGTTAATGCATCTATAGTGGCAGCCGACCTGAACGCCATGGGTGCGACAAACGGGCAGGTGCTTAAGTTTAACGGCACCGCATGGGCGCCAGCAGCAGATGCACAGAACCTGACGAACTCGACAACGAACACCATCAATGGAACACAGGTTCAGCGTGCCGCCCTCACCGGGGACGTCACCGCTCCGGCTAACAGCAACGCAACCACCATTGCCAACAATGCTGTCACCAGCGCTAAGATAGCTGACGGGGCTGTGGCTACAGTTGACCTGGCGAACAACGCCGTGACCACTGCAAAGCTGGCTGACAATTCTGTAACCTCTGTTAAGATTGTGGACGGGGCTGTCGCTAATGCTGACCTGGCCAACAACGCAGTTAACAGTGCTAAAATACAGGACGGGACGGTCGCCCTGGCTGACCTTGCGGCGAACAGTGTGAACTCATCAAAAATAGTTGACGCTTCGATAGTAAACGCAGACATAGCTAATACTACAATTACGCAAGGAAAATTGATCGGTACGGGTAGCACGGCCGGGCAGGTGCTCACTTCGACCGGGGCTGGAGCGGCGCCGACGTGGCAGACGCCTAAGTCTTCAGACATAACCGGACAGATAGTTGCGGCAGGGTCCAGCGCTATAATCAGCAACACGAGTGCTTTAAGCGGCACTATCACCGCGATAGTGTCTGGGACAGGAGTGGTAAGCACTTATAGCGTTTCTAGCACCGGGAGAACGGGGATAACTGGCATGTTCCTCTACACCGGACCTGTAACCTTCAGCGGTACGAACAGTACCGCTGGCTCTGCGCATATGATTATACACGCCACGACGACCACAACAATATCAGCTGGTTGGCGCGTAGCACCTTACTAATAAGATAAAACAAAACGTTCGAAAGATACACAATAACCCATAATAAGCAGACGCGCCGTCCACCTTAAGGGGTAGCAGCCTCCTACCCCTGTAGAGTTGCCACCACCCTCGAAAACTGGCCTTGGTGATAACAGCCTGTAAATATGCCGTTTATAATCATATATACGGGCAACGAAAGACAGCAAACCCGGGAGTTTCAGACTGTGTGGAGGCTTAGGTAGGAGTTAATGCGCTCTTACTGTAGTTTTTAGATGTTAGCGACCCTATTGCAAAAAAGGGTTTTATCCTGCGGGGAGCTTTCCGCAGGATTCTTTCATTAGCAAACAGCGAAAAAAGAGAGAAAAAAGCAAATAATATAAACAAAAAACGAAGCACAAAATGCTACTTAACAAGCTGAGAAGGCTGCTGGGCATGGAAAAGCAGATCCTTCTTTCCGTACCCGATACTTTTCCTACCTGGCATAGCAGGTATGGGGAAGACACACATTTTGCCAGTAAGATCAAGGGTATCCTCCCACCGATGAAGATCCATGCCCTCAAGAGCGGGGTTATCTTTTGGGAAGACGCCTGCCGGAAGCTGGCTACGGGAAACTATAGCCTGCGCATCGTATATCTGGAAGACCGGCCGACAGGCAAGGTCTATTACCCGATCGCCAACTGTAAGACGCTGCATACACAGCGTGCCCGCTACGACAAGGCATCGCAAAAGATACTGGTCGAAGGGAAACCCGTAGCTGTGGAAACGGTAGCCGGCAATGAAGGGTTGGCCTGTAACGACTTCCTGGAGTTCCTCGATAAGTATGACGAGAGGGAATTCGTTATCGTTCATTTTACCGGTTTCAGGTATTGATGGTTGAGCACGGAGGGCTGGGCTACCGGTAGATAAGAATGGCTCAAATCAGTGACAACTGGCGGAAAGGTCTCTTTATGAGACCTTTTGTTTTTATACTTCAGACTGATCGGGTAAGGACTTGCGAAACTCTTTCAATTTCTATTCATTATCAGGAGATGTTTTTGTGGCACATTGTCCTGTCATATGCAGATGGAAAATGATGTTAAAATGCATATAAAAACAAAATGGTCAATAAATGGGTAAAAATGGGTAAAGATTTGTAGAATATTAACACCTAATTTTGCTACCGATTTAGATATATTAAAAATCATAAAAAGGTGTTGAAGATAAGGGGAGGATAGCCATCCACTATCCTTATCGTATTTCCTGAACTACAATGAGTGGATGGAAAGGGTGGCAATAACCGGCAGACATCAGGCTATAATCAACGATGAAGTCAAATTAATAATACAGACTATTTTATGAAACAATCCATATTTATTTTTCTGCTGACATTAGTCCTGCTCCCCGCATGGGCACAGGACGAGGCAGGTAATACGCCTTTGTCGTCACCTCGCCTGGCAGTCAAAACAAATTTGTTGTACGATGCTACCACCACCTTCAACCTGGGGCTGGAAGTCAGGCTGAAGAACCGTTATACGCTGGATATACCGGTTAATTACAACCCTTTCACCTATAGTGGGAACAAGAAGCTGAAACATATACTGGTGCAGCCGGAACTCCGTTACTGGTTCTGCGAACCGTTCTTCAGTCATTTCATCGGTGTACATGCGCTTTATGCCAATTACAATGTGGGGGCCATCAAGCTGCCGCTGAACCTATACCCGGGCCTTGAAACAGGCCGTTACCGGGGCGACATTTTCGGGATGGGCATCTCCTACGGTTACCAATGGATGCTCTCTCCCCGCTGGAACATTGAAGCTACCATCGGCCTGGGGTATGCATATACGGATTATGACAGGTATGAGTGTAAAACCTGCGGTAAGCTGCTCGAGAGCGGTAGCAGGCATTATTTCGGGCCTACCAAGGCAGGTATATCCTTAATCTATATAATCAAATAAAACAATGAAACGATTCCATATTTCCCATATACCGGCTGTATTTTTCCTGTTGGCGGCGCTCAGCCTGCCGGCACAGAATAAGGATTTCTATAAAGGCCGGCTGTCGGTTGAAAGCGCCGGGCTGAAACAGGAAGGCGACAGCCTGCTATTAAGTCTTTCTGTACACATACAGGGCCAGGCCGTCTCCGGCGGTCAATCGATGCTGCTGATTCCCGAACTGAGTACCGGTAGCGATCCGGACAGCAAAAAAGTAACCTTTCCCTATATCCGGGTCGACGGGGATGAACGACGGAAACTGGACGAACGCTCTTTCGCTCTTGCGAGAGCAGATAAGCGGTCCGCCTATCATCGTCCTTTGATGCAGGTAAATATCCGCCAGTTCACCGATACGACACTTCTATATAAGCTGAAAATCCCTTATGAAGCCTGGATGGATTCCGCCCGCCTGGTTCTCTACCAGCAGGTTACGGGATACAACAGGCAGGAATCACGGCTGTATGCGCTGATTTTGAGCGATAAGGTGGAATTGGAAGCACGTGTGCCCTATCAGGTCAGCCCCGGAGTATCCTTACTCACCCCGGGCAGGGAAGTCAAGACGCGCAAGCGTCAGGGCAAAGCTTTCCTGGACTTCCAGGCAGGCAGGTCGGTCATTAACCCCGGTTTCCGCCGGAATCCTGCGGAGCTGGCCAAGATCAACGAAGCCGTCTCGGATGTAAAGGACAATCCCGATGCGGGCATCACCGGCCTGTTTATCGAAGGCTATGCTTCCCCCGACGGATTGTACACCACCAACGAGCGTTTATCGAAAGAACGGTCGCTGGCGCTAAAGGATTACCTGAAAACTAAATTTGGATTCGACGAGGGTCTTTTCAAGGTAAGCCATGTAGCCGAAGATTGGGACAGCCTTGCCGTACAGGTACAGGCCTCCAATATGGAATACAAGGACAAGATATTGGAAATTATTGCCACCACGGAAGTAATGGACGAACGCGAAAAGGCTTTGATGCGCCTGGCGAACGGTGCACCCTACCGCCGGATGCTCCGGGAGATGTTCCCCGAACTGCGCAGGGTGGAATACCGGATCGACTTTACGGTCAGGGATTACACTGCCGAAGAAAGCAAATCGCTGTTTAGCCGGAAACCGGAAGACCTGTCACAACTGGAGCTTTACAACCTGGCTCAAAGTTACGGCAAAGGCACGAAAGACTATACGGATATCATGACCGGAGTGATCCCCAAATACTATCCCGATGATGTGACGGCAAACGTCAATGCGGCGGCGCTCCTGATTGAAAACGGGGAGTTGAATACCGCCGGGCGCCTGTTGGACAAGGCAGCCGGCTCAGCCCCCGGTGGCAACAATCCGGCCGTACTGAACAACCTGGGCGTAATACGCCTGCTGACCGGGGAACTCGATCAGGCCGAAGCCCTGTTTAACCGGGCAAAAACAGCCGGCAGCAAGGAAGCGGTCCGCAATCTGGAGGAAGTGGCGGCCAAACGGGCCGATAACAAGAAAATGGAACGGTATAAAAACAGATAGTAATTATATTCTTTATTAGTATTCTTAATTTTAAAAACAAGTAAAAAATGAAAACAAAATTTAAATTTTTAAGCGCATTAACTGTCGCCCTTTTATTAGGATTCAGCAGTTGCTCGAATGACGATGCGAAAGATAACACCGATAACGGAGAGAAGAAAAGTTTATTCTTCAAACTGGACAAGGAAGCTATTGCCAAATCGGAAGGCGTTGCGGTAGCAGACGGAACAAAGGCTACATTGAGCAGCGGTTATTTATACTTCGTCAACAGTGGTGGAACTATTATTGAAAGATATCAATTGACTACTGATGCTTCTTCGGACTTACCGAATGGTAAAATCAGTATAGCAGAAGCATCAGCTCCCGGAGTGACAATCTCAGGTATTCCGGGAAGCGTAACCGCCGCGCATGTATTTGGAAATGTTCCTGCTGTCGATCAAAATGGCGCGACGCTTACCATGCCGACAAGCGGATCTATAAATACAGTGAAAGCTCTGACTATCGGTATAGCATCGCAAGTCACTACAGCCTCATGTAATTTATATGGAACAGCAAACTTAGTTCCTGCTCCGGTGGCTCCTGATTATACGTGTGATGTAGAACTTAACCCGACCATCGCCCGTATTGAATTAAGCGATATTACTGTTACAGGCGACATCACAGGGTTCACCGTAGACGGTATCTTCATTGATAATTTCGATAAAGTAGGTTCGATTGGCGGAACAACAGGAACCTACTCTAAAATTGAAAATGGTACAGATCCGGCAAAATTTGCTGTAGGAGGAGCGATATATCCTATCTCCGACCGTGGAGTTACATTTGACGACAATGGAGGCACTGGTTATAATGCTGTATCGAAGGTTGCCAAGCCGGCTGGCTCCAACGTTTGGGGATATAACCTGTTCGCGGCATCTACCCTCGACGGAGGTTCAGCCGTTCCGATAATCGTTATCCGTTTAAAGAATATAACAACAACCTTAAATTCTACTCCCGGCGCCGTTTTTGCGGATCCTCAATATATTACAATCAAAGGATTTAGGCCTGCTGGGGGCGGTGCTCTTCTAACTGAAATCAGTGCCGGCAAGGTGTATAAAGTCTCTCTGACAGTAAATGCAATTGAACCGGAAGACTTGGCTCCTGTTCCGAATGTTGACGCCATAAATGTAACGGTAACTGTAAATGTAGTTGCTTGGGAAGCAGTTCCTCTAGCCCCTGAATTTTAATAACATATAACTTTCCCCGCTTAGTGGATAGGAGTCCGGCAACGGCATCTTTATCCCCCGGATATCCACTAAGCAGGGATGCTATAGCTTTTTCGAATACTTTTTACTAATAAAGGATTATAACTATTATGAAACCCTATATAAGCCTGTTCATACTTTTAGCCTTTGCATTATTAAACAGTTGCATCGGTGAAGATTCGGAATATTGTCCGGAGATAGATGATAACAGCAATTTACGTCTGGAATTCCGCTATACAGATGAAAACGGCTTAGATATTTTTACTGATAAAGTCAGGTATACGGATGTTTTTATCTTCGACAGCGGGGATCGCCTTGTAAAAAGGATAACCCTCGATGAAAACGCCTTATCCCTTTTTGCGGGTACCGAACTGAGGCTGGAACCCGGTACTTACCGCATTGTATGCTGGGCCAATGCGACAGCTAACACCCTTTATGAAGGAGCAAGCCCGGGCAATAACCTGTTCAGTGACGCCTTCCTGAGTAATTCAAGCCTCGACAAGGCAACAAACACGGCAAGCGACAGCGACCCGCTGTATTACGCGCCCGCGCCGTCACAGGATTCGCAGCCACAGCCATTTTATGTAACCGTGCCTGAAAGCGGTTCGCAAACAGCCGTTATCCCTTTTCGCAGCGCACACATCACCATAGGCGTTTATGTAAAAGGATTTACGGATACATCCGCCCAGGGAGCGGCTTTGCCCCCAACCATCGTGCTGACGGATATACCGGCTCACTATAACTTTAACATGCAAACATACGGCACAGGTATCTCATACAAAAAAACAGCGGCAAATACCGTTATCGAAAGCCAGAATATGGCCTATTCGGAGTTTTATACTCCCCTTTTTAATGAAAATACACCCATACTATTATATATAAAGAAACAATCCGACGGCAGTACTGTCGCGACGGTCAGCTTGAAAGATTTTATCGCGGATAACAATATAACCGTAACGGGTACGGACGGCCTGTTTATCCCGATACAGATAGAATTTAAGTCCGTATCGGTAGAAGTTACCCTGCCGGGATGGGACAGCAAACCCGTAAGCCCGGAATTTTAAGATAAGAAAAGACCATATAAAATAACAATATATGAAAACAAAGTGTTTATATATACTCTTGCTGGTCATTTACCTGTTCGCGTTAACCGGTTGCATTGACGAGCGGGAAGGGAATACGGCGGGTCAGGGCGATGAACAACTGGTCAGCTTTTCCATCCGGGTGCCGGGAGCTGCCGCACCCAAAACCAAGGCTTTGACCGGGGACGACGAGAACGAGGTGGCTAATATCGTCCTGCTGCTGTTTAATAGTTCGGGCTATTATACCTACCAGCCCATCTATATCAATAATGTAACGACCACCCCCGGTAACAGCGCGATAAAAACCTTTACAGCCAAAGTTCCGGTAGGAACCTACAACATGGTCGTCCTGGCCAACAGCAGCCAGATTGTCAGCGCTGCGTTGGGTAGCATCAACCAGGGGGATACCAAGGCAACGGTTATGCAACAATTAAAGTTGACCAATGCCGACAAATGGAACAGTGATCCTGCGGACGCAGGTTATAAGAAGATACCGATGTGGGGCGAAATCGCGAACCTGACAGTCGGCGAGTCTACTCCCGGCCAATCGGTAACCCTTGTACGCATGGTCTCCAAGATAGATGTGACCCTGAGTGCAACAGCCCAAACCAAATTCGCGTTGAAAAGCGTGCGGCTCTATAATTATAACAATCAGGGCTATGTCGCCCCGGATACTGATAACAACTGGAGCAGCGTAAGCAATATTGTGACCGCGCCTACGGTTCCGGCATCAGCGCAAAAACCGTCGCCTGCGGTAGACAACCCGCTGCTCTATGACGGAATTTCCATAACAACAACGGATATATCCTGCATCAATGAAATCTATACCTTTGAAGCGGCGAAAGGAAGCGCTACCGGTGCGGCGGCCAATACCTGCCTGGTCATAGGCGGTATATACGGGTCGGATGGAGTGGAAACCTTCTACCGTGTCGACTTCGCCAATACGGTAGAAGGGGCGACCACTTACCTCGACCTGTTGCGCAACCATCACTATACCGTGACAATCGCTGATGTGAAAGATAGCGGACTGTCAACACCTGAAAATGCTTTTAACTCCCGGCCGGCCGATATAACCGCGACTATTACCGCATGGAACGATGGCGGGCTCGATGAATTCGACGCCGGCGGACAATATCGTTTGACTGTCTCCTCCGGAGAATTTAATTTTTCCGGAAGCGCCGGCAACAGTACCCTTGAAGTTTTCACGGATTATACCGACGGGGCGACATATGCATGTTTCGAAGCAGACGGTGTAACGCCTGCTACCGGCGGCTGGCTTTCTGTCACAGGGGGGCCGGTGACCGCTAACACAAAAACCACGTTAGGGATTCAGGTTACTGCTAATACCGGAGCAGTGCGCACCCGTAAGATCAAAATTACGGCCGGGAACCTGACGCATGTCGTGACGGTTACTCAGGCCGTTGCGCAGTACGGCTTTACACTGACAAAAAATCCGGAAACCACCGATGGCGATTTCACAGACCTGACTGATCTCTATGATTATGGGTCACCTGTCTCTCTGCCGGAACCCACGGACAACGGACTCTATGCATGGGACGGCTGGTACAAAAACGGTAGTACCCGACTGGAAGGCGGCAGCAAAACGCCGACTGTGATCGTGGGTGCTGAAGGTGAAAACAACTACACGGCTAAATGGTACGCACCGGTGACCATAACCATAGAGAGGACTGGCACAGGTAGCGGTAATGGTTTGGTGAATGGAATAGCTGGGAATTCTGTTCTGAGACGTGGGGCCACCTATACAATAACAACAGACGGTCTATGCCTGGGGGCAGAACAAACCTATACAGCGACCGCTGACGCGACATATAAAATTTACTGCCCTAAGAGTGTCGTTGTTATAACTACTATCGATGACACCGCAAGAAACCTCAATGATTGCAAGACCGCTGGTACCATGGCCAGTGGATTAGTGGGGACGAATAGTATAGATGTTTATTGGCCATACGGAAACACGACTTTCTGGTCTGGGGGGGGGACCAATCGATTTTACGCATATTGGTGGACTTGGTCGGGCTCAACGGCGGGTGTATGGAACCCATTAGGAATACCCGGAGGGGGGTGGCAAGCGGGCTCTGCAAGCAATGGTAACGCCCTACGGTTGTGCGCTAAGAGTATAGCAGTCGTCGCCAGATGATGGGGCTGATGGGAAGACTCCTGTTATATATGACCAGACTAAAAAACGGCCACCAGGCCTGTGCGTTGCGCAGCATAATGCAATTGCTCTTTGAACAAGACACGGACAAGATGTCCGCGCCAGCGGGGGGGGCTGTAACGGCAGGGTGTGGGAACAACAACACAGGGTAGCGCTATGCTGCCCTATAGAAAACAAAAAAAGGTCTGACATAAAGTATTTTAAACAGTAACAGCATATTAGATAAAATAACAATATATGAAAATAAAGGTATTATACATATTATTGCTTGTCGTTCAACTGTTCGAGGTAACCGGTTGCATCGATGAGCGGGAAGGGAATACGGCGGTTCAGGGCGATGAGCAACTGGTCAGCTTTTCCATCCGGGTGCCGGGAGCTTCCGCGCCCAAGACCAAGGCTTTGACCGAAGTTGACGAGAACGCGGTGGATAATATCGTCCTGCTGCTGTTTAATAGTTCGGGCTATTATACCTACCAGCCTATCTATATCAATAATATAACGGACGGCGCTAACAGCGCGCAAAAAACCTTTACGGCCAAAATTCCGGTAGGCACCTATGACATGGTCATCCTGGCCAACAGTAGCCAGATTGTCAGCGCCGCGTTGGGTAGCATCAACCAAGGGGATACCAAGGCAACGGTTATGCAACAATTAAAGTTGACCAATACAGGCAAATGGGACACTTCGGGCAGTTTTACAAAGATACCGATGTGGGGCGAGATCGCGACCCTGACAGTCGGCTCGCCGACAGCCAACCAAACGGTAAACCTTATACGCATGGTCTCCAAGATAGATGTGACCCTGGGTACAACAGCCCAGACCAAATTCGCATTGAAAAGCGTGCGGCTCTATAATTATAACAATCAGGGATATGTCGCTCCGGACGCAGTAAACTGGGGCAACGGTGTTGCGACCGCACCTACGGTTCCGGCATCCGCGCAGAAACAAACGGGGCCTCTGGTCTATAACGGAACTTCCATAACAACAACGGATATCTCCTGCATCAACGAAATCTATACCTTTGAAGCGGCGAAAGGAAGCGCTACCGGTGCGGCGGCCAATACCTGCCTGGTCATAGGCGGTATATACGGGTCGGATGGAACGGAAACCTTCTACCGTGTCGATTTCGCCAATACGGCAGCCGGGGCGACCACTTACCTCGACCTGTTGCGCAACCACAAGTACACCGTACAGATAACAGACATGCTCGGTTCAGGGGAGGCGACAGCAGAGGCAGCCTTCAACTCGGCGCCCGTCAATACGGTAAAGATTATAGAATACGATGAATCGGCAATCACGGACATTGTTTTTAATAATAACTATATGCTGGGCGTCTCCACCGGAGAATTTAATCTTTCCGGAAGCGCCGGCAACAGTACCCTTGAAGTTTTCACGGATTATACCGACGGGGCGACATATGCATGTTTCGAAGCAGACGGTGTAACGCCTGCTACCGGCGGCTGGCTTTCTGTCACAGGGGGGCCGGTGACCGCTAACACAAAAACCACGTTAGGGATTCAGGTTACTGCTAATACCGGAGCAGTGCGCACCGGTAAAATCAAAATTACGGCCGGTAACCTGACGCATGTCGTGACGGTAAACCAAAATTAACTCTGACGCGCAATCCGGAGCCCGGCGGCTCTTTTATACCGGACAAAAGCGGCTACTATGACGATGGAGATGTAATCACCCTGCCCGCCACCACCGATAGCGAAAAGTACCTCTGGGACGGCTGGTACAACGTTCAAACCGGCCAAAAGGTAACGGGTGACCCACGTGAACCGGAAGTTACAATTGACGAAAACGCCACTAACACTTATGAGGCAAGATGGTTATCGCCGTATACGATTACTTTTACACAGACGACGGGATCAACTGGCTACACCGCGGCGGATTTTAATAGCAATTATCCTACACTGACTGTAAAGCGTGGTGAGGAAGTAGATGTGCCTGCAAAAGGTCCTTGCCTTACAACGGCCAAATTTACCCCTACCGGAGACATGTCTATCAGTATTTGGTGCCCAAAGTATAATGCCGCGTTTACCACGAGCTCTGGTAACGTGACCTCGCTTGCCAGTTGTGCGACGGTGATGACATCAAGTTCTTTACCGGCGAGCTCCCGAGATTATTACATGACACCGAACACGTACCTTAGCTACTGGATCAACGGGGGGGCGACCGATGCAATTTACATGGGTACAACACCAGTCGACAACGCATGGAACTCCGGCTACAATTTTGGCTTTTACTTAACTAATGGGAGCGCGGCGGGTAAAAAATGCCTGACGGGTGTGACGATTACCGTCAGGAATCCGTAAACGGTACCTGATAACAATAAAATGGAGCATATAGCACCTTAATCCGCGCCAGCGGGGCACCACCACCCTATAGGGTAGCGCAACGTGTCTGTTGCACAACTAAAAAAGAAAGAAATAAGTATTAATAAAAATTGATTATACGGTTAATTATTAGTATATTACATGAATAAATTCAATCATTATGCTAGGTAAAAAACACTACGAAGAAAAACTCTTTCTAGTCTTCAGATTGTCAGATCGGGTACCAGATAATAATTTTTATCGCCGTTTAAAGAATACGCTTGATTTATCCTTTCTCCGTAAAAAGGCTCTGCCTTATTATGGGCGGGAAGGACAAGCCAGTATTGATCCGGAAGTCTTCTTTAAACTCATGCTTATTGGCTATATAGAGTAATAGTTCGGGGAATTGCGTCCATAGATCCAGGTGCCAGCAGCCTCGGGCTTATCCATACAAAATAGACAGAGCCGTCCGGTCACATGACCGTCCGGCTCTACTTTATTCGTGTGGCAGACGGCGAACATCGCCGCCCTTGAGGGATTTATATTAATGTTGGCCCGTCGGCAGCCAGGCTCCGGGCAGCAACAGATGCAGGTCTTCCGTTTTGGTATCAGGTAACCGGTTCAGGACATCCGTAAGCCAGGCTTCGGGATTCACGCCATGCAGCCTGCATGTACCCAGCAGGGAGTAAATGATAGCGGCATGGTAAGCAGCCTGATGGCTGCCGCAGAACATATAGTTTTTCCTGCCTACGGCCAGGCCTCTAAGGCCATTCTCGGCACCGATATTGGATATCTGATATCTTCCGTCGATGACATAGCGCACCAGGCGGGGATAAATATTGTAGGTATAAGCGATTGCCTTTCCAATGAGGGACTGCGGCAATACCTTCGGATACTCATCCAGCAGCCAGCGCTCGAAAGCCTTGAGGATGGGATAGGCTTTGGCCTTACGCTCCACAGCAATTTGATCGGGAACATGACAGGTTTCCCTGAACTGCCTCTCCAACCGGTAAAGCAACTGTATTTGATCCATGGCAAAGGATGACCGGGCGGGGTCATTTTTGAGGGCTTGCTCAAATCGTCTGCGGGCATGGTCCCAGCAGCCCAGCAACAAGACATCCTTCTTGTTCTCATATATCCCGTAGGCGGCGTATGCGTCGCTTTGGACGGCTCCCTTAAAGTTTTTCAGCAGTTCTATCACCACTTTCTGCCCTCTCGAGCCGTGGTCGTAATGGAAGAAAAGCTTCCGCTCTTCCGGCGCCTTGACGATCCAGTGGTAGCCTTTACGGGTTGCACCGGGCTTGTCCCTGTCCACTACCGGTATGAAGGTTTCATCCATCTGGATGTAATCCGATGCCAGCACCTGTTTCCTGAGTTCGAGGTATAAGAGTTCCAGCAGGCAGGCTGAACCGGCATTCCAGCCGTTAACGGTAGAAGCGGCCAGTTTTATGCCTTGCCGGCTGAAGATGTCGATCTGACGGTAATAGGGAAGGTGATCCTGGTATTTGCTTACCTGCAGGTGTGCCAGCAGCGACGCTCCTGCGTTACTCTTTGGCAGCGGCAGGGACGGAAGTTCCGCTATAACCACGCCCTGATGGCCGGCCAAGGCATATTTCTTGCGGATAATCCTGCGCACATACAATGTTCCCGGTGTATATTCCAGTATCTCTGTCACTTCCTGACCGATGCAGGTACTTCCTGCGGGTATCGGATCGGGTTCTATGATTTCTTCTTTACGTTCCAATCCGGCTGGCAGTTCCTGGCGTACCGGTTTAGAGGAATTTTCCTTTCTGGCCTCACGTTCGTAAGTAATGGTTTGACGCAACTCTTCAACCAGCGCCTTTTCTTCTTCCGGCAGGCTGTCAACACCCTCGAAGGCCAGGCTCAGCTGGTTGGGATCTTCCTTTACATAGCGTTCAGACGAACGTCCGAACATGGCCCGGCGAAGATAAAGGAGTTCGTCGGTAAGTTTGCTTAGTTTGGATTCCAGGGAAATGTTCCTCGACTCCAACTCCTGTATAACAAGCTTGGATTCGGCTAATAATTCTTCCAGTTCCCGTATCTTTTCCATGTATGAAAGATACACATTTTTTACCGGATATACAAGCGTTAATCCTTTTATTTATAAGGTTTCGACGGGTTTTTCGTATCTTTTTTTGTACACTACTTTTTCCAGGCTGATACCGTCGGTCATCATCACCAGTTCAACCCACTTTAAGCGGTAACAACCTGTCTTTTCATCATAATGAGGGCGGCTGAACTGTCCTTTCTCCAGCCTCTTGTGATAGATAACGTAACCCCCGCTTTCCCAATGTAGCAATTTCAGCGTTCGCCGGCTGCGACTAAGAAAGATAAAAACTTCGCCGCTGGCCGGGTCATGCCGCATAACAGAGGCGACGATTCCCGACAGCGTGTCAAAGCCTTTGCGCATGTCGCAGGCACTCGAATATAAGTAATACTTATCCGTTTCTCCCAGGCTGAACATCAGACTTTGAGTTTTAGCAGTTCGGCCAGCTGGCCCATTCCGATGCCCGGCTCAGCCGGAAGGGCCAGTACCACCCCGTTCGGGTAGCGCACCTCTATACCCCGGACAACTTCGCCGGAGGGCGTATCTACTATCCTGACAGGGACCAGGCGGCAGGGCTCCGGTTCTGCTGCCGGCTCCGACGGTGCTCCCTCTGCGTGAATGGCGTCGTAGCGGTGCTTCCACTTATAGAATGTGTGCTTGGACATGCCCAAGCCTCTATACCACGCTTCGGCTCCCCGTCTACTTGTATAAAAACTTTCTATCAAGGCAAAGCCTTCGGCTTCGCTCAACGCCACTCCTCGCACATAATCGTTCGTTTCCATAGGTTTTTTCCTCAAAGGTAAGAACTCGCGTACGGCTTTGCAAGACGCGGTTACCCGAACTATTACTATATAGAAAACCTAAGCTCTGACAGAAAAATCATCGAACATGCCAGTATGCGTATGGATATGCTTTACTTCTTAAACTACAATGTCGATGAACCTTTGCCTTGGCATAGTACACTAAGCCGTACACGTCAACTCTATGGTGAAGACTTATTTCTTGATGTTTTCGCTCATATACTCTACCTCTGCTTTGAAGCAGGAATGGTTGAGGGTCGTTCTCAAGCAATTGATAGTGCTTTTGTTAAAGCGAATGCCTCTATGGAAAGTCTTGTCGATAAAGAAGTTCAATTAAAGGTCACAAGCTCTATGTATTATCAGGATCTATGTGCTAATGAACAAGAGCATAAATCAGGGCCTCAGTTCAATAATTCCTCTATCAAGCCATCAAATCCCAGGCATGGCCAAAATAAAAAGCGATGCAGTTCAACAGATCCGCAAGCACGGTTATCCAGGAAGCCACACAAAGCGCTAAATCTCAACTATCTTGCACAAATAAGTGTAGATACGAGTTCCCATGTTATTTGCGGTGCTTTGGCAAGCCTTGCAGACAAACGGGATTCACTTTGTTTACCTGATATCTTAGCTCAGGCAAGAACTAATTTATATCCAATGGGTATAACCATTTCCCAGGTATTGGCGGATACAAACTATAGCAGTGGACGTTCTCTCAGACATTTAGAAGATCTCAACATTCAAGGGTATATACCCTGCATGGGAAACTATCTTCCTAAAAGGACGAATTTCACTTTTCATCCGAAAGAAAATTATTACCAATGCTATAAAGGCGTAAAGCTCCCCTTTAAGTATATACGCACCGATCACCGGGATAATACCCGGACCAGAATCTATGAATCTTCCGGCAAAGATTGTAAAGACTGTTCGCTTAAAGCAGCGTGTCTTGGTAAAAAAAACTTCAAACATTTAGAAGATACCATAGACAAAGCTTACTATGATCGAATGTATCAACGTATTCATACTCCTATAGGCAAGCGAATGATAAAACTGCGTTCATCTACCGTTGAGCCTGTTTTAGGGACTCTGCTTCATTACCGGGGAATGAAAAAAGTATATACAAAAGGTATAAAGCTTGCCAATAAACATGTCTTATTAGCTTCAATGGCTTATAATATCAAGAAATTATTGTCGTACATCTTCTCCCCCGGCTTTAAGGAGGCTCGTATGTGGCTGAAAAATCTGTGTTATAAACGCACTCGTGCCTTTCTTGATGAATATGAGTATCTTTTTTATAATTTTTTCCGCTTGAATAATAATTTCCGGTTTTTTTTAATGCTTGTTTCATAAATAGTATGGTTTTAATAATTATCTAAAATTAGTTGTGCAACAGACACGCAACGCTACCCTATAGAAAAGAAAAAAAGGCCGGTTCATGCAGGTAGCTGGCTGCAACCCCGCACGAAGATGTAACGACACCCCTATGCTTTGCGCGTTTCCAGCCACTAAAACCGATGTGATGGTACAAAATGGCTAATAAGTGGGCAAAAACGGGTAACGGTTTATAGAATATTAACGCCTAATTTTGTATGGGTTTATATGCGTTGAGTAAACAGATGCCCTCACTTGGTACGTGTCAGGAATGAATATAAACGGGTATGTAAAGAGGAGGATTTGCAGAATGGAATTCCGGTAATGGTGGAGTATATGACAATTAACTGTCTACACATAAAACGTTATTATTACTTGTTCATTTAGTTTGGGCTGGCAGGCTTCTTATTTGTGATTCATGATCTCATATACTCTATCTCCGGAAGCCTGCATTTGCCCGGCAGTTATTAACCGTGTTAGCAGGTATGTATAAAATAAAGCTACTGCTGATATTGAAATTAGTTAATTGGCTGCTTTGATTAGCTGATTGGCTGATTAAATACTCGAACCATAAAAACAGAATAAGTATGGTTAAAATTATCAGGATACTGATTTATATCATCTACCCCTTATTGGTTTTCGGGTTGATGATTTTCTGCTTCCAGGCCTTCGGGGAGGATGACAAGCCCGCCGCAGTAGAGGCACAGGCGTCCCCGCCGGGGGATGCGCCCCGCCGGTTCATTCC